>JBEKFQ010000019.1:0-57547 GCA_050013235.1 Beijerinckiaceae bacterium
CAGCTCCGGGGCGGATAACGCGTCGATGTCGGGCAGCTGTTTCATTCCCAGAATGAATCAGAACATGCCCGCCAAGCCTACAAAAATATCAAGCCGCCGCCCGGGGTTTCGCCCCTGTTGCGGAAAAACGGGAAAGGTTATTGAAAACATTTTAGTTTCTTCCGCCGCTGGCTCTTTCAACCGAACGGATTACGGCCGCCTCGCCGGCCGCCGGGCGAAATTACGACATGAACGCCCATCGCGAATCAATCCCTGGCCGTTGAAGCCGGCGTTTTCAGCGGCTTGACGCCTTGAACCTTGGCGCCCTGAACGATGAAGCCGCTTCTGTTCAACGCTTGGAAAACGTGACCGGCGCTTCGATGATGCCATCGAGGGTTCGCACGCGCATGAAGGCCCGCCCATCCGCGCCGGTATGAAAGCTGACCCCGGCCCGCTCGAACGCCGCCGCCACTTTAAGAGCCGTGCCAGGCGCGATGGTTCCCCCGCTTTCAAGGGAAAGAATGTCACGGAGAGGCACGCCGGCCGCCACCGCCAAATCGTCTTCACTCAAACCAAGTGCGGCCCGGCCAATCCGGCTTTGTGCCTCATCAAGTCCGGCGCCACTCATCGGTTCCGTCATTCCCGGCCAAACAGACTGCCGATCTGGTAAATCGGGAGCCGCTGCCCGCAGGCCGCCGTGATCCAGATATTCTTCTGCACCGGCGGCTGGATCATCAATTCCCTCAAGACCGCGCGCCGGGCGATAAAGGCGCCAGCAGCGGTCACTTCGGAAAGACGGGAGGCGCCATGCGGCGCAACAGGAGGCGCATCGTGTTTCGCTTTTTGCGGATCGGTCATTGCGATTCACTCCACCGGACTGATGCAATGGAATCAGTGAACGTCACTCGTGGCAAGAGCGAAGCGGCAATCGGGACCCGGCGTTTCGACAGTGTTGCGGCAATGACTCACCTTGCCCACCCGGCTCACTCGGCCCCCGATTCACCTTGCCCCCCTGGCCAGGCGAGATTCCCAGGCGTCCTGGCTGGACAGCGACGCTGACGCTGCCTACTTTACGAGCCGTACGCTTTCCGCCGGCCGGAGACGGCCCCCCATTCAACATAGACGCAGGCGCTGGCTTTGCGCGGCAATATCAGCAGGATTAAACCACGATGCGCTATAATGAATTAGGCCGCACCGGTCTGTTTGTATCCGAACTATGCCTGGGGACCATGACCTTCGGCGGCGATACGGGAATCTGGGGCCAGATTGGTTCGCTCCGGCTCGAGGAAGCCGAGGAATTGGTTGGCAAAGCGATCGAGTCCGGCATTAATTTTATCGACACGGCCGATGTCTATGCCGAGGGCCGTTCGGAGGAAATCACCGGCCAAGCCCTCAAAAATTTGAACGTCCCGCGCGACAGCGTCGTCGTCGCTACGAAAGTCTTCGGGCAGACGGGGCAAGGCGTCAATCAGAGAGGCGCGTCTCGCGTACATATCATCGATGGCGTAAAGGCGAGCCTCAAGCGGCTACAACTCGACCATATCGATTTGTACCAAATCCACGGCTTCGACCCCGCCACTCCGATCGAGGAAACGGTACGGGCCCTCGATACCTTGGTTCAACAAGGCCACATTCGTTACGCCGGCGTCTCCAATTGGGCCGCTTGGCAAATCGTCAAGGCAACTGGCATTTCGGAACGGCATGGCCTTGCACGGTTTGAATCCTTGCAAGCCTATTACACCGTGGCGGGACGCGACTTGGAGCGTGAAATCGTTCCAATGCTGCGCAGCGAAGGGCTCGGATTAATGGTCTGGAGCCCGCTCGCAGGGGGATTCCTCAGCGGCAAATATAGCCGCGACAACCAAGCCGGACAGGACGGCCGCCGGGCCACCTTCGATTTTCCGCCCGTCGATCGCGATCGCGCTTTCAACTGTATCGATGCCATGCGGAATATCGCGGACGAGCGCGGTGTTTCCGTCGCCCAGATCGCGCTAGCTTGGCTGCTGCACCAAGAGACCGTGACCAGTGTGATCATCGGCGCCAAGCGCTTGGAACAGCTCGACGAGAATATCGCCGCCACGAAGGTCGATCTAACGCCCGCGGAGCTGACAATTCTCGATCAAGTCAGCGCGCTCCCCAAGGAATATCCAGGCTGGATGTTCGAGCGCCAAGGCGAGTTTCGCGTCAACCAACTCAAGGCACGGCGCTTTCCCGGAAAAAGCTGATCATTTGAGAACACCTGAGACCCTGCCCACCACCGATTGAAAAAAACATTGCCGCAAGGGCTCCGTTCAAAAAGTTGAAAGTCTTTTTCGCTAGGATCGCCTCGGTTGGGCCGCGTTCCCCGCCGCGCGGTCCTGGCTCGTCCAATGTGGACTTGACCGGCAGCGATCAAACGAGAGACCAAGGTGGCTGATTTCACGGCAACGATTCAAGAGCACCTCGGCAGCATGTCGCAAGACGAGATCGCCGCGACCGAAGCACGCCGGATATCGCGCGAGGCCGAACCCAAGGAGCGACTCAGCCTATCGGCCCTTTGGGAATCCGCTCCCGGCGCGCCCGCCAAGGACCCGGTCACGAAACACGTAAACCTTGAAATCGAGCCCCCGTCGGTGGCGGGGGGCGGCGGCATTCTTCGCATTTTCGAAGGACAAGCCTTCAAGGAGACCATTCTTTTGACGCCTGCCGTGTATCGCCTCATCGCGGGCGGTCAGGATCCAACAGCAGCTGGCAAAGACCTATCCGGGCGCTTCGTCTTAAAAGCAGGCGGCAATGGATTGGATCGCGTCTCGGTAGAAAGCGGGGCCTTGGCTTCGATCATGCGGACGGTCAGCCCGGTCGAAATGGCACGCGCGTTCCGTCTGGTCGCGATGGAGCCGCGCGGGCCCGTGAAATCCGCGGCGCTCACGAACCAGCTAATTACGCTTTTCACGCAGCGCTGGGAGGTCGACATGATCCACACCGCCGTGGACGAGGCCGTCGCGAAAGTGCCCTCGCGCATCCTCCACCTGATCGCAGGCAAGGATCTCGTGTCGCTCACGATCCGCAAGGAAGAGCTGACCGTTGGCGAAAATGGCGTCTTTAAATCGCCCTTGGCCGCCGCGATCGTCCGGCCGCCGGCTCCCCCGCCGCCGTCCGCCATCATTGTCGCGGGCGATGCCGGTACCTATCGCGACCGCGATGCCCCGTTCCTTCAAAATACCTTCGGCACGGGTCCCGTGCGCCGCCTTGTCCTCGACGTCGCAAAACTCAGAGACGCGATTGCCGCGCTCACACCCGAAGCACAAGACGCCTCGCTTATGCTGCTGGATCGCCTGGTGCAACGCGCGGCCGAGCTGAATAAGGAACAAGCCCCGCGCCAGCCCGTGCCGGTTCATCCCATCGCACCCGCGCCACGCCCGCACAAAGTCGCGGCCCCGCCGCCAGCGCCCGAGATCGAGATCGAGATCGCACCCATCGACACGAACTTCGAAACCGGGTTTGCGGAAATCGAAGCCGAGCCGAGCGAGATCGAGGCCGGGGCGAGCGAGATCGAGCTCGAGGCAGAAGCGGAGGAATTCGACCTCGAAGCGATGGACGAGAAGAACGAGATCGAGGCTGTCGAAGAGGAGCTCGAAGCGGCGGAAGGCTAGCTAGCCTTCGGGGCACCCGGCTGGCAAGCGCGCAAACGCGTGGCCAGCAAGGACTTTCGATCGGCATTGAGGCCGGCCAAAATATCGAAATCGCCGGGTTCCAGCACGGGCTTGAAATTTTCGCCGGGGCAGCAAAAGCATTCGGCGGCGAGCGTAAACGCGACAGCTTTGGTTTGGCGGGGCGCCAGCGCGACCTTGGCCCAGGCTTTCAGCTCCAGAAGCGGGCGCGCCGAGGTCGCGACGATGTCGTGCGCAAAGAGGAATATTGTTTCTTCCGTGGCGATCCCGGACTCGTTGACGGCGTCGACTTTGATTTCGATGCTGTCCGCGAGCGTGAATTCTCTGCGGTCTGCACGAAGGTTTTGCAATTTGACCCGAGCGTAAGAGAGGCCGTGCCCGAAAGCGAAAAGCGGCTCTATCGAGAGGTCGAGATATTTGCTGGTATAACGATCAACCGCATCGGCCGGCCGGCTCGCGGGTCTTGCCGCGTGGAAAATCGGGATCTGGCCTGTTTCCCGCGGCCATGTGACGGGAAGCCGGCCCGTCGGGTTGAATCGCCCCGTCAACACGGCGGCGATAGCGTGTCCGGCGGCATTGCCGAGAAACCAAGTGGCAACGAGAGCCCGCGCCTGATCGGCGAGCCAGGTCACCATCAGCGGACGGCCGGAGGAAAGCAAAGCGACGACGGGAACGCCGGTCGCGATCACCGCTTCGGCAAGCTCGCGCTGACGGCCAGGCAGGCCCGGCGCCGCCCGGCAGGCCGCTTCGCCGCTCATGCCGGCCGTTTCTCCGACACAAAGAATAACAACCTCCGCTGTCGCGCATAAAGCGCAGGCCGCCGCGATTCCACCGTTCTCTTCGCCGGTGGCGCTCACCCCCGGCGCGAATACGATGTCGCATTGCGGCAAGGCGGCTTTCAAGCCTTCGAGGATCGTCACGCAATCGTCCGGGTTTCCAGCCAGCGACCAGGGACCGGGCATCTCGGCCCGCGCATTGGCGAGCGGACCGATGACGGCGATGCGATGTAAATTTGCGGCGAGCGGCAGAATATCGCGATTGGTGAGCAGCGTAATCGCGCGCCGGGCGACATCGGCGGCCAGTTCGCCCGGCGGCTGCGCCGCGGATTTGGCCGGCGCCGCATGCCGGTAAGGATCGTCGAACAGGCCGAGCTTTTGCTTGAGCGTCAGGACGCGGCGTACGGCGGCTTCAATGTCTTCCAAATCGACCAGCCCCCGCGCCAGTGCGTCTGGCAGATGGGAGAGATATGCGCCGCTCATCATATCCACATCGACGCTGGCCTTCAGCGCCAGCGCCGCGGCCTCGGTAAGGCTGGCGGCGACGCCATGATTCAGCAGCTCGGCGATTGCATTGTAATCGCTGACGATAACTCCGTCGAACCGCGAGTCCCGCCGCAAAAAGCCGCGCAACAGCCGAATATGCATGGTCATCGGAATGCCGGCCACGCTGTTGAAAGCGGGCATGATCGCAGCGCAGCCAGCCTCCACCGCGGCGCGAAACGGCGGCAGGTAGACTTCATGCAGGGTGCGTTCGGAGACATCGGCCGCCGCATATTCGCGCCCCGCCGTGGCGGCCCCGCCCGCGCAAAAATGCTTGGCTGTCGCGGCGATCGACGTTGGCGCGGCCAGGTTGGCGCCCTGAAAACCGCGCACTTTCGCTTCGGCGAATTTGGCGCCAACGAGCGGATCCTCCCCCGGACCTTCGGCGATCCGTCCCCAGCGCGGATCACGCGCAATGTCGAGCATGGGCGCAAAGGTCAGCGCAATTCCATCGGCGGCAGCTTCAATCGCCGCCGCGCGCGCCGTGCGCTCCCATAGCATGGGATCGAACAGGCCAGCTTCGGCAAGCGGGATCGGGAAGATTGTCCTATGTCCGTGCAATACATCGAGACAGAAAAGCAGCGGAATGCCGAGTCTCGTCTGTTCCAAGGCGAGCTTTTGATAGCTCGCCGTCGCCTCGAGACCCCAAAGGTTGAGAAGACCGCCGATCTTGCCGGCGCGAATATTTTCGGTCACCAGCTCGCCAAGGATCGGCCCAGTGACAGCCCGTCCCGCCGCCACCAGGTTGAGTTGGCCGATTTTCTCCTCGAGCGTCATCTTGGCGAGAAGCGTATCGATCAGGTTCATCGCGGCACTCGGATCAATCTGGCCTAATCGAAGGCTCCGGAGCCGCGACGGGCGGGGCCGATCGGCAGCCCCGTCAAAAAGGCTCGCTTTGGCAATCGATCTTGCCGATAAGGCATGTCCGTGATGTTATAAGCGATGAAAGTAAGCCGGTCGAGGATCGATGGTGGAACAGCCCGACACGGCTCGTCAGAACAGAGCCGGCAGCCGGACGGCGCGCGATGGTTTTGCTTCGCAACTGAAAGCGCTTTCGGAGATTTTCCGCGATTCGCCCGAACGCGCGATGTTGCTCGGACTCGGCGCGGGTCTCGTCGTCGTGGTCGGAGCGACCGCCGCTGGACAGATCAGACTCAACGAATGGACGAAAGCCTTTTACGACGCTCTCTCCCACAAGGACATTGAAGCCTTTGGTTTCCAACTTCTCGTTTTCGCCGCCATAGCCGGGGCCCTCTTAGTTCTGAACGTCGCCCAGACTTGGCTCAACCAGATGATGAAGATGAAATTGCGTGAAGGGTTGACGCGAGATTTGGTCGCGCAATGGCTCGCGTTCAAACGCGCTTTTCTCATCGCGGGCGCGGGTAAGATCGGTGAGAACCCGGACCAGCGCATCCATGAGGACGCCCATCACTTGGCGGAACTCTCGACCGACCTTGGCGTTGGCCTGCTTCAGGCGATGCTGCTGCTGATATGCTTCATCGGCGTGCTTTGGGGGTTGTCGTCTGGCGTCGTCTTCACCTTCCATGGGAAGAGCTTCAGCATTCCCGGATATATGGTCTGGTGCGCGTTGTTCTACGCGGCGGCCGCCTGGCTGGCGGGCTGGCGGGCTGGCCGGTCGCTCATCCATCTCAATGCCGAACACTATGCCCGCGAGTCCGATCTGCGCTTCGCTCTCGTTCACGCCAATCAGCATAGCGAGGGCATTGCCGTCTATCGCGGTGAGGCAGGTGAAATCGATCGCCTGCGACGCGAACTCGAACGTCTTCTAATTATTCTACGAAGGCTCATTCGTGTCACCACGAGCTTGACCTGGATCACCGCCGGTTATGGATGGTTCACGATCGTCGCGCCGATCATCGTGGCGGCGCCAGCTTATTTCGCTGGAAATCTGTCGTTCGGCGGATTGCTGATGGCGGCCGGGGCATTCACCCAGGTGCAGCAATCTTTACGCTGGTTCGTCGATAATGTCGGCGGTATCGCCGATTGGCGCGCCACGCTTTTTCGCGTCGGCGGCTTTCGACAGGCCTTGCTGGAAATGGACAAGCTCGGCGAAGATGCAAGCCGCATAGAACTCGCTACCAGCACCGACGGCAAACTCCATTTCGATGGCTTGGGCGTGATTTCGCCGTCTGGCCATGCCGCGCTGAGCGAACCGCATGTGGAGATCGCGGAGGGCGAGCATGTCTTGATCGTTGGAGCGCCGGGCATCGGCAAGACCAGCCTGTTTCGAGCGATCGCCGGCCTATGGCCTTGGGGAATCGGCCGGATTAGCTTGCCGCCGGGGGATGGCATCATGTTCATGCCCAAGCGTCCCTATATTCCAGACGGCGATTTGCGCAATGTCCTTTCCTACCCCGACCCGCCGCAAAAGTTCACGACGCAGGAATTCATCGCCGCTCTGACGCGCATCGGTCTGGCTCATTTGTCATCCGGGCTCGATCGCGTCGCGCGGTGGGACAGGGATCTGACCGGCCCGGAACAACAGGCCATCGCTTTTGCGCGCGTGTTGGTCCACAAGCCGCGCTGGGTTTTCATCGACGAGGCGATCGATTCGCTTTCTCCGGCGGCACACAAGGCCCTGTTCGATATTTTCAAACACGAATTGCTGACGGCGGCGATCGTTAACATTACGGGATCGCAAGCCGATGACGCGTTTTTTACGCGAATTTTGCATTTGACCAAAAAGCCGCAAGGCGAATATTTGACCATTTCTCCCCATCTAGTTCGAACTGCGGCCAATGGGAGCCCGTACAATCTCGAGCCTACGTCGCGGGAAGCGCCGGTTTTCGGTCCGAAATCCGGCTAGACGGGAAATCCTGATCCTCATGCCGGGGATCAAGATGCGCGAACCGGCTTGCGCGGCCCCCATCTGAAATGAGGCCGATCATGGAAACGTCAGACACCGCACCGGTACAAAATGCCCTGCCCGGCTGGATGGAGCGGCAGTATCGAATCTGCGCAACCGCCATGCTCCGCGCGATTTCGGCGACGGAGATCATTAAGGAACGCCGCGCTTTCGGTCAGACGATCCGGCCCGCGCGCGGTTCCGTATTGGCCTCGCCCGAACGCGCCAGCTACGATCCCAACCCGGACTATTTCTTTCACTGGTTGCGCGATTCCGCGTTGGTCATCGACGCCTTGCGCGAACTGATCGAAGACCGGACACTCGAGCCGCAAGCGTTGCAATATTTCAACGATTTCGTCGAGTTCAGCCTGGCGCTTGGCCAAGTTGACGGCCCCGCATTGCTGCGCCACGGCGATTTCAGGCGAGCGGCCGATCCAGCTTTCCTGCCCTTTGCGCGCACCGGCGAAGAACTTGCGGCGATCACCGGCGACCGCGTTCTCGGCGAGACGCGCTTCAACCCGGACGGGACGCTCGATATCATCAAATGGTCTCGCCCGCAGCATGATGGTCCGGCGCTACGCGCACTCACGCTTCTGCGCTTTTGGCGTCTCGAGCCGCTGCATGCCCGCATGCGTCTGGCATCGATGCGCGCGCTGCTCGAACGCGATCTCGAGTTCACCTTCCAGCATTGGCGGGAGCCCTGTTACGACCTTTGGGAGGAGAATTCCGGACAACATTATCACACTCGGATCGTGCAATATGCGGCGCTGCGCGATGGGGCGGCTTGGTCGGAAGCGATGGGCGAGGCGCCGCGCGCGCAAGCCTGGCGCGCGGCCGCGCAAGAGATCGCACGAAGCCTGGATGCTCATTTCGACCCTGTCGCGGGCGTCTATCTCACGCCCGCCGCCGAGGCACCGGACACGGCGCGCCTTCCGTCGACGATGCGACTCGACATTTCCGTGATCCTCGGCGTGATCCATGCCGGCGGGCTGGAGAGCGCGCATAGCGTGCTCGATCCTAAAATTCTTGCGACAATGGTCCGGCTCGAACAGCTTTTCGCCGGAGAATACAAGATCAACCGGGAGCGTGCCCCCTATTGCGCTCCGGCGATGGGGCGCTATGCCGGCGACAAATATTACAGCGGCGGCGCATATTACTTCGCGACACTTGGCGCGGCGCAATTTTATTATCGTTTCGCGCAAGCCGCCGGCGGAGGCGCGACGATCGCCATTTCGGGGGAAAACCGCGCCATTTTGGCGGAGATGCTCGCCGAACCGCCTTCGGCATTGGGCGGCGCATCGCTCGAACCGCGGTATAGAGCTCAGCTTTCCAAGGCTTTGTTCGACCTCGGCGACAAGTTCATGGCGATGGTGCGGGTCCATACGCCCGATTCCGGAGAATTGTCGGAACAATTCGACCAGGCCGACGGCGCGCAAACATCAGCAAGGAACCTGACTTGGAGCTATGCGGCTTTCGTTACCGCCTTTGCAAGCCGGAGGGCGGCAATGTGTTCGTCTCGTCATTCAATTCCTACGCCGCCTCAATCGCTTGCGCTAGATTCGCCGGCGAGCACAGATAATCCAGACTAGCTTATATCCGTCCCGCAAGCGATGCGGCGCTCAGATCCCCGATCCGTCCAACTCTTCGTCAGACTTAGGAACCGTTGGGAGCTGCGCGGCCAAACCAGGCGTCTTGACATCCGGTATCCACGAGGGAAGCGGCATCCAAAAGGACAATTCCCAGTTCTCGTAGACGATCGGACAATCATGGCTCGAGTCGGTTGACATCCAACAAAAATCGTCGTCGCGCCTGGGCTTGTTCCAGCGAACGACGTCGACTTCCGCCGGTCCTTGCTCGGTGGATCTGATCGTGGCGAGGATCCGTGTGCCGTCCTTTGGAGCCTTGGCCATTGGTTGCCAAGTCAACGTGGCGATGTCGCTCATTTGATCCTCCACAGCATCGCATTCTGAGTCCCTGCGCAAAGGAAACACGTGGCGGGGCCCTCGTAAAGCTCCCCTAACGTTCGCCCGGCCTCGGAAAGCGGTTTCTCGACAACGAAAGCAATTTTTTAAAAATCGCCCTGGAAAGAGAAAAAACTTCTAAGCCATGGCAAATATTGGAAAATCATAGCTCTTGCGATCAGGCTCTGGATCCCCGAAAATTATATTTGTTGTTCTCTGAACGTGACTGCGATGCGCAATTTTCAGTTCGATCCATTCGGCGAAGCATTGCAGAGCGGGGCCTCCGCTCATCCGCAAGCAGGACCGGCATCCAAAGTCGCGTTGCGCCTCGGGGTTGGACTGTTCTGGAGTCTCGTGGCGGTTATCATTGCGGCGCGGGTCGTCTTTTTTAATCCTGATTTCGCCAAGACATTTGGAACCATTGCCGCGAATTGCTTTCGCGGGCTCTTCCACATTTAGCTCCGGTTACGGGCTGGATTGCCTTCCGCAACTCTGATGAGCTTCTCGAAAGCGGCCACAGCCGGACTTTGAAGACGTCCCGGCTTCTTAAGCTGCCACAGCGTTCGTTCGATCGAAAAATCACGCAGTTCCACGATCTTCAATTTGCCCAACTCGACCTGATCCTTGATCGTCGCCGCCGAGACGATCGCCACGCCGACGCCTGCCGCGACCATTTGTTTAATCGCCTCGGTGCCCCCCACTTCCAGCGTCCGCGCCGGCATGATGCCCCTGGCTTGAAGCGCGCCGGTGACGGCCTGGAGCGAACCCGATCCGTGTTCCCGAACGATCAGCGTTTCTCCGGCGAGCGCATCGAGGCCAACCGGTTCCTTGGCCTTGGCAAAAGAGTGGTCCGGCGCGGCGATGAGGACCATGGCATCGGTCCGCCAGGGGTCGCTGACGAGATTGCGATCATCCACCAGCCCCTCGACGAGAGCGATGTCGATCTCATGACCAATCATGAGGTCTGCGATGGCCTGCGTGTTGGCACTGAGAATGTTCAGCTCGATCCCAGGATGCGCCCGGTTGAAGGCGCCGAGATATTCCGGGATCATATAAGTCGCGATGGTCGTACTGGCTCCAATCCGGAGAGCCCCCCGAAGCAGGCCGCGCATCGCCTGGAGTTCTTCCTCGGCCGCGCGTTCCGCCGCGAATAAGGCGACGGCGTGACGCGCCAAGGCTTCCCCTTCGCGCGTCGGCTTCACGCCCCGCGGACCGCGATCCAACAGCCGGCAGCCGACCTGCAATTCGAAGTCCCTGACGCTCTTGGAAATCGCGGGCTGGCTGATGTGGAGAACTTCGGCCGCCCGGGAGAAACTACCCGTCCGGGCAACGGTGGCGAAGAGGCGTAAAAGATGGAGGTTGAGAGACATAACTTCTCTATATCAGCCTAATCATAGAATATATTACCTTTTATACCGTTTGCCGGGCATATTCGCGCCATGAAAGATATGCCTGCGTTGTACGACACCGGAACCGGGGAAACGAGAATCTCGCGAGTTCCCTCGTTCCGCCTCATCGTTGATCTGGCACCGGGAAGCGCTCTGTGCATCGCCGTCACGATCCTGTCCGTGGGGGCGCAGATCGTCGAGGAGCGGGCTTTCGGCCACCCCTACATCGAGTCTCTGGTGATCGCGATCCTGCTCGGCATGGCGCTCCGTACCTTCTGGGAGCCGAAGCCGCGCTGGCGCGCCGGCATTGCCTTTAGCGCCAAGCAACTCCTCGAGGTCGCCGTCATGTTGCTTGGGGCCTCGATCAGCTTGACCGCGATCATCGCCTCGGGACCTCTCCTCCTCGGCGCGATCGTCACGACGGTCGCCGTGACCATCGCGGCGAGCTACGGCATCAGCCGGTTGCTAGGGCTGCCAATACGCCTGTCGATTTTGGTTGCTTGCGGAAACGCGATCTGCGGCAATTCCGCCATCGCCGCCGTGGCTCCGGTAATCGGCGCGGACGGCAAGGACATCGCATCCTCGATTGCCTTCACGGCAATCCTCGGCGTCCTCATGGTGCTGGGCCTTCCCTTGCTGATCCCGCTGATGGGCTTCTCGCCCACGCAATATGGCATTTTGGCCGGCCTTACGGTCTATGCCGTGCCACAGGTTCTCGCCGCGACGGCCCCTGCCGGGCTCGCCGGCACGCAGATCGGGACGCTGGTCAAACTCGTCCGCGTCCTGATGCTGGGTCCGGTCGTCCTCGTGCTTTCACTTTTGACCCGGGGCCTTCGCGACGACGGCATTTACGAGACCGGGGAAAGCCGCTTCGGCCTTTTCAAGCTCGTGCCTTGGTTCATCCTCGGCTTCTTGGGTCTGGCGGCACTTCGCTCGGCCGGACTGGTGCCAGACGCGTTTATTGGACCGCTGACGAAGACCGCCGCCGTGCTTACGGTTGTTTCAATGGCGGCACTTGGGTTGGGCGTCGACGTGCGGGTGATCGGCCGGGTCGGCGGCCGCGTGACGGCAGCCGTCACTTTGTCGCTAATGCTGTTGCTGCTGCTCAGCATGGGCCTGATCCATTTCTTGAACCTTCACTGACGGCTCAGATCAAGTCCGCCGCCAAGCTCCGCGCGAGCAAGCGCGCGACATGGATCGCCTCGCGGCCGGTACCATCGTGGATTTGATGGCGGCACGAGGTTCCATCCGCGACGAGGATGGTCTCCGCTCCAGCGCCGCGGACCGCGGGAAGCAGCGAAAGCTCCGCCATGGCGAGGGAGACGTCGATCGTCTCGGCTTGATAGCCGAAAGCGCCCGCCATGCCGCAGCAGCTCGATGGGATCGTCTCGACATCGAGGCCTGGAATAAGCCGCAGCACTTTCTCGACCGGCGCCATCGCCCGGAAACTCTTTTGGTGGCAATGCCCGTGAACAAGGGCTTTGAGACCAACGGGCTTCAGGTCGAGGTTCAAGCGTCCCGCGTCCGCCTCCTTGGCCAGAAACTCCTCGAACAACAAAGCGTGGGCCGCGACACGCGTGGAGGTTTCGCCCGGCAGGAGCGCCAGGGCCTCGTCGCGAAAGGTCAAGAGACAGCTCGGTTCGAGCCCGACAATATCCATGCCCTTTTCGACATAAGGCAACAGCGTCGCGAGGCTGCGCGTCATCTCTTTCTTGGCCTCATCGGCCAGGCCCACGGCCAAGAATGTCCGGCCGCAGCAGAGCGGACGGGAGCTACCATCGGCGGCGGCCGGCAGATGCACGCGATAGCCGCCCGCAATCAGCACGCCTAGGGCGGCATCGAGGGTCTCGCGCTCGAAAGCGCGATTGAACGTATCGGCGAACAGCACGACATCGCGGCCATTTTCAGCGCCAAAAATGGTAGCCTCGGGATCGAACCGGTCCGCCCGCCATCGCGGCAACGAGCGCCGCGCGGAAAAACCGGCGATCCGTTCGCCCGCCCGCGCGAGCGCCGGAATCCGGTTTCGCAGGTTCAAAAGCCAAGGCACCCGCGCCGCGAGGCCGGCGTACCGCGGGAGATAGCCGATCAGCCGACTGCGCAGGGTCAAGCCATGGGTCTTCAGCCGCGCGGCCTGCATCTCGATCTTCATCCGGGCCATGTCCACGCCAGCCGGGCATTCGAGCCTGCACGCCTTGCAGGAGACGCAAAGCCGCATGGCCTCTTCCATGAGGTCCGATGTCAAGGCCTCCGGGCCGAGTTGCTTCGACAGCGCTAATCGCAGCACATTGGCACGCCCGCGCGTGACATCCTTTTCGTTGCGCGTCACACGATAGGAGGGGCACATCGATCCGCCGGTCAGCGACCGGCAGGCTCCATTATTGTTGCACATTTCGGCCGCGCCGGCGAAGCCCTTGGCCGGTCCGGGATAGGCCGTCCAGTCGAGCACGGGCTCGAAGGACGCGATCGAATAGTCCGGCTTAAAACGAAACAGCGAACGGTCGTCGAATTTTGGCGCACGGACGATCTTGCCGGGATTGAGAAAGTCCGTGGGGTCGAACGCGTCCTTCACGTCCTCGAAGGCCCGGACCAGCCGGGTCCCATACATATATTCGTGGAATTCCGACCGGACGATGCCATCGCCATGCTCGCCGGAATGCGATCCCTTGAAAGCCCGCACCAAAGCGAAAGCCTCCTCCGCGATTTCGCGCATGGCCTTCACGTCTTTCTCGAGCTTGAGATTGAGGACGGGGCGGACATGCAGGCAGCCTTCGGAGGCGTGGGCGTACCAGGTGCCCCTGGTGCCGTGCTTCTCGAAGACCTTGGTGAGGCTGCGCGTATATTCCGCGAGGCGCGGCAGCGGAACCGCGCAATCCTCAATGAAGGAGACCGGCTTGCGCGCGTCCTTCATCGACATCATGATGTTGAGGCCCGACGTCCGCAGCTCCGCGATCGCCGTTTGCAGCGCGGGGTCGAGGACATCGGCGACGCCGCCCCATTTGCGCCGCGGCTGGTCCCAGCCAAACCCGAGCGTGCCCATCAGATCGTGCAAGCGCCGCAGACGCCGCGCATTCTCGGCCTCGTCCTCGGCGAATTCCACGAGAAGCAGCGCCTCCGGCGTGCCCTTGACGAAGGCGTCGAGTGTGGGGCGGAACATCGGAATCGCGCTGGCGAGCCCGAGCATGGTGGCGTCGACGAGCTCGACGGCAATCGGCTTGAGGGTGACGAGATGTTGCGCGGCGTCCATGGCCTCGAAGAAGGATCCGAAATGGCAGACGCCGAGCGCGCGTTTGCCCAAGACCGGCCAAAGCTTCAGTTCGATCGCGGTCGAGAACGCCAGCGTCCCCTCGGAGCCGACAAGAAGATGCGCCATATTGACGGTGCCATCGCCCTGGCTACCACGCGGCGCGAGCGCATCGAGATTGTAGCCGCCGACCCGGCGCTGGACCGCGGGAAAGCGGGCCTCGACCTCGTCCGCCTCGCGATGCCCGATGGCAAGGAGATCGCTGAACAGAGCCCGGCGCGGATCGGTCGCGGCCATGTCCGTGAGATCGGCGCGCTGGGAGGCGAACCGCGCGGGCGTTCCATCGGCGAGAACCGCGTCGATCGCGACCACATTGTCCCGCATCGTGCCATAACGAAGCGACCGGCCGCCGCAGGAATTATTGCCCGCCATGCCGCCAATGGTCGCCCGCGACGCCGTAGAGACATCCACGGGAAACCATAGACCGTGCGGCTTGAGCTGGCGGTTGAGTTCGTCGAGCACCAAGCCGGGTTCGACGCGGCAAACACGGGCCTCGACATCGAGGTCGAGCAGCTTGGTGAGATATTTCGAGCAATCGACGACGAGACCGTCATTGATGGTCTGGCCGCATTGCGAGGTGCCGCCGCCGCGCGCGACGACGCTGACGCCCTCGGCGCGCGCGATGCCGATCGCGGCCTCCGCTTGCGCCACCGTTTTGGGGACCACCACGCCGGCCGGCATGATCTGGTAGGACGAGGCGTCGGTGGCGTAGCGTCCCCGGTCGAACGTGTCGAACAGCAGATCGCCTTCGACCTCGGATTTTAGGCGCGCTTCAAGAGCGGACGACATCGAATTTCCTTTGTTCTCAAACTTCTCTCCATGCAGCGCCGCGGCTCTCGCTCACGCTGCCGCGGCATCGGCGACGGGGCGGCGGCCCCGGCTTTCAAATGGTGTTTCCGGATGCATCAGGAAGGCCGTCAAGGTTCCCAACAAGAGCAGCCCCATGGACATCAGGAAGGGCAGATACCAATTGCCGGTGATGTCGATGACCACGCCCGCGACAATCGGCGACACGATGGCGGCGAAAGCCGAACCGGAGTTCATCAGGCCCGCCGCGGTTCCCGAATATTTTGGCGCGATATCCATCGGGATCGACCACATCGGACCAATGACGAGCTCCGCGAAGAAGAAGCCCGCGGACAAACAAAGCGAGACAATCGTGATGTCGTGCAGGAAAAAGATCGGCAAAAGCGAAAGAAACGCGCCGGAAAAACCCACCGCCGTGACACTGAGACGAGCGAGGCGCAAGTTTCCGGTCCGCACCAGGATCCGGTCGGAAATCACGCCGCCCAGGGTATCCCCAACGACCCCGGCAAAGAACACGCCCGAAGCGAACAGCGCGGACTTCGCGATATCGAGATGATAATTGGTTTTAAAAAACAACGGGATCCAGTTGAGATAAAGCCACAGCGTCCAGCCGTAGCAAAAATACGTCAAGGTGACCGGCCACATCGAGCGGACCAGCGACGTCCACGGAACGGCAGGCCTATGCCCCCCAGGGCTCGGCAGCGCGCGAAGTTCGGCCGCGGTGATGCTCGGATGCGTGGCTGGCTCGTCCCGGAAATACCAGAACCAGGCCACGACCCAGACAAGACTGGCGATCCCCACCAACACGAAGGAGCCGCGCCACGAGGTGGAAATCATCAAAAGAGCGATCAGCGGCGGCGTGACGGCATTGCCGAGACGCGCGCAGGCATGGGTGAGGCCTTGGGCAAAACCGCGCTTTCTGGCGGGCGTCCAGCTTTGCATGGCGCGCGTGGCGGCCGGGAAAGTCGCGCCTTCTCCGAGGCCGAGAAGCAAGCGCGCAAGGAAGAGGGTCCAGAGCCCGTTGACGAGACCGGTGAGGATCGTGGCGGCGGCCCAAACGAGGCCGCACCAGAACAACGTCCGGCGTGGTCCGAAACGGTCCCCGACCCAGCCGCCAATCACCTGGAAAACCAAATAGGGATAGGCATAGGCTGAAAAGACCAGCCCAAGCTCGGTGTTGGAAAGGCCGAGATCCTTTTTGATATCCGTGGCGGCGGTCCCGACATTGACCCGGTCGATATAGGTGATGAAATACATCAGGCAAAGAAGCGCCAACACGACATGCGTGGCTTTGATCCGACCCTTCATGCGGCCTCCCGGCGATTGTTATCAGGCTGATAGTGCCTGCCGTTTTTTATTGGTAACTGAGACGAGCGCGCCTGAATTTAGGCATCTCGCGTGATCGCGACGCTCCCGATTCCGGCGAATGTGGCCACGGCCCGACAGCCTGGAGCGAGGTGCCGCATGCCGGTATAGGAGCCGGTGGTCACGAGGTCCCCCTTACGCAGTCCGGGGCCTTTCGCGGCCAGTTCGTTGGCGAGCCAAGCGGTCAGATCGAGAATGTCACCGGCGGGATTGCCGCCTTGATGCGCGACAGCGATCTCGCCATCGATGGCGAGGGTCACGGGGATGGCGTCGAAAATCGCCGGCACGGGAAGAGCCGCTTCCGTCCCCAACACCATGGCGCCATGCGACTGAAGATCGGCCAGCAGAAGCGGCGCGGGTAGGTTTGGCCAAGCCGCATAGCGGCTATCGAGGATCTCGAACCCCGCGATGACCGCGCCGGCGGCCTCGGCCATGTCCTCGCGCGAATAGGCCCTGTCCGTGCCGGGAAGATCGCGGTCCAGGCGGAAGACGAGCTCGGCCTCGATTTGCCACGTCCGGAAAACGTCTCGCCCGATGCGGTCTCCGGACTTGTACGAACGGCTCTCGAACAACGGCGCATAGGCTGGAAGCGCGTTGGGGCTTTTGCGGCCAACCTTCCAGCCAATGGCCGGTCCAAGCGTTCGCGCGACGAGAGCTTGCGTTTCGAATGCTTGCTCCCGCGTGAGATCCAGAACCGTCCCTGCCGCAAAATCAAGGGCTTCGCGGCTGGCATGCGCGTCAATCAGAAGGGCCGGCAGGCGCGAAGCCAAACTTGTCTCCGCCGAGGTCTTATGTTGCACCATTCCCACCGCCGCGCCCCACTCCAGCACACCGAACCTGAGACGGAGCATAAACGAGTTCCAAAGGCACGCCTATGCCGCCGTCCGGCACCCCTTTTGCCTTTTCGTCAATGGCCGCTCGGATCAATGGGCCAGATCGCGACAAGCCCGTCGCCCTCGACGACATGCAACCAGTCGTGGAGATTGATGAAGGGGCCGCAGTGGGGTGTCACCAATTCGACTTTGGCGCCAAGCGCTGGGCGTATCGAGACGCTGGCGGTGCCCGGCCGGCTCCCATCGAGCGGCCCAGGGTCATGACGTTCAGAGCCCGCCCGGCCAGCCCTCGCGCTCAGGCCAACAATGAACTACATAACTCCGGACCACTCGAACCCTGGACCACCCGATGCGAGCCGGACATGCGCCTTTGCCAGATTGAGCCTGTATAAATGAGAACGCTGGTTATCGATAATTACGACTCCTTTACATACAACCTGGTGCACTTGATTTCGATGGTGAATCAAGAGCCGCCTTTGGTCGTCCGCAACGACGAAATGGACTGGTCCGAACTCCAAGGCCAATCGTTCGATAACGTCGTCATCTCGCCGGGGCCAGGCAGGCCCGATCGTTTGGCGGACTTTGGGGTCTGCGCGAGATTGATCGCCGAATGTACCAAACCGGTTCTCGGCGTATGCCTTGGCCACCAAGGAATAGCCACGGTATTCGGTGGCAAGGTTTCCCGCGCGTCGATGCCCGTGCATGGAAAAACCATTCCTATCGAGCACGATGGAACGGGGCTTTTTCGCGGGATCCCTTCGCCATTCCTCGCGGCTCGCTACCACTCGCTCATCGTGGAGCCGCCGCTCCCCGATGAACTTGTCGAGACCGCCTGGACCGCGGACGGCCTCATCATGGCGCTTGCTCACCGGACGCGGCCCCTCTGGGGCATTCAATTTCACCCTGAATCGATTATTTCGGAATATGGCGAGCTTCTTCTTCGAAATTTCCGCGACTTGACGCCAACGGCATCACATCGAAGACCAAGTTTACCGGTGGAGGCCCCAACCGCTCTCGCACGCGGCCCCTCCCCGCCGCCATTGATCGCCGTCTGGAAAGAGGTCAAACAGCCACCACAAGCGGAAGACGCCTTCGCGTCGCTGTTTGGCACCGCAACGGGTGCATTCTGGCTCGATAGCAGTTTGGCCGGGCAAGGGCAGTCGAGATGGTCGTATTTCGGCGCGGTGACGGACCCGTCCGGCGGCATTTGCAGCTACGACGGCGCATCCCATACGACGACATTCCCCGGCGAGACAAAGGTCGAGCACGAACCCGTTAGCATATTGGACTTTCTCGATCGCCAGCTCGGGGCAACCGTTGCCAACCGGCCTCCCTGTCCCTTCGTTGGCGGGTGGGTGGGCTGGTTGGGCTACGAGCTAGCGCGCGAATTCGGAGGAAGCACGCTTCAACACAGCCCGACGCCGGATGCTCTTTTCCTCGAAGTCGACAGATTCGTCGCCGTCGACCACGATAATCAAACGATGTATCTGGTCGCCTTGGCAAAGAATGAAAGCAAGGAGAATGCGCAAGCGTGGATCGGCGAGATCGAAAAGCGCCTGGAGACGGTCGCGCCGTTACACGGCGTCGCGCCAGGACGCATCTCCCATCCGATCCGCTTCCGGCTCGATCGAGGGCGGCAAGCATACATCGACGACATCGAGCAGTGCCTGGAATGGATCCGCGCAGGCGAGACCTATCAAGTCTGTTTGACAAACGAGATCACGGCGGACGTCGAGATCGACCCTTTCGAATTGTACCGGACTCTTCGCCGTATCAATCCAGCGCCCTATGCCGCCTTCGTAAAATGGCCTGGCGGGGCCGTTCTCAGCGCGTCTCCAGAACGGTTCTTTCAAGTCGACGCAAAGGGCAATGTCGAGGCAAAGCCCATTAAAGGAACGATCCGGCGGCACACTGATCCCAAGCAAGACGCGGCGCTCGCTACCGAGCTCTTGAACAGCGAAAAGGACCGGGCCGAGAACGTCATGATCGTGGACCTGCTGCGAAACGATCTGTCGCGCGTCTGCCTGCCGGGCAGCGTCGCCGTGCCAAAGCTCTGCGATCTCGAGAGCTATGAAACGGTCCATCAGTTGGTCAGCACCGTCCGCGGGCAGCTTTCACCGGGAAATTCCGTCATCGACCTTATCCGCGCCTCCTTTCCCGGAGGCTCCATGACGGGCGCCCCAAAGATTCGGACACTTCGACTCATCGATCAGCTCGAGCGCCGTCCCCGTGGTATATATTCCGGCGCGTTGGGCTGGATTGGCCATGACGGCGCGGCCGATCTCAGCATCGTGATCAGATCGATCGTGCAAACCAACAACCATTTATCGATCGGGGTTGGGGGCGGCATCGTCGCGCAATCGACCGCCGATGGCGAGTTCGAGGAAATGCTCTTGAAAGCGAAGGCCTCGATACGCGCCATAATGCTGGCTGCCACGGGCGATTTCGATGAAACGCGGCTGATCCTCGAGGATCCCGGCCCCAACACCTCGTCCCCTTGAGACCTCTGTAAAGGCGGCGCCTTCCATGACTCCCATTTGGTTAAACGGCCGGCTCGTTAGCGAGAAAGAAGCCCGGATCGAACCTTCCGACCGGGGCTTCACACTTGCGGACGGACTCTTCGAGACGATCAGGATCACGGACGATCGCTTGCTCTGGATCAGCGACCATCTCTCGCGATTGCGCTCGGGCGCGCGGACTCTCGGCATCCCGGTGCCCTTGGCCGATGCGGAAATCATCGAAGGGCTACGCGCGTTAGTCACGGCGAGCGCCATGCCGGACTGCGCCCTACGTCTCAGCTTGACCCGGGGACCATCGGCAAAACGCGGCCTTTGGCCGCCAAGCGAGCCGGCAACACCGACCTTGATTGCAACAATTGCATCATTCGCCGAGACTCCGCCGGCGGTTCTCGTCGTTGCAAACGCGACCAGGAGAAACGAACATTCGCCTCTGTCGCGTTTAAAATCATTGAGCTACGGCGACAACATCCTCGCGAAGCGCGAGGCCATCGAGCGTGGCGCGACCGACGCACTCCTTCTCAACTGCCGTGGCGATCTCGCATGCTGCACCGTGGGAAATCTCTTTCTCCAAATCAAGAACCGCTGGGCCACACCGCAACTGTCCGATGGCATACTTCCCGGATTGGCGCGCGCACGCGTCGTTCAAATGACCGGAGCGGAAGAACGTACTATTTCGGCGGACGAGCTGAAAGACGTCACGGAGGCTTTCATCACAAACAGCTTGCAGACGACGCCAGTGCTGCAATTAGACGGCCGGCAGCTGTCGCCGCCTTCCCTGCGGCTGGATAAAAGCACCCTGTATAAGGATCCGGGCGGGGCTCCGGCGAGGACATCGTGAGCCACAAAACTACCTACAGCCGGAGTTTGCGCCCAGCAATAAATTCCCGCGGAAAGGGTTGGCAACGATGCCAGGCGGCCGGGTCACATCGCGCGTTGCCGGACGTTGAATGATCCGGGCTGACATCCTCAACCTAGCCGCGGAAGGACGCACCTTTTACAAGTATCGTTAGAGGCCACAAATTAAGGGCGCAATTAACAGATTCTTATTTCCTTTAGTTAATAATTCACTTTTGTCATAAAAGTGAATTCATCGGCCGATAGTCGGATCGTCGAGTCAGTTTCTCGAGTTCCCAGGTCCGGTCATGCGTCAGCTTACAGCCAATGCCTTCCAAGCATGTGATATGGCTGTTGTTCCCGCTTCCGATGATTACATTGCAAACACCAGCACCGAAAACGTCCCGGCCGGGCAGGCGTTCGAAGCCGGCGGCGTATTGTCGGCCGTTATCGAAGGCGGCGCCTCGATGGGCGCGGCGCGGGGAACGGGCGGTGCCGGACTGGAAACCGATTCCCGGTCCTCCCTCGAGCCGGCTTCGCCAGCTCCGGAGCCTAGTCTGGTCAACGATATGCCAGCGGACGAGCCTGTCGTCGCGGCTAGCGGCGAAAAGCCTGCCACCGCATTAGCAATGAAGGGTCCGTATCCTCCGGCGGCGAACCGCCCCACCCAGGCTGGCCCCGAGGGAATATTCTTCGACTTCAACGAGGGCTGCCGCGTTCTCCTGCCTCCCCGGGAAACTGGTTCCTGGCGCGCGCGGCTAAGCGATCTCGACACCGGCAATATCTTATTCGAGACAGAGAATAAGGGCGCGCTAATCCGGTCCTCGAAACGTTGGTATGTACGCATTGCCATCGAGGTCTGGTCGATCGACGAGGGCCACGCGGAACCGCGTCTCGTGCTGAACCACGAATATGACGCCGCCGGGCACGACGTGCTGATCCAGTTCCCGCTCGGCACGCTCGGCGATTCCATCGCCTGGTTTTCCTATGCCTGCCGTTTCGGCGAGCGCCATCCCGGCTGCCGCGTGACCTGCGCGATGTCGCCCCTGATCATCCCGCTGCTGCGCGACGCTTATCCCGATATTCGCTTCGTCGCGCCCGAAGACGTGACCGCACAAAAAATCGCCGAATCCGCCTACGCCACCTATTCGCTCGGCCTGTTCTTCACGGACGCCGCCTGCGAACATCAACCGGTGGATTTTCGTTTCGTCGGCCTGCACCGCACCGCCGCCTATATCCTGGGCGTCGATCTCGAGGAAAAGCCGCCTCGCCTGGCTTTGCCCGACGACAGCCGGCCGATTGCCGAGCCCTATGCCATCATCGCCGTGCAAGCGACCAGCGGCGCGAAATACTGGAACAATCCGAACGGCTGGCGGGAAATCGTCGCGTTCCTGAAGGCGCGCGGCTATCGGGTCATCTGCATCGATCAGAAGCCCGTGCATGGGACCGGGATCATGTGGACGCATATTCCGCATGGCGTCGAGGACGAGACTGGCGACAAGCCCTTGGCCGAGCGGGCGCGCTGGCTCAAGCACGCGTCGCTGTTCATCGGCCTGTCGAGCGGCCTTGCCTGGCTCGCCTGGGCCGCCGAATGCCCCACGGTGCTGATTTCGGGCTTCACTCATCCGACCAATGAATTCACCAATCCCTACCGGGTGATCAACTGGCACACCTGCAATTCCTGCTGGAACGATCCGAAATTCAGCTTCGACCACAAAGACTTTTTGTGGTGCCCGCGTCACGCCAACACGCCGCGGCAGTTCGAATGCACGCGGCTGATCACCGCCGCTCATGTGAAGCGGGTGATCGAAACCATTCCCGGATTTTCCGCGCCTATCGCGACGAATTGAAAATCCACTCGCCAAGAAGTCAACGTTTTCCTTGTTAAAGGGCTCATCAAATGACGACGACATCGGTCACGACCTCGACGACCAGCCAATACACGATCACCAGCGGCAACGAACTTTTGGTCGCGGCCGGCGGCAACGTCACCGGCGCGAACATTCATAGCGGTGGCCAGCTGGTCATCAGCGGCGGCATCGATAGCAACGCGGTCGTTTCCTCCGGCGCCACCGAGACCATCTCCACCGGTTCGGCGTCCGGCGATCAAATTTATGGCGTTTTGAGCACCGTCAGCGGCGATGTTTCGCATCTTACCAATGAAGTCGTCGAGAACGGCGGAACTCTTTTTGAAGTGAATAGCGCCGTCCTGACCGGAACCGAGGTTTTGAGCGGCGGCACGCTCAGCATCAACGGCAATACGTCGGCCGCCAATACAGTTCTGAGCGGCGGCGGCATCGTCGATCTGACCTCGCCAAAGGCGACGCTGACGGGCACGCTCACGTTCGCGGGCGGCAGCAACACGCTCGAGGCCAACACGATCACTACGACCGGCGGCGACCAGGCTGTGATCTCTGGATTCGCGTCCACCGATAAAATTGACGCGACGTCCGTCGGCGCACACGCGACGCTCTCGTTCGTGGTCAGCGGCGGCAACGAGGTGGCGACCGTCAGCGGCACGGGCGGTTCTGAATCGTTCGTATTCTCCGGCACAGCTACCTATAACTCCGGTACTTTGTCGGCCGTCACGGACAGCGCCGGAAGCGGCGTCGATATCGAGTATAGCGCCTCCGGCTTTTCTTCGGGTGTCACGACGTCGGTGACGACCTCCACGGCATCGGGCACCTATACCGAAACGTCCGGTAATACGCTGCTCGTCGCCAACGGCGGCAGCATCTCCGCGGCGATCGTTGACAACGGCGGCATTCTCGTCGTCAGCGGCGGCACCGATACCGCGGCGGTCATTTCCTCGGGCGGCACGGAGACGATCTCCGCGGGGACCGCGACCGGCGACCAAATCTATGGTTCCGCGACCGTCGACGGAGGAACTGTCACCAACGAAGCCGTGCAGAGTGGCGGCCAGCTTACCGTCGCCAGTGGCGCCGTCGCGTCTTCGACGACCATTTCGGCCCACGGCACGGAGACGGTCCTGGGTTCGGCCAGCAGCGATGCGATCTATGGAACGCTGGCGACAGTGGCCTCCACTTCGGGCATCCTCACCAGCGAAACCGTCGAAAACGGCGGCGTGCTCACGGTGGCCAACGCCAATACCGCCAACGATACGACGGTTCTGGGCGGCACGTTCAATATCAGCGGTGCCGACGCAGGCGTAAACAATACGGTCCTGAGCGGCGGCGGCACGTTGGTCATGGAATCGGCGAAGGCGACGATCAACGGCTCGCTGACATTTTCGGGTGGCGGAAACACGGTGGAAGTTACCGCGCTCACCACGACCAGCGCCGGTTCGTGGGGCGATCGGGCCGTCATCTCCGGCTTCTCGGCCACCGACAAGATCGACGTGACGGCGATCAACACGGCGAGCGCGTCGCTATCGTTTGCAAGCAGCGGCGGCAACGAGGCCGTAACGATCAACGGCACCAGCGGAACCAGCGGCACCAGTGTTTCCGAGACGTTCCTGTTTTCCGGTACAACGACTTACGACAACTACACATTGTCGCTTGCGCCAGATGGAACCGGCGGCGTCGAGCTGGCCTACAATCCCAATGGCACCACACTGACCATTAGCAGCGGAACGTCGAGTGGGCTGACCGTAAGTGGCGGCTATACCGACATCGTCCAATCTGGCGGCGCGGTTGTCTCGGCGATCGTTGAAAACGGAGGCTTTCTCACCATCAGCGGCGGCGCCGATACTTCGGCGACAATTTCGGTGGGTGGCACGGAGACGATTTTAGGCGCAGGTACGGCGACCGGCGACCAAATCTATGGCAGCGCCATCGTCAATGGCGCCGGCACGACAGTAACGAATGAAACCGTGGAGAGCGGCGGCACGCTCGCCATCAGCGGCGGCGGCACGGCCAGCAATATTGTGTTGAGCGGCGGCGGCACGGTCGAATTGGAGACGCCAACAGACACCCTCGCGGGTTCTCTGACTTTCTCGGGCGGCAACAACACGCTCGATATCGCATCGATTGCCAGCAGCGGAGATGGCGAGCAGGCGGTGATCTCCGGACTCTCGACCACCGATCAAATCGTGATCTCGGGCGTCGGCACAAACGCAACGCTGTCATTTTCGACCAGCGGCGGTAACGAGATCGTAACGGTCAGCGGCGGGAACGGCGCCGAGACGCTCGTATTTTCCGGCACGTCGACTTATACGAGCAGCTCCCTCTCGCTTGTGTCCTCTGGCAACGCCGTCGATTTGGAATACAGCAGCACGACATCGGTCACGGCGTCCACTGCAATGGGCGCGTACACCGAAGCCGCCCGCAATACGCTTTTGGTTTTGAGCGGCGGCAGCGTCTCCGCAGCCACCATCGATAACGGCGGATCTCTCGTCGTCAACGGCGGCGCCGATTACACGGCGGCCGTGTTAGCCGCCGCCACCGAGACTGTTTCGGCTGGTTCGGCGGCCGGGGATCAGATCTATGGCAGCGCGACCGTCGATACAGGCGCCAATGTCGCGAGCGAAACCGTGCAAGATGGCGGCACGCTTGTCGTCAACGGCGGCGCGGTCGATTCCGCGTCGACAATTATCGCTGGCGGCTCCGAGACCGTTCTCGGTTCGGCGACTGGCGATCAGATCTACGGCACGCAGCTGGTTAGCGGCGCCACGGCGGGTGTCACCGGCGAAACCGTGGAAGACGGCGGCTCGCTCGCCATCGGCAGCGGCGCCACGGCGAGCAATATTGCGCTCGGCGGTGGCGCTACGGTCGAATTGGAATCGTCGACTGCCACCCTCTCGGGTTCCCTGACTTTTTCGGACGGGCATAACACGCTCGACATCGCATCGATTGCCAGCGGCGGAAACGGCGAGCAGGCGGTGATCTCCGGGTTCTCGTCCACCGACCAAATCGTGATCTCGGGCGTCGGCGCGAATGCGACGCTGTCCTTTGCGACCAGTGGCGGCAACGAAGTCGTCACGATCAGCGGCGGGAGCGGCACCGAAACGCTCACATTCGCAGGAACATCGAGCTACACGAGCAACACGCTGTCGCTCGTGACCTCCGGCACCACCGTCGATCTCGAAACTTCCTTTGCTACCTCCGATTTAACTATTCAAGCGTATAACGCGAGCGAGGCGAGCACGGTCGTGGCGGGGCCGCTTGCGCTCTATGCGGTCCCAGTCGACGAGATCGCGCCGACTCAGATGAACGAAGGCTTCACCGAAGTCGACGCCAAGGCCGCCGCCTTCGATCTCTTCACGACGAGCACCGCACTCGAAGCGGATCTCATCGGCGATATCGAGCCGGTCGTGATCGGGCCGAATGGTCAGCTCTATCTTCTCGACGGGCATCACACCTTCACCGCCTTGCTCGATTCGACCTGGGGGGCGTCCAATCCGACGGTCTACGTCAATGTCATCGCGAATTACTCGGCGGATACCGAGGCGCAATTCATCGCGCAAATGCAGGCCAACAATTGGCTTCTGCCTTTGAACGACGGTGTCCCGCAAACAGTCGACCCGGCGACCGGCTCGCCCATCCCCCCGAGCCTGACGGGGCTCACGAGCAACGTCTATCGCAGTCTCGAATACAGCATTCTGAAACAAAAGGATTCGAAGCTCTTTACGTCGTCGTCCAACATCTCGGGAACGACGGGCGCGAAGACGCCAGGGCTCGACAAAATGCCCGGCCTTTATTCGGACTTCGCCGAGGCGGCCGCCTATCAAGATGCGGATGGCGGCCTCGGGCTTCCTTATCTGTCGCCGGGCGATATTGCGATTGCGACCCAATGGAACCTCAATCCGGACAGCACGACGTCTTTGCCGAATGTCTCCGGCACGGTATTCGCCTATCAACTACCGGGTTTCATCCTCTCGCAAAATGTTGTGATCGCCGCATCGGTCAGCAATGCGACTCTGGGCCAAACCGTCTCCGGCGGCGTTGTCGACCCGGGGTCGATGGAAGGCGCGATCGACGGCAACGGGACATTCACGGGCATCACGCAGATCAATGCCGGGACGGCCGAAGACCCAGTCTATATCGACACGCCGAACATCGGCCTCATCATGCAAGTCGGCGCCGACAAAGGCTTTAACGTTACGCTCAGCAACACGGACAATACGTACATTGGCGGGACGACCTTCCTCGCTGGCACTCTGGTCATCGCCGGCGACGGTTCGCTCGGCGCCGCCCCCACCGAATCCAACGCGGCCTTCGACAGCAGCTTGACGTTCGACGGGGAAGGCGTTCCCGACAATGTCACGGCGGCCGTGCAGGCAGATAATGGCATCATCTTTAACAGCCTGCGCGAAGGTAACGGGACGCTGACGATCGGTACGACCGCGGGCGTAATTTACCAGCGCGAGCCCGTTCACGACCAGCCGGGAGATCGCTGTCGGCAATGAAGCCGCGACGGTCAATGTCAATGGGAGTTATGTCGAGCTGGAAGGGCAGCTCGTCACGCTGGGTTATGACAATTTGGGTCTCGGCGAGACGGCCGGCTTTCCCGCCTTCACCATAGACGACCTCAGCACCGGTGGCGCCAAGACCGCTACGGCCGGAACGCTCGTCCTGTCGACGCCGAGCCCGTATTTCTATGGCGACATCATCATCGGCAATACCGGTACGCCGACCGTCGAAGTCATGAGCGACGCCGCGCTCGGCTATGACGGCAACAACGCAGAATTGGTCGGCACAATCGAATTGAACGGCGGCACGCTGCAGACCGGCACTTCATTCTCTGCATCCGAGCGCAACGTTAACGTCGAAGGCGGCAGCCAGATCGACGTCGACGGCAACACCACCTCCTGGGGTTCGCTAACCGACGTGAAGCGTACGCTGGCAATCGTGAACAGCAATACGGCAACGGCCGGCGCCATCACCTTCAACAATCTCACCATTTCACAAACATCGATTTTGCAGCTGGACGGCACGGCGAACGGCACGGCCTATACCGGCAGCGAAACGGTGACTTTCACCAATGGGATTCTTCAAACCGCCGCCTCGGATACGCTCGTCCTCGACACTTCATCCCCGACCGCGCTCGGCACGACGGAACAGGTGTTTTCCAGTGGCGCCTCCACGCAGCTTGTCGACGGCATCGCGCCGGTCTGGATCGTCACCAACGAAGGCAATACCAGCGGCGCCGGCCCCTATGATTTCGTCACCTATGGCGCCGATGGTTATGTGCGGGAAAGCGGAGCGGCTTCGACGCTCAGCGCCTCAACCGGTTCCAGCGTCGTCGAACTTGCAGCCAATGCCACGGTGAGCGGCAACGTCGCTGCTTATGCCTTGAACACCAACGGCGACACGATCACGCTGGGCACTGGCGACACTTTGACGATCGGCGACGGCACCGACGCGGCCGGTCTCATTCTCGCGAACGACAGCGCGATCAGCGGCGGAACGCTGGCTTTCGGCAGCAGCCAAGGCGTCGTCTGGCTGAGCGGAAGCGCAACGATCTCCTCGGAAATTACCGGTACCGACGGACTGACCTTCGCAGGGTCTGGCGCCGTAAACCTCAGCACCGTAGCCAATGTCAGCGGTGTCATCACCATCGATTCCGGCACGGTGACGCTCTCCGCAGCCAATGTGTTCGCGGGTAACGTCGCAGGCGTCGAATTGGATGATGACAAGAGCAAACCGTCCAATTCGATCTTGGATTTAGCCGCGAGTCAGACCTTCACGACGCTCGACAGCGTCGGTAGCAAAAGCACGATCAATATCGGCGCCGGCGACACTCTGACGATCGGCGACACGACCAATAACGAGAGCTCGACATTGTCGAGCACGATCACGAACACGTCCGCGACGGTCCCCGCCATTGTCACGGCCGGGTCGGGTACCATCGACCTTTCCGGTGCCACTCTCACGCTTGTCGCGGGTAGCACCATCGATGTCACCGGCGGCGCCCTCATCGTCGCGACGGGCGGACTGACGAATAGCGCGGTCGCCGGCAGCGCCCCGAATTTCGTCCTGAGCAACAACGCCCAATTGGAATTCGCACAAAGCGAGGGCCAATATGCCGGCTCGATCACCGGTACAGGATCGCTCGATCTCGTCACCGGCACATTGCAGCTGACCGGCACGAATAATAGCTATACCGGCGGCACCTTCCTCACGACGGGCACGACCCTCGACGTGACGACGGCCAATCTTCCGGCCGGCAATGACCTTATCAGCACCACCAGCGGTAGCTTGGTGGATTTCGACCAAACGGCTTCCGGCACATTCGGCGGCGTCATCAGCGGGACGGGTTCGCTCGATAAGGACGACAGCGCGACAGATGAAGCGGGTAACGTCACGCTCACTACCGCGCAGACCTATACCGGGGCCACTTATGTGGAAGCCGGCACGCTGACGCTCGGCACCGCCGATGCGGTCGCGGATTCGAGCGGGGCAATCCTCGGCCGCGTCGGCGGTGGCGCCACGGCTACATTGGCGCTCGGCGCCAACAATACTTTGGCCAGCCTATCGAGCGATGCATCGAACACGACTTCGGTTGCGCTCAACGGCTATGTCCTGACGCTCGATCCCGCGACATCGGCTTCGTCCGATTTCGGCGGCACGATCGTCGACGGTTCGTCCGCGGGTAGTCTCGTTATCGACGGCACGGGAGATGTCGAACTCACCGGTGCGAACACGTTCAGTGGCGGCACGACGCTCGTTTCCGGCATATTGGAACTCGGGGCGAACGATTCGGCGGGATCGGGCGCGATCACCTTCGGCTCGGCTTCGGCGATGTTGCAGCTCGATGCAACTTTGAGTGGCGGCACGACGGCTTTCGCCAACACGCTTACAAACCTCGTCACCGGCGATCAAATCGATCTCGATGGATTGGCCTATGCTTCGGGCACGACCGTGACGACGGTTTCAGGATCCACACTGACCGTCACGAACGGGACCGCCTCTGAAACTTTCACGCTGAACAATCCGGCCACGACGAATTTCACGGTGGCTGCCGATAACACGGGCGGCGTACTTTTGACCGCCGCTAACGCGATCACCCCGGCGATCACGGGGACGGTCGCCGGTCAGACGACGGCCTCGGAAGCACCGGTGGACCCCTTCTCCACGGTGACGATCAGCGACGCCAACAACGGCGGGACGGATACGGATACGCTGACCATCACGGTTGGCGGCACCGGCGGCACGCTGAGTGGTTCCGGCCTCAGCGGTTCCAACGGCGTCTACACGCTATCCGGCACGGCGGCGAAGATCACGAGCGAACTCGACGCCTTGTCCTTCAAAGCGGCCGGGACACCCAATACCACATCCACCAGCACGTTCACTTTGAGCGACACGAGCAGCGTCTATGGTACGCCGGTGGTGGCGGTCAGCGGCGGCAACGGCAACAATACGGTGACGGAAACCACTAACGACACCATCGTGGCACTGGGGAATGGAAACAATACGATCTCGGCTGGTGGTCTCGGCGACCTTGTCAGCGTCGGATCAGGTAACAATACGATCTCGGGCGGCAACGGGTCCGAGACCATCACGGCCGGGAGCGGGCAAGACACCATTACTTTAGGCGGAACCAGGAACAACGTGACCCTGAATGGGAGCACGGGAACCGTATCCGGCGGTCAGGGTAACGACACGGTCTTGGCAAACGGGGGCCAAGACACGTTGTCGTTCGGTGGATCTGGCAGTTCGGCAACGCTGAACGGTACGATCGCTGCCAGCATAATGGACCTTGGCAATGCGCTCAGGATCAATATCGGATCGGGTACGCAAACAGATACGATTAGCGGGTTGGGTTCCACCGACACGTCGGGCGTCGTCGATCTCAAGAACGGCGTGGGCGGCTATACATCGGTGACCGCGATTGTCGACGCGCTGCATAGCGACGGTCACGGAGGCACGATCTTGACGCTTGGCACGACCGGTTCGATCGACTTCGTGGGCATCGCACCGAGCCAACTCCACGCGTCAAACTTCGCCGTCGGCTAATAAGTCCAGCTACAAATAAACGGCCCCCACACCGGGGCCGTTTACGTCAAAGAATGAACGCTTGGCATAACAGCTTCGCTCATTTGAAATCCAAGTTCAACAATTCCAGATGGCGGCGGCGCGCAGTTAACCCTAGACTCCAATACGGACGGAAAGCCTATGAAAGCCAATATTTTTAGGCGCCCGAATTTAAAGGTCTGTTATAATACGTTTTAAACCGCCGGGTATTTCTCGTCTTCGTTGAAGCTAAGGAAAGCCGGCGGCATCGTGAATCCGGTTGGAATGACCGGCCATCCATGAGGCGTCGCCTGCGGTATGCCGGCCGCAGCCTCGATATTCCTAAAGACGAAAGCGAAGAGCCGATAGTTATGAGTACAAGTTCGAGCACCGGCGCACAGTCTCTTGAACTTGATAGCGGGTTGCGGGCGCTTTGCGGGATCTTGGCCTATTACCGGATCGCGGCGGAGCCCTCGTTGATTCAACGCGAGCTCGCGCTCGGTGGCCGTCAAACCGAAACAATCGATCTTTTCCGAGCTGCCAAGCGGCTTGGCCTTAGAGCACGCGAGGCCTCGTTCAAAAGCGAGAAGAGCCTGGCTGGATTTCCCACACCAGCGATCGCCCAACTCACCGATGGCACCTTCGTCATTTTCGCGGGCCGGATGCCGTCAGGCCTGTTCCGGCTGATCGATTCCGTTACCGGTGTGGAGACCCTCGTCGAACCAGGGAATCTTGTCTCTCTGCTTCGGCCCCGGCTTATCCTTCTCGCACGCAAGACAAGCGGTCCGGGGCTCGACCCAAAGAGCTTCGGCTTCCGTTGGTTCCTGCCATCGATCTGGCGCTATCGCAAGCCGCTCGGGATGGTTCTGCTCGCGTCGCTGTTCATTCAGATTTTCGCGCTCGTCACACCTTTGTTCTTTCAAGTCGTCATCGACAAGGTGCTCACGCACAAAGGCTACTCGACGCTGTTCGTGCTCGTTGGCGGCGTTGCGGTCATTGGCCTGTTCGATGTCGTGCTGCAATATCTGCGAACTTATGTTCTCTCGCATACCGCGAACCGCATCGACGTCGAGCTGGGTCAACGCCTTTTCGCGCATCTTCTCCGTCTGCCGCTCTCGTATTTCGAGACAAGGGCGGCGGGGCAGACCGTCGCGCGGATCCGCGAACTCGAAAACATCCGGGCCTTTCTCACGGGCCAAGGTCTGTTCTGCGCGCTCGATGCGGTCTTTACCTGCGTCGCTATCGCGGTCTTGTTCGCTTATTCGCCGGAATTGACCTGGATCGTCGTGGCGACCATCCCGATTTATGTCCTGATCGCGCTCGCGGTGCGTCCCGCTCTCGCGGAGCGCGTACAAGAAAAATTCTACCGGGCGCGCTAAGCCAGCAATTCTTGGTGGAATCGGTGGTTGGGATCCATACGCTCAAATCCGCCGCCGTCGAACCGGTGATGCGCGCCGAATGGGAAGAGAAACTCGCAAGCTATGTCCAGACCTCGTTTGGCGCGACACTGACAGGCGCCGGCGGACAGAACGCGATCCAATATGTCAGTCGCGCCACGACGGCGCTTCTCATGCTGTTCGGTGCCAAGGCTGTGATCGATGGCGACTTGACTGTCGGCGCGCTCATCGCGTTCAACATGATCGCGGCGCAAGTGACGCAGCCGATCCTGCGTCTGTCGCAATTCGCGCAAGATTTCCAGCAAGTCCAGGTGTCCGTGCAGCGCCTCGGCGATATCTTGAACGCCCCCGCGGAACCCTCGTCCGATCGCCACGCCATTCAGCCGCCGCCGAAGGGGTTGATCGAGTTTAAGAATGTCACGTTCCGCTACCGGCCGGGAACGGCGGACGTACTCAAGGGCATCTCGCTGCGGATCGAGCCGGGCGAAGTCATTGGCATCGTCGGACCTTCGGGTTCCGGCAAATCGACACTGGCCAAACTGATTCAGCGGCTTTATCTGCCGCAGGATGGACAGGTGCTTCTCGACGGCGCCGACCTCAACCATATCGATCCGCTCTGGCTTCGCTCCAACATCGGCGTGGTGCTCCAAGAGAATATCCTGTTCAATCGTACGATCCGGGAGAATATTGCCCTGGCCGCGCCGGGCTTGCCGGATGCCCGCGTGATGGCGATCAGTAAGCTTGCCGGCGCGAACGAATTCATCGCGCGGATGGCCAATGGCTATGACACGCAGATCGAGGAGCGTGGCTCGAATCTCTCCGGCGGCCAGCGCCAGCGCATCGCCATCGCGCGCGCGCTCGCGACCAACCCGCCCATCTTGGTCTTCGACGAGGCGACGAGCGCGCTCGACTACGAGAGCGAGCGGGTGATCCAACAAAACATGCGGCAGATCGTTGCCAACCGGACGGTCATCATCATCGCCCACCGGCTCGCGGCGGTGCGCGATTGCCATCGCATCATCGCCATGGAAAACGGCCGCATCGTCGAAAGCGGCACGCCGTCGGAGTTGCTGCGGCGATCCGATGGCCTCTATCGCAAGCTCTGGGATCTTCAAAGCGAGGGAGCGCAAGCATGAACATGCAAGCCCCCCCGCCGGCCAAAGACGCCGGCAAGGCAATACCCGCGCGCGCAAAAATGCACCGCCCCGATCACCAGTTTCTGCCGGGCGCCTTGGAAATCCTGGAAACGCCGCCTGCCCCGCTCGCTTATACTATGATCGCCACGATCGCTTTGTTCTTCGTCATAGCGGTGACCTGGGCCTATTTCGGCCGCATCGACATCATCGCCGTCGCACAGGGGAAAATCCAGCCGAGCGGTCACGTCAAGACGATCCAATCGTTGGAAGCCGGACGGGTTCTGGTCAATCAAGCGGAGAACGGCCGGCACGTCGGCGCCGGCGAGATATTAATTGCGCTGGATCCGCGCGAAGCTGAAGCGGAACGTGCCGCGATCGCGGCCGACCTCGAGTCGTTCCGCGGCGAGGTGAGGCGCCGGAGTGCCGCGGTCAAGACCGCTCGTGCGGGCGTTTTCGATACCGTGTCCGCCATCGATTGGCCGGCGGATCTGCCTGTCTCCATTCGCACGCGCGAAGAGCGGGTGCTCGAGGCCGATCTCACCCAACTCGAGTCGCAAATGGCCCTGTTCTCGGCGCAAGCTCTTCAGAAGGATGCCGAGGGCCATAAACTTGCCGCGACGATCAAGGCCCAACAAGATTTGCTCGCAACCTTAAAAGAATGCGTCGACATGCGCGAGGCCCTTATCGGCACGAATGCCTTTTCGAAGTCAAACCTTCTCGACGCCACCGAAATGCTCCGGACCCAACAGACGACCCTCGCCCAGGAGAACGGCCAAATCGCGGAGATCGAAGCAAATCTCGAAGTCATTAGCCGCGACAGCAAAAAGACTTTGCGGAGTTTCATCGCCGACAACACGCAGAAACTCGACGAGGCGGAGCGGCAGGTGGCGAGCCTGACGGAGAAGCTTGCGCACGCGGATGCGCATATCAGTAATCTGATCATCAAAAGCCCCATCGAGGGGACCGTGCAATCCTCGATCGTCACGACCGCGGGTCAGGTCGTGAGCCAGGGCGAGGAATTGATGTGAATCGTCCCCGACGGTGTGGTTCTCGAGATCGAAAGCTACCTCCCCAACAAGGATATCGCTTTCGTCACAGTGGGGCAGAAGGCCGTGGTGAAGGTCACGTCCGTCCCCTTCACGCGCTATGGGACGATCGATGCGGTCGTCACGCGCGTGGCCCACGACGCGATCCCAGAGCCAGATGCCTCGCAAGCCGAACAAAATCCCGCCCGCCCGCAACGGACCTCCATGCCAGCCGGCGCGGACCGCGTGCAAAACCTTGTCTACGCCGTGACGCTCAAGCCTCTCAAGACGGCCATCGATGTCGATGGCACGGCCGTCCCACTCGGTCCCGGCATGGAAGTCACGACCGAAATTCGAACAGGCTCCCGGCGGATCATCGACTTCATTTTCTCTCCGCTCGCTCAAGCCAAATCCGAAGCCTTGCGGGAGCGTTGATGGCTTTTGCCCGGCGCAATTATTGAAAATTGTCCTATCGAGAGATTGGTTCGCCATAGCCGAAAAAATCTCTCGATTCCGGTGAGTTGCCCCTCATCCGCCCAAAAATGATTGCCGCCGGAACGCCAGCACCGCACTCCGCTGCCGCGGAGTTTTCCAGATTCGGCATGACGCCGAGCCGAATGTCCCCGTGCGGACCACATGCGCGGACCATGGCCGCCATTGCGTGCCGGTCAAGAATGCCCTTCAGCGGCTGGCGGGAGCTCCATTTCGCATATCGATACGCCCGCCTTCACGCGCCGGACATCCGCACGCGCCGAACATCCGATTGAGAGAAAATGAGTTTTTGAATCCAATATTGCGCGATGCGCCGAGGGTGATCTTCCAAACGGCCTTGACTGTTTCGAGTGCCCCACGACGGGTGCCGGAAGTAACTCTCCCGAACCTCGACGCGCCGCGAAAACCCAGTCCTGACTCTTCCGTGCGGATAGAAAAGCGTACTTTCTGTACAAACGAGCCGCGCGGAGCTGACAACATGAGAATGCCACCATGTATGTCCCCGGCGAAGTGATCTGCATCAAAGCGTGGCGCCGGCCATTCGCGTACTCACGTCGACCGGAAGGCGGTGCCCGGCACGAAGGCTGATGGTGGAGGAGATCTACCGATGCAGGATGTCAAACCAGACGGCGATGGCACAATCGAGGCGGCGCAGTCCGGTGCGCCGGATACCGCGCCGCTTCAGGCTGCGCCGTCTGCTTCCAACCCGCCGGCGACAATCCCGCAGCCGCTCCTGCCTTCGATCAAGCCTGCGGTGCGGACGAGATCGCGGCGTTGGCTCCTTGTCGTCGGACTTCTCGTCGTCATTTTGGGCGCCGGCGGCGGAGGCTTGTATTGGTGGAAATACAACCAGATGGCGCTGCCCGCAGGCATCGTGTCCAGCAATGGCCGGGTCGAATCCGACGAAATCGACATCACGCCAAAATACGCCGGGCGCGTCGCGACGCTCCTGGCCGACGAAGGCGACCTCGTCAAGGCGGGCCAGGTCGTAGCCCGCATGGATACGCGCAACGCGGAGGCGACGCTGCAGAAATCAGAAGCGCAGATGAAAGTGGCGGAACGCTATCTCGAGGAAGCCTCCGCCAACTTGGTGCAGCAGCGAACCCAACAGAAACTCGCCCAGCAGGAATTCGATCGCACGAAGGCGCTGGTCCAGAGGGGCTTCGCAACCATGGAGTTGCTCGACCAGCGCCAGCAGGCGTTGGACGGCGCCAATGCCGCCGTGAGGGCCGCGAGCGCCAGGATCAGTGAAGCCGAACAAGCCATCGCCGCGACGACGCATGACGTTGCCTATAACAAGATCGTATTCGCCGACGGTGTTCTCGTGGCGCCTCGTGACTCCAGGGTTCTGTACCGTCTCGTCAATACCGGCGAGGTGGTTGGCGCCGGCGCCAAGATCTTCACCCTGCTAGACCTGTCGAATATCTACATGACCGTGTTCCTGCCGACGGAGGAGGCGGGCAAGTTGACGGTTGGAGACGAAGGCCGCATCGTGCTCGATGCCCTGCCCGGAGTGGTCGTGCCAGGACACGTCACTTTCGTGTCGGCGACGTCGCAGTTCACGCCCAAGATGGTCGAAACACGCTCGGAACGCGACAAGCTCATGTTCCGCGTAAAAGTGCGGGTCGATCCCGAGGTCGTTGCCCATCATCTTGCCTCCGTGCGCACCGGACTCCCTGGGGTCGCCTATGTCAGGTTCGATCCCAAGGCCGCTTGGCCGGCGCAGCTGCAACCCAATGTGCCGCAATGACCGCGGATGGCGATTGTACCGTCCGGCTCACTGGGGTCACGCATTGCTACGGCACCACCCGGGCGCTCGACGACGTCTCGCTCGACTTGCCGGCAGGCATGGTGATCGGGCTGATCGGACCGGATGGGGTCGGCAAGTCGTCGCTGCTCGGTCTCGCCGCCGGCGTGCGCAAGCTTCAGGCTGGCACGATACGGGTGTTTGGCGGCGACATCGCGGATGCGCGGCACCGCAGCACCATCTGCCCGCGCATCGCCTATATGCCCCAAGGACTTGGCAGCAACCTTTACGCGGAACTCAGCGTCGCCGAGAACATCGACTTCTTCGGTCGCCTGTTTGGCCAGGCCAGGGCGGAACGCGAGGCGCGGATCGACGAGCTGCTGCGAAGCACCGGGCTCGTACCGTTCCGCGACCGGCCGGCCCGTAAGCTGTCGGGCGGCATGAAACAGAAGCTCGGTCTGTGCTGCGCGCTGATCCACGATCCGGATCTTCTCATCCTCGACGAGCCGACGACCGGCGTCGACCCGTTGTCGCGCCGGCAGTTCTGGGAGCTGATCGACACCATACGCGCCAGGCGGCCCGGGATGAGCGTGCTGGTCGCGACCGCCTATATGGAGGAGGCGGAACAGTTCGACTGGCTCGTCGCCATGAACGCAGGGCGCGTCCTGGCGACCGGCGATGCCGCGGCTCTGAAGGCGCGCGTGGGTGCGGCCACGTTGGAGGAAGCTTTCATCGCATTGCTGCCCGAGGGAGCTCGCGAGGGATACCGTGCCGTGGTCATCCCGCCGCGTCAGACGCAGCCGGGCGCCCCGGCCATCGTGGCGCATGGCCTGACCCGGCGCTTCGGCGATTTCGTCGCGGTCGACCATGTCGACCTTGCCATCGAGCGGGGGGAAATCTTCGGCTTCGTCGGCTCCAACGGCTGCGGCAAGACGACGACGATGAAGATGCTCACCGGCCTCTTGCCGGCGACCGAGGGCGAGGCCCTGCTCTTCGGCCGCCCAGCCGACGCCACCGATATCGAGACGCGCCGGCGCGTCGGCTATATGTCGCAATCCTTTTCGCTTTATGGCGAACTGACCGTCCTGCAAAACCTGGAACTGCACGCGCGTCTCTTTCAGGTGCCGGCCGGCCGGGCAAGGACGCGCATCGACACACTCGTCGAAAGCTTCCACCTTGCCGCGCATCTCGACGAGCGGCCGGATCGCCTGCCACTCGGGATCCGCCAGCGGCTTTCGCTCGCGGTCGCTGTCGTCCACGAGCCGGAGATGTTGATCCTGGACGAGCCGACTTCCGGCGTCGACCCGATCGCGCGGGACGAGTTCTGGTCGCTGCTGGCCGATCTTTCACGCAATCAGGGCGTTACGATCTTCATCTCGACCCATTTCATGAACGAGGCGGCGCGGTGCGACCGGGTCTCGCTGATGCATGCCGGCCTCATCCTGGCGACCGCGGCGCCGGCGGCACTGGCCGAGGCGCGCGGCGTGACCACCCTCGAAGAGGCGTTCATCGCCTATCTCGAAGAGGCGGCCAGCCAGGCCCATCCGATGACCGGCGGGATCGCGGCGGCACCGCTGGTCCAAGATCGCACACCCGTCCTGTATCGCGCACCGCCGCCAGCTTGGCCCGGCACGCGGCGCCTCTTCGCCTATGCCCGCTGCGAGATGCTGCAAATCCTGCGCGATCCGGTCCGGCTCGCGACCTCCTTCTTCGGCACTGTCTTGCTGATGATGATCTTCGGCTACGGCATCACTTTCGACGTCGAGCGTCTGACCTTCGCCGTGCTCGACCGGGATCAGACGCCGGAGAGCCGCAACTACATCGAAGAGTTCGCCGATACACGCTATTTCGAGCAGCAGGCGCCGCTCGCCGGCTATGCCGCGCTCAACCATGAGCTCCAAAGCGGCAAGCTCTCCTTCGCGATCGAGATCCCGCCCAACTTCGGCCGCGACGTGAAGCGCCGCGCGCCGGCCGAAGTCTCGGCCTGGGTCGACGGCGCCATGCCCTTCCGGGCCGAAACCGTCCTCGGCTATCTGAACGGCGTCCATGCGAGCTATTTGACGCATCTCAATCTGAGAATGACGGGTTCGCCAACGGTGTGGCAACCGGTCCGGGTCGAGATGCGCGATCGCTACAACCAGGATTTCAAAAGCATCTACGCCATGGTCCCCATGGTGATCGGCCTGATGCTGCTTTTCATTCCATCCATCCTCATGGCGCTCAGCATCGTGCGCGAAAAGGAGCTCGGCTCGATCGTCAACCTTTACGTGACGCCAGTCAGCCGGCTCGAATTCCTATCCGGCAAGCAGATCCCTTACGTTGGTCTGGCGATGGTGAACTACGCCTCGATGGTGGTGCTCGCCGTCGTCCTGTTTCAGGTGCCGGTCAAGGGCAGTCTGCTGGCGCTGACGCTCGGCGCGCTCATCTACACCACGACGACCACTGGCTTCGGGCTCCTCATTTCCGCCTTTACCACCACGCAGGTCGCCGCCTTGTCCGCCACCGCCATTCTGACCATGATGCCCGCGCTGCAGTTTTCAGGCGTGATCGTGCCGGTTTCATCGCTCTCGGGCGTCGCGGCGACGATCGGCTACGGTTTTCCGATGACCTATTTCCTCAAGATCAGCGTGGGCGCATTCACGAAGGCCCTGGGCTTTGCCGACCTCGCCGGCAACCTCCTGATCCTTAGCGCCTTCGTCCCGGTGTTGCTCGGTCTCAGCCTGTTCCTCCTGCCGAAACAGGATCGTTGAACCATGCGCCGGTTTGCGAACATCTGGCACCTCGGCATCAAGGAGCTGCGCAGCCTAGGCCATGACACCATCCTGCTCGGGTTGATCGTCTTTTCCTTCTCCGTCGCGATCTACAGCTTGGCGACGGGTGTTTCCTACGAGCTGCGCAATGCTTCGATCGCTATCGTCGATGAAGACTATTCGAAGCTGTCCGGGAATCTCGCCGCGGCACTGCTCCCGCCTTATTTCAAGCCCCCGGTACAGATCGCACCCGGCGAGCTCGACCGGCGCCTGGATGATGGACGCGACACCTTCGTTCTCGACATCCCGCCCAAATTCCAGGCTGACGTCTCGGCCGGCCGCGCCCCCACCGTCCAGGTTAACATCGACGCCACCGCGGTGCTGCACGCCGGCATCGGCGCCAACGACATCCAGCAAATCATATCCAGCGAGGCCGGCAAGTTCTATTACGGAACCGATAGCCAGCCGGATCCGCCGGTGGCGCTACGCTTGCGCGTCGCGTTCAACAACAATCTCGAATCCTCCTGGTTCATGGGCGTCGCGTGGCTGATCAACAACCTGACGCTGCTGAGCGCCATGGTGTCGGGCGCCGCGGTCATCCGCGAGCGGGAGCACGGGACACTCGAGCATCTCCTGGTCATGCCGCTGTCGCCTTTCGAAATCGCCATGGCGAAGGTCTGGGCCAACGGGCTCGTGATCATGATCGCCGTGGGGCTCTCCATCTGGATCGTGCTGCACGGACTGCTTGGACTGCCGGCCAGGGGATCCTCCGCCCTCTTCATGGCGAGCGTAACGCTCTACCTCTTCTTCGCCATGGCCGTGGGCCTCCTTCTCGGCACGGTCGCGCGGTCCATGCCGCAATTCGGCTTGCTCTGCCTCCTCGTCGTGCTGCCGATGGTCATCCTGTCCGGCGGCTACACGCCGCTGGAAAGCATGCCGCGGGGCTTGCAGATCGCGATGCAGGCGGTGCCTTCGACGCATTTTGTCAAGATCGCCCAGGCGATCCTGTTCCGCGGTGCCGGAATCGACATTATTTGGCCGAACCTGGCCGTGATCGCCGGGGTCGGCGGCCTGCTCTTCGCCCTAGCGCTGTCGCGTTTCCGGGCCTCCGTCTCGCAAACCGGCGGCTAAGTCATCCGTCTTGATCAAGACGGATACTCTCGCGCGATTAGCCGCAATGACCCGCCAACCGGAAAATTCCTCCCATTCGATTTAGAGTATGGGTGGGAAGCTCGAGCATCCGGCAGTCCAACGATGACTGCCGGATCATCCCTGTGTGAGCCCCATGTGCGTTCCATGGCAGGCGGCCGTCCCGCTTGTACTGGCAGCAATTCTATGTCCCTCGATGTCCGGAGTTTCCCTTCGGCTTGGATCGCGATTCAAGCTTGCCTGGTAATTCTTCAGACTCTTCTCGACGGTTTGCGGGCGGTTTGCGCGGGATTTCCCGGCAAACGACGGGGCGGGGACGTCACGTACAGCATGGCGGATATCGGCATGTCCGTGAAATTGCTCCGAAGCGCGAACCCTTGGGCGAACGGTCCTATGTATTTAAATATACATGTGAACCCGCGGTATTATGTACCACCGGCCACAAGCCGCGACCGATTGCTCGCCCTTTTTACCAAGGACCTAATCCTATCCGAATGTGAATGCATAGGCCCGAACGCCGGGATCGAGGAACTCGATTTTGAAAGTATGGTCGGATATCGAACCTTTTTGGCGGATGAGTTGGTAGAGACGCTGGCCGGTCACGATGCCGGTTCCATCCTCTAAGGTATCCACGCCATGGTTCTGGCCTGGGCTGGCTCCATCGATGGTCACGCGATAGCGGACGGGCTTACCATCCGGCCCCGGCCCCATGACGAGATGGAGATCCCGCGCGTGGAACCGGTACACGATTGCTCCACCGGCTTGATCGAGACCCGCGCTTTCGCCATCCACCGTCCACGTTCCGTCCAAGCCCCATTCGTTCAGGCGCGATGTGCCAACGGTGTAGGTTGCCGATTTTTCCTCAACGATGCCGCCGGGTGATTTGAACCGTTCGGCCCGGCCAAAACCAATATAGGTCTCGGGCGACTCCAGGGCGTCGTCGTCCGGGGCCGCTTGCGCCCCGGCGGCCTTGATCGTCACAACCGGTGTGTCGCCGGTTGGCTGCCCAGCTTCGGCCAAGAGCTGCCGGATGACGGTCTCGGAGCGGTCATACTCTCCCTCGCCGAAATGATGATACCGGATGCGGCCTTCCGCATCGATGAAGTAATGGGCGGGCCATGAATTGTTGCCGAAGGCGCGCCAAATCGCATATTTATTGTCGATCGCGACGGGATAATCGATGTTCAAATTCGCGACCGCATTTTTGACATTGCCGATATCCTTCTCGAACGCGAATTCCGGCGCATGCACACCGATCACGACGAGACCTTTGTCTTTGTATTTTTCGGCCCAAGCGCGAACATAGGGGAGCGAACGGAGGCAGTTGATGCAGGAGTAGGTCCAGAAATCGACAAGCACGACTTTCCCCCGCAGCATTTCGGCCGTCAGTGGTTTCGTATTCAACCATTCAACCGCGCCGGATAAAGGAGGTAATTGACCTTCCACCGGCAATGCCGCGACCTCAACCGCCGCTGATTCAACAGTTGGCGCATGCGCGGGATCGCTCATCATCATCATCGAGCCCGGCTTCGCGGGCGGTTTGGCTTGCATCATCATGGAACCGGCGTGGCTCGCCGGTTGCGGGAGCACGTCGACCAAAGTCTGTTCGAGAGAGGCCGTGCTGGCATAGGAGATCCGCGCGAGCAAGCCGGTATCGAGACCGAATGCGATCGCGACCACCCCCGCAATGACCGCAAGGCCCAATCCCCGCCGGATCCATTCGCCGGCGCCAAGCGAGCGCTTCATGAGACCGAAGACCTTGCCGCCGATGAGCAACGCCAGGGCAAGAGATGTCGCGGCGCCCGCGGCGTAGCAAAATAACAGCAGCGTCGTCTGGACATTCGCCCCTTGAAGAGCCGCGCCGGTCAGGATCAGCCCCAAGATCGGGCCGGCGCATGGCGCCCAGAGGAACCCGGTCGCGATGCCAAGAAGAAACGACGGCCAGACGCCTGTTCTGCCTTGTCCCACGCCGCCATCCGCCGCTTGTGACAGCCGACTTCCCAATCCCACGAGCGGGCGTGTGAGGCGATCGGACAATCCCGGAAGAAGCAACGTTAGCCCAAAGCAGGCGAGAAGCACGAGCGCCGCCCAGCGGCCATATTCGTTGGTGGCAACAGCCCAGCCGCCGCCTACCGCGGCGAGCGTGGCGATCACGGCAAATGTCAGCGCCATGCCAACCAGCATCGGGAAGCCGCTTCGCAGAAAGGGCTGGTTCGCCCGTGCAAAGACGAAGGGAAGCACGGGTAAAATGCACGGGCTGAGAATTGTGAGAACGCCGCCGAGATAAGCGAGAATTGGGAGAATCATTGAAGCGCCTGGGACGTTTGAGCTTTAAAAAATCGCGCAGCTTGGCAAGGCAAGCGATCACGGTACGAGGATATACGTACCGGATCCCTATTTTGTTACGGGAATAGCACCTGACAAAAATCTTCTTTCCTTATTTTTCTTGGCGCCTTCGAGAGCCGGAGCATGTCCGGCGCCCGGCCAATTCTCCTGGAATTCCGCATTCAGGGTCGCGCCCAGAAAGGCGCTGGCCATTGGGGACAGCGGATCGCGGTTGGAGAGGACGAGGCCGACGGCTTGGCTGTGGACCGGTTCCACGAGATCGAGAACGGCCACATCCGGCACCGGACCAAAAAGATGAAGAAACGTATGGGGCACGATTGCAGCCCATCCCCCATGCCGCACATGCGAGCACACGCCGAGGAAGGAATTGCTGACGATCGCGGGAGTAACCCGCAATCCAAGCGAGGCGGCAACTTTGTTGATGATCCGGCGGTTTTGCATGTCTTCGCTCAGCAGGCACAATCGCTCCTCGAGAGCCTCGGCCCACGATATTGTCCGCCGGTCCGCGAATTTACCGGCGTCCCGTGTCAAAAGAATATATCGCTCGTGATAAAGCGGAACACGCCGCACATTGATGAGAGGCTCGTTTTCAAGATAGGTCACGCCCGCATCGATTTCGAAATCGTCGAGGCCGCGTTGAATAGCGCCCGAAGTCATGGACTGAACTTCAACCCTCGCATGTGGATGCGCGGCACAAAACGGTGTCGTCAATTGGGAGACCGGTGGCATGGCTGCCGGAATGACCCCGATGCGAAGCACGCCGGTTAATCCCTTCCGCAAACCGGAAATGTCGGCGCGTAACCCCTCGTAGTCGGTCAAAATTTGCCGCGCCCACTCCAGAACCTTGTGCCCCTCGGGTGTCAGCCCGAGAAAGCGATGTCCACGAACGACAAGACGGATCTCCAAATCCTCCTCGAGCTTGCGGATCGCAGCCGAAAGCGTCGGCTGAGCGACGCAGCAAACTTCGGCGGCGCGAGCAAAATGCTGCTCCCGGGCAAGCGTAACGAAATAGGAGAGATGGCGAACTAGCATGCGAAGCCCAACGGAAGTAGCAATATCGTTATTCCCGTGCTACTACAACGATAGGCCTCCAATGGCCATGGCCCGAGAGACGGATCAGATCCCGGGAAATTCTTGGAACCTGTCAGCCTACGCCTGGTTAGATTCGCACGGTTTGATCAACGATGCCTATCAATCCTTCAAAGAGTTTCATTGGATTTGCGCCGACGGCCGCGCGAACTTGCATCCGCCAGCGCAAGATGCCGGACATAAAGGCATCAGCTGGGCAGGAAACGCCCGTTCGAAGTATCCCGGCGCTGCCGCCGGGTATGCGCCAGCCCATGCGCTCGGGGCTGGCGCGGCGTTTCCTCTTTTGAGCATCAAAGAGGAGATCTCCATGGCCAAAATCATTTGCGTTTTATACGACGATCCAGTCGACGGCATGCCGAAAGTCTACGCGCGCGACGACCTGCCGAAGATCGATGGATACGCTGACGGCCAGACGTTACCGTCGCCCAAAGGGATCGACTTCAAGCCGGGCGAATTGCTCGGAAGCGTCTCGGGTGAACTCGGATTGCGGAAATATCTGACGTCCTTGGGGCATGAGCTTATCGTGACATCCAGCAAGGATGGCGCGGATTCGGTCCTCGACCGCGAACTTCACGATGCCGAGATCGTGATTTCCCAGCCATTCTGGCCCGCCTACATGACGGCTGAACGCATCGCGAAAGCTCCAAAGCTCAAGCTGATCGTGACCGCCGGAATCGGCTCCGACCACACCGACCTGCAAGCCGCGATCGAGCGCAATATCACCGTGGCGGAAGTGACCTTCTGCAATTCGATTAGCGTCGCCGAACATGTCGTGATGATGATCCTTAGTCTCATCCGCAACTATATCCCTTCCTATCAGTGGGTGGTGAAAGGCGGTTGGAACATCGCCGATTGCGTCGAGCGCTCCTACGATGTCGAAGGCATGCACGTTGGCACTGTCGCGGCCGGCCGTATTGGCCTCGCGGTTCTTCGCCGCCTGAAGCCATTCGACATGCATCTGCACTATTTCGACCGCCACCGGCTGCCCGATAGCGTCGAAAAAGAGCTAAATTTGCATTGGCACCCGAACGTCGAGGATATGGTCAAGGTCTGCGACGTCGTGACCATCAACTGCCCGCTCCATCCCGAAACCGAAAATCTGTTCAACGCCACATTGCTTTCGAAGATGAAGCGAGGCGCCTATATCGTCAACACGGCGCGCGGCAAGATCGTCGACCGCGACGCCATCGTAAACGCTCTGGAAACCGGCCAGCTCGCGGGCTATGCCGGCGATGTCTGGTTCCCGCAGCCGGCGCCGCAGGATCACCCGTGGCGGACCATGCCGCATCACGGCATGACCCCGCACATTTCGGGAACCTCGCTTTCGGCGCAGGCGCGCTATGCCGCGGGTACGCGCGAAATCCTCGAATGCTATTTCGAAGGGCGCCCGATCCGCGACGAATATCTCATCGTCGACAAGGGCAATCTCGCCGGTGTCGGCGCGAAATCCTACAGCAAGGGCAATGCGACCGGCGGTTCCGAGGAAGCGGCGCGTTTCAAAGCACGCTGAGTGAGAAAGGGGCGGAGCTGGAACGCGCCGCCCCTCCCTACCCGTCGATATCAAAGCAACATTACGCCTCGCGGCAATCAAAGGCAGGATTCGATGAAACGTATCGATCTCACGGAAAAGATTCTCGACATCAAACGCGAGAAAGGCCTGACCTGGAAATATATCGCCGGAGAGATCGGCGGCATGTCCGAAGTGCTCATTACCGGCGCATTGCTCGGGCAAATGAAACTCACGAAGCCGCAATGCGAAAAAGCAGCCGTGCTATTTGGCCTAAGCGAGTCCGAGAAGCGCCTTCTCAACGAAGTCCCGATGCGCGGCACGCCAATGCCGCCAACCGATCCCCTGATTTACCGCTTCTATGAACTTGTCATGATCAATGGCCCCGCTTGGAAAGCCTTGATCGAGGAAGAATTCGGCGACGGCATCATGTCGGCAATCGACTTCGATCTCGATATTGTCCGCCTGCCCGATCCGAAGGGCGATCGTGTCAAGATCACAATGTCCGGCAAATTCCTGCCTTACAAATACTATGGCGCGGAGGGTAATAATCAGGCGCTGGGGACCAAGGAAGAATGAAGCCTCGACGCGGCCCGTCTCCGTGTAACTTTCGCCGGACTTAATCCGTAATACGTGCAACGGAAGCCCGGCCTGGCAAGTCCGCCAGTGGCGTGGATAAGGGAGATGTGCCTTGATCGACAAACGACGCTTTCTCGGCGCGGCAAGTGTTCTCGGCCTCGGGGCCGCGTTGACATGGATGAGCCGGACGGCTTCGCCGGCAGCCGAAGAGCATTTCGAGGTCACCTACGATGATGCGGTGTGGCGTAAGCGCCTCAGTCCAAGCCAGTACGCCGTCTTGCGGCAAGAGGGCACGGAGCAGGCTTTCTCGAGTCCGCTCAACGACGAACATCGCCATGGCCTCTTTGCCTGCGCGGGTTGCGATTTGAACCTCTTCGCGTCGGAAACCAAATTCGATTCAGGGACGGGCTGGCCAAGTTTTTATGCGCCCCTTCCAGGTGCCGTCGGCACAACGCGGGACACTTCGTTCGGCATGACCCGCACCGAAGTCCATTGTCACCGGTGCGGCGGTCATCTCGGCCACGTGTTCAACGACGGCCCCCCGCCGACGGGGCTGCGCTACTGCATGAACGGCGTTGCCATGACCTTCAAGCCGGTTTGACCCCCTCGAGGACATCGACATGATCAACCGTTTCTTACCGGCCTTTCTTTTTGCGGGCGTGGCTGCCGCGGCTTTAACGGCATCGTTGGTGATTTCGCACAGGGCCGCCGCCGGACAGGTGATATTAGCCCCCGCGCCTGCGGTCGACGAAGTCCCCAAGCCGGGAGTTACTTCCGCCACGGCTGTGTTCGCGGGCGGATGCTTTTGGGGCGTCCAGGGCGTGTTTCAGCATGTGAAGGGCGTCACGGGCGCCGTTTCCGGCTATGCCGGCGGCACCAAAGCCGATGCGTCCTACCAAACCGTCAGCTCGGGAACCACCGGACATGCCGAAAGCGTGATGATCACCTATGATCCCAGCGAAATCACCTATGGCGAACTTCTGCGGATCTATTTCTCGGTTGTCGCGGATCCAACGACGCTCGATGCCCAAGGTCCGGACGAAGGCCCGCAATACCGCTCGGATATTTTCGTGACGACACCCGAACAGGCGAAGATCGCCAAGAGCTATATCGCGCAGCTCGAGCAAGCGCATGTCTATGCCGCGCCAGTCGTCACGAAGATCACACCCTTCACGGCCTTTTACCGGGCGGAAGGCTATCATCAAAACTATCTGACCCTCCACCCGAATAACCCATATATCGCCGCGAACGACATGCCGAAGGTCGAAGGACTGAAGGCCTTGTTCGGCAAGGATTACCGGTCAGATCCAGTGCTGACGCCGGCGGCGGCGAATTGATCGCCGTCCGGCGCGGAAGTAGAGTATCCTCCGCGTTCCGGCGATCCCACCGGTCAAGGATCGGGCGAGATCATGCCGCCGCCAGGCCGGAGCGGTTTCCGTGACAAAGCCTGCGCCGGTGGCAAGAAAATGACAAGCCGAGTCCAGGAACGGGTCCGCTCCGTCGCTATCCCAGCCATATAAACCCGCCGGCGGCCTCGCAGGTGCCGAAGCTCCAGGCCACCGCCGTGTCAGCGAGGCATTTTTCGTGTAATGAAGCTAGACTCCGAAGCGCGATTGTGAATAAGACCATGATAACGCTTATAAATAGCCCTGCGGCGCTTCCCGCGCCGTGAGCCGGAACAGGTGAAAATTCAAGTTTCGCCTAGCCTGGTTGCCGGGGATACGTCACCAACCGCTAGAGCGAACTCAAAACTGGATAAAACTTGGGGGCAACGTCATGTCTCTGCTATAAACCTTCCTGACCTCTTCACGCGAGCTCCTAATTCGAACCTCGTTTGCGGTGATGGCTTGGCTCAGTCGCTTCCATTTCGGGCGAGAAGCAATAATGATAGGTGAGTAACTGAAGATGGCATCTGAAACGCGGAGTGCCCAAAAAAATAAAAACAACACGGAGGCACCATTAAGCTTGCGTGAGGACGACCCGGAATTCTTATCAACACTAGAGCGCGGACTGTCGGTGTTGCGTGCTTTCGATCATGATCATCCGGAAATGCAACTGAGCGAAGTTGCCCAGGTAACAGGGCTTAATCCCGCCGTTGCCCGCAGATGCCTTAATACGTTGACGAAACTTGGTTATATTCGCAAGTCAGGACGGCGTTTCGTGCTGACTCCCGAGGTGCTGGTTTTTGCTTCATCCTATTTGGCGTCGATGAACCTCGAAGAGGTCGTTACACCTCATCTTCAGTCAGTTCGCGATGCAACTGGGGACAGTTCTTCCATGGCCGTCCTGTCCGGCACCGAAATTCTCTATATCGTCCATGTTTCCACGCAGCGGCCAATTAGGATTGTTTCGGGTGTTGGCGCGCGCTTCCCGGTCCATGCAACATCGCTTGGACGCGTAATGATGGCGTTCCAACCGGAACACGTGGTGGAACCCTATCTCCAGTGCCCGGCTTTCCCGAGTTTGACCGAGAACACGATAACTCGCCCCGAAATCTTGCGCGAACGCTTCAGTGTCATCCGAAAGAGGTTCTTCGATACGGCCCAAGATGAATTGGATTACGGTCTTGTGTCTCTATCTGTGCCGATCTTCGATCCACAGGGACATGTGGTCGCCGCGATAAATTGTTCGACATCCACGTCGCGAGTCACCGACACCGAACTCGTGTCGGAGCGATTGCCCATATTGCAAATCGCACGCAGGAATATCGAGCATGCGCTTCGGCGATGGCCATTCCTCGTCCATTCCGTGGGAATCATCTAAAAACAAATGGGTGCCAAATTTGTCATAGTGAGGTTCATGCATGTTTGGCTGAATAAGGCGCAATTCGGCTTGAGTGTTGATAACGGACGCGGTGACCGGCGAAGCCGGCAGTGACGGCTTTCTCCTCGTAATCGGCCGTGCGCCACACCGGCCGTGGGGCGAGCCTGACCAGCGCCATCTTCGGCCGCTCACGGGCGTGAACGTTGCGCCGATGAACGATCTCGACGAGATCGCCAAAATCGCTGTTCACGCGCAAAAGAAGCGCGCCTTTAAGCGCTCGCTTAAGGTGGCCTTGCCGTCAACCATGATCCATTCTTATCCGCGACCCAGATTGTTGCGCGCTGGCGTCATGACGCAAGGGCCTGATGGCGCCGTGCCGGATCCTGCCGGGCATTGCGATCAAGATAGGGGAACATTGCCGGCAGGCTGCCGCCCGAAGCTGGCGCGGCGCCGGGGGAGCGCGCGTTTTACAGGCCCTCCACCAAAGGGACGAAGCTTTCGCGGAAGGCCAGCAAAAAGCTCTGTGCCCCAGACCGCGGCAAGAGGATCGAGGCATTTTCCCAACAACGATTGGCACAAGCTACCCGACTTTCGGACGGCAAGTTCTCGAGCGGAAGCAATCAAAAAAAACTTGCGATGATCAAAATCCGATGATAATTTCGATTATCGAAAAAGCCTCCGCATATCGAACGGGGCAATCGGAGAGGAAACTATGAGCTCTATAACCGAACAAACTTCAAACGAAGATCGCATGACGCGCTACCGCACCGACGTCGCGGCTAGACGGACACGCAATATCGTTCAAGGATTGCACCACCACGCCTATATCGCGCGGAATTTGGAAGAGACCAGGCATTTCTACGAAGATATCTTGGGGCTGCCGCTCATAGGAACTTGGGTTGAAAGGCATAATCCCGTTACAAACCAACGCGACAACTATGTCCACGCGTTTTTTGAACTTGCCGATGGATCGTGCCTCGCGTTTTTCCAATTCAAAGATCAACAGTATAATGATCAGACTGCTATCTCGTCGTTCAAGCAAAACAACCCTTTCGCGCACCATATTGCGCTCGAGGTCCGAGGGTTCGAGGCACTCGAGGAAATGAAGATGCGTCTGCGTAGCGGTGATATCCCGTTTGTGGAAACGGACCACGGCTATTGCCAATCAATTTACCTTTACGATCCAAATGGCATGCAGGTCGAGTTCACGACCCAGGTTCCTCGTACCGATGAGATGTTTGCAACCGTCGCCCCAACGGCTCATGATGTTTTGGCGGATTGGCTCTCGCAGGAATGCCTTCCAAGCAACAATGAGTTCCGCTCCAAGGAAGGCTGGAAGCCGGGAACCTAAGCCCAATGCGATCGTCGGCTTCCCATCGTCTGCAAATCGATAACGGCGAGCTGTTCGCTCGAGTTGAAGGGGCGGGGTATCCCGTTTTGTTTCTACATGGCTGGACACTAGATAGTGAAATGTGGGCGTCTACCTTCCATGATCTGCCGCGCCATTATCGTTTGATTGCCACCGATAGGCGAGGGCATGGTCAGTCAACGCTACCGGCGGACTTTTCGAAGGAGACCGGCGACCTTGAGCTGTGGCTCGATCATCTCCACGAAGAAAAGGTGGCCCTGGTAGGGATGTCTCAGGGCGGGAGGCTCGCGCTCCGGTTTGCTTCCCAAAATCCGGATCGAGTTTCGGCGCTCGTTTTGTATGGAACATCGGCGGATGGCATCGTTCCGCCTCAGGGCGATGATCGTATACCCCTCGGCTATTATACCGACTTGGTTCAACGCGGCGATTTGGTCGCAATGCAAGAGGCGTGGCTCTCTCATCCACTTATGCATTGCGACGATCAAGAAGTGAAGGTTGCTTGCGCGAAAATGGTTCGTCGCTATCGAGCCGAGGATTTACAAAGGGGCATTGCAAAGATTTCGACGACAAGGTGCGGCCATTCCGGGGACCTTAAGATGCCTGTTCTCATTGTCACCGGATCGCAAGAAGGTCCAGGAATTCAGTTTGTCGCCGACCGGCTGGCGCAAAAAATTCTTGGCTCGAGGCGCAGCTATTTGGAAGGTGCCGGCCACTTGGCGCCGATGACTCATCCCAGTGCGTTCAACCGTATGATCGACGACTTTTTGCAAGCCGCAATAGAGTCTCCATAAGCTTAGTGCCGGCCCTAATGTATGCATTCGTGCGGAATAATCAGGAAAAGGCCTAGGGCTTGTCAAAGGCGTTTTGGTCAAGTGCGCGGCGTCATAAATGTGCAGTCATGGCTAATATTCGAACTGCCGTTCGAATAGCTCGAATCCGCGGCATTTTTTATGCCGCTTCGTTACTTATTGAGGAGCGCTTATGAAAATCGGCCCAGAAGTCAAAGCCACGACAAACATCAGCGGCTCTAATCCGGACACCATCGTAGTCCGGGGACACGATCTCGCTGGTGATCTCATCGGGAGCGTCAGCTTTACCGACCATGTCTGGCTCTTGGTTACTGGTTTTTTGCCATCCGATGCGCAACGTCGAATCCTCGATTCCACGCTCGTGGCGATTGCGGAGCACGGGCTCGTGCCTAGCGTTGTGGCGGCCCGAATGACGCTCGCGGCCGGGCCGGAGGCGTTCCAAGGGGCGGTTGCTGCCGGCTTGCTCGGCTGCGGATCGGTCATTTTAGGAAGTTCTCAAGCTGCCGGCGAATTTCTTTCCGCTGTCGTCGTCAAAGCCGCTGACGGCGACCTTGCCGATGCCGCCATGACAACAATCTCAACGTACCGCGCATCAGGGCGAGCGATTCCTGGCTATGGGCATCCCTTGCATAAGGCTGGGGATCCCAGAGCAACGCGTCTGTTCGCTATTGCCCGGGAAGCAGGAACTTACGGCCTCCATTGCGAAGCAGCGCATGTCGCGGAATCTCTCATGCCAGAACTTACCAAGCGCAATCTGGCTATGAATATTTCCGCGGCTATCCCCGCGGTTCTTCTCGACGCCGGCTATCCGCTGCTTGCTCTGAAAGGCGTCCCGTTGCTCGCCCGCACAGCAAGCCTTGTCGCCCATTTGCTCGAAGAGCTGACGCATCCCATTGGCTTTCACATGGCGCACGCTGCCTCATCAGCGATTTCATACGACGGTCCTGCGCCAGAAGGCTTTGTACCCAACGAAAAGTAAGGAGTAATTTTGTGAAAGTTCTTCAAGGTATTCGCATCGTCGAACAGGGCACGTTCATTACCGGACCGTGCGCGGCCATGCTCCTATCCGATCTGGGCGCGGACGTCATCAAGGTTGAAAGTCCCGGAAATGGCGACCCTTACCGGAGTTTCCGAAACGGCAATTATAGTGCGCATTTTCAGGCCTATAATCGCAATAAGCGGAGCATCTCTCTCGATATGAAGAGTGAAGCCGATCGAGCGATATTTCGCGATTTGATCGGATCGGCCGATGCTTACATCCAGAATTTTCGCCCCGGCGCTGCCCATCGGATGGGCGCGGACCCGGAAGCCCTGCGCGCGATCAACGAGCGCCTGGTCTATTGTTCTATTAGTGGTTTCGGACAAACGGGCCCCTACTCGAAGCGACCCAGCTACGACTCCGTAACTCAGGCGCTTTCTGGATTTCTCGGGGTCGCGGTTGATCCCAACAATCCGCGCTTGCTTGGTCCCGCGCTAGCTGACGCCATTACTGGCTATTATGCCGCCATGGGGATCCTCGCTGCTCTCGTGGAGCGGGGTCGCAGTGGCACCGGACGATTGATTGAAATTTCCATGCTTGAAGCAATGATGCATTTCGCTATCGAGCCCTTTACTGGTTATTTCGCGCTCGGTGACGTGCCGACCGCGCTGGATCGTCCGAAATTGGCGCAGGCCTTTTTGGTCCGGTGCCGCGATGGAAAGTTTATTGCCATTCATATGTCGTCGGTCGATAAATTCTGGGAAAACCTAGTTGCCGCAATCGACGGACAGGTATTGATTTCCGACTCACGATTCGCCGTGCGTCAGGGTCGAATTGATAACTATGATGCTTTGCTCACAGAGCTTAACGAAATCTTTGGCAAGGCAGACCGTCCAACATGGGTTGCAAGGCTTGAGCAATTTGATGTCCCCTTTGGTCCCATAAACTCAATCTCTGAAGCAGCGGAAGATCCTCAAGCTCGTCATCTCGAAATGATCGTGCCGGTTTCGCAAAGAAGCGAAGGAGCTCTTGAAGCTATCCGTCCGGCCTTCAGCTTCGATGGGGTGCATGCTGCTAGCGTTAAGGCCGCGCCCAGAATTGATGAGGATGGGGCTTTCATCAGGCAGGCTCTCGCGGCTAATCCGGCCGCGTGGCCGGCGCCCTCAATTCAGCAGCCCATGAAACCGGCACCGCGATCACCAGAAAAGGTCGAATGATTTCTTCATCGAAGGCGCAACGGGCGCGACAAGAAAATGATACTGGAGCCTCGGAGCACCGGAGCAGCATTCGTGATCGACACCCTTGAGGTCTAACGACAGCTTTCGTCAAGTGCCCGGCATTTTTACTTGTAAAGTGATAGCAAGCACGAAGAGTAGCTTGCTTCACCCTACCGCGTGCTTGAGATTACAAGCATCCACTACAGGAGATGCGCGGGATGTGAAAGTGAGGTGATTTTTTGAGGGCGTCTTGACGTTGTTGAACGACAAAAATGCACATACCCGGTTCATTCGACGTGAAAGAGGAACTGGCCAACCGCTTTGTCGAAATAGCCTAAGGCTATCGTATCCGATGGAAAATCCGTCCACAAACCGGTCAAAACTATAATTTTTAACTTTAGGCTAGTTTGAGCCAAAACGAAATCCAAACGCCATCCCTCAGCAATAGATCGAGTCTTTCATCATGCAGCCCCGAACGCTCCTCGATCGGTTATGGGATAGTCATCTGGTTCGTCCTCAAACGATAGATACGCCCGCCCTTCTCTATATAGATCTCCACTTGTTGAATGAAGTGACGTCGCCTCAGGCTTTTACTTTAATTGAGGAGAGAAACCTCTGCGTTCGTAACCCGGAGCGGACGTTGGCGACGATCGACCACTCAACGCCCACGCTGCCCCCTTCGTCCGGCGGCCGGCGTAAATACGTTTCTCCCGCAGCTGAGTCGCAGGTTGCCGCTTTGGAAAGGAACGCTCGAAAATGGGGCATCCCGTTCTTCGGGTGGAATGATCCACGACGCGGTATCGTTCACGTGATTGGCCCTGAGCTAGGCGTCACACTGCCCGGTACCACAATCGTTTGCGGCGACAGCCACACCTCGACACACGGAGCGTTCGGTGCGCTTGCGTTCGGTATTGGAACATCCGAAGTCGGTGGAGTGCTCGCTACACAATGCCTGCCACAGCGAAAGCCCAAGGCATTACACGTCCGCGTAGACGGCGGACTAAACTCCCACGCCACTGCCAAAGACTTGGCGCTAGCCATCGTGACGCGGCTTGAAGCCGACGGAGGCAGAGGGCACGTCATCGAGTATGGCGGAGAGGCGATTCGGGCTCTTTTAATGGAAGGCAGAATGACTGTCTGCAATATGGCGATAGAGGCTGGCGCGCGTGCCGGCTTGATTGCACCCGATGAAACGACGTTCGCTTGGCTGGCTGGCCGGCCCTACGCACCTCACGGCGACCGTTTTGCACGAGCAGTCGAGCAATGGCTGAATCTGAAAAGTGATGCAGATGCTGTCTTCGACAAGCATGTCGTGATTGACGCCGCTTCGATAGCTCCATCTGTGACATGGGGAATCACACCGGATACGGCAATGCCAGTCGATGGGCTGGTTCCTCCGCCAAATAACGCGGATGCCGAGCGGGCGCTAAGATATATGGGCTTTACGCCAGGCCAACCAATTGCAGGTGCGAAGGTTGATGTTGTTTTCATAGGCAGCTGCACCAACGGACGGCTTCCCGATCTTCGGGCCGCAGCTGCCGTGCTCAAAGGCAGACGCATCGCGCCGGGCGTTCGTCTTCTCGTTGTGCCAGGTTCTGAACTCGTCCGGCGAGCGGCGGAGGCGGAAGGCCTCGATCAAATATTCACATCGGCGGGTGCCGAATGGCGCCTTTCTGGCTGCTCGATGTGCCTTGGAATGAACGGCGATATTACCCCCTCGGGGCAGCTCGTTGTGTCGACGTCAAATCGAAATTTCATCGGGCGGCAAGGGACTGGCGCGCGATCCGTTCTCGCAAGTCCTGCGACGGCGGCGGCGTCCGCGGTCGCTGGCGCAATCGCTGATCCGAGACGTCTCGTGGAGACCGGCCATGCATAATACGATTTTCGAGCCTTTCAAACGCCTTACATCACAACTTGTTGTCATAAATCAGGAAGACATCGATACCGATCAAATTCTTCCTGCTCGCTTCATGACCACAACGAGCCGTTTTGGGCTTGGCGCGGCTTTATTTTTCGATTGGCGCTTTGACGAGGCCGGACGCGCGAAACAAGATCACGTGCTTAATCAAATTGATCCAGCAACCCACCGAATTTTGCTCGCGGGGCAAAATTTTGGGTCCGGCTCGTCTCGCGAACACGCGCCCTGGGCTTTGACCGATTTTGGATTTAGAATCATTTTATCGACGGCAATCGCGGACATATTTAACAACAATGCAACCCGTAATGGACTGCTCCCGATTATAATTTCACAAGGACTGTATCGATCTCTACTTCCTCTGGCGAACCAATCGATAACCGTTGACCTCGAAAAGTGCCGATTGATCGTTCCATCCTTGGCGCTCGAATACGAGTTTGAGATTGATCGCTTCGCTAGACAATGCTTGCTCGAAGGCAGTGATCCACTGGAATGGATGATGGGTTTCAATGCCGGCGTCGATGCATACGAAGGTTACACGAAAATCGTGCGCCCAGAGCCCATTACTGACGATGTCGCACTAACGCCGACGAAAGCCGTCTTATGCCGTTTGCCAAAGACTTCTCTTTGTTCCTTTCACACTAGGGCATGCAGAGATCAACTGAAGCATCGGTAAATTCGAAGGCGAATCGTCAATGTCTTCTCAAAGTCGCGTCACAACACGCTCACAAGGTTTCGATTCACAACGCCGGCGCGCGGATATCCGCGCCCAACGCCGCAGGGCTCTTAGGCCCAATTGCGCATGACCGTTCACATAAGCGTCGCGGTTCAGTTCAAGGAGCACACAAATGCATTTCCTCATCGTCGCACTTGATCGACCTGATGCGTTCGACCGGCGACTTGCAACGCGAGACGAACATCTTGCAGGTGTGCAACAAGGTCGGCTGGACAGCATCGTCGTCGATGGCGGTGCCATAATTGGCGATGATCAGCGGCCGCGTGGATCCGCAATGATCCTCAATCTTCCGGATCGCGAAAGCGTTGAAGCACGTCTAGCAGCCGATGTTTACTCTCGCGAACGAGTTTGGGGGAGATCACGATTTATCCTTTATACCGCCCCACGGTTTAAGCTTTCCAAATTTTTCATCTCTGAAAATTGCACCAAAAAGCACAACGCCTGAATGCTTGCCATGCGGGTAAAATTCCACCATCGAAAGGCTCTGCCAATGAAAGGCAAGCCGTCTCCCGGCATGCAATCGGGCGCTTTGGTCCGCCATTCCCATCCCCTGCCGGGAAAACTGGAGATCCGCGCGATCAAGCCCTTGGGCACTCAGCGCGATCTAGTCTTGGCCTATTCGCCGGAATCGATGTGTTCGACGTCGCGGCCGCGGAAAATAATGTCGACAAGCTGGTCGCCGCGATCGCTTCCTTGAAGCCGGCTTATCTCTGACGGCCCAGCCCGCCCTCGTTCGCAACAATTCCGCGATCTTCGATAGACATAGCGGCCATGCTGGCGCGCCAATTCGACAATGCCGGCGGTCAGCCGCTCCTCGTTGTCCCGGCCGGTGGGAATGCAGCGTTGCGTGGATGGTGCTGTCCGGGCACCCGGCAAACCCGCCGCTCGGACAAGTTCAGCCCGGATCGAACATGATCAATGCAGGAGCGATGGAGCGCGGGGCTTAAAAGTTTCCGGGTGCCACCTCCGCAAGGATCCTCTTGTCCAGCGTCAGGCCGAAACCAAACGTACCTGCGAAACCAAAACATCCACCTGCCTCAGCTTGGCGGCGATCTCTTCCGGCTTAGGACGTTTTCTCGGCATTCCAGTCCTCTTGCTGGTCCAAAGACATACTTCAGAGCGAACCAATTCAAGGGGGGATCACTTGACGCACGCAAAAACCGCGAATAATAATTCGATATACGAAAAAAGTTACGCAATTCGAAGTTGCCGTGACAAATAGCGAGCCTCTGAAAGAGGCCTGGGAGGATCCTATGAATAAGTACTACAAGAGCCTGCGCCGCCTTTTAGGCCGCAAGCAATCCCCAACAACGGACGCTTCCCTCCGCGGGAATTTTCGGACCTGGCTTGTCTTGCTCGCCTTTTGGACAATTTTAATGCCCAAGGCGGCCTTCGCGATTGCTACCGAACCTTATGACAATACAGCTCTGCCCGACGGAACAAACCTTCTCATTTTCTATAACGATTTTGGACAGAGCACGAAGCTCAACATGACCAACGGATTCCATTCAACAGGCAACAACAGTTTGACCGACGACATCGGAATCATCCGCGGAATTCACTTCATTAACCTCGGCGACCACACCGCATTGCTACAAGTGGTTCAGCCTTTCGGCACTCTGCAAAATATTTCAGTAGATAATACGCATTATCCCGCCGCTTGGGGGGCTGGAGATACAATTATGAGGCTTATCCCTTTGATTAAGGGTGGACTATATATAGTCGCCTAAGGGGTTTTGCCCGCGGGCGGAATTAGTAGCTTAAGCGTGGTAATAAGTTTCGGCAGATCGTCTTGAACGACAGCCC
>JBEKFQ010000020.1:0-56968 GCA_050013235.1 Beijerinckiaceae bacterium
CCAACCTGTGGACGGCCTGGACAAGTCTACGACTTGCCCACCCCGCCCACAGGACAACAGAAGCAGAAGAAGCGGACATTTAATGTGCTACCAAAACCGGCCAACTTAATTAGCTATCGACACGCGCGTCCCACGAAATGGCGGGACCAGGCTCTAGGCACGCCCCGAGCCGCATAGAGGCGTCTCGGCCCCTACGGGTGACGATCCTTCGCGTGAAGTTGGTCATGTCGCCGCCGCCGCGGCTCTGAGGGGGCCGAGAGGTTTCACCTCTTCTCTCCCCCAAACAGGCTTCCGCCCAGCTTCCTCCGCCTCCGCAAGGGCTCCGGCTCCGTGCAGCAGGGTCCCCGCGAAGCCTGTTTTCCCCTCCATCTCCACCGCTCACGCGGCCCCGGGAAGCATCGCGAGGCGCTGCTTCGCATGAAAAAGGGGACGCGGAAAATGAGCGCTACGGTTCGAGCCGACATCTACCAGACGATCACAGACCGCATCATTGCCGCCATCGAGGCCGGGGCCGGTGATTGGAAAATGCCCTGGCATGTGACGGGCGGCGGCACTGCCGTCATGCCGATCAATGCCGTATCGAAGCGAGCCTATCGCGGCATCAATGTCATCATGCTGTGGGCTTGTGGCCAGGCTGCCGGTTACCCGGCCGGGATTTGGGCAACCTACAAGCAATGGGGCGAGCTGGGTGCCCAGGTGCGCAAAGGCGAGAAGGCCGCCCCCGTTGTGTTCTGGAAAATGCTCGACGACGACGAGGCCGACGACCAGGACGAAGGCGACAGCAAGAACGCCCGGTTTGTCGCGCGCGCCTTCCATGTCTTCAATGCGGCCCAGGTGGACGGGTTCGAGGCCCCTGCCCTGCCCCAGCTTCCAGAGCCGGAACGCGTGGACCATGCCGAAGCGTTCTTCGCGGCGATCGGTGCTGACATTCGCGAGGGTGGAAACCGTGCCTTCTACAGCCCCGGCAGCGACTATATCCAGATGCCGCCCTTCCCCGCCTTCCGGAATGCAAACAGGGCCGTTCCCGGTGCCTCAGGAGCCCTATAACGGGCGCCCTGCCCCCGCCTCACGATAAGAAAACTATGTAATCCTTGAGAGACTTTTCGAATGGACTCTAAGATTTTGATCCGAAGTAATAAAATGACGCTTTGCCGGACTTGCGTGGCACGATGGCTGTCCGGGCGGGACCAGTTTGGGGAGCTAGTGCACGGAGTCAGTCGGATGGTTCAGGCAGTCGCCTGAGCTTTGCGAGGATGGTTTCGGCGGGTTTCGTCCAGATGAAGGGCGTGGGATCGGCGTCCTGGCCTCGGCGGCCCGCCCGATCCATGTCTCGATGAGCACGATCAGCGTGGCGCTCGCCGAACGGCTGACCGAGGCGCACGCGGCGTCGGGCGGCGACTATGTGTCCGCGCCGGTTTTCGGCCGGCCCAGCGCTGCGGAAAACGCCAAGCTCGCGGTGGTGGCGGCCGGCGACGAAAAAGTCTTGACTGTCTGCGATCATCCATCTTCCCCATTTGACATTGACGCCCCCGACTATAAGCGGGCATTAGGCGCAAGCCTTGGATTGGCGGCCTGCCGGGTGCCGACGCTCGGCTTCAACCATGAGCGTAAAGTGAGACAACCATGGGTGTAAAGTGAGAGAGGTCAGGGAGCGGCTCTTCGTGGTCATCCCAATTGCGGCCGCCAGTATCGTGCGGGCTCGCGATGAGTGCGCGGTCGAAGGAATTTCGAAGACGAAGCCACGCGTTGGTTTTGTATAACAAAATTCATAAGAACTTAGACCGGTATATTAGATTGGTGACATACGATTTGATCTTTTGAACCCAACGGGTCCAGTTTCGTTTTTCGCTCTTTTGTTTCATGAGCCGCTATCCGCTCTTATGGCACGCTAAGAACTTGAGTTTTGGGCTCACCCGATGACTGCCGTTCCTTCAATTCTGGTCAGACAGCGAAGTTTCATGGAAGGGCTATGTGGCGCTTTCCGGATTGTCTACAGACCAAGGCATCCTAGAACGGCCGTGGGAAATACCATCAACCCCACGAGAAACCGCCGTCACGCGGCTTCGCCCAAATGCTTACCTCCTGCTTACCCACGCTTTCACGGAAGAGAAGGCAGAACGCTTAACTCTTTGATTTTATTGGCGCACCCGAGAGGATTCGAACCTCTGGCCTCTGCCTTCGGAGGGCAGCGCTCTATCCAGCTGAGCTACGGGTGCATCGGGCCAGGGCCTGGCGGCTTGGCCGGATCTGACGATCACGGCGGCAACCTAACCGATCTCTGGCACCGGCACAACGGCTTGCGCAACCTTGTTTTGCGCCGGCGGCAAAACCAGCCCGTTTTATTCCAGCGAAACGCAAACTGAGGCTTGACGCCCGGCCGGTTTGAGGAAAAGTTCACGGGCGGGTCGCCGAAGTGTCAGCTTAACACGCTGAAACTACGTCTGTTTACCGGAAAAGCTCCGGGTCTGTGGCGCCGCGCGCAAAACAAGGATCGGGAATGAGCAAGACGCCGGAACGCGGAACCCTCACGATGCGGACGCGCTTGTCCGCGGCCGGGCGCAATCCATCGGAACAATTCGGCTTCGTGAACACGCCGATCTATCGCGGCTCGACGGTCCTGTTTCCGACCTATGCCGATCTCATGGCGCGAACGGGACGCTTCAGTTACGGCACGCAGGGCACACCCACGACCCAATCGCTCGAAACCGCCTGGAACGAACTGGCCGGGGCCGAAACGACCGTGCTCACGCCGACGGGGCTCGCGGCAATCACCATCGCGCTGCTCTGCGCCGTGAAGGCGGGCGATCACATTTTGGTTGCCGACACGGTGTACCGGCCGACCCGCAACTTCTGCAACACGGTGCTCAAGCGTTTGGGCGTCGAGACGACATATTACGATCCGATGATTGCCGGGGCCGTCGCGGAGCTGGTGCGTCCCAATACCAGCGTCTTGTTTTTGGAAGCGCCGGGCTCGCAAAGCTTCGAAGTGCCTGATTTGCCCGCGCTGATCGCCGTCGCCCAGCAGCGAGGCCTCTGCTCGATCCTCGACAATACCTGGGCGACTCCGTTGTTTTACCCGCCCCACGCCGCCGGCATCGACATCGCCGTCGAGGCCGGCACCAAATATCTTTCGGGTCATTCCGATCTTTTGCTGGGCCTCACCTCCGCCAATGCGGCCTGGGCCGGACGCCTGCGGGCGACCTTCGACGCCTTTGCCATGTGCGCCGGGCCGGAGGACGTCTTTCTGGGGCTACGCGGCTTGCGGACCCTCGATCTGCGCCTGCGCGAAGCCGAACGTCAGGGCCTCGCCATGGCCCACTGGCTGGCGGCGCGGCCGGAAGTCGCGAAAGTGCTGCACCCCGCCTTTCCCTCCTGCCCCGGACACGAATTCTGGAAGCGCGATTTCAAGGGGTCGAGCGGGCTCTTCTCCATAATTCTCGAGCCCTGTCCGGAGGCCGCGCTCGCGGCCTTTCTCGATGGCCTCACCCTCTTCGGCATGGGCTATTCGTGGGGCGGTTATGAAAGCTTGGTGATCCCGTTCGATTGCGCATCCTACCGGAGCGCGACGCGCTGGGCGCCGGGTGGACCGGCTTTGCGGTTTTCCATCGGCCTCGAGGATGTAGGCGACCTGCAAGCCGATCTCGACGCGGGCTTCGCGCGGCTCCGTCAGGCCTCGGAATAGGATCCGGCAAGACGCTTGTCTCGGGCAAGCTTGCCGTGCGATGCGGTTCTTGGCAAAGTCTATGGTTACCGCTCACTGGAATGACACTTCATGCGAAATTTGCGGCTCGCGTTGCTCGGCTTAGCCGCCATGTCCGCACTGCTGCTCGGCTTGGGCTTTTTGCAGCGGGCGTTCAAGTCCGATAACGCCCCGCCCGCGACGGCGACCGCGCCGGAAGCGCCGGCCGCCCCAGCGGCGGAAAGCGCGGTGAATCCGCCTCCCCTGCCCTTCGCCGTCAAGGACGCACGCCAAAAAATCGAGACCATCATCGCAACCGCGCCAGAGTATGGCCGGTTCTTCGACCGGCTTCGCCTCCTCTTTCCTAACAATTACAACGGGATACTCGATTCTCTCGCAAAAGACGCGGTCACGGCCCAAAAGCCGCCCGCCGCCGATGCCCTGCTGGCCGATGCCGTCACGGCTTTACGTCGGGCGAACGGCAGTTTCGCGGCCAAAGCCCCCGACGCCGCGCTAGCTCAAATTTTCGCGATGCAGCTCAAGGAGATGCAAGCCTTGGCGCAGCGCGATGCCCATCTCTGCGTGGCCTTCCTCTTCGGGACCAACGGATCGGGATTGCTGGATTTCGCGGCGAGTCACCGCGATCTCGTCGCCGATGCCGCGATTTCCGGATTGGAGGCCATGAACAGCGGACGCATCAGCCCCACCCAGCGCGGCATGCCGGGCGACGCGGATTTTCAAACGCTCGACAAGGCCCTGACGGACAAAGGCCTCAGCCGGGCCGAAATCGAAACCCTGCTCGACGGCAAGACCGCCGATCCCCCGATCCCGGACGAACGCATGTGCGCGGCGGGCCAGATCTATCTCGAAACCCTCAGGGGGCTCGATCCCGCCGCGCGCGGAAGGCTCTACAGCCTCGCCGTCGATCTCATGGTGAAATCGTAATCCCGGCCGCGGTTCTCAGGCAATCGCCCGTAGCAAGGTGAGCCCGAGGATCAAGCACACGACAAAAATCGCCAGCGCGATAAAGAAGAGAATGCGGGCGAAACCGCCGGCCGCCGCTGAAATGCCGGAATAGCCGAACACGCCCGCCACGATCGAGATCACGAAGAAAAAAAGAGCCAGTTTCAGCATCGAGCCGCCTCAGCCACCGGAGTGATATGACGTTAAATGCAAAAGTCGCGGCAACGTTCCCGGCGGCAAGCCGGCCGGCTGCCTGATGTCAGGACGACAATCCGTGCTCCAATAAGGCATCGCGCGTTTGCAGCTCGAGACGCCGGTTGATCTCGAGAGCCCAAAGGCGTTTGGAAAGCGCATGCATTTCCGCACCGGCACGGGCGCTACCGGGCGGGGCGGTCACCACGGGCTGTCCAGCCTGTAACGCAGTGCCCCCGGAAAACGGGGCCTCGGGCAGGATCGCAAGAGAAAGACGCTGATAGGACACGGACGCACTCCAACACACAGCCTGTCATATACGAGGCATGTTGCGACCGGGTTAAACGCCGTTGGTTCCGGCAGCGGCGCCCGTCGAGGCAACCGTCGCGGGCGGGGCCCGGGAAAACGGCGGAAACGCCAGCCGGCGCGGTTCCCGAGATGCGCAAGATTCCCCAAAAACATAAAGTATTTTCAGGATGTTAATTTGCATGCCTAGAAATACGTCTCAACATTTAGGGAAAACCAACTAAGCCGCGAAATCCTCGACGGTCTAGAGGCGTCAAGCCCATCTTAACCGCGATAAAATACGCTAAATTAACGTCTTTCACAGAAGGATACGAGCGACTTTAGTCTACGCACGTTATTTGACCCGGATGTGGAATGCAGATGCCCGGCCCGGACACCATCGAAACAAGCCAGAAGCAACGAGGCGAGCGCCTACAGCCCGGCGGGACGTTGGCGCGGGCAAAAGCGTTTGTGCGCGAGACACGTGGCGCGACGGCGGTCGAATTCGCGCTGATCGCGCCCATGCTTCTTTTGACAATTATCTTCATCATGTCGATCGGCTACATGATCTTTATGAATCAGGCGCTGGATTACGCGACGCAAAAGGCCGCGCGGCAAATCCGGACGGGGCAAGTTCAAACCAACGCGATCACGACGCAGTCGGCCTTTGCCACGCAGGTCGTTTGCCCGCTGCTGCCGTCGTTTTTCACGTGCAGCAACGTGATCGTGAACTCTCGGAATTTGGGCACGATCTCGTCGATTCCCAGCGACGGCGTCTACCCCTACGAATATAATCAATTCATCAACACGGCGAAGACGGGTCTGACCGTGCCGGGTCTCTCCAATAGCAGCACCACGTTTTGCACCGGCTCCGGACAGACCTTCATCTTTTTGCAAATTCTTTATCCGGTTCCGTTCTTCCTGAGCTTCCTGTCGTCGTCCACGATCGCGACGACCTATAACGGGACGCAAGTCTATCTCATCATGTCCACGGCGACATTCCTCAACGAGCCGTTTTCGGTAGATGGGAACTGCTGACATGAACGTTCACCTTCAAACGATTACGGCCACGCTCCAGCAAAAGATCGCGGCTTTTGCCGCTGCCCGCAATGCCATTGCGGCGGTCGAATTCGCCATCATCTTCCCGGTGCTCGTTATTTTCATGCTCGGCGGCGGGGAGGCCGCGCGTTTCGTCAATGCCAGCCGGCAATTGACCAATCTCGCTTATTCCGAGGCCAATCTCGTCGCGGAGCGTCCGGTGGGCTACGCCACGATGACGTCCAACGACATCATCTTCGTGCAACAGGCCACGCCCGTCATCTTTCCCGAGATCTTGAAGGACGCCGCGAGACAAAGCACGACCTGGAGCGCCGACCAGAACTTTCTCTTCACGATCTCCAGTGTCATTTTTACGCCGACGGTCACCGGCTGCACCTCGAGTTGCACTTACAAAGGCGCGGTGGCCTGGAGCCTCTATCAAGGCGGTTTGAGCACGGCGACGGTGGCCAGCAAACTACGATCGTGCAGCGTGGCGCCGGTTTCCGCTCCTGATTCACAGGAACCTTCCCTCACGACGCTACCGACGGATGTGTTTACGTCTGGCTCCCTCATCGTCGTGGATCTCGCTTACACCTACACGCCGGTGTTCGGCTCCTCGTTCTTTCATTCGGTGACGCTGCACCGCTCCGCATATTTACAGCCGCGCTACCTCCCGCATATAAATTATTCCGGGACTCTGCAATGTTGACGACCATGCCGGCCAGCCCAGATCTCGAAAGGCGTCCATCATGATCCGCTTCTTTTTCCACCGCTTCCGGAGTCTGCTTGGCGACCGCCGGGGTAATGTCGCTCTCATTACGGCATTTTGCGCGATCCCGATGTTTGCATTGCTCGGTTTTGCCATCGATTACGGCACCGCTTTGTCCAACAAGACGAAGCTCGACGCCGCCATGGATGCCGCGGTCATGACGGCGATTACAACGGCAAAAAACATCGCCAATGCGCAGAGCGGTTCGATGACGTCGCCTACCAATGCGCTCACCGCGGGGCAAGCGGCCGGGCTTCAAGCCTTCAAGGCAAATACCGGCACCCTGGCCTTCGTCTCGACGACTCCGACACCCACGATAACGGTGACAAACCCAAGCAGCCAAGTCATTACAGCGACCGTGACCTATTCGTCGGTTTCGATGAATACGAACTTCAGCAAGATTATCGGGATCAAAACGATTCCCCTCAATGGAACGTCGACGGCGTCGCTAAAAATTGGCACCTATCTCGACTTTTATCTCTTGCTCGACGTGTCGGGATCGATGGGTCTCCCGACGACCTCCGCAGGGCAGACCGCGTTGCAAGCCGTCAATCCCGACGAAACCTCGGATTACCCCGGCGGATGTATGTTCGCCTGCCATTTCTCGGGATATCAGGGCTTTGCCGTCACGCGTGAATATAACATCCCCCTGCGCGCGGATTCGGTCGAAAATGCCGTGTGCTCCCTGCTGACGACCGCGATCGCCACGGAGACTTTGACCAACCAATTCCGCGTCGGGATTTATCCGTTCATCCAATATATCGAAGCTTTTTATCCGCGCAGCACCAATCTCACGGGCGCGATCAATGCCGTGACAGGCGGAACCAGCGGGACATGCCCAACCACGTTGACCTCGTCAGGTCTCGTCGGGCTCCTCGATCAAGGGCTCGATGTCTCGACTCAATACCCCATGGGGAGCGGAGGAACGCATTTCGAAAACGTGATCACGACACAGAGATCGTCTAGCGGAATAGGTAAATACATCACGACGATCGGCACCGGTGCGACATCGGCAAGCCCAATGCCTTTCGTGTTTCTCGTGACCGACGGGATGGATAATTCGCAAACCTATACGACAGAAGGAAACTTCACCGGGTCGAACCCCCTGGCGATGTTTTCTCAGACGGCCTGCAATGCCCTAAAAGCCCAAGGGGTGACGATCTCCATTCTCTACATCCCCTACGTCGACATCCCGGCAAATTCGAAAGCGATCTCATGGGCGATCGCCGAGGACAGCCAGGCGGACGCTCAAATCCCGTTGCTTCCAGCGGCCCTGACAAGCTGCGCGACAACTGGATTCTTTTATACCGCCAATTCGGCGGCCGATATTACCAACGCCCTCAATGCGATGTTCACCCAGGCGCTCCAAGTCGCCCGGATCACGCAATAGCCGGAATCACCGCCGCCAATGCGAGCCCCGCGAAAAGGATCAGCCCGGCATTGCGGTTCGAGCGGAAGAGCTGCAACGCGCGGGCGGGACTCGCGGGATCGATGCGCCGGACTTGCCAAGCAAGATGCAGCGCGAAGCCGAGGATGCCGGCTTGCGCCAACAAATGCGTGCCGGCGCCCGCCGCGATCAGCGCCATCTCGATCGCCGCCACCGCCAGGATATAGAGCGCGCCCACGGCCGCGCGGACATGCGTTCCGAACAGTCGGGCTGTGGATTTGATGCCGGCGGCGGGATCGTCGCGCGCGTCCTGGATCGCATAGATCGTGTCGTAGCCGATGGTCCAGAAAATCGCGGCGGCATAGGTCCAATAGGCCGGGGCGCTCAGCGAGCCAAACGCCGCCGCCCAGCCCACCAGCCCGCCCCAGGCGAAAGCGCATCCCAAGACGAGCTGCGGCCAAGAGGTCACGCGCTTCATGAAGGGATAGATCGCGACGATGGCGAGGGAGCCCGTGCCGAGCAGAATGGTGAAGAGGTTGAAGCAAAGGGCGACGGCGAGCCCAAGGAAGGACAAGGCCACGAAGAACACTTTCGCGGCAAACACGCCGACCCGGCCCGAAGCCACCGGGCGGCCGCGCGTGCGCTCGACCAATCGATCGACATGGCGGTCGACGACATCGTTATAGGCCGAGCCAGCCCCGCGCATGGCGATGGCGCCAATGACGAACAGCAGGAGATGACCGGCATGCGGCGGCCGGTGCGCGGCGAGACTCGCCAAAGCGCTCGACCACCAGCAGGGCAGGACGAGGAGCCACCAGCCAATGGGCCGGTCGAGCCGCGCCAGTTGGATGTAAGGGTGCCAGGACGGCGGCGTGAACCGAAACAGCCAGAGAGGCGCGGCATCCGGCAGCGGCGCGCTAGAGGGAGCGCGGCCCGGATGGGTTTCGTGCGTCACATCCGTGCTCGATAAGATCTAGAGAGGTCCCGCCGGGAGTTTCGGGGCTTCTACTCCGAGACCGCCGCCGGCTGCCTGCTGCTTCTTGGCCTGCTCGGCAAAGTCACAGGCTTTCTTCGCGAATTCGATCGATTTGGCGCTGTTGGCCTTCAGACCGTCGACCGTGTTTGTGGGGACATTGCACCAGGTCGTATTGGCTTCGAGATATTTGATCAACTCGGCTTCCGCCTTGACGAGGCCTTGCAAGGCCGGGCAGGAGGCGACGGGATCGAGCTTGCCCTTCGAGGCTTTCGCGATCTGGTTCAGCTTGTCGATGAAAGACTGCCGCTTCTGCGAGAGGCCGCCAATATCGGCGTTACAATCCGCCGCATAAGCCTGGGACAAGCCAGCGGTCAGAAGCCCAGCTGCGAGCACAATGGCACTTGCGCGGCAAAATACACGGCCTTCGATCATGAAACACAAGTCCTCTCGCCCAATCGGCGGCAGTTAAGAAACAGTCAATAACAAAATCATGGCCGTTTGAAAAGCGTCGCGGCACCGCCACTTCGCATGCTATGGGCCATCGATGGCTTCTTACGATTTTTCCGCCCCCCGGCTTTACATCGAATCCCCTCCTGGAACCGGCTACGAGCCGGGCCTGACGATCGAACTCGACAAAAGCCAACAAAATTATCTTTGCAACGTACTGCGGCTTTCCCAGGGCAAGAGCGTCCTTGTTTTCAATGGCCGGGATGGCGAATGGCTCGCCCATCTCGTTCCAGCCGGACGCAAGCTCATGGCGCTGACCCTGGACGAGCGCATCAGAGACCAGACCTGCCCGGGCGAACTGCATTACCTCTTCGCGCCGCTCAAACATGCCCGCCTGGATTACATCGTGCAAAAAGCGGTGGAGATGGGCGCCAGCGCCATCCGCCCCGTGCTGACGCGCCGGACCCAGGCCGGGCGCGTGAATATCGACCGGATGCAAGCCAATGCCATCGAGGCCGCCGAACAATGCGGCATCCTCACCCTGCCCGCCATCGTGGAGGCCGCGCCGTTGTCCCAGGTTCTGGCGGCCTGGGATCCGGACCGGACCTTGATTTTTTGCGACGAGGATGCACCGCTTGGCGACGCGCTGGAGCGTTTGCAAAATCTGAAAAAGCCCGCCGTTGCCGTGCTGATTGGCCCAGAAGGCGGGTTCGACGAGGCCGAGCGCGCGCAGCTTCTTGCCATGCCCGGCGTGATTCGCCTCTCGCTTGGCCCAAGAATTCTCCGCGCCGATACCGCGGGTGTCGCCGCCTTGGCCTTGATTCAAGCCGCCGCCGGCGATTGGGGCGGGAAACGTCCTTGATTTTGCCAACGTCCTTGATCTTGCCCAAATGTATGATCAAACTTCCGCCGCCGACGTTTTGCAAAGGCCCCGATGACAGTTTCAGGACGTTATGCCCCCGCCGCCCGGAACGCTCCGATCATTTTGATATCGGGAGTTCTCGCGGCATTGTTGGGGACGAGTGGGCCGGTCCTGGCCGGAGATTTCGACGGCCCAGCACCATCGCTCCATGCGGCATCGTCTTGCGCGGCCTATGGCCCGGATTACGCAGCCGTCGAGGGCGGAAATAACTGCGTGCGGATTGGCGGGCATGTGCGTGTCCAACTGGGATCCAATGCCGGCCTCACCCCCGGAAGCAATTGGACGGCCGGTCAGGCCGCGCCGGCGGCATTGCGCTCGGATGCGAACAACCCCGATCCCACGCCCACCGGCGCGACGGCGACCCATCTGCGGATCCATGGCGGCCTCGAATATCCCGGCCCTTTCCAATAACCACTTGGTTTCACACCACGATCACGAGCTTTTTGGCCGCCCGCGTAATGCCGGTATAGAGCCAACGGTTGCGGTGCTCCCGGAACGCGCCGCTTTCATCGAACAGCACGACATCATCCCACTGCGATCCCTGCGCCTTATGGACGGTGAGGACATAACCGTAATCGAAGGCATCGGAGGAGCGGCGTAAGGCCGGCGCGATCGTCTCCTCGCCTTCGGTGAAATAAGCAGGGAGCACGCCGATCCGCAGCGGTTTCTTCGTGGGATCGTCATCGGGCACGATGCCATAACGCAATTTGCCTGCGCGCTTGGCCGCCGCCGTCTTCACCAGCCAAATCCCGCCATTGAGCAAGCCTTTGGTCTTTTCGTTGCGCAGGCAGACGAGCTTTTCGCCGGCTTGGGGAAACGGGTCTTCATGGCCCGAAAGCTGGCGAATCCGCGTATTATACGAGCGCCGCGTGCGATTGAGCCCGACCAGAACCTGATCCGCCTCTTGAACGAGCGCGGCGTCGACATCGGAGCGGCGGATCACCCGGCTCTCGCCATAGGTGCCTTGCGCCAGACGCTCGCCCTCGCGCACCATCATGGACATGCGCACGATGGGGTTATCCGCCGCCTGCCGGTGGACTTCGATCAACATGAAATCGGGCTCGGCATCGGTAAAGAAGCCGCCGCCCTTGACCGGAGGCAATTGCGCGGGATCGCCCAATACCAGGACCGGCTTGCCGAAGGACAGAAGATCGCGCCCGAGATCGGCATCGACCATCGAACATTCGTCGACAATGATGAGGCTCGCCTTGGCGGCGGCGGCATCGTCGTTGAGAATGAACAAAGGCTCCTCGGTATCGGCATCCTTCAGCCGGTAAATCGCGCTATGGATCGTCCGCGCGTCGGGACACCCCTTGCCGCGCAGCACGAGCGCCGCTTTGCCGGTGAAAGCGGCGAAAACGACATCGCCGTCGATGCCCGTGGCGAGATGCTTGGCGAGCGTCGTCTTACCCGTGCCGGCATAACCGAACAGGCGGAACACCTGCGGCTCGCCCTGCTTCAGCCAGGCCGACACTGCCTTCAAGGCAGCCTCTTGCTGCGGCGACCAGGCCATCTAGCTCCGGCTCCGGCGCGAATGTCCAAATTCGCCAAACGCCGCCCGGTCAACCCGTCCAGACATGATGGTGTTAGCCTTTTCCACTTCGATGGGATGCCCGAGCCGAATCGCGCTCGCCCATTATACATGAAAGATCCCGCTTATCGCCGATTCCGCCCGGCGCGGCATGACGGGCGCCACGTGACAAGCGCGGCCGGCCTCGAGCCGCCAAGGCAAGCCCCTTGGCGGTTCCGGCGGAACAGTTCAGATAGGCCGGAGACAGCGCAAAGCATGGGACGACGGCATGGGTTTGAAAAAGCGCGGCGCGGAGCTGAGGTGGGCCGCGATGAAATGGCTGAAGCAAAACCGCCTGCACGACCTATGGGCCATTTCGGCGGGCGTCGCCCATCGCATGTCGCGGAACAATCTCAGCCTGGTCGCGGCGGGCGTGGCCTTTTACGCCAATCTCGCGATTTTCCCGGCGCTCGGGGCGCTGGTCTCCATCTACGGCCTGTTTGGCGATACGCATATGGTGCAAACGCAAGTCCAGCAGCTTACAGCGCTTTTGCCGGCCGAGACCGCAAAACTGATCAACGACGCGCTGGCCAGCCTGGTTGCCAAACCCAGCCGGAGCTTGAATTTCGGGCTTCTGCTCAGCTTCGGCGTGGCCATATGGGGCGCGCGCGGGGGAACCTCGTCGCTGATTTCGGGGCTCAATATCGCCTACGAAATACCGGAAACGAGAAGCGTTTGGCGAACGGAGGCCACCGCCATCGGCCTCGCCTTCGGCGCGATCGTCTTCGCCATCGTGGCTTTGACCACGCTCGCGGTGATTCCCCTGGCTCTCTCCTTCCTCCCCATTAGCGGCCGGCTGGCGGCTTGGCTGGCCTATTCCCGCTGGCCGGTTCTCGCCGCTTTCATCCTCTTGGCGCTCGATGTCATCTATCGCTTCGGGCCAAGCTTGGCGGCGCCGCGCTGGCACTTCATCAGCGTGGGCACGCTGTTTGCCGCCTCTCTCTGGGTCGCGGGGTCGTGGGCTTTTTCCACTTATGTCACGCGATTCGGCACCTATGACGCGACCTATGGGCCGCTCGGCGCGGTCGTCGTGCTGCTTCTCTGGTTTTGGCTCTCGGCCCTGACCATCCTGCTTGGCGCGAGCGTCGATGCAGCGCGCGGCAAACTCAGGCAAAAGCGCTCTAACCCGCCGCCACCACATGAAAGAAACTTCCCGTGACCAAGCCGCGCCGGCTGCCGGCGGGGACGGGAGGGTTGCCCTGGGCATCCCTGGCGAAAGCGAAAGGCGGATCGGGATCGGTGGGTTCGATCACGCTGGCATAATGGAATTCATGCCCGCGTAGCCGCGTCCCCTGAACGCCGAGGCTACAATCGCTCGCCAGGGTGGCATCGCGATAGCCCAGATGCATTTTGCGCTTGGCGAAACTGAACGAGGCCGCGAGCAAGCCGGCCATGGGATGCGCCACGCCCGCGGCATCCACCAACTCTTGCCCCAAAACCATATAGCCGCCGCACTCGCCATGCACCGGGCGGGTTTGCGCGAAGGCCCGGAGCCCGGCCTGAAACCGCGTGGCCGCGCCTAAGCGCCCCGCATGCAATTCGGGATAGCCGCCCGGCAACCAGCAGATATCGGCCTCGGGCGGCGGCTCGTCCGCAAGCGGCGAAAAGAAGCGGATTTCGGCGCCGGCCGCGCGCCAACCGCTCAGAATATGAGGATAGAGAAAGGAAAAAGCGGCATCGCGCGCGACCGCGATGCGCTGTCCCGGCGGCGGCACCGCCAAGGCGTTTCCAGGCCGGAACGCCATCGGCCGGGCCAATGCGCGAATCGCGGCGAGATCCACATGAGCCGCGACGAAACCGGCGATGGCATCGAGAGAGCGATCGAGCTCCGGCATTTCCTCCGCCTGGACCAGGCCGAGATGGCGCTCGGGCAGACCGAGCGTTTCCGAGCGAGGCAAGGCGCCAACGACCTGGAGACCCGTCGCCTCGATCGCATCGGACGCGAGCTTGCGATGGCGCTCGCTCGCCACCCTGTTCAGCACGACGCCGCCGATCCGCACGGAGGGGTCGAAGCCATCGCAGCCCTTGGCGATGGCGGCGGCGGTTTGCGACTGACCGCTAATATCCAGGATCAACAGCACGGGCAGGCCGAGAAGGGCGGCGAGGTCGCCCGAGGAGCCCGAGCGGCGCGGCGCGGCGGCGACCCCATCGAAGAGCCCCATCGAGCCCTCGCAGATCAGGAGATCGCAATCCCTGGCGGCTTGACCGGCCAGCGCTTCGATCAGTCCCGGCTCCATCGCCCAGGTGTCGAGATTGACGCTTGCGCGCCCCGCCGCCGCGGCATGGAACGCCGGATCGATATAATCCGGCCCGTTCTTCGCCGCCCCGACCCGGACACCTCGAGCGGCGAAGGCCCGCATCAGGCCCAGCGTCAGAACCGTCTTGCCGCTGCCCGAACGCGGCGCCGAAACCAGAAATCCATGCGTCATGCCGCGATCTAAGGGCCTCGCCAGGCGCAAGACAAGCGGCTTATGTCATTCGAACGCTTGCTAGAGCATGTCCCGAAAAAGTTGCAGACTTTTTCGATCGAGGACATGCTCCAGCTCCCTTGTAAAAGAGCGAGTTCTTATCGCTTTGGTGAGTCCCCCCAAAGCGGAACGCGCTCTAATGCTTGCGCCGGAGCGGCGCGAGCGCGAGAACATCAAGGAATGACGCCGGACGATCCGCCTAACCCAACTTCCCTGCGCCGTGGCTGGACCACCGGCGCCTGTGCCGCCGCCGGGGCGCGGGCGGCCTGCGAAGCGCTGCTGACGGGCCACTTTCCGGCGAGCGTCGAGATTCCTTTGCCCGGCGGCCAGCGGCCCAGCTTTGCCCTGGCCTCCGAAAAGCTGGGAACCGGTTTCGCCGAGGCCGGCATCGTGAAAGACGCCGGGGACGATCCCGATGTCACGCATGGCGCCTTGGTCGTCACCCGCGTCGCGCGCGCAAAGCCCGGCGAAGGACTGGTGTTTCGCGCGGGCGAAGGCGTGGGCACCGTCACCCGGCCGGGACTGCCGCTCGCCGTCGGCGAACCCGCGATCAACCCCGGCCCGCGCGGCATGATCAAAGCCGCTTTGGCGGAAGTTTTGGGGGCTCCGGCGGATCTCACTGTCACCATCTCCATCCCTGGCGGCGAAAAGATCGCGAAACACACTTTGAACGCACGGCTCGGAATCATCGGCGGTCTCTCGATCCTAGGCACCACGGGGATCGTCATTCCGTTTTCCTGCGCCGCCTGGATCGACACGATCCATCGCGGCGTGGATGTCGCGCGCGCCATGGGCCTGCCGCATATCGCCGCCGCCACCGGCACGACGTCGGAGAAAGCCGTGCAGGCTTTATACGGTCTCCCCGAGCCCGCGCTGATCGAAATGGGCGATTTCGCCGGCGGCCTGCTCAAATATCTTCGCAAGCATCCGGTGGAGCAGGTGACCATCGCCGGCGGTTTCGCGAAAATGGTCAAGCTCGGCCAAGGCCTGCTCGATCTCCATTCCGGGCGCGGCACGGTCGATCTCGCCTGGCTGGCCGCACGCGCCACCGAAGCCGGCGCCAGCCCCGCCTTGGCGCGGAAGATCGCCGCGGCCAATACGGCGGCCGATGCTTTGCATCAGGCCAAGGCTGAAAATATCGACGTGGCGGCGCGCGTCGCGGAGGCCGCTTGGGCCACGGCGGCGAAGGCGTTGAAAGGCAGCCCGGTGAAGCTCGACATCGCCATTTTCGACCGGGAAGGGATACTGTTGGCACGAACGCCCGCACGGGACGTTGGCGCGGCATCCTAATCCCGCTCCGTCAATTCGCCTTGGCGGTCACTTGCGAAGAGGCGTTCGGCGCCTTGGACATGAGATCCTCGACCCGGTCGCGCTCCTTCATGAATTCCGCCAGCATCTTGCCGTCGAATTCGCGGGTGCGGGCCAGTTTCACCCGCATCGGGTCCACGAAATGGCCGTTGACCAGGACCTCGTAGTGGAGATGCGGCCCCGTCGCCAAGCCGGTCTGGCCGAGATAGCCGATCGTCTGACCCTGTTTGACACGCGCGCCTTCGACGGCGCCGCGCGCAAAGCCAGACATATGATTGTAGGTCGTGACATAGCCATTGGCGTGCTGGATCTCGATCCGCCGGCCATAGCCGGAATCCCAGCCGGCCTTCACGATCGTGCCATTGCCCGCGGCGAAAATGGGGGTTCCGATCGGCGCCGCGAAATCGACGCCGGTATGCGGGCGGGAATAACCGAGAATCGGATGGAAGCGCACGCCGAAGCCCGACGTGATCTTGAAGTTCAGAATCGGCGTGCGGACGAGGAATTTACGGGTCGACCGGCCATTTTGATCGTAAAAATCGACGAGGCCGTCGTCGGGCGTCTGGAAGCGATAGTAGCGATAGGTTTCACCGCGCGCCGTGATCGCGGCGAAGAGCAATTCCTTGTTGCCCTCGCCCTCTTCGCCTTCGTCGTAAAAGGCCACGAAGGAATCGCCGCCGGTCACGCCGCGCTGGAAATCCACGTCATTGGCAAAAACCCGGACGAGATCGTCGATAATGGGACGCGGAATATCCTGTTTCAGCCCCGTCTCGTAGAGGGCATTATAAAGCCGCATGCCACCGCTGTCGTCATCGTCGTCATTGCCTTGCGCGGGCGCCGCCGCCTGAGCGGGCGCGGCCTCCGGCGTGGACAGGCGGACATAGGATCCATCGTCCTTCAACGCGACCGAGGTCTCCAGAACCTCGCCGGCATAGACCGAGACGCGCGCCAAGACCATGTCCTTGCCGGGGCCTTCGGCATCGGCGAAGAGCAGCTTGATCCGCCGTCCCTCGACAACGGCGGGTTGCCCTGATTTCACCTCGAAGGCGGAGACAATCGCCGGAACCGCCTCGCGGGCCACCCCGGCGGAGATCAAAAGATTCTCGAAGGATTCGCCATGCCTCATGATCGCCAGGCGCTCATCCATGTGAGTCGCGCCGGCGGGTGGCGAGTAACGCGGAATGTTGGTGACATTCTCCGGCACCATGCGCACTTCGATCGAAGAGAACGGCGACCGGGTGACACCATCGGCCGGGTTCGCATAGGCCAAGGCGCCAAGATCGTTGGCGCGGCTCGTGCGCGAAAGAAGCAGTTGCGAGGGCAGTGAAAATGGGCGGTTGCCCGCAGTCATCGTGCTTTTCACATGCTCGGCGACTTGGGCCTGGACCTCGTCCGCGGAGAGCGCCACCTGCGATGTCAGGTTCTGCGCGGAAAAGTCCCGCGTGGCCCAGGCGACCTCGGCATCGTCTTGCACGGGCTCTGGCGGCGCATCCACGGGATTTCGTGCGTTCGCGAGCATTTTCAGAGGGTTAAACTCAGGCACGTCATCCGCGAAGCCGGCCGATGCGGTGAGCAAAGTCGTCTCGACGCGGGTGAACGTGTGGGTCCGCATCACCTCCTTGTCGCCAATCTTGGCCGGCAAGGGGACACGGAAGGTTTGCTTGGCCGCGACGATATCGACCGGCTTGACCAGACGGTCGCCCTTGCGGGGGTTGATGCCGGTCTCGGCCACATCCTTATGAACCGGTGCGGCCGCGACCGGCGCCTCGGCAAAATTGGATTGATGGTCGAGCGCGGCGTAAATCGCGGCGCCGATCAGCCCGGCGCCCATCAGGCCAGTCAGAACCGTGCCGCAAAGCCATCGCAGCGAGACGCGCCGGTGATCGAAAAACGTATGGCGCTCGCCATCTAGCTCGATAGCGGGTTCGACGCCGAGTTCGACACTCAGCGCATACCGGCCACTTCGCGGACTAAAGCTCAGCGTTTGTGTCCACACATGACATCCCGCGAAAATGGCATCGCCTGATCAGCCTCCGGATCGTAAGTCATTGATATAGCATATCAAAATGTTCCAACGCCGAGATCCCGGACGCCGGTCTCTCTCCACTGGCGAAGTTTTCGAGTCGCCGCGCCGTCCCCCCCACTTCGCGAAGCGGCGTTCATCTCTACCAAACAAACCTTGAGTGTACAGGGATTGCCGGCGACGACCAAGCCTCCAGAAGGTGGCTCAATTGCGGCGCTTCGCCGAAATCCGCAACATGCTAACTATCAACGCGGAATTGCAAGAGCGGTCACTTGCCGGAATGAAGAATCAGGGCTACGGACTCACCCCGCCGCGCGGCGCTACGCGGCCAAAGCGGCGGGAGGGCAAACCATTTTCAGTCGTCGTACGATCGTCCAGGGAACCCTCGTCACCGGAGCCAGCGTCTTGACCATCAAGCAAGCGGCGGCTCAAACGGCGCGCCCGCCACAGCAAGCCCGTTTCAGCATCGACGACGTGGTGAAACGCGCGAAAGATCTCGCATCCGCTCCGTTCGAAGGAAAGCTGCCGCCGCTTCCCGACGAGCTCAACCGGCTCAATTTCGATGCGTGGCGCGATATTGAATTTCGCGAGGATAAATCGCTTCTAGGCGCCAATGGCAATCAGTTCCGGCTGCACCTGTTCCACCTTGGCCATCTCTACAAGCGCGCCGTGACCATCAACACGATCCGCGACGGTATTCCGACACCTTTGCCCTACAAGCCCAGCGATTTCGACTTCGGCAAGACCAAGCTCGAAAAGCCGTTGCCGGTGAACCTGGGTTTCGCCGGTTTCAAGATCAAATTCCCACTGAACGATCCCAAGAAATTCGACGAATTCATCAGTTTCGTCGGCGCGAGCTATTTCCGCTTCCTGGGCCGCAATCAGCAATATGGACTCTCCGCCCGAGCCCTCGTCCTCGCCGGCGGGACGAATCAGGAAGAGTTTCCGTTTTATCGCGAATTTTGGATCGACACGCCGGCGCCGGATTCCAACAAGCTCACGATCTACGCCCTGCTCGACAGTTCGGTGGTGACGGGCGCCCTCCAGTTCGATTGCCACGCCAAGGACGAGAGCGTCATCGAGGTGACCGCGACGCTGATCCCGCGCCGCGACGATGTGAAGATCGGCTATGCCCCGCTGACGTCGATGTTCTTCATTGGCGAAAACGATCACCGCTACAATGAGGATTACCGGCCCGAACTCCATGATTCCGACGGGCTCTTGATCCATACGGGAGCGGGCGAGTGGATTTGGCGCCCGTTGCGCAATCCCAAACTTGCCGTGACATCCTCGTTCTTCGATCACGACGTGCAGGGGTATGGGCTGCTCCAGCGCGACCGCAAGTTCGATCATTATCAGGACATAGCGCTCGCCTATCAACTCCGGCCGAGCTACTGGGTCGAACCGAAGACGAAGTTCGGCGAAGGCCATGTCGAACTGTTCGAGATGCCGACGACCGACGAGACGAACGACAATATCGTGGCATCGTGGGTAGCCAAGCAACCCGTGACCGTCGGCACGCCCTTGACCTACAGCTATTCGATCACGGCGGGCCTCGACTTCGACCGGCTCTCCGAAAATGCCAAGACGCTCAGCACCTTCCAGACCACGGCGCGGGCGCTTGGCTCGGCCGAGCCGAATGTGCCGGGGACGAGGCGCTTCATCGTCGATTTCGCCGGCGGCGACTTGCCTTATTACAAGGACGACGCCGGGTCCGTGCAGACGATCGCGAGCACCAGCCAGGGCAAAATCCTGCGCGCCTCGACCCAGTGGAACCCCTATACCAACGGGTTCCGGGGCACGATCGACGTCCAGCTCGACCCCGATCAAACCGCGGATATCAGGAGCTTCCTCCGCAGCGGGACAAAAACCCTGACGGAAACCTGGATTTTCCCCTGGCAGGCACCGGCCACCCCGCCACCACCGGCGCCAGCACCACCCCCGCCAAATCCGCTGCTCAACGCCCTGCCGCCAAGCCCGCCGAATCCGCCGAAATAGGCGCGCGTCCCGCGCGGAAGTGCGGGCCCTAGAGCGTGTTCCGCTTTGGTGGAATCACCAAAGCGATAAGAACTCGCTCTCTTATTAAGAAGTTAGAGCATGTCCTCGATCGAAAAAGTCTGCAACTTTTTCGGGACATGCTAGAGCGCGTTCCGCTTTGGTGGAATCACCAAAGCGATAAGAACTCGCTCTCTTATTAAGAAGTTAGAGCATGTCCTCGATCGAAAAAGTCTGCAACTTTTTCGGGACATGCTCTAGGTCAACTGGGCGAGGTCGAAGGATTCGACATCGCCGAGCAGTTCGACAAAGGCGGTCGCGCCATAATCCGCGCAGGCCTCGCCCTTCCCGGCGCTCGCGGCTGAAGCGTCGCCTGCCGCGCCCGAAGGCGAAATATCCCGCGCCATCCAGCCGAAGCCCGCGGGGCGACCGGTGCGAAGCCAGGTGAAATCCCGCTCCATGGCGATGCTCTTCGGCACGAAATTCCGGAGCTGGCCGCGGCGGACCAGATCGGGCCGGAAGCACAGCATCAAGGATGTCTCGATGGCGCCGCCGTGAATCCCGTGCAGACGCTCTTCCTCGGAAAACAAGCCATCGGGATAACCGAACCGCTGCCAGGCGGCCATGACCACGAAGAGGCCGTGCGCGGCCCGCAGCTCATGGGCGAGAATATCGATCAGCGGACTATTGCCGCCGTGCGAATTCACGATCACCAGCTTGCGGCACCCTGTCCGCGCCACCGCTTCCGCCAGTTCGCTCCAAGCGCTCAACGCCGTCCGCGCGGACAGGCTTAGCGTGCCCGCGAAATCCTGATGCTCCGGCGAGCAGCCGATTCGTTGCACCGGCAAGAAGACCACGGGGAGATCGGCGGGCAGCCGCGCATGTACCCGCTCGAGATAACCGTCCATGATAAAGGCATCGGTACCGAGCGGCAGATGCGGGCCATGCTGCTCGATCGCGGCGACCGGCAAGACCGCGATGACCTCCGCCATATCGGCGGAGTCGAGATCGGCTGACGTGAGTTCGGTCCAGAGGCGGGAAGGCAACATGGCTTTTTGTGGCACGGCGCGCCGCTTGCGCCAAGAGCGATCTCCCGTGCCGGTCTACCTATGCCGCCGATGGAAGAACACGTGACCATGCCCGCGATGGTGTCCCCGGTATTTTGTCGGTCCCGCCGTGGCGGCGGCTTCGGCGGCGCTGGCCTTGACGTCGCCGGGCTTTTCCGGCTCCAAATTGTGGAGTTTCGAGGACGGGCCGAATTTGGCCAGGCACTGATTATAGGCGTCCGCCGCCTGGATTTTCTCGCAATCGTCGATCTTGCGTGGCTCGTCGGCCCGCACCGGCGCCACAAACACGAGGCCGGAGACCATCACGCCGGCGGAGAGACCCATGGCTAGGGTCCGCTTGATCCTACGCAATCGTTTCATCCTCTCAGCACCGCCCCCGTCTTTTTCGTGACTTCGGCGATGATCTTGCCCATCACGGCTTCGATTTCGGCATCCGTCAGCGTCTTGTCGCGCGGCTGGATGGTCACGGTAATCGCCACGGATTTCTTCTCCGGCGGCACGCCCTGCCCCTCGTAGACATCGAAAACCCCGGCATCGCTGACCAAAGCGCGTTCCCCTGCGAGCGCCGCCTTGACGATGGCACCCGCCTCGATGGACCGGTCCACGAGGAAGGCGAAATCGCGCCGCAGCGGCATGAAATCCGGCAATTCCAGCCTCGTCTTCGCCTTGGTGGGCTTGGATTTGGGCAGAGGTATGTCATCCAGGACGATCTCGAAACCAACCAGCGGTCCCGCGACATCCAACGCCGCAAGCACGCGCGGATGGATTTCGCCGAAAGAGCCGATCACCCCCTTCGGCCCGAACCGGAGCAAGGCCGACCGGCCGGGATGAAAAGCGGACGAGCCGCCGGCCACGATTTGCAGGCCGCCCGTGGGTACGCCCAAGGCATTGAGCAACGCAAAAACATCGGTCTTGGCGTCGAAGACATCGACGGGGCCGCCCCCGCCGCTCCAATGGCGCCCGCCGCCCGCCGGCTTGGCCGTGCCCGACCTGATGGCGGCCGCGGCGACACGTTGATCGCCCTCGCCTTTAAAGACTTGCCCCACCTCGAAGAGAGCGAGATCGCCATGGCCGCGCGCGGCATTGCGGCCGGCAGCGGCGATCAGGCCCGGCAGCAAGCTTGGCCGCATATCCGAGAGATCGGCCGAAATCGGATTGACCAGCGCCAAACCGGGCGCCCCGCCACCGAACAAGGCAGCCTGTTCGTGCGAGACGAAGGACCAAGTCACCGCCTCCACCAACCCGCTGGCGGCAAGCGCGCGCTTCGCCTGCCTGGTCCGGCGTTGCAAAGGGGTCAGGATGGCGGCGGGAATCGCTTGGCTCGCGCGCGCCAGGGGCTTGCTCTCGACAAGTTCGAGACCGGCGATGCGGATAATCTCCTCGACCAAATCGGCCTTGCCCCCGATATCGGGGCGCCAGGACGGTACTTTGACGAAAACCGTATCGGCATTGCCTGGCGACCCCGCGAGATCGAACCCCAAGGCTTCGAGGATGCGGAACACATCGGAGTCCGGCAATTCGAGACCGGTCAGCCGCGTCACTTCGCTCGGCGGAAACTTGATGCGCAGATCGGGCTCCGGGATTGCGCCGGCCAGGGCCACCTGGGACGCCACGCCGCCGCAGAGATCGAGGACCAATTTTGTCGCGAGTTCGAGGCCCGGCAGACAAAAGGCCGGATCGATCCCCCGCTCGAAACGGTAACGCGCGTCGGAGACGATGCCCAGCTTGCGGCCGGTGACGGCAATCGAATTGGGGCTCCACAGCGCCGATTCGATCAAGACATCGGTGGTGGTCTCGTCGCAGCCGGTGGATTCGCCGCCCATGATGCCCGCGATGGAGACCGGGCCGCTATCGTCGGCGATGATCACCATGCCGGCATCGAGCGCATAGGTCTTGCCGTCGAGCGCCTTCAGGCTCTCGCCCGCCCGGCCGCGGCGCACCACGAGATCCCCCTTGACCTTCTTGGCATCGAAGACGTGGAGCGGGCGCGCGCGGTCGAAGCAGAGATAATTCGTGATATCGACCAAAGCGTTGACGGGGCGCAATCCGATCGCGCGCAGTTTCGCCGAAAGCCAATCCGGGCTCGGGCCGTTCTTGACGCCCGAGACGAGACGCAACGCGAAAGCCGGCGCCAGCGCCGTGTCCGCCTCCTCGAAGGCCAAATCGACCGCAACGGGGCACGGCGCGCCGCCCTCGATGGGCTTAATGGGCGCCGTCTTGATCCGGCCGAGACCCGCCGCCGCGAGATCCCTGGCAATGCCGGCAACGCCCATCGCATCGGGCCGGTTCGGCGTCAGATTGATCTCGATCACGGGATTGTCGAGCCCCGCCCAACGCGCATAGGGCACGCCAACCGGCGCATCGGCCGGCAGATCCATGATGCCTTCGTGATCCTCGGACAGCTCGAGTTCGGCCGCCGAACACAGCATGCCATTGGATTCGACGCCGCGAATCACCCCCGGCCCCAAGGTGATCTTTTTACCGGGAATATAGGTTCCGACCGGCGAAAACACCGATTTCATCCCGGCGCGGGCGTTGGGCGCGCCGCATACGACCTGCAAAGGCGCGGCCCCGCCGGCATCGACCATGCACACCCGCAGCCGGTCCGCGTTGGGATGGGGCTTCGCCTCCACGACCGAGGCAATGACGAAGGCGCCGAGTTCGCGGGCGGGATCGTGGACATGCTCCACCTCCAGCCCGATCTTGGTCAGCGTTTCCACCGTCAGATCGAGCGAGGCATCCGTTTCGAGGTGATCTTTCAACCAGTTGAGCGTAAGTTTCATCAGGACTCAGGGGCGGCGCCGCGGAGCGGACGCGGAATCCATCGAAAGACGGGTTCCAGCGGATCCGCTCTTTAGCAGCTTGATTAGGAGAGCATTTCCGGGCAGCCAAGCTGGAAGGCCTGACTGCCGGGGGTGCCCGGTCAGCCCTCATAGAGCAAGTTTCTTGAAAAGGGTAGGCAAGCCGGTGCAAGAACATGCGGAATCAGCCCCTTCTCCCCCTGAAGACAGCCTCGATTTGCTCCAAGCCGCCGGGGCCGCGCGGGTACGCGCCTATGCGCCCTATTCCCGGTTTTTCGTCGGCGCCGCGATCCGGGGAGAAAGCGGGGCGATCTATGCCGCCGCCAATGTCGAAAACGCCGCCTATCCCGTGGGGACCTGCGCGGAAACGGGGGCCATCGCCGCCATGATTGCAGGTGGAGACCGGCGCATCGTGGAAATCCTGGTCTGCGGCGCCGGCCCGGCGCTGGTCACACCCTGCGGGGCTTGCCGCCAGCGAATCCGGGAATTTGCCAGTGCCGGGACGCCGGTCCACGCCGCCGGCCCCGATGGCATCAAGGCCAGCTTCACCTTGGGCGAGCTTCTACCCATGGCCTTTGGGCCGGAGAATCTCGAGCCGGGAGCTCCGTAGCGCGAGGTGGGACGTCCGCCAGACGTTTGTAAGAAAACGAAATACGCGAGATCGCCCGAAAATCCGGACAGCTCGAGAAGCTGGACGGCGCATGCGGCGCGAACTCGCGGAATTTGTTTGATTAAAAGCGAACCGGCGGTCATGTCTCCGGCATAGGTTCGAGCACGCGGACAAAGCCCCGGCGTGCATGAAAAAGCCCTGGCATTTCTACCAGGGCTCAGTCGTGGCGGCTCCTAGAGACACCGATGCAAGCATGCAGTGCTTTAGTCGTCATCGCCATAAACGGTGGCCATTACATCCGTGGCTCACCGGATTCGCAAAATTTTATTCGGCGCGGAGATTGCTTGCCGAAGACTTACCCGTACGGCGGTCGGCGACGACCTCGTAGCTGATCTTCTGGCCTTCTTGAAGATGCCGCAGGCCGGCCTGTTCAACCGCGCTTACATGCACGAAGACATCCTTGCCGCCTTCATCGGGTTGAATGAAGCCATAACCCTTTTCGGCATTAAACCACTTTACAGTTCCAGTCGCCATAGAGGCATTCCTATTCGTCAGTCTTCGTAAGGCGCGCCTTCGCACGCCCGCGTGATCTCGATTTAAAAGAGAGGGTGGTCCGTATGCATCGTGTCACTCGAGAACCTTGGTCCTTGGAGAACGACAGTCCTTGGAGGACACTACGTGATGCGAGGCCAAACCATCGGCCAAATCGATTATAAAATAAGTAGGCGCACTCGCGTGATTTAACAAGCCGGATCGCCAGCTTGAGCGCAAAGTTTTTTGGCGACCGGACAAAACACAAATGTTTTCAGACGTTCGCAAGACGTCTGATCGATGTGATCGAAGCTTGACCATGCGCTAAAATCCGCTCGGCCGCCTCGGCAAGCGGCTCTTGCGCCACAAACATGTGGTGCGCGTTGGCGTGGATCAACGTCACGGGATCGCGCATGAGCCCCACGTGCCCGCGCCAAAAGACCAAATCGCCGCGCTGCAAACCCTGAAATTGCGGATCAAATAAAAGCGCCGCGCCAATCGCTTTTTCCTGCATATCCGTATCCCGCGGCACGTTTAATCCCGCACGCGCGAGGCAAAGCTGGACAAGGCCGGAACAGTCGATCCCTTGCGATGTTTTACCGCCCCAGAGATAGGGCGCAAAACGCAGCCGCTCCGCGACAGCCACGAAATCATCGTCGGGAACCGCGCAGTCCGCGATATGGGCGGCATAAATAAACCCGCCATTCGCAAGACGGGCGAATTTGCCGCTCGTCTCCGCCACCTGGATCCTTGCGCCGAGCGGCAAGGCGGCCAGGACCGGTTGTTTCATATCGGGCGCGGGATACACGAAGGTGCGATTGACCGTTACGACGTGGCTTGGCGCCGCCAGCGCCGGCCCGATCGCATCCATGGCGACATAGCCGGTGTAACCATCGGTTTCGAGTTGAACCCAGCCCCAGCCTTCGTCCTCGTCGTAGAGGGTTAGAGCTTCGCCATGGAGCGCTTGCGTATCCACGGGCGCGTCGGGCCGGGGCTGACGGTGAACATCGGCGACCCCGGCGACAATGGACCGGCGCTCGCCACGGGCGAAACGATCCGCCGTGACGAGGCCTTCGAGATGGGCTGCCGCCAGATCGCGCCGCGCCGGAGTCACGCGCGGATCGAGGCTTTCATGCGCGCTCAAAGCCGCTCGCCCTCCGGTTGGCCCGAGCCAAAGCGCGCCTCCAAGAGATCGAACAACAGATGCGCCGTTTGCACCGCTCCGCCCTCGGGCCGCCCCGGCTTGGCCGAAGGCGTCCAGCCATAAATGTCGAAATGCACCCAGCTCCGGGTCTTCTCGACGAAATGGCGCAAGAACAAGGCCGCGGTGACGGAGCCCGCGAAAGGACCGCCGGAGATATTGTTGAGATCGGCAATCTTTCCCTTCAACAAGGGATCGTAGGGATCCCACAAGGGCATCCGCCAGACCGGGTCGTTGGCGATTTGGGCATGATGCGCGATGAGCGCCGCGAGATCGTGATCGCCGGTGTAAAACGGCGGCAGATCGGGCCCCAGGGCGACACGCGCCGCACCCGTCAGCGTGGCAAAATCGAAGAGAAGCGCGGGCTCCTCTTCGTCCGCCAAAGCCAAGGCATCGGCCAGAATGAGGCGGCCTTCCGCATCGGTATTGCCGACCTCCACCGTCAATCCCTTGCGGCTTGGCAGCACGTCGCCGGGCCGGAACGCATTGCCCGCGATCGAATTCTCAACAATCGGCAACAGCACGCGCAAGCGCACCGGCAGTTTGGCCCGCATGATCATGGAGGCAAGCGCGAGCGCCGCCGCCGCGCCGCCCATGTCCTTCTTCATCAACAACATGCCGGCATTGGGCTTGATATCGAGACCGCCGCTATCGAAACAAACCCCCTTGCCGACCAGCGTGACTTTTGGGGCGCCGGGATCGCCCCAGGTCAAATCGGCCAGCCGGGGCTCCCCGGCCGCGGCGCGCCCCACTGCGTGAACAAGCGGAAAGTTTCGCGCCAGGAGATCGTCGCCACGGATGGCTTCGAACCGCGCCCCATAGGTTCCGGCCACGTCGCGCGCGGCCTGTTCCAACGCGGCGGGCGTCAAATCATTGGCCGGACGGTTGATGAGATCGCGCCCGAGAGCGATGGCGGACGCGATATTTTCGAGACGCTCCGCGTCGACGCCATCGGGCACGTAGAGACGGGGGAGTTGCCGCGGGTCGTCGCGAAACCGCGTGAAGCGATAGCTGCCCAATTCCCAGGCCAGGACCGCCAGGAAGGGATCGCCAAGCCCGCCTGCGAAAGAATAATCGCCCGGCGGCAAGAGAACCGGAAGCTTGCCCGCCAAAAACGGATCGCGATACGGCGCATCCTCCGGCTCGATGCCAAACAACACGGCCGCGATAGCCCCCGCCGCATTGGGAACGAGAAGATGCTGGCCCGCGGCCCCCTTGAACTCGCACGCCGCGGCGAAAGCGCCACCGGGAGCCGGCAAGGCTCCGGCAACGGCCGGTAAGGTTTTCGCGGTGACGAAGTGAATGGGGATCGTATCTTTCGCTGGCGATCCCTGAAGCAACGGCATGTTCATTCTCCCTTCGGGCCAGCACCTGGGCTGGTGGCCCTGCGTCCACCCCGGCTGATTCGAGCCGGGCGGACGGTATTCGCAGACTAGAGCGCGTTCAGCTTTGGTGGAATCACCAAAGCGACAGGAACTCGCTCTGTTACCAAGGAGTTGGAGCATGTCCTCGATCGAAAAAGTCTGCAACTTTTTCGGGACATGCTCCAAATCTTTTAGATGCGCCGGGAAATCGCCCGGCTCTTCGATATGGCGCCACCCCAGGCTTTTAAGGCTTCGTTAGGGTTAACGTTTTATTGCTTGCGGACGGTCTGGTAAAGCCAAGCTGATTGAGATGCATATCATGATGGGTTCACGACGCTTCCCCGCTCTGCCGGAGCTCGCCGTCCTCGCTGTTCTTGCCCTGGCTTTAGGCGGATGTCAGCCGGCGAGTTTTGGCGACATCACCGGATCCACCCCGGCGGCAATGCCCCAAGATCCCGCTGCGCTGCGGGCCTATGCGGACGACCTCGGGAAGAAATACGACCGGCATCCCGACGACAAAGCCATGGCCTTGGCCTATGCGCGCGTGCTCAAGCGCCTCACGCAATATGCGCAGGCGACCGCCGTGCTGCAACGAATCACCGTCAAGCACCCGCATGACTTCGAAATCCTCGCCGCCTACGGCAAGGCGCTGGCCGATGCCGGCCGCCTTCAGGAAGCCGCCGAAGTGTTGGAGCGCGCCCATACGCCGGAGCGGCCAAATTGGTCCGTGCTTTCGGCGCAAGGATCGGTTGCCGACCAGCTCGGCAATCACGACCAGGCGCAAAGCTATTATGCCGCCGCGCTCAAGATCGTTCCGGATCAACCCGAGGTTCTCTCGAATCTCGGCCTGTCCTATGCGCTGCAACGGCAAATGCCGAATGCCGAGCAAACCTTGCGAAAAGCGGCCGCGCAGCCCGGCGCGGATATGCGCGTCCGGCAAAATCTCGCCCTGGTGCTCGCGCTGCAAGGCAAATTCGCGGAAGCCGAGGACGTCTCGCGCCGCGATCTTTCGCCGATCGATGCCGCCACGAATGTCGCGGCCATCCGCCAAATGATCGCGCAATCCGACACGTGGAAGGATCTGAAGGCCGCCGGCCGCAAAAGCTCCAAGCCGGCGCCGGACCCCAGCCATCCCGCGCAAGAGGGAACACAGGGCTAAACCTGGCGGATCGCCCCGGCCGTCTTCGTCCTCACATCTGGTGGCTTACCTGGATCGCGGCCGGCGTGATGATCACCGCGAACAGAACCGGCAGAAAGAACACGATCATCGGCACGGTCAATTTGGGTGGCAAGGCAGCGGCCTTTTGCTCGGCCAGAAGCAGACGATGGTCCCGGCTCTCCTGCCCCAAGACACGAAGCGCCATCCCCAAGGGCGTGCCATATTTCTCGGCTTGGATGAGAACGGTCACGATCTGCTTGATGGAATCGACGCCCGTCCGGGTCGCCAAATTTTCATAGGCCTGGCGCCGTTCGGGAAGAAACGAAAGTTCCGCCGTCGTCAGCGCCAACTCCTCGGCGAGCGGGATCGATTGAACGCCAATCTCTTGACTCACCTTCCGGAACGCCTGCTCGATCGACATGCCGGATTCGACGCATATCAGCAAGAGGTCCATCGCATCGGGGAAGGACCGCATCATCGATTGCTGCCGCTTGGAAATCGTGTTGGAAATATAGACTTCGGGGGCTTTCAAGCCAGCATAGGCCGCCGCGAGAATCGCGCCAAATTTGACCGTCAAAGGCCAATCGACATCGGCGATCACGAACACGTAAAGCGACCCTAAAATCAGCGTCGCAATGGGAACGACAAGGCGAAAGAACAGAAATCCGGTTTCCGCGGCGGCTCCGCGAAACCCCGCCCGCGCCATTTGCTCCTTGGCTTGCGCCGTGCCGAGCCAGGTGTGCAAATTGAAACGATCGACGATCTGTTTCATGTAAGCTTTGGCCTCGGGCCTCAGCGATCCCTTGGTGAACTGCAATTTCTCGCGTTCACGCGCACGAATTTTCTCCCGCTCCGTGGCGACGGACCGCATGCGCTTTTCCAGCGGCTCCCGGTCGAGGAGAGGCATTCCCACGGATAGAATGGCCGCGAAGGTCGCAAGCGCAACCAACGCTCCGAAAACAAAGTTGCCGTCGAGAAAGTTTGGCATAGCGGTAACTCTGGTCCAAGCCTCTGAACAATTCAAACCGGCGAGGATCGCCCTCGCCACGCCTGATCCCGGCATTTCGATCCGGGAGTGGCGCGATCGAAATACAGCGCCTCCCGGCGAAGTCTTACATATCGAAGTTAATCATCTTATTCATAACGAAGACGCCGCAGCCCATCCAGAAGGCGCAGCAGCCGAGAACCATGTTGCCGGTGGATGTCGTGAACAGCAGCGATATATAAGCCGGACTGGTGAGATAGACGAAGAAAGCGACAAGAAAAGGCAAGGCTCCGATGATCCCGGCCGACGCCTTGGCCTCGGCCGACATCGCCTTGATCTTACCCTTCATCTTTTTCCGGTCGCGCAAGACATTCGACAGATTTGCAAGAGCCTCGGCCAGATTGCCGCCGGCCTTCGCCTGAATCGTGATGACGATCGAAAAGAAACTGGCTTCCGGCGTTGGAACGCGCTCGACGATCCGCTCGACCGCTTCCGGGATCGTGAGCCCCAAGCTCTGCGTATCGACAATGTAGCGGAACTCGGTCTTGACCGGCTCCTCGCCTTCCACCGCGATATTGCGGAAACAATCGCCGAGCGGAATACCGGCTTTGATCCCGCGCACGATAATGTCGATGGCTTGGGGAAAAACTTCCAGAAATTTTTTGACCCGCCTCTTGCGGCAGTAATTCACGAACCAATGCGGAAGACCTAAGCCGCCAGTGATGGCCAAGCCTACCGCGATAAACGGGTTGCCTTGGACGAAATAGCCAGTCAGGCCCATGAGACAACCCAGTATCACGGATATGACGGCATATTTCGATTTACTCCAGTCGAGGCCGGCTTGCGCCAATCTCGCCTCGAACGTGAGCTTCTTGCTCTTGGCCCGCGAATCGATCTCCTTCAAACTATCCATGACTTGCTTGCGCCGGCGCGCGGCATCGTTCGCGCGGCCGGCCCCCGGGCTCGGGCCGCGCGATTTGAGAGCCGCCCGGCGCTTGCGCGCCTTATCCTGGCCCGACAGAAGCGGATCGAGAACGGCAAAGAGAATTCCGGCGACGGCAATGACTGCCAGTGCGGGAAGCGCAAGCCCGGTTAAGTCCATGATCGAAACTCCCGCCTGCTACAGCTCGCTCTTGACCTCGGCGGCGTCGAGCGCGGCCGCAAGCCTGGCTTCCTCGCCGTAATAACGCGCACGCTCCCAAAACCGCGGGCGCCCGACGCCCGTCGAGCGGTGCCGCCCCTTCAAACGTCCAGCCGCATCCTCGCCGGTCAATTCGTAAAGCATGATATCTTGCGTAATGATGACATCGCCTTCGAGGCCCATGACCTCGGTGATATGGGTGATACGGCGCGAACCGTCGCGAAGACGCGCGGCCTGTATGATGACGTCCACGGAGGACACGATCATCTCGCGGATGGTTTTGCTCGGCAAGGAAAAGCCGCCCATGGTGATCATCGACTCCAAGCGGCTCAAAGCTTCGCGCGGCGAATTGGCGTGAAGCGTTCCCATCGACCCATCGTGACCGGTATTCATGGCCTGCAAGAGATCGAAAGCTTCCGGTCCGCGCACCTCGCCGACGATAATGCGTTCAGGGCGCATACGCAGGCAGTTTCTGACGAGATCGCGCATGGTGACCGCGCCGCTCCCCTCGAGGTTCGGGGGACGCGTTTCAAGCCGCACGACATGCGCCTGTTGCAGCTGCAATTCCGCCGCGTCTTCGCAGGTGATGACGCGCTCGTCGCTTTCGATATAATTGGTGAGGCAGTTGAGCAACGTCGTTTTTCCCGAGCCGGTACCGCCCGAGATCAAGACGTTGCAACGCACCTTGCCGATGATCTTGAGGATCTCGCCACCCTCGATCGATATCGCTCCAAAGCGGACGAGCTGATCCAATGTCAGCTTGTCTTTCTTGAATTTACGAATCGTCAGGGCCGGCCCGTCGATCGCCAACGGCGGGGCAATCACGTTGACACGCGATCCGTCGGCAAGGCGGGCATCGCAGATCGGCGAGGATTCGTCCACGCGGCGTCCGACTTGGCTGACGATGCGCTGGCAAATATTCATCAATTGCGAATTATCGCGAAAGCGAATGTTGGTCAGTTGGATCTTGCCGCCGACCTCGATAAAAGTCCTCAAGGCGCCATTGACCATGATATCGGCGATGTCGTCACGCGCGAGCAAAGGCTCGAGCGGGCCATATCCCAACACATCGTTACAGATGTCGCTGAGCAGATCCTCCTGCTCGGCAATCGACAGCACGACATTCTTGATCGAAATAATTTCTTGAACGATGTCGCGAATTTCCGACCGTGCGCTTTCGCCATCGAGGCGCGACAGTTGCGACAGATCGATCGCCTCGATCAAGGCACCGAAAACCATGCTCTTGGTGACATAATATTCGTCGGCGCGGACGGGTTCGGGCGGGGGAGCGGGGGCCTGAACAGGCCGCGCGGCCGCGGCCTTCGCCGCCGCTGGCGTGTAGCGTGGTTCCGGCGCGGCGGCGGCTGGGATCGCCCGCGGTTTCTCGTCAACCGCGCCAGGCCCGGCGTTCGCGCGTTTGCCAAACATCATCATCTCCGATCGATCACGCGATACACTTCTTCCCCCCAAAGCATGTCCCACAAAAGTTGCAAACTCTTGTGATCGAGGACACGCTCTCCCCCTCTTATCAAGAGAGCGGCTTCTTATCCCCCGGGGGATTTCACCCAAGTGGAAAGCGCTCTCGTCATTCCCATGAAACGGAGCGCTTTCGAAACAAAAGACCCGCGCCGCCTCGTCAGGAGGCCTTCTTGCCGGCCAGCATATCCATGAAGGGTTGAAGAAGACTTTTCGAGGAGCGGCGAATTTCTTGCTTTCCGGTAACGGCCCGCGCAAGTTCGCTGAACGTCGTCGCGATCTTGCTGGAGGCCTCGACCTCGGCGATCATTTGCCCGTTATTCGCAGCGGTTCCAAAGAGTTTGGGATCGAAGGGAATGATGCATTCCGCCTCGAGATCGACCGCTTTGCAGAAGTCGGCGACGCTGATCTCCGGCCTCTTGGGAACACCGGCTTGGTTCATCACGAGATGGGGCGCGCCATCGTGAGGACGTGCCGCCTTCAACGTGTCGACAAGGCTTTTGGCGTTGCGCAGATTCGCGAGATCCGGATTGGCGACGAGGATGATTTCGTCGGCGCCGACGAGCGCGCGCCGCGTCCAACCGTTCCAGCCGTGGGGGACATCGAGCACGATGAAGGGCGTCGAGGCGCGCAAAATATCGATGAGCAGATCGAAAGCCGTATCGGAAAAATCGTAGACCCGGTCGAGAGTCGCCGGCGCCGCGAGAATGCTGAGCCGTTCCGTGCAGCGCGACAGCAAACGATCGAGGAGATTGGCATCCAGCCGGTCCGGCGCGAAGACCGCATCCGCAATACCCTGCGGCGGATCCTGGTTGAAATCGAGTCCGGCGGTGCCAAAGCCCAAATCCATATCCGCGATGACGGTCTGCAATTCGAGGTCGCGGGCAATGGCGAAGCCGACATTATGCGCAATGACCGAGGCGCCAGCGCCGCCCTTGACGCCTGTGACCGCGATAATCTTACCCAGTGGCGGCGCGTCGGCCTGGGTGTATAGGCCGGAAATCGTGCGGATGAAATCCATCGCCTCGAAGGGCGCGACGAGGTAATCGCTGACACCGCGTGCAATCAGCTCGCGATAGAGCACGATGTCGTTGAGGCGTCCGGCGACGACGACCTTGGTGCCGGCATCGCAAAATTCCGCGAGCGCATCGAGATCCGCGATCAATTCGTTCCGCTGCGCGGAGGTTTCCAAGACGATGATATTCGGCGTCGGGGCACTGCGATAGGCCTCGACCGCCGCCGCCGCGCCGCCCATGTGAACCTTGACATGGGCCTTTTCCATCCGCCTGTCGCTCACCGCGCGCTGAATGATCTGAGCGATCTCTTGGCTTTCGCAAAACGCTTGGATGGAAATGCGCGGAACCGGCGCGATCATTTCGGCTTCCGTGCCTGGGGCCCCGATCATCAATTGCTCCCCACTGAACCGATGTTGGAATTATGCGTCTTCCACTCCGTGGTCGGGTCCGTGCCTGTGCGCACTTTTTCGATCGCGCGGCTTTGGGTCAGCGTATCGGCCGGATCCTCGCCACGAGGCGCCGCGAGGTCGCGCAGATCGGCGGTCTGCGCCGCAATCATGCTTTGGGTCGCGCAGCCGAAATTATAATAAGATGTGTTACTCCATTCGTCGACATTCGAGCCCGATCCGAGATCGCGCGGCCATTGACCGCATTGATCGCCAACCTTCGCCTTGAGACCGGTAAAACTCATCCGGACCGGCGAGGCGAGAGCGGCATTCGTTTCAGGATAGGATTCCACGTCGACATGCGCGGTAACGCCGGCGGCGGCGAGTGCGGCCTTGATGCCTGCCGCAATGCCGGCCGGGCCGTGCGCGGGCACGAGCAAAAGAATAGGTCCGCGCCCAAACGTTCTATAATCCTGGGCGAATGTGAAGACCTGCTTTGCGGTATGGCGGTCGATCGTGTCCTGGGACACCGTGGGAAAGAGATCGATCGAGATCGTATCCTGGCTCAGCAGAATGGGATGCCGGACGCGGTAGTCGTCTTGGGGAATTGAGGATGTGGGCATTTTATCGGTCGAGCTGCACCCCATGAGCGGCAAAAGCAGCAACAATCCGAGGGAAGCCCCGCTCAACGCACGGCGCCCTGGGGCAATCATCCCGGATGGTGCTTTGGTCCTGTCAGCGCACATCTTTCATCAATCCTGGATAAAGCCGACATGGCCCCGGTAATTTTTGACGGTCTCGGGATTATTCGGGGTCGCGTAGAGACGGTTCATGCGCCCGAGCAGCCAAGCCTGCGGATCGCTGGATTCGGCAAAATTATCGTCTGGCCGCGCAATATCGCCCGGCTTGGTGGCCCTGACGATGATGGGCGTCACGATAATCATCAGTTCGGTCTCCTGGCGCAGGTAATCGCGCGAACGGAAAAGGGCGCCGAGGATAGGAATGTTCAACAGGCCGGGAAGTCCGTTGATGACCTGCTGGGTTTGCTGTTGCAGCAAGCCCGCCGTCGCAATGGACCCGCCCGAAGGCAATTCGATCGTCGTTTCATTCTTCCGGGTTTTTAGACCTGGCGTGCTCACGCCGGAGATCGTGACGGAATCGGAATAATCGATATCGGTGACTTCGGTCGCGAGATGCAGCAGAATATGGCCATCGGATAGAATGATGGGCGAGAAGTTGAGGGTAATACCATAGTCCTTGAAGGCCGCGCCGCCGCTGACGCAGCCGCTGCCCGACGTACAGGTTGCCGGACCCGGATAGGGAAATTCGCCGCCAACGGTAAATTTCGCGGCCTCTCCCGAGACGGCGGTGACCGTCGGTTCCGCCAGTGTATGGGAAACGCCGTAACGCTCGAAGGCCTGCAAAGTGGCGCTGAGATTGCCAGCGTTGATGTTCAAGGCGGAGACGACATTGGCTCCCGTCAAGGGATTCGCACCCTGCCCGACGGTTCCATTGATCCCAAACGGATTGGCTTGGCTCAGAGGTCCCCAGCTGGCGGACGTGATCCCGAGCTGCTTGATGATATCGCGCCGCATTTCAGCGATCGTGACTTTCAACATCACCTGATCGCGTCCACGGATCACAAGCGAGTTCACAACCAAGCCGTCGCCCCCCGTGGCGCCCTGGCCGGTGATCGTTTTGGCAAAACCCTTGGCGATATCGGCCGCGCGCTGGGCATCCTCCGCGGAATCGACGGTCCCGGTCAAAATGATCGTGTCGTTCACCGTCCGCGCCGTGATTTCGGTGTTCGGCATGGCCGCGCGCAAAATCTGCGTCAACTCGCCGATGTCCCGGCCGATACTGATTTCGAAGGACGCGAATTGGTGTCCTTGACGATCGAGCGCGTAAACCGTGGTTTGCCCGTTGGCCATGCCAATGATGTAAAGCTTGCGCGCGGTCCGCACGATGGCATTGGCAACCGCCGGATTGCCGACGAAGATTTCGGCCGCATCTTCCGGTAGATCGAGAATGACCGATTTTCCGATGCCCATGCTAATGCGCTGGGAGCCATTGGTGACGGTTGCGGATGGCGGCGCGGGTGCCGGGCTCGCATGGACCGGCGCCAGCAATGCGCCGCAAAGCAATGCCGCCAGCGGCCGGATCAACGCAAGCTTGAAACGAGACGGCAAAAGCGCGGCTCCCGCGAGGACGGATCGGACGGCCTTCATCATCGGACACGTTCCTGGCTGGCATTACCAAAACGCACGATCGTCAGGCTTTGCGGGGGTGGCCCGGCTTGCATGGCGGGATTGGCCGCGTCCGCGATGCTCCGCAAGGCCAGCGACAACTGGCTATTGCGCTGCGCGAGAATGATGTGTTCCGCCTGCTCCGGGGTCAGTTCGAGCGTCGCCGTGCCGCCCGTGATCACCCGCTCGCCGGCCTTTTCCTGAATGTTTTGGCCGATGGCGAGGACGCGGATATTGGTCAGAATTGTTTCACTCGCGAAGGTACCGGGCGGCGAATCTTCCGCATGAAACGTGCGGACCACGTCGACCCGGTCATTTGGCAGAATGAAGCCGCCCGCCGACGTCGTGCCCTTTTCGTCGATATTGATCGCGATTGCGCGCATCCCGCTTGTCAACACGGCGGCCATGAATCCCGACCCGCCGGACCGGACGAGACGTTCCGACCGGATCGGCTCGTTCAACAAAAAGTTCGAGCGGACGATCGATCCCTTGAATTCCTCGAGGGCATTGGGATGCAGGGTCTTGGTGATCGCGCCCGGCGGCACTTGCGCCTTGGGCCAGGACTGCCAACGCAAATCCGGGGTGGCGATAACAGCCCCAAAGGATAAATCATGCGCGGCGACCAGCAGATTTTCGGTTTCGACCGGAGGAACCGCCACAGCGGCGCGAACTGGCGGAGGCGGCGGCTTTGAGCCCATGACGAGATAGGCCGCGCCCAAACCAGCTGTCAGCGCAACACCAAAAACCACGAGGCGAGCATTTTTCATGATGGTCCAGACGAAAGCGCCGCTCCTTATGAGCTCGCGTCGATAAGAGCATCTAAACCTCAAATTAAGGTTAACAAGTTCATCACTTACCTAGCGCTAACCGATATGGAGGTATTGCCGCTTGCGGCGAATAAACCGGGGCATTTACCGGGCTTTGGCAGGCTTTGAAGCGCGATGTCCGCTTCACCGCGGCGGCCAGGGAAAGCGCGAGGGCGCCGGCTGGGTCTAGCCCGCCAGGGCGGCCGTCCAAAGATGCGTTTCCGGATAGACAAAGAGCCCCGCGGCGGCCAAGGCAATGCCATAGGGCACGTCGGCATTTCGATCATGCAAACGGGGCAGCCACTGAACGTTATGCGCCCACACCGGGAGAGGCCAGCGGCGAAGTTGGAGAATGCAAAGCGTGAGGAGACCGCCGGTCAAGGCGGCATCGAGCCCATAATCCGCGAGCCGGTCCCAACCCACCCAAATCGCCGTCGCGGCGGCAAGCTTGGCATCGCCGCCGCCGATCCAGCCGAAGGCGAACATGCCGAAGGTCACAACGAGGATCGCAAAGCCAATAGCAAGATGAACCGCGATATCCGTAGGCGCCATGCCGCTGAAATAGGCGAGCGGGATAAAGATCAAAACCAAGGCGATCGAAACGCGGTTCGAGATCGTCATGGTGAAGAGGTCGGAAACCGCCGCGAAAATCATCAAAGCGGGAAACAGGACCAAGACAGCTGCTTGCAGCATGGTTTCTTTCATCCTCGCTCCGCGGCCGATCAAACGGGAGCCAACGTTAGATTTGGCGTGGCGCGCGTCGAGCCCGACAATACAGCCGGATCGGTTACGCCATTGCTAACAAGCCCGGCCGCGAGCGGAAAAAGCGGCTCCGGAAGCCGAAGCCGCTCACGCCGGATTTCCATCGCGGCAAGAAAGCGCATGGACCGGCGGCCGGAGGTGCGTCACCGCCCAACCGGAAAGGGCCGCCGGGCCCGGTTGTCAAAGCCAACCAACAAGCCGCCCGTTAAACCGCGGCCTGTCTATGATCGCCGGCGTGACACACCAGAGCGCGTTCCGCTTTGGTGGAATCACCAAAGCGACAGGAATTCGCTCTCTTTGTAAGGAGTTAGAGCATGACCTCGATCGAAAAAGTCTGCAACTTTTTCGGGACATGCTCTAGCCGGACGCCCTGGTGCTTCCACCAGGGCGAGAAGCTATTAGGTCAGGTTGCCTGAAACCTCGTTGAACTTGTACTGCAGCTGCGTACCAACCTTGGTGATCGCAGTGATGATAGCGACGGCGATGAGACCGGCGATGAGACCATATTCAATGGCTGTCGCGCCGGATTCGTCGTTGGCAAAGCGGTTGAAAAGATTTTTCATGGCGGTTACCCAAGTTTGATTTTGCTCAAGACCCCCAGGAGCGCCTCGATGGAAGCCTCGCCGGATGACTAGACACTAGCGGGGAGAGGTTGCGATCACGTTAAATTAAATACCAGATTTTTCGCAAAGAAGCCGTTTCGCTTATATAGTTAAAAGGGTCTCAAACTTATCATTAAAATTGCAAAACGGCACACCCGGAATACAAAACGTAGCGTCATAAAAAATACAATTCTCTATAATTTTTATCGATAGCCGTAAACATGAAACCACAAGAGGTAATTGCGTTTTCAGGTAGCGGCTTAGATATCGAATCGAAAAATAAGCAATGATAAAATATTTTGATAAGCTATAACTTGGTAAAAATAGAATATATTGCAGGTACTCCATATTATTAACTCCGCTATCCGCGCCGTTAGACCGCGACAACTCGATTTTCGATTGAAAAATACATAATTACACCAATGCACTTAAACCAAAAAATCCCCGTAAGAAAAGTTGCTGACGAAACTTCAGGCGCCCTGCACAGTCATATGCGAAAAAAACCTGGCACGGGAATTTCAAATGCCCGGACAAGTCATCGGCGGGACGCCGGTATAATGGCGCCGCCGCTCGGAAAACGCGCCCTGAAGGCAAGTGCGCCACGATCATTTTTGCTTGGCGATGATCTTGTCCTTGATATCGGCATAAACACCGGCGGGAATGATGCCCTTTTGCACCAACTCATCCTTCCCCTTATAGGGACGGCCTTTGATAATGTCGTCCGCGCGCTTGTCGCCGATCCCTTTGAGGACGAGCAACTGGTTCTTGGTCGCGGAATTAATATCGATCAGCGCGGCCGCGGAGGCTGCCGCCGGCGCGGGCTTGGCGGCTGGCTGCGGACCCTGCGCCAAGGCGACGCCGCCGAACAACAGAGCACCGGCGAGGCAAAGACCGAAAAGCGGGGTCATAATTTTCATGGCAAATCCCTTCCAACCGTTTTGAATCACAAGCGAATAGTATGCAGATTTCCGCAAAAGCCGTGGGACGTCAATATCGGCCGGGCTTTTACGCCTTCCCATTTTTCCGGAGCAAAGACGCCTTTGCTCCGGAGTCTTTACGCCGGACTCACAAGTCCACCGCGGGGGCGTGACGGCCCTCGCCATCGGCCCAGAGAGCCGCAAGGCCTTCGCGATAGGTGGGATAAGCGAGATCGAGCGCCAAAACCTCGCGGATTTTGCGGTTCGAGGTGCGTTTGTTTTCGCCATAGAAGCTGCGCGCCATCGGGGTGAGCTGCGCGGTCTCGAAATCCTGCTCCGGCGGCGGCTCGATCCCCATGAGCAGAGCCGCATAGGTCACGACATCTTGCGGGGGCGCCGGCTCGTCGTCCGTGACGTTCCAGACATCGCCGGGACCGTCATAAACCAGAAGCGCGGCGATGGCGCGGGCGATATCCTCGACATGGATACGGTTGAAGACCTGGCCCGGCTTCACCAGCCGGCGCGCCTTGCCCTCGGCGAGATTGACGAGTGGATTGCGGCCGGGTCCATAAATACCGGACAGCCGCAGGATATGCACCGTCTTGGTGGGATCGCGGCCCAAGGCAGCCCAGGCGCGCTCGGCTTGAACCCGGACGGCCGAACGCTCGCTCTTGGGCGATGGCGGCTGGCTCTCGTCGACCCATTCGCCGCCGTGATCGCCATAGACACCGATGGTCGAGAGATAAATGATGCGCTGCGCCCGCTTGATCCCCGCGAGCTTCCGGCCAAACCGGGCCAAAACCGGATCGGCCGAGGTTCCCGGCGGCACGGAAACCAAGATCACGTCGGCGGCGCCGAGCCGGTCCTCGATTTCGGGACTCGCGCCCTCCGGGCTGAAATGCAGCATTTCGACGCCCGGAACGGGCGCCCGCCGGCCTTCTTTATCCCGCACCGTCGCGCTGATCCGCTCGAAGGCGGAACCATATTCGGCGACAAAGTGCCTGGCGCTATAGCCAAGGCCGAAAACGAAAAGATTCATGGGGCCGCTCACCTCTCGCCGTTCAATTTGGAAGCCTCGCCCGGCTGCAGCGCGGCCCATTCGTCCCGGACGCCGGGATCGGGCTCAGCGCCACGATAAGACGACGCAAGAGCCGGTAGATTCGCGGCGGTTTCAAGTTCGCCCGCGGCCCAGACCGCCATGGCCCTGACGAGAGGCGAGGGGTCGAGCAGATGCGGCACGATCGCCTCGAGCAACGAGCGGTCTCCCGAATTGCCCGCGGCAATCAGAAGATTGCGCAGAAAGCGAGCCCGCCCGATCCGCTTCACGGGGTTGCCCGCGAAAAGGCGACGGAAGCCGGTATCGTCCAACCCCAGCCAATCCGCAAGGCGCGGCGCCCTAAATTCTTCGCGCGTCAAAAACTTCGCCTCGCTCGCCTGGCGGGCCCATTTGTTCCACGGGCATATGGCGAGACAATCGTCGCAGCCATAGACCCGGTTGCCGATCGGGCGGCGGAATTCCCGGGGAATATGCCCCTTATGTTCGATGGTGAGATAGGAAATGCAGCGGCGCGCGTCGAGCTGGTAAGGCGCCGGAAAAGCGGAGGTTGGGCAAATATCGAGACAGGCGCGGCAGCTGCCGCAATGGTCCGGCTCCGCGGCGTCCGGTTCCAGAAGCGCGGTCGTGAAGATCGAGCCCAGAAACAACCAAGAGCCAAAACCACGCGACACGAGATTGGTGTGTTTGCCCTGCCAGCCGAGCCCCGCCGCCTGAGCCAAGGGCTTTTCCATGACGGGCGCGGTATCGACGAAAACCTTCACGCCGGCTCCCGTCCCCGCGAGCACGCCCGCCAGCTCCTTGAGGCGGCCCTTGATCACATCGTGATAATCGCGGTGGCGCGCATAGACCGAGATGTTCGCCGCGCCGTGGTCGTCGAGAAGCGCGAGAGGATTGTCCGGCGGCCCGTAATTCATGCCCAACATGACGATGGAACGCACGTCTGGCCAGAGCACGCGGGGATCGCCACGGCGATCCACCGTCTCGTGCATCCAGTCCATGTCGCCGGCCGCGCCGCTTTCGAGCCACGCGCGAAGACGCGCCGGGGCCTCGGGGATGGCATCGGGAGCCGCGACCCGGCAGAGATCGAAGCCCAGCTGCTTGGCTTTCTCCGCCAACCGCTGTTTTAAAAGTCCAGATCCGCATAGGCCGCCGCCGGCGTGATCCCCGGCACCCGGTCCGCGAGCAGGGCGCGAAAGGCCGGCCGGGATTTCACCCGCGCGTACCAAAGCTTCGCCGTTTCGTCTTCGCTCCATGGCACGTCGCCGAGAAAATCCACCGAGGAAAGATGCGCCGCCGCGGCGAGATCGGCATAAGAGAGCGTGTCACCCGCAAGCCAATTCCTTTGGCGCACGAGATAGCCGATATAATGGAGATGATAGCGGATATTGGCGCGCGCGGCACGCACGAGTTCCATCTCCGGCCCGCCGCCGCCCTGCTCCGGCCGCATGAACCTTTTGAAGATCTTTTCCGTGACGAGCCAATTCGACACCTCGCCGTGGAATTTGATGTTGAACCAATCGAGCAGGCGGCGGACCTCGACGCGCGCGGCCGGGCTTTCCGGCAAAAGCCGCCGGTTTCCAAGCGCAAGACCGCGCGTCTCGTCGAGATATTCCGCGATAGGTCCGGCTCCCGGAACAACCGCGCCGGATTGCTCGACCAGAACAGGCGTCTGCCCAGCGGGGTTCAGAGCAAGAAAATCCTGCCGCCGCTCGAAGGGCCGCTCCTCTATCAGTTCGGGCTGGATGCCAAATTCGCCGAGCACAAGACGGACGAAACGCGAATGCGGACAGAGCGGATGATGATGAAGCTGAGCCATAAAGCTGGACTATGGAACCCGCGCGGCGGTTGCGCTCATGGAGAGGCCCGGAACAAGCCGGAGATTATTTTACCTACGAGATCAGGGACTTAAAATCCGGCCGGCCCTGACATTCGCGAGATGCGGATGTCACGGCAGGCCCCGGAGCCGTCAGGCATTGTCCGTGGGCTCGCGGGGCGTTTTGTTACTTCAGCGTCTTCAGCTTGGCGAAGACGGAGTTCACGTCGAGGTCTTCCTCCTCGTCCTCGAGAGCCGGACGCGCGGTGTCGCCGAACACCGAGGTTTCGTTGACCGGCGCTTCCCGCGCGGCGGTCGTCACTTCCGCCGGCACCAGCGTCTGGCCCCGGTCGATCACGGCAGTCGGGCGCTCCTTGGCGGCACGGTTCACCTCGAAATCGAGATCGATCTGCGAGCAAAGCCCCAGCGTCACCGGATCCATCGGGCTGAGCGCGGCGGAATTCCAATGCGTGCGATTGCGGATCGCGTCCAATGTCGTCTTGGTCGTACCGGCCAAGCGCATGATCTGTGCGTCTTTCAATTCCGGATGATTGCGGACGAGCCAAAGGATCGCGTTGGGCCGGTCCTGCCGGCGCGACAGCGGCGTATAACGCGCGCCGCGCTGACGCTTCATTTCCGGCAACCGCACCTTCGAAACGGCGAGCTGAAGGTGGTGACTGGCGTTCTGCTCCGCCTTCGCGATTTCCTCGCGGGTCAGTTGACCCGAGGTGATGGGATCATGCCCCTTGATCCCGGCCGCGACTTCGCCATCGGCGATTCCCTTGACCTCGAGAGGGTGCAGCTTACAAAAATCGGCGATCTGGTCGAACGTCAGGGACGTATTTTCGACGAGCCAGACGGCTGTCGCCTTCGGCATCAGCGGCGCATTGCTCATGGGTAGTTCTCCTGGACGGCTGTCCGCAAAAGGATCCGCGTGCGGCGCTGAGGCGCCAAGCGATCGGCGGGGGCGTCATTTGATTAAAAAGCGGGAAGTTGAGAGCTATAAGGACCAGTCCACCGGAAGGCAATACATCTTACAACACGGTTTTCGCCGGCCGCTCCTTCATGCCCAGCCTCTGCCCCCGGCAGAAAACCAAAGGCACGCCCGGCCTGCCGCGCGATATGGCGAAACAAATCTCATTTCAGAGGGTTAGAAATAGTCTCCGGAGCCCAGCCAAACAAGAGGGCGGCGGCCATGGGCGGTGGATAAATGACGGAGATCGCGTGAATCTTCTCGCGATTCCATTCATCCCGGCGATGGTTTATCGTCAATTCGCATGGATTTCGGCGAACCATCGAGGTGGCGAATGGCAAGACATGACGACGAGGAGGCCAGCCGGCCGGTGGCCCACGAGGTTGGCGCGAAGCTGGACGATCTCTCGATTTCGGAACTGGAGGCCCGCATAGACCTGCTCCGGGATGAAATCGCCCGGCTCGAAGCCGCGAAGACTCGCAAGCAAGACGCCGTCAAAAGCGCAAGTTCGTTTTTCAAATCCTGACAATCTTGCGCCATTTTAGGACCGGCTTCTCTGGAAACGGCACGCCTCTTTTTTGGGCCTTTGATAATTTCGCTAGCGAAGCCTCGAAAAAGCGGCCTTTGCCCCGGGGTTTGCGGCGGTTGTCCCCAGAACTGCCTTAGATTAAGGTTAAAAAGCTGTTATCGAGCAGCGGCCCGCGAATGGCGCTACACTTGCTCTTAGATTTCGGATCGAAGCTCCGGATATTGCCAAAGGGTAACATGGCCAAAGAAGCGAATCTTCACAGCACTCCGATTTCCTTTGCCGAAAGGCTCGCGTCGTCGGAGTCCTTCAAAACACTGTTTCGCGAGGGCATGCAGCTTGTCGAGGAAACGGCGTCGTATCTCGATGGCGCTGGACGCACGGATTCGAAGGGCCTGCCCCGCTTGGCCGCGTTGGCCTATGCCTCCGAGAGCATGCGCCTGACCACGCGGCTGATGCAGATTGCGTCTTGGCTGCTGCTCCAACGGGCCGTGAACGAGGGCGAAATCACCCAGGCCGAGGCGCTGACCGATAAGCAACGCACCTGTCTCACCTGGTCGGATAGCGCGCCGGACGAAGCAACCCTGCCAAGCTTGCCGGAAGAGCTGCGGAAGCTGATCGACACGTCTCTGCGGCTTCAAGAGCGCGTCGTGCATCTCGATGCCTTGATCAGCGACCCCGAAACCGATCCGGCCGCCACGGGTATTCATCCGCTCGAAGATCAGCTTTCGAAACTCCGCGCGGCGTTCTGCGAGTAACCGGCCGGGCCTTCTCTCGTTTGCGAGAGGAGGCGCACGCCGGGGCTCCCGCCAATTCGCAGCTCATGCAAAAGGCCGTTTCCGTGTTCCGGAAACGGCCTTTTGCATAGAGCGCGTTCCGCTTCGGTGGCCTCACCAAAGCGACAAGAACTCGCGCTTTTTATTAGACGTTAGCTCAAGTGTTCGCTCGAAAAAGTTTGCACATTTTTCGGGACATGCGCTGGGTCGACACAAAAGCTACGAAAGAACGGCTTACTTCTTTCCGAAGGTCAGGCCGCCAAAGCGCGAGTTGAAGCGCGACAACCGGCCGCCGCGGTCCAGGAGCTGCTGCGAGCCGCCGGTCCAAGCAGGATGGGTGTTGGGATCGATATCGAGGTTGAGGGTGTCCCCAGCGCTGCCATAGGTCGAGCGCGTCAGGAATTCGGTACCGTCGGTCATGACGACCTTGATCACATGGTACGCCGGATGTGTATCGGACTTCATCGGATTAAACTCATCGTCTTGGAGCGTGGGAAGGGATTTTGGAAAGCGCGAAGGGATTTTGGAAAGTGGTGGGATTGCCGCCGAAGTGGGCGCAAGCCCCGCCGCGCCCCGGCCATCGCAAGGGCACCGGCAACAAATGAGACGCTGCCTATAAACGAAGGGCGACCTTTGAGCAAGCCTCCCTTCGAGATCGCGGCGGTTTAGGGGATTACGCCCCCGCGCGGGCCTTCATGGCATGATCGGCAAGGGTCTTGCCCAGGGTCCAAACGGCGCCGGGCACTTTATGCGCATCGGCGATCACATCGTCGAAAGCGCTTTCGACCCAGTCGCAATCCGCATCGTTGATGCAAAGCGCCGGAATGAGCTTGATCACATGATTGCCATGCCCCGCCACCTGCACGAGCACCTTGTGCTCCTTGAAGATCGGGATGGTGATGAGCTGGCAGAACAAGCCGGTGTTCATCGTCTCGAGCAACGACCAGGAGGCCTTGAGCTTGAGGGTTCGCGGGGCGCCGAATTCGACACCGATCATCAAGCCCTTGCCGCGCACGTTCTTGACCAGCTCGTAGCGCTCCGCCATGTCGCCGAAGGCCGCCATCAAACGCGCGCCCGTGCGGGCCGCATTCTCCATCAGCTTCTCGGATTCGAGAACTTCGAGCGTCGCGAGACCAGCCGCCATGGCCATGTCGTTTTTCGCGAAGGTCGAACCATGGACCACGGCGCGATCCATGCGGTTGAAGACTTTTTCGAATATCTTTTTGCGCGTCAGCACGACGCCAATCGGGATATGGCCGCCGGACAAAGCCTTGGCCAGAAGCACCATGTCGGGCTCGACGCCCCAATGCTCGACGGCCAAGAATTTGCCGGTGCGTCCCACGCCGGTTTGAATTTCATCGGCGATGAAAAGCGTGCCGTATTTCCGGCAAAGCTCCTGAACGCCGCGCAGATAATTGTCATCGGGCATGTAGACGCCCTTGCCCTGGATCGGCTCGACGATAAAGGCGGCGACCTTGCGGCTCGACAAGGCTTTCTCGAGCGCCGCCAAATCATTGAAGGGCACTTCGACGAACCCCGGCATCAAAGCGCCGAAGCCCTCGCGGAACATTTTATCGGACGTTACGGAAAGCGCGCCATAGGTCAGGCCGTGATAGGAGTGGCTGGCATAGACGATGTCGGGGCGGCCGGTCGCGCAACGCGCGAACTTGATCGAGGCTTCCACGGCCTCGGTCCCGGAATTGGCGAAAAACACCTTCTCGAGGAACGGCACGAATTGCAGCAGGCGCTCGGCGAGAATGCCCGAGAGCACGGACACGTCCATCTGAACGAGATTGGGCAAATCGCTGCCAAGCACGCTTTTCAGGGCGTCGCGCAGCACCGGATGGTTGCGGCCAATGCCGAACACCCCCCATCCACTCAGGAGATCGAGATAACGATCCCCTTTGCGATCGAATAAATACTGGCCATGACCGCTTCGGAAGCCAACGTCGTAGCCGATGGTTTGCAGCACGCGCACCATCTGCTCGTTCATAAACTTGGTATGCAGGGTATAGCGGTCGGCTTCGCGTGCGGCGAAGAGCGACCCGATATCGAAATTCGGACGGCTAGGCTCCCTACGAAAATCCGCGATCTTCACATTCCCCATCCGTCACGCTCCAAAGGACCAAGCGCATGGGCGCCAGCCCGGCATTCATTTGCCTCCGAGCGTGTTCTTGTCGCGAAAGCCAAACCGGCTTCCTTGAAAAGAATACGCTCAACCCGTTGAAAAGAGAGCGATTCCTAACCTCCCAAGCACAACTGCCGAGAAATAAGCAACCCAAGCCGCCTTATAGTTTATTTTCGCTCAAGACAGCCTTGCCATTAAATCAGCCAAGGCCGGAGCACGCGCCAGACCTGAAGCCAACCCCTCACAACCCTACGCAACCCACTGATCTCACGAGCAAAACACCCCGGCTCCGAGACGCGAAGGATCGCCTTACTCAATAGGCGAAATCACCGGAACCATCAAGCTAAACCTATACGAAAATTTGATCAATGCGTCTGGCGAAACAGAATTGCCGCGCGGAGTTTAGCTTCGCCCGCGAGAACCAGCAGAAGCGGGGGCTGTAACGATAACAATTCTACTTAACCGCCAATGTATTAGGTTTTTATTCCCCCGCGAATACACAAGAAATGTCTGCGCGACACAAATCTTTACAGCCGGCACGCGCCTTTACAGACAACACCAGCACCCTATTCTCGCCGGCGCATCCCGCAACCTCACCACGGAGGAACCCATGCCGGGATTTCCACGCCAACCTGTCATCGCCTGCCCGATGGGCATGTGGAACCACCCGACTCCCTCAAGCCCCCCAAGATAACGAAAAAGTTACCAGTGTGACACTCCCAAAACAACATGGCGTTCTAGCTAGCGGGAGACCGCGCTGTTTTGGCAACAATCCGTCATCTTTCTAAAGAGAAATCGGCCCAAGATCGCCCATTAGCCCCTTGCCGGGGATCACGCCCCGGACACGCGCCTGAATCCGGACATCCGGCCTCGCGCCTTCAATGGAAAACAGGTGATAACTCGCCTGGCGGCCCCCGGAACGCGAAAAGGCCGAAGCCGACGCGACGCCCACGACGGGCACGGGGCGATCCGGTCCGCGCAAATAATGAACCGACGGCTTGTGGTTGTGGCCGTGAAGGATCAGTTCCGCGCCGGCGCGCCGGATAATGGCCGCGAAGGCGGACGCATCGCTCAAGCCACGGCCCACGCTGGTCCCCCGCAAACATGGGGGATGATGCAGCATCACGACCCGCGTTAAGCCCCGCGCGCCCGTGTCGCGCAACAGCACCTCGAAGGCCGCGCATTGCGCCGCACCGATTCGCCCGGATGCGATGAAGGGCGCCGTCGGAACGCCGGAACACAGGCCGATCAACGCGATGGAGCCGCGCTCCTTCAGATAGGGATAGCCGGGAAGCTCCGTCGAATCGCTTTTGATCCAGGGCGCGAAGGTCCGCGCGAGCGCCGGTAAAACCGCTTTCGTATAGGCATCGTGATTGCCGGGCACGAAGCTGACATCGGCACCTGGAACCCCCAGCGTCCGAAGCCAGGCCTCCGCCAGCACGAATTCTCCGGGCAGTCCGATATTCATGATATCGCCCGTCATGGCGACATGGCTGGGGGATTGCGCGCGCAGATCTTCGACGAGATGACCGAGAACAGTCATGTCATGCCCGGCGGAGCGACCGCGTTTCCAGTTGAGGTAGCCAGTGATCCGCTTGCCGAGTAACTCGCGGCGCTTCACTGCTGGCAGTGGGCCGATGTGGGCATCGGAAAGATGGGCAAGCAAAAAGGCCAAGCGCAACTCTCGGGGAAAATGGGTTAAACGGGCTATCCGGTGCCCGCGAAGCAGGGCCGGATGGAGAAAGAGCGTCTGGGCTGCCAGCAATCTCGCAAGGAACGTTCCGCCATCCCGGCGGTGTGCCCCTCGGGAAGCCAGCCGTCAAGCACGCCAGGGAAGATAGTCCGAACTATAGCGAGGAGCCGGAACATGTCCATGATCACCTCGCGGCGGCGGGATCGAAAACCGCTTTTGTTCTTGCTCACCCGGAGCGCGTGGAAGGTCCATCGCCTGTTGTGGTGGACACGGGCGGTGACGATTGGTGTCAGGGCCGTGGTTTTCGACGAATCCGGCCGCGTCCTGCTGGTCCGCCACAGCTATATCGCGGGCTGGCATTTCCCCGGCGGCGGGATCGGCCGCCGCGAAACCACCGAGGAGGCCGTGATCCGGGAATTGCGCGAGGAGGCGGGGCTCCATTGCGAGGAGCGTCCGGTCTTGCATGGCCTATTCCGCCAGGTAGCCCTGAAACACGACCATGTCGCCTGCTACATCATCCGCCAGTTCACACCCATCCCGAGCGCGAAGCCGGATTGGGAAATCGCGGAGACCGGGTTCTTTCCGGTGGAGAGCCTGCCGGAAGGCGTCACGTCGGGCACAAAGGCCCGGCTCGCCGAGATCTTGCAGGGACAGCCGCTCGCCGGGGAATGGTGAGGGCGCGCGCTTTTATTATGTCCCGGCATGGGTTAGACCAAACTTTCATACCATGACCGGCCTGCCTCTCACGCTCACGCCTCAGTCCGAAGCCGACCTGCCCGCCATCGAGCGGCTGAACGAACGCGCCTTCGGTCCCGGCCGCTATGCCCGCTCGGCCTACCGGCTGCGCGAAGGCGTGCAACCGGATCCTCACCTCTCTTTCGTCGCCTGGGTCGGAACTTTCTTGGCCGGGGCCAATCAAATGACGCCGATTCTCTGCGGCGACACACCGGCGCTGCTTCTGGGACCGCTCACCGTCGATCCAGCCTTCCGCTCCGCGGGAATCGGCGAAGCTTTGGTGATGCGTTCGCTCGAGGCGGCGCGCGCCGCCGGCCACACGCTAGTGCTGCTGGTCGGCGATCTCTCCTATTATGGCCGGATGGGTTTCAAGCCCGTGCCGGCGGACAAGCTGACCTTCTGCGGCCCCGTCGATCCCGAGCGGTTGTTGTACTGCGAACTCGTGGAGGGCGCGTTCGCGGGCGTGTCGGGGACAGTGACGAAGGCGTATTTCGAGTAAGGCGATTCCGGCGGCGCAATTACCATTCCCAACCGCTTGGGTTTATGCTAATTGAATTCATGCCTACCGTCTTGCGGATCGGCGGCCTCCGGGCCGTGATTTACCCAAACGATCATCGCCCTCCGCACATACATGTCCTGGGCGCGGGAACGGAGGCCGTGTTTATTCTCAACTGCCCGCTGGGGCCGCCGGCACTGCGCGGGAGCTTTGGCTTTACAACAGCCGAATTGAACCGGATTGCCGCGGCTTTGGCCGTCGAACTCACCATATTATGTGCCGAATGGGAGCGCGTCCATGCCGATCACCGATAGCGACCGCCTTGCCGCCGAAGCGCATCTCCAAGCGGAATTGAAGAACCAGCCAAAGGCAATCCACGCCCGGTACGATCGCCGCGTGTCGCGGGTGATCGTCGGCTTGGACAATGGTTTGGAATTATCCTTTCCGCCGCGCTTAGCCCAAGGGTTGGAGCATGCAGCGCCGGCGGATCTCGCAACCATCGAAATCAGCCCCTTGGGCGATGGCCTGCATTGGCCGGCCCTCGATGCGGATCTCTACGTGCCGTCGCTGCTCCAAGGGATTTTCGGGTCCAAGAGTTGGATGGCCCGCCAGCTCGGCGCCTCGGGCGGCCGCGCACGCTCCAGTGCCAAAGCCGCCGCCGCGAAGGAGAATGGACAAAAAGGGGGACGTCCGCGAAAAGTCAGAGAAGATGCGGCTTAGGATCTGTCCGAGCATAAACGCGCCCGCCGTTTGCTCCCCCGTCCCCTTGCGGGGAGGGGAACGGAACTTACCGGAATCGGGACTTTTAGTCCCGGACGGGCCCTTAGTTCCACTGCATCCGTTTTCAATTTAGGGCCGGGCTGTCATTCCGGGGCGAGCCGGAGGCGAGAGACCGGAACCCATGACAACGTGGCTGATCGAGGAACGCAAAAGATCCGGCCGCTGAACGGTTCCGCTTCTTACGGCATCCGCGTTATCCTGGGTTCCGGGCTCGCCTCGGACGACCCGGAATGACGGCGCGGCGCTTTCGTGACGCGGTAGAATTAGGACAATGCGCTACCCCACCCCGCGCCGGCCTTCGTAAACCCAGGCCAGCACCACGCTCCCCAACAACGCCAACAGCCCGGCAAATCCGATCGCGAGCGGCGCGAAGCCGATGCCTTTGACTTCGCTGGCGCCGGTGTTTTTGATCGCGGCATAATCGCTGCCGCCATAGACGGGACTGTCGCGCATGGCGAGAACGCGGGGCAGCGTAATCGCGCCGTCGGCCCCCTCGCTAAGCCGGCGCACCGTCCCGCCCGTCGCCTCGGCAAGGCCCCGGAGTTTTTCCGGCGTCGAGACGACCTCTTGAAATTCCCTCGGGTTTTCCGGTCCGGCATTGGCCAGGACGGAGAGATCGCCATCGACCGCCCGGAACAGACCAAGCTCCTTGGTTTCGAGTTCCGCGCGCCATAGACCGGGACCGGCCGCCGCCAAGGGCAGCGTGACCGTCTTGCCGGAGGGCGTCGTGACGACAACGGGCGGCACTTGCGGCTTCAGGCTTTGGCGCTCAATCAGGAGCTTGTTGCCTTGGGCCTTGGCCCGCAGCGCCTCTTCCTCGAGATCAGGCTCCTTCATCAGCCAATGCGCGAGACGGCGCAGCAGATCGAGATAGGGGCCGCCGCCCTCGTAGCCGCGCGCCCAGAGCCACATTTGATCGCTGAGCAGCTCCGCCACGCGGCCCTTGCCTTCGCGCGACAGCACGAGCACCGGCTTGTTGTCGGCGCCATCCATCACACTGGTGCCGCGCGTGAGCGTCGCGCTGATCTGGCGAAACCACGGCGCCCAGGCGGGCGGAGTTTCATCCGCGCCGGCGAGCCCGCGCGTGACGGGATGCTTGGCGCCATCCCCGGAGACGGCGGCGCGAAAACCGCGCTCGATCAACGTGCCGTCCGGCCGCGCCGGGGCGATCCGTCCAATTGGCGAGAAGAAAATGCCTTCGGGACGCGAAAAATCCGGCCCCGCCGCCAGCAAGAGCGCGCCGCCATCCCGGACATAGCGCACGATATTATCGAGATAGAGCGGCGGCAAAACGCTCTGGTTCGAATAGCGGTCGAAGATGATGAGATCGAAATCCCTAATCTTGCGGCCGAACAGATCCGCCGTGGGAAAGGCGATCAGCGACAGCTCATTAATGGGCGTGCCGTCCTGCTTTTCCGGAGGGCGCAGGATCGTGAAATGGACGAGATCGACATTGGCGTCCGATTTCAACAGGTTGCGCCACATGCGCTCGCCATTGTGCGGCTCGCCCGAGACCAGCAACACCTTGAGCTTGTCGCGGACCCCCTCGATCGTCACGACGGCTTTGTTGTTGATGGCGGTGAGTTCGCCGGGTAGCGCCGCGACTTCGAGCTCCACCACGTTTTGCCCGCCATGCTCGATTCGCACCGGCACTTTGATCGTCTGGCCCACCGCGGCCTGGACGGTCGCGACGGCAACGCCATCGCGGCGGACATCGAGACGGACCGGCTCGCCCTTATCCGCCGTGTCGAGCACCTTGAGTTCGATCGTCTGATCCTTGCCGACGATACCGAAGCGCGGCGCCTCGATCAGCTCGATCCGCCGGTCGCGCTCGCCCTCGTGCCCGGTGATCAAGGCATGGAGCGGCGCCTTGAAGCCGAGCGCCGCCGTCGAAGCCGGAATATCGTCGACCTCGCCATCGGTGATCATGAAGACCCCGGCGATCTGCTCGGCCGGCACATCGGCCAGGCCCGCGTTCAGCGCCGAAAACAGCTGCGTGCCGTCGTTTCCGGCCCCGCTTTGCCCGCCCTCGATCACCCGGACATCGACATTTCCGAGCGCCTTGAGCCGCGCCGTCAGGCCCGAAACCGCGGCATCGGTCTGCGCCGTCCGCTCGCCGATGGTCTGCGAGCCGCTGCGATCCACGACGAGCGCGACGATTTGCTTGAGCGGCGTCCGGTCCTCCCGCACCAGCGAGGGATCGGTGAGCGCGAGCAGCACCAACGCCAGGCCGAGCGCGCGCAGCCAGGCCGAGCGCTGCCGCCGCGCAAGCCCAAGCGCCACGACGGCGAGGCCCGCGAGCCCCAAGGCAACGAGGACGCTCACGGGGAGCAAGGGCGAGAAGGCCAGGGAAAATTGGTTCATTGGGGGCTACACTGTCCCAATGCGAGCCGACGGACAAGGGCCGGAATGGTCGCGGCGGCGTGAGGGCTGCGCTTTTGGCAACGTTGCTTGGCCCCGCACCCGCTCGGGCTAGACCCGCAAATTTCAGCCGCCCGCCCCTCCCCTCACAAGTCCAGCCGGACGCATCGCGCTTGATCGGTCTTGGGCAAGAGTTCGATCGATCGCGTGCTCGCCTCGAGGAAGTGCCTGACGTGCCGGCCCATCGGGCTGCCGATCGCCGACACAAGCCAACCGTCGCACATGAATTGCTCAGTGTTTCCAGAGGGCTCCATGACGGAGAAGACAGGACAGAAGCGGACGACTTTCCCGCCGCCGGACCACATCTCCGCGCCACGGGGCGTATTCATGGGCTCGATCTCGAAAGAGAGCGTTTGGCTGATCACTTGATTGCTTGATACGGCAATCGCCGGGGCAACGGTGTCGCCGCCTGCCTCGATCCTCTCCGGGATCTCGATTCTGGCCGGGATAAAGTTGAGATCTTGATTGCTCACCACGGGGTTCAATCTTTGGTTCCGCAACTGAATCAATAAGTTCAAATCTTGACAATTGGGTTTCGCGTCGAGCGTCCCCGTCAATGTCATGAGACCGGTGGATCCGATGACAATCGTTCTGTTCCCCACGTTCGAGACGTTCAGATTCGTGTAAAGCCGGTTCTTGTCCTCGTCGATGCGCGACCCGAACGATAGATTGGCGACGAGACTCAGATGCTCCCGCCATTGCTCGTAATATGTGAGGGCGGACACACCGAGGGAGGCGGTGGACACCACGAGAGCGAGCGCGGCTGTCGTCATTTTCATGAGAACCCACTCCACGCGTTAGGAGCACGAATCCAACGGAGTGTATTATAAAGCTGTTACAACCATTGGCCGCAACCGCTTTTCGAGCGGGCTCCGATGACATTTTCGGACGCCTGGCCTATCCAGGAGTCAAACTCACCCCTGGACAAAGGATCGGCATGGACGTCGCATGGACCGCAACTTTTTGGCATACGGCACGGATCATGTCCGCCTGCGCCTTGGCCCTTGCCGCGACCCACGTGCTTGCGTTGCCCGACGGTTACTGGGCGTTGATCACCGCCATTATCGTGACGCAGCCAGCCTTCCACGCGACGCTGCAAGCCGGACGGATCCGCATCATCGGGACCGTGATCGGCGCCGTGGCCGGGTTTCTCGTGATCGCCGGCGCGCAGGCCGGATGGTCCCTGGATCTGTTGTTTTGGATTGCCCTGCTGCCGCTTGCAGTCATGACCGCGATCCGGCCGGAGCTGCGGCTTTCCGGCGTGACCCTCGTCGTCATGGTGCTGGTTCCCGGCACGGTCTCCTGGCACCGCCCGCTCGACCGCGTCATCGATATTCTGATCGGGACGCTCGCCTCGCTCTTGGTCTCGGCGATCCCATTTCGGCGCAAGCCGGCGGCGGAGGGGGCCGGGCAAGAGTCCCGCCCCGGAGCCGAGGGCGACCATGCGGAATGACCCCGGACGAGCCTCCCCAAATGACGGCTTGCGAACCCCACGCGTCCGATCTAGTTTGGCGCCAGCCATAGGGGTGCTTCTCCATACTGGAGCGGCTGAGATTATACCCTTCGAACCTGAACCTGGGTAATGCCAGCGCAGGGACCGGCATCGCGAGCACGCCCTCTTTGCGTCTTGCCGCCAGGCTCTGCCCGTCCGGTTTTGAAGACGACTGCGGAGGACGCGCCATGAACATCCAGCATAAGCCCGGATCCCTCATCCCCGAGACCGTCACGACCGGGCCTCTGACGGGCTCGCGAAAGATCTACCACGAGGCCAATGGCCGCGCCGATATCCGCGTGCCGTTCCGCGAAATCGCCCTCGACCCCTCGGCCAACGAGCCGCCGGTGCGCGTCTACGACGCCTCCGGTCCCTATACCGAGGCGGACGTCCAGTTCGATCTTTCGGCTGGGCTTCCGCGCCCGCGCACATCCTGGATCGCGCGCCGCGCCGGGTTGGAAAGCTATACCGGACGCGCGGTGAAGCCGGAGGATAACGGCAACGTCTCGCAAGACAAGCTGGTGCCGCCCTGCCCGGCCAACACCGCGCCGCTGCGCGCCAAGGCCGGCCAGATCGTCACCCAATACGAATTCGCCCGCGCCGGTATCATTACCGAGGAAATGATCTACGCCGCCGCGCGCGAAAATCTCGGCCGCGAGCAAGCGCTGGACGGCGCCGCCGCCGCGCTCGCCGATGGCGAAAGTTTTGGGGCCGACATTCCCGCCTTCGTCACGCCGGAATTCGTGCGCAGCGAAATCGCGCGCGGCCGGGCGATCATTCCCGCTAACATCAACCATCCCGAACTCGAGCCGATGATCATCGGCCGCAATTTCCTCGTGAAGGTCAATGCCAATATCGGCAATAGCGCCGTCACCTCGTCGGTCGCCGACGAAGTCGAGAAGCTGGTCTGGGCGATCCGCTGGGGCGCCGATACCGTGATGGATCTCTCGACCGGCCGCAACATCCACAATATCCGCGATTGGATCATGCGGAATTCGCCGGTGCCGATCGGGACGGTTCCGATCTATCAGGCGCTCGAAAAGGTCGACGGCGACCCGGTCAAGCTGACCTGGGAAATTTTTCGCGATACGTTGATCGAGCAGGCCGAGCAGGGCGTCGATTATTTCACCATCCATGCCGGCGTCCGCCTCGCCTATGTGCCGCTGACCGCCAAGCGCACCACCGGCATCGTCTCGCGCGGCGGGTCGATCATGGCGCGCTGGTGCCTCGCGCATCACAAGGAAAGTTTCCTCTACACCCATTTCGAAGACATCTGCGACATCATGCGCGCCTACGACGTCTCCTTCTCGCTCGGCGACGGATTGCGGCCCGGCTCGATCGCCGACGCCAACGACCGCGCGCAATTCGCCGAGCTGGAGACCCTCGGCGAGCTTACCAAGATCGCCTGGGCCAAGGGCTGCCAGGTCATGATCGAAGGCCCCGGCCATGTGCCGCTGCACAAGATCAAGATCAACATGGAAAAGCAGCTCGAGGAGTGCCACGAAGCGCCGTTCTACACGCTCGGGCCGCTGACGACCGACATCGCGCCGGGCTACGATCACATCACGTCGGGCATCGGCGCCGCGATGATCGGCTGGTTTGGCTGCGCGATGCTGTGCTACGTCACGCCGAAGGAACATCTCGGCCTGCCCGGCCGCGACGACGTCAAGGTTGGTGTGATCACCTACCGTATCGCGGCGCACGCCGGCGATCTCGCCAAGGGCCATCCGGCGGCGCAACTGCGCGACGACGCGCTCTCCCGCGCGCGGTTCGATTTCCGCTGGGAAGACCAGTTCAATCTTGGTTTGGATCCCGACACCGCCCGCTCCTACCACGACGAAACGCTGCCCAAGGACGCGCATAAAGTCGCGCATTTCTGCTCGATGTGCGGCCCGCAATTCTGCTCGATGAAGATCACGCAGGACATCCGGACCGAGGTGCTGGCGATGGAGGTCGCCGCCGAGGCCGAGAAGGGGATGGCGGAAAAGAGCAAGGAGTTTTTGGCGGGCGGCGGCAAGCTCTACATCGACGCCGCCTCTTGACCGCGAGCCGGTTTATCAGGTAGAAATACCGGACTGAGGGTGATTCCCGCCCTTGGCCTGGGCTCCTGTCGCCAAACCCCGACAAAACGCGCCTCCGCGTCGCCACACGGCGACATGGAAGCGGTCCGCTGTCATCGCTCGCCGTCCTCGCGGCGGGCCAAAGGCCGTTTTGGCCGACAATCGCGCGTCCCAGGTCAGCGTTCACAAAGACGGGCGGTTCGAGCCAGCCCACGCCGGCCCGGCGGCCCTGGCGGGTCCAATCGGGCCCGCCGGAAAGGGCGGCGGCATGGGTGGCAAAAGCGACGGGTTGATGATGCGCATGCCGAACGCGATGGCGCTCGGCGATTTCGTCGGCGACCTCCGCCGCGGCCTCAAAATCCGCCAGGCCGATCTCGCGCTGCGCGCCGGCGTGAGCCGCCAATGGATCGTCGCGTTCGAACAGGGCAAGCCGACCCTCGAAGTCGGCCTCGTGCTGCGCACCCTCGAAACGCTCGGCCTCGAAGTCGAAATCAAACCCCGCGACCCGCCGCCCGCCTGGATGATCAAACTCGCGCGCGAGGCCCAGGCCAAGCAATATGCCCTCCAAGTCCGCCGCCGCGCGCGCCGCCGCACCCAGAGGGAAGCCGAGCGGCTGAACAGGTTGGCGATGAATGCGCCGAAGGGGGTGGTGGACTGGGATTGAGGGGGGCTTGGCCCGCTTGCGGGAAAAAGCCACCAATGCGAAGCAGAGCCAGATGAGGGCTGGAGGGCAATCGACCTAAAATAGCGGCATTCGTTTAATTACTTTAAATTTGCAATAAATATAAGCTCTTGGATAACCGTTCTTAGTGTCCGTTCCAAAAGTTGTTGAGTCCGGTGAATCGTTTGTGATTCAAGAGAAGTCGCTCGATTCGGAGGGGCTCTTTGATGTGGACCGTGGAAAATCGTTCTCGTTACGACCGTAC
>JBEKFQ010000021.1:0-55239 GCA_050013235.1 Beijerinckiaceae bacterium
CTCAAACGACGAAATGAAAAGCCTCAACATCCAACGCGCCGATTTCCACGGCGAATGGAACTATACGATCGCTCCTTCAGCCCAATTACGTGAAGCGTTTGTTTCCTGACGGGCGCTTAGTAGACGACGGGAGCAACGTTTCCCCTAACTTAATTCTGGTGACCGTATGGTGACCATGCTAGCGGGATATTACCAGACCGTCCGGGACGACGCCAGAGAAAATATCTAATAGATTTAGTAGCTTATAGTCCTTAAGGGATAACGTGGGATATCTAAGGATACAGGGTCCTTGTAACTTTTAATCAGAGGGTCTCGGGTTCGAATCCCGACGCGCTCACCAACAAAATCAACGAGTTGGTGTAGCTTCTGACATCTCATGCTTCCCAGGAAATGCAATTGGGAAGCATAGGGGAAATGGCGGGCCAGAAAAGCGCCTGGATCATCCCGGCTTCGCAAACCGCATTCTCAGGCGATGGCGACAACTTCGATTTCGTGATCGTTGACAAAGACGACGTCACCCACACTCTTGCCAATTAAAGCGCGAGCAACCGGGGAGACGTAAGAGATTGATCCGTTCCGGGGATCGGCTTCGTCCTCGCCTACGATTTTGAAGACCTGCCGGCGGCCATCGTCGCGCATGAACGTCACGCTATTGCCGAATGCAACAGTCTTAGCCGATACGGCCGGGGGCATGAGCTTGGCGCTTCTCAGCCGTTCGGCGAAATACCTCATGTCTCGAATAGCCGGGGCTGCACTGCGCCGGCGTTCATTCACGTCGTCGATCTTCTGGGCCGCATCGTACGCGGCGCGTGCGTCCGCCATCGCTTTCTTCAGCGCCTGTAATCCCAACTCTGTTACTAAATTGGGATGCGGCGAAATCGGCCGGTCCGGAAGATCGACCTCCGCGGCGGTTTCGGCGCTTTCCTCCCGGACGAATGCGACGCTCATTGTTTTCCTTTTTTGATCCTGGCAACGACTTCCATCCGGCGGGCTTTCGGTTCGCTATGCTTGGCCTAGGTTCGCGGATCAAATGCAATATAGGAGCTCTCTGAAAAGTTCCTGGTGCCTAGCGTAGTATTTGGGCGCTATCCCGCGCCAGGGCGACGCTCGGGGGCTGACAGCGGAGCCGTAGCTTCCGACGCACGTTATTTCAGAAGTTTAGGCTTAAAATTAAGTGTTAATGCAAGCTTTCATTAATAATCTTGTGTGCTGCTCAATTGCCCGCTCGCCTATCTCGCCGGATTTCATGATGGATCGGCTAAACACCTATGTAAATCACCAAATTTTACTGGTGTTTCTGTGCGCGTCCTGTTTCTGCCTCGCACTTCTGTTAGAAGCCTGCGGGCATCAAGTTTGGCTCGCCGAAGCGCTTTCGGTTGGCTGCGCCGGGGTCATCGCCATCGTTATTCGGCGAAGGTGGTGGCCGCCCCTCGTGCGCATCCAGAATCATCTGCGAAGTGCCGTCGACCGGGCCGTGGTGCTGGAAAAGATTGCGGAAACGCAATGCAAGCTCGACGACAACCTCGATTTCCTCCGAAACCTCGTTTACGCGCACGGTAATCCGAACATGCGAGACGGCGTGCTCCATTTCGGGAACCTGAAATTGGGCGCGGACGATTCGCTCGTCGACAGCGTTCGCTCGGAATACGGCGGCGCCGCGACGCTCTTCGCCGGGAACATTCGAGTTTCCACGAATATCAAAGGTCCCGATGGCGGCAGGGTCACGGGCTCGCGGCTCGAATCGGGTCCCGCTCGTGAGGCCATTTTCGAGGCCGGCACAAGCTATCGTGGCGAGGTCGTGCTGTTCGACGAACTTTATGTCGCGATCTATGAGCCAATTATTTCTGGAAGCGATATTCTTGGGGCGCTGTTCGTCGCCGTCAGAACGCAGGACATCGTCCAAGTCAGTCGAAGCTCAAGCGGCCTTGATCAGGATCCGTTCGTCGAAATGCCGAGGCTGCTTTCTTTCTTGGAAGAGACGATTTCAAACCGGCATGAAGCGGTGACCGACGCGAATACGCGGCGGAGCGAGGCGCTGGACACACGGCGTAAACTGAAAGCGCTGGAACATGAACTCAATCAGCGCCAATTGGAAGAAGCGCAAACGCTGTATCTCGATACCACGAGCCTGGCGAAAGAGTTGCACGAGCTTCGCAGACGGACCGAACATCAGTCCACCACGCTCGAAGAGACCACGGCCTCGCTCTCGTTCATTGCCGATGCCGTCCAGCAGACGGCCGGCGGTGTCAAGCGCGCAAGCTTGATTGCCGCGGACGCAAGGTCGGAAGCGGATTTTTCCGGGGGTGTTCTCCGGAATACCGTTTTGGCGATGGAGAAGATTACGGTCTCGGCGGCGGAGATCGAGAAAGTCGTCGGCGTCATCGATCAGATCGCGACACAAACGAACCTTCTCGCATTGAACACGGCTATCGAAGCGGCGCGGGCCGGAGAAGCCGGCCGTGGATTTTCCGTCATCGCATCCGAGGTCCGTGCGCTCGCGCAGCAGTCCGCCGTTTCGGCAGAGGCGGTCAAGGCGCTCGTGAGCATGTCGTCCGGTCATGTCAAGACTGGAGTCCGCCTAGTCGATCAGACGGGCAACGCGCTAGAAACGATCATCCTCAAAATCCGTCAACTGGATGAAATCATGGACGTCATTTCGATTTCGGCGCGAGATCAAGCATCGACGCTGAAGGAGATTTACGAGGCCGTCGACGATCTGGACAGGGTTACTCAGCTCAATGCATCGATGGTGGAGAATTCGATGGTTGCCGTGAATCGGGTTACGGAGCGTTCGGCTCTCGTCAGAAGACTTGCGGGCGCCTCGGCTTCTGGTGGCAAACAGGACGATGAACACTCTTCTGAATGGACCGGCAAGACCAGCACGGACGTATGGCCCAAGGCGAACGCGCGCTGACTATTGATACGGTATGGTGATATCCGGTGCGAGGACACGAGCCTCCCGCCGCGACCGTATTTCATACCGCGCGCCGGAACAAAACCCAGGTGAATCCCGACAGGCCGTAGGACTGGAACGTCTTGGTGTGGTCGAAGCGCGCGCCGCATGTCCCGGAGCCCATGAACTTCGTGCCGCCGGTCTCGAAGGGCTCGTTGGGGTGATGCACGACCAACAGCCAGTCCGCCGATGCCGGGCATGCTCCGGCCGCCTCGGCGGGTTTCAGTCCGGCGGCGCTGTCATGACCTCCGGCATACCATCGGATCACCGCGGCGGTCTCGCCTAGGGCGACAGGCGGCAAGACCATGAAGGTCGCGGGACCGCCTTCGCTCATGAACGCGGTGGCTTCGGCGAAATGACCGCGCTGGAGCGTCAGGAACGCCGAGAGGTTTTCGTATTGGCAGGTCAGAAAGCCAAACCCGGCGGCCAGAGTCACGACACGCGCGGCACCGCCGTAGGCCCAAGCCCGCGCCCAGGCCTCGGCGGCGAGAAGGGCGAGCGCGATGGCGGCGGTCAAATGAAAGCGGGATCCTTGCTGGTTCGGCAAATGTAACGCCGCGTGCAGCATCGGCAGGCCGAGGATCGCCAACAAATAGAAGTACCGCCGCCTTGGCGGGACGAGGCAGAGCATGCCGAGCGCGCAGGCGCCGGCGATGAGGAGCATGACCGATGTCGCCTTCGGATCGAACGGCCTGTCGGGCAGACCGATCGTCGCGCCCGTCATTCGGCCAAGACCTTCCAAGAAGACTTCGGGAGAAAACGGCGTGGCAAGTCCGGTATGAACGACGCCGGGCGCCAAGCTTATGGCGAGACTAAGCAAGGCGGGCGCCGTTCCCGCCGCCGCGGCAACGAGAATGGGCAAGGCGCGATCGAGCGTCGCGAGACGCCAGCCGCGGCTCCGCAGAAGGCGCAGGACGGCGGTCAGGCAAAGCACGCCGGTCGGCTCCACCATGGTCAGATGGCTGAACGTCCCAAAAGCGATGGCCAGCCCGAACACGGCTTGATTCCATCGCGGTGATACGCCGTCGAGCATGTTCTCGAGGGCGTTAAAGGCGATGAGAACCGCGAGGATCAGGCCGGAATAGCCGCGGGCCTCCGAGCCGTACTGAACGAACGCAAAGTCGAAGGCGAAGATCGCGGCGAAAGCGAGTGCCGCCGCCGGTCCGATCCGCGCGCCGATCCGCGCCGCGACCGGCACACAGAGCGAGCCAAAAACGATGGCGGGAAGACGCGCCACCAGGGGCGGCGCGCTCGCGCCCACGAGCTTCAACCAAAGCGAATTGAGGACATGATTGTTGTCGTAGGGCAGTGCGAAGACGATATCGGAGGCCGTCTGGACTTGGCCGATCAATCTGAACGACCAGATTTCATCGAGCCAGAGATCGCCTTGGGCGGCGGCGATGCGCAACAGCGCTCCGGCGAGCGTGAGGAGCGCGATCGCCGCAAGAACCGGTTTGTCGAGCGATTTGCCGGATTGCGGAGTCATCGAGGCGGTGGTGCCGGACATGGACGGTGACGCCGGTCTTTCCGGTCTAGGACGGCAAGAAGATGACGGCTCGAGCATGCCGCCGAGGATGAGCCATAGAAGTTAAGGTAGTCTCGACGATGCTTTTTACGTGCCCCTGTCGTTGCGCGAGCCGCCCCCGAGAAGTCCGCCCAGAATACCGCCCGCGACGCTTCCCACGATCCCGCTCGCGACCGCACCCGAACCGGACGATGTCTCGACGTTGTTATGCGGGAGGTAGCGGCCGATCTCTTCGGCGAGGTTCATGATCGGCATGCTTTGCAGCGCGACGTGGCCAGGTCCGGTCAGCGTCGCGAGGAACAGGCCCTCGCCGCCGAACAGAATGTTCTTGAAGCCGGGCACCATCTGGATGTCGAAGCCAATACTCGGGTCCATGACTCCGACATGGCCCGCATGGACCAACAGGCGCTCGCCTGGCGCCAGATCGCGTTGGACGACTTCGCCGGAAAGATCGAGCCAGACCGTGCCGGGGCCCGTGACCTTTTGCAGAATGAACCCTTGGCCGCCGAAAAAGCCGGCTCCGAGCCGCTTCTGCCACGCGATTTCGAGCGTTACCGATTTTTCCGCGCAGAGGAACGTTTCCTTCCGGCAAATCAGCGACTGTCCGGCCCCGAGGTTGACCGGTAAGATCGTGCCGGGAAACCTCGGCGCGAATGCAACGTGGCCATTTCCGCGCGCCGTGAAATCGGTGATGAAGAAACTGCCGCCGCCGAAGCTGCGCTTGATGCCCGCGAAAAAGCCGCCGCCCGTATGGGTGTTCATCTCGATCGCATCGTTCATCCAGCACATGCAATTGGTCTGGCTGAACACGGTTTCGCCGGGCGCGAGGTCGATGCCTACGGTCTGCATCACGTTGCCGGATAGCTCATAGCGCATGGTTTTATCCCCGAATTCGGCCGGCTTTGCGTGGAGCGCCGCGGGCAATACTTAAACAGTTTAACTTAATCCGGAAAAGGCGGGTAAGGATTCATTCCATAGCGTGCTGTTTGTGCTTTGTTTTAATTATCGAAAACCCGGGCTGCCATAGGCGCCCCGGGGTCTCGGCTTACCGGCGGATGGCCGTACTTAGTCTCGGACGCAGTGGTGAAAACGGTGGCTCCAGTGGTGCCAACGGCCGCAACCGCCGCCAACCTGGATCAGGTTATGCGCGGGGGCGGCCGGGGTAACGGCGACGCCATTGATCGGCGCCGCAACTGCGCCGGATACAGCGGCCAGAACTAGACCGGAAATCATGGCATTCGCGAGCAGAATCGAACGCATGTTGACTCCATATGTGATGGTTGTTGGCAATCAGCATGTCTGCATAATCAAGTCAGCCCGGACATCCAGACGACATGCGAACCCTCGCAGTTTTCTGGATTGCTTGGAAGCCGGTCGAAAGGTGCGGTCGGCGCCTTTGAACCGGCGATTTGCTCTACTTCCCGAGACTTGACGCAAGCGCCGGGGAAGGCATTACGAAATTTTTAGCCATATGCAACCAGCGTACCGCGCCGCCTACCGGCTCGGGCAAATTCGTCTTCAAGGTCGCGATCTTGCGGATATGGTCGGGCACACGCCACAAAACCTCGGTTCCCGCCGGGAAGAAGGCAACGTCGCCGGGCCCGAGACGGCGCTCGGTCTTGGATTTGTCGGTGAGGAAAACTTCGCCGTCGAGAACCGTGACGATCTCGTCGGCCTGATAGTGCCACACGAACCGGCTCTTGGTCGTCTGCCAGACGTAAACTTTCGTCGAGCCGTCGTCGGTATGGGCGATTTCCTGGCCCATGGTCTGCGGATCGCCCTCGAGAACCCATTCCGCCGGGATGGGGGCGGGTTTCAGCACCACATCCGCGGGGTTGACGACGCCCACGAAGGCTTGCGTATTGCCGCGATAATGCACGATCTCGGCGTATCCCGCGCCCGCGAGAATAACCCCGATGCCAACCAAGGCAATGTAAACTATTTTCATCTATCCCTCTTGCCGCTCATTCACGTCGAATTGAATATAGCGGCAAAACTGAAGATGACGTTGCCCATTCGCGTCCGGCGACGAAATTACGAAAATAGTATTAATTGTTTATCGTAAACATTTGGGAGTTTTGGTTTAGTCTCCCGGAAAGCGATCGTGGCCCAAGCCGGGCGCGGCCTCGGGGCCGTTTTGCCCGGCCCATGGCGGATTGTGGTGGCTTTAACGGCCGGGATCCTGCATGGGTAGGGCATCCTGCGGACATGCCGGTGTCATTCCCGCGGTCTCGCCATCCCGGCGGCCGTGTCCTTCCACGGCCGATGCGTTAGCTGTCGCGGGGCAAGGAGGGCAGCTTTCAACCCAGCGTCTTCAGTACGGGAGTTCAAATGAGCCGGCTCAAGCAGAAAGCCTCGGGCAGCGCCGTCACGCTGTTCGATGTCTATTACGAAGACGGATCGCGGTCCTCCAACCGGAAAGTCTCGAGCGCTCTGCTTGGCGGCTTGGATGGCGACGAACCGGCGCGTCAGGCGATCGAGGAACAAGACCAGGTGATTGCGGCCAAGGCCTCGCGGTCCGCCGCCGTCATCAAAAAGCTGATCCGGTCGAATTGAAGAGACAATCACGAGATTGAGAGGAATTGCCGATGGCACGTAAACCGAATTTCAACTTCGAACGGATGGAACGCGATAAGGCCAAGGCGGCTAAATCGGCGGAAAAGGCTAAAGCGAAAGACGCGAAAAAGGCCGGCGAGACTGCTCCGGAAGCCGCACCCGCCGAGCGGAAGGATTAACGCTTTATTAAGCTTAACATTGAATGCTCACTGGCAGCTCTTGGAATAAGGTGAGCCGCCATGCCGGGCCGGGGACATCACGCAACAAGCCGCAAACAGCATCTTCGTCCGTCGAATCGCCGCGCGCCCAAGGCGCCGGATCTTCCATGCGCGAAAGCAGCCGTCCCCGCCGATGCCCGTCTGACCGCCTTGACCAATCTCGCCTCGGTCGAGATCGAGACCTCCATGGTGAGGGATCTCAGCGGGAGCTTGCACGATGTCTTCGACGATGTCTGCGGCAAAGCCTTGCCGATCTATTTCGGCCCGTTGCTGGGCCGGCTTTATCTCGAAGGTTTTTGACGGGCCGCGGCCCCGTTCAAACGGTGGCGCCGAAGGTGGTCTCGAAGGCCGCGCGCAGGGCGTGATCGACTTCCGGCATGGTCACGACATGGCCGAGATCGGCAAAGCTCGTGACGCCGTAATGGGGCGAGGCGATGCCGCAGGGCGTGATCCCGGCATAATGGCTCAAATCCGGCTCGACATTCAGCGAAATTCCGTGAAACGAAACCCAGCGGCGCACCCTTATGCCGATTGCCGCGATTTTATCCTCGGCGGGCGAACCGTCGAGCCCAGGCGCTTTATCGCGCCGCGTGACCCATACGCCGACCCGGTCCTCCCGGCGCTCGCCGCGAATCGCGAAAGCCGCCAGGGTGTCGATGATCCAGGTCTCCAGCGCGGACACGAAGGCGCGTAGATCGGGCCGGCGCCGGTTCAGGTCCAGCATCACATAGGCCACGCGCTGGCCGGGGCCATGATAGGTCACTTGCCCGCCACGGCCGCTCACGTGGACGGGCAGGCCATTGCTGGCGCCATCCCCAGGTTTCGTCGACGTGCCCGCGGTATAGAGCGGGGGATGTTCGACGAGCCAGACCTGCTCCCGGGCCTCGCCGCGCGCAATGGCCCCCGCGCGAGCCTCCATCGCCGCCACGGCTTGCGGATAGGGGGTAAGCCCCTCCGCAATCGCCCATTCGACGGGAGGGCCGCCGGGCTGCGGCAAAAGGGAGGATTGGAGGCGGTCGCGAGTGAGCATGGGCGCTTTTGCTGTGAATGCGGAGCGATCTTACGCGATAAGGTGCCGGTTTGTCTTATCCGCCCTTGCTAGTGCCGGATCGATTTGTTAGACGACGCGGCGCTCGCGGTTTGGCTGTCTCTTGCCCCGCGCGATGCGGCCATGGCGGAATTGGTAGACGCGCTAGCTTGAGGTGCTAGTCCTGAAAGGGGTGGAGGTTCGAGTCCTCTTGGCCGCACCAGCTTTTTAAAGCTGGGCGTGACGGGTGAAATGCCCATGGGCAAGCTTTTGAAGTTTGCCGCGATCTGAATCGCGGACGTGCCGTTCGCTCATTCCACGCCTCGCAAGTCCCGATCCCTTGCTCCCGGCCGGCGCGCCCCGACACCCTCGCTGTGAAACACCTCCGTGATGATCCGCTCCGTCTCCGAGGTCCAGCCTTCCGGCGCGGGACGCGTTTCGGCTTTCCCAGGGCCGGGCACGATGCGGACGATCTTGAACCCGCCGGCTTTCAGCGCGGCGAGGAAGGCCGGCATCATCTTCGCGGTCTGGCCGCGCGAATCATGCAGCAAGACGATGCCGCCCTTGGTCTTTTCCAGCCGCCCCATGATCAGATCGAGTTCGGCTTGCGGGGTCATGTCCTGCCAATCCGAGGCCCAGAGATCGGCGCCGAAGATCGCGATGTTGCGGCCGGCCAGCCAGCTGTCGACCTCCGGCGTATCGGCGAAGCCGGGATAGCGGAAGAAGGGCACGCGAGGCTCCGCGCCGGCCTGCCCGTAGACAGCGAGATCGTCGGCCTTGAAGCCCTTGTCGATATCGGCCTCGGCGGCGGCCGTGCTCAGGCGGCGCAGGGTGACGGCGGGATGCGAAAAACTATGATGGCCGATCGTGTGGCCCTCGGCCAGTTCGCGGCGGGCAATCCGGGGATTGGCCTGCGCATTCCGGCCGATTAGGAAGAATGTGGCGTGGACGCATTGCGCGGCGAGCGCGTCGAGCACGGCGGGAGTCGTCGCGGCATCGGGTCCGTCGTCGAAGGTCAGGACCACTTCGTGATCGCGGAGCGGCAGGCTGCGCGGATAGGTCTTGAGCCCGACCTCCAGCCCGCCTTGCGTGCCGGTTTCCAAGACCCGGCTGGTGCCGAGCGCGCCGGCTGGACAGGCCTTTGGCGTGTTGCTCTCGGCATGGCTTGGCGCCACGCTGCCGCAGGTCACGAGAACGGCAAAAAACACTCTGAGTTTACGCAAGACGGCCTCTGATCATTTGCCATGGGGAAGCGAGCGCCGTAAGACCGCCCGGCGCATTCCTTACCAGCCGGAGCCAATCATGAGCGATAATGATGAACGGCAGGGTAACGGCGGCGGGTTCGACGAATTGCCGCCGCTGGTACGCGAGCCGATCCATGACGACGAGGGTGCCCTGCTGCCAAGTTATGTGGCCGCGGTGCAGGCCGCGATCGTCATGCGCGACGCGGACCGGCTGCGCGAACTTGCCGGCGATATCCACGAATCCGATCTCGGCGCTCTCATCGAGGCGCTCCCCACCGGCCAGCGGGCCGAACTCATTTCGATCATGGGGCGGGATTTCGACTTCACGGCTCTGACCGAAGTCGACGACACCATCCGCGAGGATATTCTCGAGGAGTTGCCCGCGAAGGACGTCGCCCTCTATGTCCAGGATCTCGAAAGCGACGACGCCGTCGCCTTGTTGGAGGATCTCGACAAGGAGGATCAGGACGAAATCCTTCAGGCGATGCCCCCGATCGACCGGGCCGCCTTGCAACGCTCGCTCGATTTCCCGGAAAAATCGGCCGGGCGTCTCATGCAGACGACGCTCGTCACGGTGCCGCCGTTCTGGACCGCGGGCCAAGCCGTCGACACCATGCGCGATGCCGATGAACAAGATCTGCCCGACGAATTTTTCGAGATTTTCGTCGTCGATCCCGGACATCGTCTCCTCGGCAATGTGTTTCTCGACGCGTTGATGCGGGCAAAGCCCAGCAAGAAGCTTTCGGACATCATGCGTACCGACCGCCGCCGCGTGAAGGTGACGGACGAGGCGGAGGATGTGGCGGAGCTGTTCGAGCGCTACAATCTCGTCTCCGCCCCGGTGGTCGACGAGGCGGACCGGCTGGTCGGCGTGATCACCATCGACGATATCGTCGACGTGATCCGCGCCGAGGCCGATCAGGAGATCAAAAACCTCGGCGGCGTGTCCGCGTCCGAAACGCTGTCGGACCCGATGTGGCTGACGGCGCGCAGCCGGTTTCTCTGGCTCCTCGTCAATCTCGTCACGGCCTTTATCGCGTCCTCCGTGCTCGGCGCCTTCGAGAACCAATTGCAGAAGATGGTGGCGCTGGCGGTCCTCGCCCCCATTGTCGCGAGCCAGGGCGGCAATGGCGCCACGCAGACGATGACCGTCGTGATCCGGGCCTTGGCGACGCACGAACTGTCGCGTTACAACGCCATGCGGGTGATCGGCCGCGAACTCGTGGCCGGCGCGCTCAATGGCGTTGCCTTCGGCGTCATTACGGGGATCGGCGCGACGATCTGGTTCGGCATGGGCGGGCTCGGCTTCGTCATCGCCGCCGCCATGTTGACAAATCTCGCGGCCGGCGCGCTCGGCGGGATTTTGGTTCCGCTGTTGCTCGACTGGCTCGATATCGATCCCGCCGTTTCCGCCAGTGCCTTCGTGACCACGGTCACGGACGTGGTGGGCTATTTCTCGTTCCTGGGGTTTGCGACATTATGGTTCCATCTGGCCTGAACGCAGCGCAAGTGATCGCGAGGCTCGGCCTCGAGGCGCATCCCGAAGGCGGCTGGTATCGCGAGACCTTCCGCGATCCCCGCGAAGTGGACGGCCGTTCCGTGGGCACGGCGATCTATTATCTGCTCGATGCCGGCGCGGTTTCGGATTGGCATCGCGTCGACGCCACGGAGATTTGGCATTGGCATGCCGGCGCGCCGATGGTGATCACGATCAGTCCCAACGGCCATGACGCCTCGGCCCATCACCTAGGCCCGGCGTTGGACCAGGGCCAGCATCCCCAAATCGTGGTGCCGTCAGGGCATTGGCAGACCGCGGCAAGCCTGGGGGCGTGGACCCTGGTGGGATGCACCGTGGCGCCAGGCTTTCGGTTCGAGGGGTTCGAACTGGCGCCGCCGGGCTGGCGGCCGGTGCCGAAGGGGTGAAAGCTTCAAAGCGCGCTTACGCCGCCGCTGGCGCCTTCGAGGACTTTTTCGATTGCAGGCCGGATGCGAGGACGCTGGTGTTCCGATCGCTGTTTTTCGCGTGATACAAGGCCTTGTCCGCATGATCGAGTAAGGAGCCGGGCTTGCGATCGAAACCTTTTGGCCCGGCCGAAGCCACCTCTGCGCTGATCGTGACGACGCGTTGCGGACTTGCTTCATGCTCGATCGCCAAATGCAAGACGGCCGCGCGGATTTTTTCGGCGATGATCGCCGCCCCCTGTTCGCCGGTGCCCGGCAAAAGAACGGCAAATTCTTCACCGCCATATCGAGCGGCCATATCGCCCGGCCGGCGGATCAACGTTTTGATGGTGTCGCTGATCCGGCGTAAACAATCGTCGCCGGCGGGATGTCCATAGCGATCGTTGAACGACTTGAACCGGTCGACGTCGATCATGATGAGCGCAAGGGGGGCTTTATCCCGCTGGGCTCGCCGGTATTCCTTGGTGAGAGCCAGGTCGAAAGCGCGCCGGTTGCTCAAACGCGTCAAACTATCCTCTCTCGCGAGAGTCTCGAGCCGGCGGTTTGCTTCCGCGAGCTGATGCTCGACGGACTTTCGAACCGAAATATCCCTCAAAGCCCCTGTGATCCCGGAGATCGCGCCGGTCGACGGATCTTTAATGGCGCGAAAATTCCCTTCGATCCAGATCCAGTGTCCCTCGCGATGGCGTACACGGCAGATGATCGATTGACGATCCGCGCCGCCGTCGAGCAGCGATTGAAACACTTGCACGGCGCTTTCGGCATCGTCGGAGTGCACCATGCTAAAAGGTGTGACGCCAATCAACTCCTCCGGATCGTAACCGAGAATCTCTTTGCAGGCTGGAGAAACGTACCGGCGTATGAGATCGGCATCGAGCCGAAACACCAGATCGGTGCTGTTATCGGCGAGAAGCCGGTAGCGGGTCTCACTCTCCTTGAGGCGCCGGTCCGCCGCGATGCGTTCCTCGATGTCGCGGCCAACGGAATGAATGGCGGTCATCTTTCCCTGGGCGTCGAGGACTGCTCGATGAGTCCAGGAAATCCAACGCGTATTGCCGTCCGGCAACTGAAACTGGCTTTCACCCCTCACGATTTGATCTTGGCTATTTATTTGATGGAGGCGGCCGGCGGCGGCGGCGTGATCTTCGCTCCGGATAAACTCAAAAATACTTCTCCCGTGGAATTCGTGCGGCTGCAGACCGCATAGCCGGGCGAAGGCATGATTGACGAATTGTAACTCTCCTTCCGGATTAGCCAGCGAGACCAATTCCGATTGGTCCTCGACGAGGCAGCGGTACAGCGCTTCACTCTCGCTCGATCGACGTTGGGCGGCTCTCAGCTCGGTGACATCGGTGATGATTGCGATGGACCGGCAATCGTCCGGTGAGGAATTATTTTGGAGGATGCCGGACAAGAGCACGCTAATGACGTGCCCATCCTTGCGTATCATTTCGTATTCGACATTCTCGCAGTGGCCGCGCCGGAAAAACTCCGGCAATACGTTTTCGACCGCATGCTTCTGTGATTCCGGGGTCAGAAAATCGGAAGATAGTTTCCCAAGAACCTCCTCGCGCTCGTACCCGAGTTTGGCAAGCCAAGCATCGCTAACCGAGATGAGACGTCCTTGCGAGTCGATCGAATGCAGCATGGCCGGCGAGACTCTGAACCAGCTTTCCAGCGGAAACTGGTTCGTCGTATCCTGTCCTGTTTGTTCGCCGGCTCCGGCGGGCACATGTGTCATGTCGTAACCATCGAAATTGCGAGAATCCAATAATGAACCAAGCGAAACATTTTTTCTAACTGCGGCAACTGGCTCGCCTTGTTTTGCGGCTTTTACAAGCCGGGTCAGCAATCGGCGATGCCGGGACACATCATTTCTGTCGTAATCGAGTTTTTGAACCTGCGATCCTCTTTCCGGATGCCGCTCCAAAACGCAAACTTTCAACTCCAATCAATTGCTCTAAATAAATAGCCGGAGCTTTGTTTAAAAAATATTAATAAAAGCCATTTCACCCGGAGTAAGGTGATTGTAATTTCATATAACTGTTTAATTTCGGCGGGGCTAAAGCGTTGCAATTTTGTTATCCGCCTCGAATTTCTCCGGAGGAGCGTTGATTTTAAAGCTTGACCGGGCGAAGCGGGTACGAGGGAGATCAGGAATATTCATTTTCTAAACGGGCCTGGGTTCGTGTTTTTTTGTCGTAAAATTAAAAGTAATTCACCGAATTTTGAAGGTTTTTTGGTCAAGATTAGACAATAGCTGCGCGAGAATACGGTTTATTTCCTATGATATTGGTATATAAAATTATTCTGTACTTATTTTCCTAGTAAGACGTAGCAGCTCAGCGGCCTTAGAGTCTCGAGGGCTACGAATTTGGCTGCTGGAGCGCTTATCGCCTGGGTGGAATCACCCAAGCGATAAGAAACCGGCCTCTTTAGAAGGATCTGGATCCTTTCGCCGATCACAAAAGTCCGCGGCTTTTCGGGGAAATGCTCTAGCCCGGATTTTCCAAGCTCAACGTCTCCGAACTCTCGTCATAGGCGAACAGCTCGCCGTAGCGGCCCCAATTCACGACGCTCTTCAAGGTCCGGTCGGCATATTCGTCCGACATGAAATCCTCGAGTTCCTCGAGGAACCGGGAGGCCCGCGCGCTATGGGTGGGGCGCTCGTCTAGCACCATTTTGATCCGGGCGGCCAAGGGCACATAGGCGAGGAGATGGTCGCCGAAGAGCCTTTTGCGCGCGTCGGTCTCCAAATCGGCGAATTTCATGCCGGCCGGCGTCAGGCTGATTTTGCCGTCCGCGATTTCGGCGAAACGCAGGAGCTGAAGGGTTTCGGCGACGGGGAAGAGGTCGTCGATTTCCATGGCTAGGCTGTCGGAGAGCTCGTGCAGAGGGGCCCGGCCGTTATAGGGCGGGGCGTGGACTTCCTCGATCATGCCGGCGATCGTATTGGTCGAGAGCTGGGGCAGCGCCATGCCGAGACCGAGGCCCGGGAAAGCGCCTTCGCGCGGCACGGCTTCCACCGCGCGCTTGGTCATCAAGGCATAAATCTTGTCGACGAGCTGGCGGAATTCCGGGTCGAGCCGGTTGCGGGGATGCTGCAACGTGACTTTGATCTCGGCGGCGATGCGGCCGGGATTAGAGGAGAGCACGATGATGCGGTCGCACATCAGCACCGCTTCCTCGATATTGTGCGTCACCATCAGAATCGATTTGATCGGCATGCGGCCCTCGACCCAGAGATCGAGGAGGTCGGAGCGCAAGGTCTCGGCGGTGAGCACGTCGAGGGCCGAGAAGGGCTCGTCCATCAACAGGATTTTGGGATTGATGACGAGCGCCCGCGCAAAGCCCACGCGCTGGCGCATGCCGCCGGAAAGCTCCTTGGGAAAAGCGGATTCGAAGCCGTCTAGACCGATGAGATCGATCGCCGCCAAGGCGCGCTTGCGGGCTTCCGCTTCCGGCACTTTGCGCGCGCGTAAGCCAATTTCCACATTGGCGAGGACGCTCAACCAGGGGAAAAGCGCGAAACTCTGGAACACCATGGCGAGCCCATCGACCGGCCCCGAGACTGGCCGGCCGTCATAGGTCACCGAGCCTTCGGCCGGCGATGCGAGCCCCGCGACAATGCGCAGAAGCGTGGATTTCCCGCAGCCGGAGCGTCCGAGCAGGCCGACGATTTCGCCGGACGTCAGCTTCAGCGAGACATGGTCGAGGACGGGCGGACCCTCCTCGCCCGAACCCGTCCGGTAGCGCTGACTGACATCGTTGACTTCGAGAAGCGGCTTTTCGCGTTCCTGCAACATGGACGAAACCTTTTGAGCGTTTTCCATCTGGGCGAAACCGCCCAGGTGATAAGAAATCGCTCTCTTGAAAGAGAGCTAGGACAACCGCAGGCGCTTTTCGCCGATCGCGAACAGCGGGCGCCAGAAACAACGGTTGAAGACGATGACGAAGACCGACATGACGGCGACGCCAAGCACGATCTTGGGGAAATTTCCGTCCTTGGTGGCCATGGCGATATAGGAGCCAATGCCATGGGCGGTGACGGTATCGTCGCCCCATTTCACATATTCCGCAACGATCGCCGCGTTCCACGATCCGCCCGAGGCGGTCAGCGCGCCGGTGACGTAATAGGGGAAAATGCCGGGCAGCATGACCTTCCGCCACCAGTCCCAGCCCCCGACGTTAAAACTTCTCGCGGCTTCCCTGAGATCGCTGGGGAACGCCTGCGCGCCCGCGATGACGTTGAACAGAATGTACCATTGCGTTCCCAAAATGATGAGGAAACTCAGCCAGAAATCGGGGTTGAGCGAGAAGTGGATGATCAGCACGACCACCACGGGGAAAATCACATTGGCGGGGAAGGCGGCGAGGAATTGGGCGAGCGGCTGAATCTTTTCCGCGATGCGCGGACGAATTCCGATCCAGACCCCCACGGGAACCCAAATCAGGGTGGCCAGCGCGATCAGGAAGACCACACGGACCAACGTCAGCGAAGTCAGGCCAATGGTCAGCAGGAGTTCGTGCCAGGAGAGGTCGTGGCTGACGAAAAGCACGATCTGCCAGAACGAATAGGCCGTAAGGAGCCCGACCGACGAATAGAACAAGACGTCGATGATCCGGTTCGCGCTGGCGCCGAGCGGCTCGGGCCTGGCGGAACGGCCGGGAAGCTCGAGACGCAAAAGGGCGAACCGGTTGAACGCCTTGGCGAAGCCTTTTTGGATCGGGCGCAGCCAGCGCGTCCTCTTGAACGTCGCCATGACCCAAGAGCGTTCTTGTTGCGCGCTCGAGAGCAATTCGACCCGAAAGCGGGTGGAAAAGGCGACGAGGGGGCGGAAGATCAACTGATCGTAAAGCAGGATCACCGCGAGAACCGCGACGACGGCGGCGAAAACGGCGCCGGCATTCTTCTGCGAAATGGCCACCGAAAGGTAGGAGCCGATGCCGGGAAGGTTGATCGTATTATCCCCGACCGAAATCGCCTCCGATGCGACGACGAAGAACCAGCCGCCCGACATGGACATCATCATGTTCCAGATCAGGCCGGGCATGGCGAAGGGCGCCTCGAGCTGCCAAAATCGTTGCCACGGCGAGAGTTGGAAGCCGCGCGACACCTCGATCAAATCGCCCGGCACGGTGCGCAGCGATTGATAGAAGGAAAACGCCATGTTCCAGGCTTGGCTGGTGAAGATCGCGAAAATGGCCGCGCATTCCGCGCCCAGGATGGAGCCGGGAAACAGGCCGAGGAAGAAGGTGACGGTGAAGGACAGAAAGCCGAGGACCGGGACCGACTGCAAAACGTCGAGAATGGGAATCAAGATCTTCTCGGCGCGGTTGCTCTTGGCCGCGAGGGTCGCATAGGTCAGCGTGAAAAAGAGCGAGGCCAAAATGGCGACAAACATGCGCAACGTCGTGCGCAAGGCGTAATAGGGCAGGGCCCAGTAATCGAGCGTGATGGCGGTGGCCTGCGGCGCACTGATCTTTTGCGTGACGTCATGGCCGACGCTGACGGCCGCCGCGAAAGCGCCGAAGATGAGCACCAAAGCGATCAAATCGAATTGGTTGGGCAAGGCTCTGCGGCCAAGCGACGTGAAGGCGACGAATTTCGACATGACGGGAGACCTAAAGCGCCTTCCCTCCGGATGAAACACCCAGGGGAAAGAAATCGCTCTTTTTGAACCGCGAGCGTGTTGGTCCTCCTTTCATCATTAAACATGACGTTCAAGTGACAAGCGCCGAAGGTCCAGAGCTTTGGTCCGGACTGTGGCAAGCTTGTCCGTCTGGGAGTTCTCCGGCGGGGCGTTCCGTGCCGCACTGGCGAAACCCGGAAAAAGCGGTTAGCCTGAGAGCGCTTTCCGTCTGGGGGAACCCGCCCAGGCGATTCAAAATCGCTCGTGTTCTTAAAAAAGAGCAATTTCCACAAAGGCCGGTGACTTCCGTGACCGGGAAAATGCTCTCGAATCCAAACGCCACTCGTTAACGAGGTGTTTGCGTGTCGATAGTAGTTTGACGGAATGAAAACAGGAGCTTTCCCCCCACGCCTTGGCCACCGCCGCCGTTGGTTGGTTTCGCTCGCCATGATGACGGCGCTTGGTTTGGCGGGTTGCGGCATGGGATTCGATTCCGGCGACCGCTATCCCCACCCCTCCGATTTCGCGATCCAAGGGATCGATGTCTCGAAATATCAGGGCGATGTCGATTGGGCGTCGGTCTCCCGGTCCGGCGTGCAATTCGCTTGGATCAAGGCCACCGAAGGCGGTGACTATCTCGATGAAAAATTTCATCAAAATTGGGATTTAGCGCGCGAAGCGGGCTTGCGGCGTGGCGCCTATCATTTCGCTTATTGGTGCCGCCCGGCGCAGGAACAGGCGGCATGGTTCCTCGCCAATGTTCCCAACGATCCCATGGCATTGCCGCCGGTTCTCGACGTCGAATGGAACGAGCAGTCCAAGACATGCCCGCATCATATCGGCCGCGAACAGGCGCTGGCGGACATGAAGATCATCCTCGATGCGATGGAGCAAGCCTACGGCAAACGGCCCGTGATCTACACGTCGGTCGATTTCCATCGCGATGTCCTGCAGGGCGAATTTTTGAATTATCCCATTTGGGTCCGGAGCGTGAAATCCTATCCCGCGGTCAAATACGGCAGTCGGCGCTGGCACTTCTGGCAGCATACGGCGGAAGGGGCCGTGCCGGGCGTGCGGGGTTATGTCGATCGCAACGCCTTCTATGGCAGCCCATCCGACTGGCAAAATTGGCTTCAGCAGAGCGCGCGGCAGCAGGGATAGCGAGCGCTTTCCGTTTTGGCGGACTCGCCAAATCGACAAGAAATCGCTCTCTTTCTAAGAAGTTAGAGCATGTCCTCGATCGAAAAAGTCTGCAACTTTTTCGGGACATGCAAGAGCGCTTTCCGTTTTGGCGGACTAGCCAAATCGACAAGAAATCGCTCTCTTTCTAAGAAGTTAGAGCATGTCCTCGATCGAAAAAGTCTGCAACTTTTTCGGGACATGCTCTAATCCTCGAAGAGCCGGGCGCCGGCCTTGAGGAAGCGTAAGGGATCGACCGGCTCCCCGTTGACGCGCGTTTCGTAATGGAGATGCGGCCCCGTGGCCCGGCCGCTCGAGCCGGCGTGGCCGACAAGATCGCCGGCCGCGACTTTCTGGTTGGGCACGACGCTGACGCTGGAAAGATGGGCGTAACGGGTCGAGAGTCCGTTGCCGTGATCGATTTCCACCATCGTCCCGTAGCCGCCATCGCTTCCCGCGATCGTGATGACACCGGCGGCCGTCGCGCGGACGCCGTCGCCATAGCTTTCCCGGAAATCGATGCCGGTATGCATCGCGGGCCGGCCGTAAAACGGATCGATCCGGGCGCCAAACGGGGAGGTGACTTCCAAGGGGCCGGACAACGGCTTGCGCAGAGGCACTTTGGCGGTGAGCGCGTTCAGCTTTTCCACTTGGTCGAAGGCATCGTCCAGGACCGCGGCATTTTGATCGAAATCTCCGGCGCGATCCGAATTGGGGAGTGGCACGAAGGGGCCGCCGACGTCGGCGGGAACCAGGCGCGCCGAGGCCTGCGCCAGCCGGGAGGAAAGCCCGGTGTCCATCAGGGCCGTCCGGAATTTCGTGATGGACCGCATCGCCGGTTCGCGTAGGGCGGCGAGCGTATGCTCTTGGGTTTGCTCGATATTGGACAAAACGCGCGTGATTGCCCGAGGGGTTGCGAGGCTATCGAAGGCCGGCGCCGCAAGATCGGAACGCTGATCGCCCAGGGGTGACGAAGCCGGGGGCGTCTCGCCATCTTCGGGGTAAGCTTTGAGGCGTAGCGTATCGGCGCCCGACGGCTCAGCCGGAGAGGGTCCGGCCTCCGGGCCATTGTAAGCCCGGACATTGCCGGGAAGGCCGGCGTCGCGATCGGGCGTGAGGAGCGGATTTTGCGAAACGGCTGGACCTGCTTTCGGGGCTATCGGGAGCTTGGTATTGCGCGCGACCAAGCGATCGACGATGACGGCACGCGATTCCAGCTGCAAGCTCCGCTCGGTGAGATCGCGGACCGTCGTATTCAGGGTCTGCCGGTCCATCAGGCTGCGGCTCGTTTCCCGGTCGAGCTGTGTCCGCAGTTCCGCGATCTGGTCCTCGTAAGCATATTGCACATCGGTCTGATGGCTGATCAACGAGGCCAGCATCTGATCGTGAAAGACGAGATAGAGGGTCGCCGCCAGATACCAGGTGGCGAGCAGGGGAACGAGGCCCGCGGCGATCAGGCAAATCCAGGAATTTATCGCGAATGTCCGGCGTTTGCCGCCAAACATCCATGTCATGGCGAACCCGCCGCCCTGCGCGGAGATCTTCTGGCCGTTCTCTCGATGCCCCATTCCAAGCTTCCGCACACTGAACGGAAGTACAACACATGGTTAGGGTTAATGGACCGATAAGACGGCAGCCTTGGCGAGGAGCCGGGTTTGGAAATAGCCGGATTTCAGAGTTCTTGCGCCGCCTTCAACACGGCTTCGGCATGGCCGGGAACCTTGACCTTGCGCCAGATCGCGGCAATCTCGCCGTTCGGTTTGATCAAGAAGGTGGTGCGCTCGACGCCCATATATTTACGGCCGTACATCGACTTTTCCACCCAGACTCCATAGGCTTCGAGCATGGTTTTGTTTTCGTCCGAGGCGAGCGGCAAGCCGATGTCGTGCTTCGTCCTAAATTTTGCATGGCTGGCGGGCGAGTCCGGCGAGACCCCCAGGATCGCCGCGCCCGCTTTCGCGAAGGCTTTCGCGTGGGCGTGAAAATCAATCGCTTCCTTCGTGCAGCCGGATGTATCGTCTTTCGGATAAAAATAAAGGACGAGAGCCTTGCCGGCGAAGGAGTGGAGGGTCACCGTCTTGCCGTTATGGTCCGGTAGGGAAAATTCCGGAGCCTTGTCGCCGGGCACGAGTGACTTGCTCATTTCGCCTTCCTTTTAACCCATTATGACGGAGATTTGCCCACGGTTCCAAGATGGGCTTCACCATTTGGCCGATGGAGAGTTCATATAGCGGTTGGCGAATCGCATGGCTAGTTTTGCTTCGAGCGTTTTCCACCCGGTGGATTCGCTTGGGCGATACGAAATCGGCGTCATTTTTAAAACAACCGGGCCTGTCCTTACAGTGAATGCCGGTGCGGCTTTTCCGGTAAGGACAGGTCGTGGTGGATAAAATCTGATGCTTGGAACCCAAGTTTCGGGAGGGTTTTATCTTCGAGATCAAAAGGTTATGGCGCGGCTTCACGGGCATCCGGGAATGCGGGCGTCATGGCCGGTTCGTGAGAGCGCTTGTCATTTGGGTATAATCACACAGGTGACAAAAGCCGCTCTCGTTTCAAAAAGTTGAGCATGTTCCTTTCGGGAAGGCTTGAAGGGCTTTCGCGGACCATGCTTTAGCGGAACATATTGCCTCAGAGGGGCCGTACTGGTTGGTCGAGCATTTGGACGAACGCCATGATCATCATGGTTCTGGCAAGGATCTGAGCAAGATTGCGCGCGTGTTGCGTGGGCGTTCGGGTTCGCGCATGCTTTGGCGTGTCTGCGGCATGGGCTCAGCCAGTCTGGCGGCGCTCGCGATTATCGGGGCCGGGCTTCTGGCCGGATTGATTGCGATAGGCCCCATCGAGATCGGCGGCGTTGGCCCGCAAATCTCGAGCGCGCTGGGAACCCGCTTTGGCCATGGCATCCGCTTTAACTTAGGGCACACGTTCCTCGCGGCGCATCTTTCGGGCCTTAGCCTCGACATCGATGGCCTGACGATCAGCAGCGGCGGCAACGAGAAGATTCTTTATGCCCCGCATGCCGCGGTGGCTGTCGATTTTGTCGCTCTGCTTTCCGGGCATGTGGTTCCCAAGCGGTTCGAGGTGTTCGATCTCGAACTCCGGCTGGTGCTGTTGGAGGATGGAAGTTTGGCGGCGGCGGCCGGGCCAGACTCGAAACCGTTCTTCGAATTGGGCCACGCGGCACCGGCGCCAAGCCCGCCTGCCAGTGCGTCCGCGCTCGGGGGGGCTAGTCCTCCCCCGCCCGCCGGCGGGCTTGGAGAGTGGTCGAAGAACGCCACGCTTGTTCCGCTTGCCACGCCACGCCGGGCGATTTTGATGCAGCAAGCCGCCCAGGCGATCCGCTCGATGTTCGATACGGTCACCAATCCAGGCGGCGCCGTGGCGGGCATCGATCGTCTCGGCATCAAACGCGGCCGTCTCGTGATCGACGACCGCACGGCCAAGCAAGAGGTCGTCTATAAGGATCTCGATCTCGAATTCAATAAGGTGCCGGGCGGCACGGTCTTGGCGATTTCCGCGCAGGGTCCAAGCCAACGCTGGTCGATTTCCGCGCAAGCCAGTGGCATTCCCGGCGAGGCGCGGCATTTTCAAGTCGGCGCGAAGAATTTCTCGCAAGACGAATTCCAGTTGCTGATGGGTTCACGCAGACCGGGTTTCGATATGGATTGCGCGGTTTCGGCCGATTTGAAAATTGGCTTGAATGCCAACAATAGCGTGAGCGAGGCCGTTGGCCGCGTCGAGGCCGGCCCCGGTTTCTTCCGTCTCGACGATCCTGACCAGGAAGCGCTGCTGATCGACAAGGCCGGCGGCAGTTTTCACTGGAATGGCACAACCCGCCAAATCGAGCTGGACTATCTGTCCTACCGGGCCAGCACGACGCAAATTGGTTTGGCGGGATCGGTCATTCCTCCCGTCCATGAAGGGGAGCCGTGGACAATTGACGTGGCGCCGGTGGGTTCCTTGGTGTTGGGCCCGGACCGCCTTGGCGAGCAACCCGTCACGATCGACCGAGGCCAATTCACCAGCCGTTTGTTCGTGGACCAAAAGAAACTGGTGATCGATCAGTTCACGTTGGGAAGTGGCCGTGAGGGCGGCGTCGCCATTGCCGGCGAGGCGAGTTGGGAACATGGGCCCCGCATCCGGCTCAATGCCTCTCTCGAGCCAACATCCGTGCGGATTTTGAAACGGGGTTGGCCCGCGTTTGTCGCGGCGCCGGTGCGCACGTGGGTACTCACGCATTTCTTGGCGGGTACCGTGCAACGCGGCTCGATGCGTGTCGATTATAACGCGGACGATTTGTTGCGCATGCGGAGTGATCGTGCCCCACCCGACGAGACGGTCACGATCGATTTTGCCGTCACCGGAGGCAGTGTCGTGTTTCTGCCAGGCGTGCCTTCCATCGACGATATCACTGGCGTGGGGCACATTACGGGACGGCATGGGCACTTTGCGCTCTCTAGCGGAACCATGGATGCCTCCGGCCGCAAGATTGATTTGACCGAGGCGAGTTTCAGCGTTTTGGACGCGGACGCCCATCCCACGCCCGCCGAGGTCAAGGCGCATGTCGCAGGTAGTGTCGAGGCTATCAACGACGTGTTGTCGCGTGAAGCGTTCCGGGCCTTTGCGACCGTCCCGCTCAATCCGTCGACCTTGAAAGGGCAGGTCGACGGGCGGTTCACCGAAGATTTCTTGATCCAAGACGTGATCAGGCCCGAGGATACGGTCCTGCGGGTCAATGCGGCGATCACGAATTTTTCCGCCGACAAACTCATTGGCAAGGAAAAGCTCGAGAACGCGACGATGTCCCTGGCCGTCGATCCCAGCGGCTTAAGGGCGGCGGGGCAGGGGCGGATGTTCGGCGGCCCCGCCACGTTTGAAATGAACCGTGCCGGCGACAAGCCCATGGATGCGGTCGTCAACGTCACGCTCGACGAAGCCGCGCGCGTCAAGTTGGGGCTCTCCGTCATTCCCGGCCTGGTCGGCCCGATGAATGCCAAAATTAGCGCGAACCTCGGGGCTTCCGATAAGATCAAGGCCCAGGTCGATCTCGATCTGGCCAAGACCGTTGTGACATCCGCGCTTCTCGGTCTCTCCAAGCCGGCGGGCAAGCCTGCGAAGGTCAACCTCACGCTCTCGGGGACCGACAATCATTTGGTCATGGATCCCGTCGTTATCGATGTGGGAACGTTGCAAGCGCGCGGCGCGATCGACCTTGGCGCCGACAATACATTTCAGACCGCACGGTTTACGAGCCTCAAGGTCTCTCCCGGCGACGACATGAAGCTCGATATCAGCAAGAGCGACGATACGTTCAAGCTGACGATCCGGGGCAATACGATCGATGGGCGGCCCTTTTTGTATGCCTTGACACAGGTTGCGGCCGACAGCAACACGGTGCCGGTTAAGACGGCCAAGGCCGAACACAAGGAATTGGAAACGGCGTTCAAAGGCTTCGACATCGATTTGAAGTCGGCCTTACTGACCGGTTTCAACAAGCAGGTTCTGTCCGGTGTCGAGCTTCGCTTAAGTAAACGCGGACCCGCGATTCAGCAGTTCGCCTTGTCCGGAAAGTTTGGCCGCGCCGAATTGGCGGGGGCGATGCTGCCCAACCAGAGGTTGCGGATTACGACCCAAGACGGCGGTGCCCTGCTATCATTCGTCGATCTTTATAAGCATTTGGAGACGGGGCAGCTCATCGCCACCATGCTGGTCAGCGATGAATCGCTCGAGGGTAACCTGGAAATCAATCATTTCGTCCTGCGCGACGAACCCTCCATGCGGCAACTTGTCGCGCAAAGCGTGGAGGAGACCCAACAAAACGGGACAGCCGCGAAAGCGACCCGCAACATCAACGGCAATGCGGTGACCTTCACGAAGCTCAAGGTTGCATTTCAACGCGCCGGCAGCCGCCTCGAATTGAAAGATGCGACGATGTACGGCTCCGCGATTGGCCTTTCGGTCGATGGCTGGCTCGACTTTGTGCATGATCGCGTCGGGATGACCGGAACCTTCGTGCCGGTTTTCGCGGTGAATAATTTCTTTTCGCGGTTGCCGCTCCTCGGGTTTTTCCTGGGCGGCGAATCGAACGAAGGGCTGATCGCCATCACGTTTAGAATTTCGGGTCTCGCGAGCTCGCCGACGCTGAGCGTTAATCCGCTTTCGGTGATCGCGCCGGGCATTTTCCGCAAGATTTTCGGGGCGCTCGATTCCGATAGCGTGCCGCAGGAGAGTCCTCGAAGCTCCCAACCCGCGCAGGCGCATTAGAGCGCTTTCCACTTGGGTGGAATCACCCAAGTGATAAGAAACCGCTCTCTTTATAAGAAGTTAGAGCATTTCCTCGATCACAAAAGTCTGCAACTTTTGTGGGAAATGCTCAAGAGCGCTTTCCACTTGGGTGGAATCACCCAAGTGATAAGAAACCGCTCTCTTTATAAGAAGTTAGAGCATTTCCTCGATCACCGCGGCTATGGGTTCGCCCCTATAACCACTTCGTCCAGCTTGCCACGGCATGGCCGATGGCGGCGAAGGGGCGTCCGGCGCTGGCAAGAATGGAATGATGCTCTGGCGGGGTTTGATCCGGCGCCGCGCCCATTTTAGAGGGTGTGGCGTCCTTTGCCGGCTCCGGGATCAAGCCAGGCGGACGCGGGGGCGAACCGTCCTCGGCGGCCGCGATCCTATCCTCGGTCCCGACGATTTTGCGCGGTGCCGCGGCGGGAGCCGCCACGCGCGGGATGCATGCCGTATCCGCGCTGTCGCAATTGGCTTTCACATGGAGTTTGGGCTTGGGCGGCGCGGGCAGCAATGCGAGTTGCGCCTTGGGCACGACGAGGGAGGCGGAACTCATGGTTTCCGCCGGACCCGCGCTGGATGGGACCGCCGCGGCCAATTGACCCGTCCAGACCTGGTCCTTGGAGCCGGGCCGGGACTGTTGCATGCCGTGATGCCCATAGGCCAAAGCCCCGGCCATGATCCCGGCAGCCGCCAGCATGATCGTCTCGCGGCGAGGCCGCGGCAAATTCAATCGTTGAGCATTTGTCCAAAGCAGCGCCATGGCACTCCCCGCCGGCCGGTACATCAAGCGTAAAGGAAAGGTATTTTGCGTCAACAGAACGGCGAAACGCGGGCGGACTGGAATGTTTTTAGCCGCGCGCTACATTCACGCATCGTTACAAGGTCGGGTTTGGTTTGATGAGCAAGGTCTTTGTAATGGCGGGCCGAAGCTGTATTACTCTGGACCTGATGCCGTTCCGGTCTGGTTTCCACGGGCCCGGTCTCCGGCATGTCGATCGGGCATGTTTGCGTCAAGGTTTGTTTGCTTGCCTCTTGGGCAAGGAGCAGCCTACACACGACTGCCGTGCCGCCCCGGTGGCTTCTTGCCCTGGCGCGCATTATCGCGAGGTTTCAATGGCATTGTCCTTTCTGCCCTGGTGGTTTCCGCTCTCCGTCGTCATCTGGGTCGTCCAGATGGTGATTTATCATGGCGTTAGCTATTTCTTTGAAAGCTGCGACCGTACCGGCCGCCTCCGCCGTTTCAAGGTGCGCGAGGCCGATCGCAAGACCTACTGGCAGCTCATGCCGCGTGTCCTCTTCAATCAGGTTTTCATTTTGCTGCCTTGCATGGTCCTGGTGCAAGTTCTTGGCCTCGCATTTGTTGGTACGCCGCATATCGGGGCCCTGCGTTTCGTGCTGAGTATGATGGCTTTGATGATCGCCCACGACGTCGTCCAATATGTCGCCCACCGTCATCTGCTGCATCGCGGCCGGTTCGTCCGTCTTTTGAAGCATTCGGTTCATCATTCCACTGGCGCCAGCAAGGCCATTAGTGCTTGCTACATGAGCGGGCCGGATTTCTTTCTCGAAATCACGCTGCCTTACTTGCTGCCCTTGGTGCTGATCGGTGGCGGCGGGTCGGATTTTGTGTTTCATAGTGTGATCGCGGGTCTTGGCGCAGTCGGCGGCATTTACGAGCATTCCGGCTATGATTTCTCTGTTCTCTTGCCGAAATCGGCAATTGCCGCGCGGATGCCGCGTTTTGTCACGACGCTCGCCGCGATGATCACAAGTCATGCCCATGGTCAGCATCATGTGAAGGGCAATGTGAGTTTTAGCGACGGTTTTGGCAGCCCCGGCATTTGCGACAGCATGTTCGGAACCCGCTGGGATCTCGTTGAGGCGCGCGAGCGGGCGGCGGAGAAGGCTGGAGCCAAAGAGTCCGAGCCGGACCACGCCGGAGCGTAATGGCGTTTTTTCTGACCTTGGAAGTAATCGAATAAAAAATGAGCGCGCAAACCCTACAAGTGACTGAAGACGAAGAGGGCATGCGGCTCGATCGCTGGTTCAAGCGGCGCGTTCCGGATCTGTCCCTGTCGCATCTCAATAAGATCGTGCGCACGGGGCAGGTGCGGGTCGATGGCGCGCGGGTCAAGACGGCGTTCCGGCTGAGCCAGGGGCAGAATGTGCGGGTGCCCCCGCTCAATCTCGAGGCGCGGCCGGAGCCTGTGTTCGAGCCCTCGGAAACCGATGCGCGGGCGCTGCGCGACATGATCCTCTTCGAGGATCGCGACCTCATCGTCCTCAACAAGCCCTTCGGTTTGGCGGTTCAGGGCGGGTCCGGCACCAAGGTCCATATCGACGGCATGCTGGCCTCGATCCCCAACGAGCGCGGCGACCGTCCGGTTTTGGTCCACCGGCTCGATCGCGACACGTCGGGCGTGCTGTTGGTGGCGCGGACGCGTAAAATGGCGGCCGATCTCGGCGAGATTTTCCGCTCCCGCCAAGCCCGCAAGACTTATTGGGCCTTGGTCGAGGGCGTGCCACGGCCGGAGCAGGGGCGGATTTCGCTCTATCTCGCAAAGGGCGAGGGCATGGGCGACGTCCGGGGAGCCCATCCCGCCGGCGATTTCGCGGCGCGCGAAAAAATGCGGGTCGCCAAGCATGGCGAGGAAGACGCGCTGCATTCCGTGACGTATTATGCCACGGTGGACAAGGTCGTGTCGCGTCTGGCCTGGCTCTCCATGAAGCCGATTACCGGGCGCACCCATCAGTTGCGCGCCCATGCCGAGGCGATCGGGCATCCCATTATCGGCGATCCCAAATATGGCCTGAAGCCGAAGAACGATCCGCGCCGCGCGGACCCGCTGCGCGCCGTGCCCGAGGGAATCGAGAAAAAGCTGCATCTGCTCGCGCGCCGCTTGGTCCTGCCGCATCCGCGCGGCGGAACGCTCGACGTGACCGCGCCGCTGCCGCCGCATATGAAACATTCGTTCGATCTCCTGGGCTTCGATATCAGCACCTACGACCCCATCGAGAACGCGCCGGAATGACTCTCGTCATTTTCGACGTCGACGGCACGCTCGTCGACAGCCAGCATCATATTGTCGAGGCGCAGCGCCGCGCCTTTGCTTTTATGGGGCTCGCCGCGCCAACGCGCGCGCAATCGCTCTCGGTCGTCGGGCTTTCCCTCACCGAGGCCTTCGCCTCTCTGGTGGGCCGGGACGGCCCCGTCGAGGCCTTGGCGGAAGCCTATAAAGAGGCCTGGACGGAGCTTCGCCATGAAACCGGCTTCGCCGAGACCCTCTATCCCGGTGCCGCGGCGGCGCTGGCCACGCTCAAGGCCGATCCAGGCGTCACGCTCGGCATCGCGACGGGGAAATCCGTGCGCGGCGTCGAGCGCCTGATCGTGACTTTTGGTTGGGGCGATCTCTTCCAGACGATCCAGACGGCGGACGATCATCCGAGCAAGCCGCATCCCTCGATGATCGAGCGGGCCATGATCGAGACCGGCTTTGCCGCCGGTGAAACCGTGATGATCGGCGACACCACTTACGACATGGGCATGGCCAAAGCCGCCGGGGTCCGCGCCATCGGCGTCGCCTGGGGCTATCACGAGCCAGCGGCTTTGTTGGCAAGCGGCGCGGAGCGGGTCGCCGGATCGTTTGAGGAATTGTTGGCGGCTTTGGGGCGGTGACGGGTCGCCAGTCTCGAAAGCCCTTGAAACCAATTGCTCCCGCGCGCAGGTAGAAGCCAGTCCCGCTTTTCGTTCCGGAAAGACCTGCCCTTGCCTCCCATGTTCGGTGACCCGCGCACTCGCTCGATCGCGACCCGCTTGTTCATTTCGGCGACCCTGCTCAGCGTCGTCATATTGCTCATCGCGGGCCTGGTCTTGACGGCGGTCTACCGGACGTCGGCGGAATCGGCGTTCGACGAGCGGCTCGGGGTTTATCTGCGTGCGTTGGTCGCCGATCTCGCCGCGGCCGCGCCGGGCGAAGAGGGGAAACTGGAGGTGGGGCAACTCGCCGATCCTAATTTCGAACTGCCGCTGTCAGGCTGGTACTGGCAGATCACGCGGATCGACGGGACGGCGCCGGACATCAGGAATTCGCGATCGCTGTTTGCCGCGCGCCTTCCCAAGCTCGCCGATCACGGCGTGCCGGCGGGCGCCGGCGGAGCGCGCAGCGGTTATGCGACGGGGCCGGACGACCAGCCGCTGCGGATGGTGGAACGCGTCATCGATACCGGGGATCAGGGCGTCTATCTCGTGCAGGTCGCGGCGACGACCAACGAGATCGAGGCGCAAATCCGGAAGTTCGAATTCGAGCTGACGGTCACGTTTGCGATCCTGGCGGTCATGCTGGTGGCCTCCTCCGGGCTGCAATTGCGCTACGGCCTCCAGCCGCTGTGGCGCCTGCAAGCGGGGGTCGCTGCAATCCGGCGCGGCGAAAAAGAGAAGATCGAGGGCGTTTTTCCCAGGGATATCGCGCCCCTGGCGGGCGAACTCAATCTCATGATCGCGGCCAACCGGGATGTGGTGGAACGCGCCCGCACCCAGGTCGGCAATCTCGCCCATGCCCTCAAAACCCCGCTCAGCGTCATCATCAACGAGTCCGCGCGGGACGAGAGCCCCGCATCGGCAAAGGTCGGCGAGCAGGCCGCCATCATGCGCGACCAAGTCACTTATTATCTCGACCGCGCGCGGGCGGCGGTAAGCGCCAGCAAGTTCGGCAGCGCGACCGAGGTCGCCCCTGTCGTCGGCGGTCTCTTGCGGACCTTCGAGAAAATCTACGGAGATCGCGGCCTGACCTTCGAGGTGGAGGGGGCCGCCGGTATTAAGTTCTTGGGCGAAAAGCAGGATCTCGAGGAGATGATCGGCAATCTCGTGGACAACGCGGGCAAATGGGCGCGCAGCAAGGTCTCGATTTCGACGAGCGCGGAGGCGCAGACAAATTTCGGCCGCGCCTATTTCACCGTGACGATCGACGACGACGGGCCGGGGCTCGACCCCAATCATCGCGCCGCCGCGATCAAGCGCGGCCAGAGGCTCGACGAATCGAAGTCCGGCTCCGGCCTCGGTCTGTCCATTGTCGACGATCTCGCGCGAATCTACGGCGGTGCCTTTACGCTGGAAGGCAATTCCGCCGCGGGGTTGCGCGCGAAGTTGCGGCTGCCCGCGGCGTGAGACCGCTGAGAAGAGGATGCTTCCGGCGCCGGTCGAATTGGCTTAAGAGAACACCATGATTGCAACGCCCGGATTAGCCTGGATTTCTCAAGTCGAATCGCTTTGCCAGGGGCGGGGCCTGCACATGACCGCGCTGCGGCGCGAGATCGTGGGCATTTTCGCGGAAGCGGACCAGCCCCTCGGGGCCTATGCGATCATTCAGAAACTGTCCGAGGTGCAAAACCGCATCGTGGCGCCGCCCACCGTCTATCGCACGTTGGATTTTCTGGTCGAGAACGGTTTCGTCGTGAAGATCGAGAGCCGCCAAGCCTATATCGCCTGCGATCATCTCGGCCACGATCATGACCACCACCATCACGGAATCGTGCTCTCTTGCGTGAAATGCGGGCGTAGCGCCGAGGTCGAGAGCGCGGCGGTCGAAAAAGAGGTCGCCGCCATTGCGGCCGGACGTTGTTTTAAAGTCGAGCGCAAGGTTTTCGAGATCGACGGAATCTGCGCGGAATGTTCGGGCGTGTCTTCGAGCGCGCTTTAACGTCTCAGGATGAGAGCCGGTAGCGCTCGCGAGCTTGGTCGCCGGGGAACGAGTGTGCGGCTACGTTTCGGAGGCGCGCCCGGTTAAGCGCGCCTCGTTTTTCGGAATAGATGCCACTGATGCGCGATTTTAGGGGTTGTCGAGCAAGCGGTTTTTGACCAGCCAGATCGCGCCGCGATTCCAGGAATAGTTTGCTCCCATGCGAAGATCGGTTTGCAGCGCGAGGACCATGGCGCCGGTGTGGGCGTCGCGGATCTTGAACCGCACTGCGTATTCGGTCCGGCTGACTCGCGTCACGACACCGATAAACGATTGATCGGCGCCGAGCTTTGCCGCGATGGCGGCTTCGCAGCCGTCGCATTTCCACAGTGCTCGCTTTTTCACCGCATCGCCCTCGGCGCTCGAGACATCGACGAGACTATAGCGCCCGGACTTCGCAATGAGTTCGCGCACGTCGTCCCTGGCCCGGTCGAGTTGTTCGAGGTCTCTGGCCTGATCACCCACGATGCCGCCGCCGGCGCTGGCATCGTCGAGTTCGAAATCGAAAATTGCGATTTTGACTGGAGAGGGATCGGCATGCGCAGGTGACGCCGCAGGTGCGAACCCGGCAAATAAGGCGATGGCGAAGGCGGCCAACGGCTGGCGGCGGCGAAAGAAAAATCCATTTTTCATTGGAGGCTCCACTTTTGTAAATTCGATGAGAAGTGCCAGCGGCGCACAGGCCTTCGTGCTACCGGAGTTCACGCTCGTTGCCGCGTTTCAAGCATCGGTGACTCTCCAAAAGCAGATAAGCGGCGGCCGGTTACGCCGTCACCCAGTTACGAAGGCGACAGCGCGGTAATTTCGTTTGAGATGAAGTCTTCGGCCCGGCGCCAGGCGTCGTCCGTGTCCCCACGAAAGGTGAAGAGCTTGTCGATTACCTTCCGCCCCGCTCCGGTGTCGAACGCGTCTATCTTCGCCCACTGCACGAGCGTGCTCATTTTGTGGATGCCGCCGATGAGCAGAATATCTGCGCCGGCTTCACGGGCCGCGGCCAGGAGGTCGCTCACTTTCGAGGTCGCGAGCGAACACGGGCTAGGGTGGCATACCGGCGTGACGATCCGGAATTTGGCGCTCTTCGCTAGATCGCCCTTGATGGCGTTCATGAAGGCGTCGAGCCGCGCCTCGTGCTCCTTGCGCTGATCGCGCGCCTCGCCCGCGGTGTCGATGTAGTCGAAGTCGATCACCGCGATTGCTGTGTCTTGCGCGTTTTCGGCGCGGTCCCCAGCCTTGCCGCAAGACGGTGCCAACCACAGGCAGGCCATCAGCATTGGAAGAAGGTAATGACGCATGTTCGCAATCCCCGTTGTTTCGCCGGTACATTGCGTGGATCGCGGGCGGCCGGAAAGCGAACACGTCCCGGCGATGGCCGGGCAAATTGCCCGATCCTTCAACCGGCGCTTCCAAGCGGCCGGCTTTGTCTTTAGATTGCAGATCGTTCGCGCTATCGAACGCGACCCCTTTGCAAAAGTGTTTGCCCATGCCTGCGTCCAGGCTTGATCTGAAATTCCGGCTTGCTCTTCGCGTCGCCTCTCTGGCGGTGTTCTGTTTCGCCGCCGCAGCAGCTTACGTTCTCTTCGAGACCGACCGCTCCGCGCGGGCGCGGGCGGATTGGATCGCCGAGATGGTAGCCAGGGATCTTGCGCTGCAACAGGAACAGATTCAATGGTCCACGGGCGCGCCCAACCTGTTTCCTGATTTGCAAAGGGTCGCGACGGCGGTCATGGCGCCCGGCCTTTGCATCGGCTATCGCGCGCGGAATGGCGAAATGCTTCAGCGGTTATGCAGCGGCACGGCGCCCGGCGATGCCGGAGCGCCGCAGCTCTTCGCCGATCTTTACCAGCATCTTTTCGATGCGGACCGCGAGTCCGTGCGGCCCGTGATCATCCGCGATAAGGCGCTTGGGGAGGCCGTGGCCTCCATCGGCCGCCAAAGCCTCATCGGACAAAGCTGGCACGAGGTGAGCCGTCTCGCCGCCATCATGGCCGTCGCTCTTTTTGGGCTTTGCGTCTTGGTTTACGTTACGCTTGCAGACGCCTTGCGTCCGACCCGGGCGATCCGCGCCGGTCTCGAGCGCCTTGCCTCTGGCGATCTCTCGGCGCGTCTACCGCCTTTCGATCTTGCCGAGCTTTCGGCGGTCGGCGATGTCTTCAACCATCTCGCCGGCAGCCTCGAGACGACGCTCGCGGAGCGCAACGCGCTGACTAGGCAGCTGATCGCGGTCCAGGACGATGAACGGCGGCATCTCGCGCGAGAACTGCATGACGAATTCGGGCAATGCCTTGCCGCGATTAGTGCGGTCGCGGCCTCTGCCGGCCAGACCGCGCGGCGGGATTGTCCGGCCCTGATGCCGGAATGCCAAAGCATATCGAGGACGGCCGCCCATATGATGGACGTGCTACGCGGCGCGCTTTTGAGGCTGCGCCCGCCGGATATCGACGAGCTTGGTCTTGCCGCAAGTCTTGAAGGCCTTGTTGCCGGATGGAACACCCGCTGCGGCGGCCGCACTCGATTCTCTATCGAGATCTCGGGCGAATTCGATGCGCTTTCGCCGGATTTCGCGGCGAGCGTTTTCAGGATCGCTCAGGAGGCCATAACCAATGCGGCGAAACATGCGCAGGCGTCGCGGGTCACCCTTCGTCTTCGCGGGCAAGAAGCCACCGGTGCAAGTCAGCATGCGCAAATAGAGCTCACCGTCGATGACGACGGCAAGGCCGGGGCCGATCTCACGGTTACATCCGGCATGGGGCTGCTTGGAATGCGCGAGCGCATCGCCGCGCTCGGCGGCAAATTGAGCATGGAAACCGCGCTCCCGAGCGGTCTTGTCCTTCGCGCGCAAATTCCCGTCCCGCCAGCGCCGCGGCGCCCGGACGAGACGAGGGATGCGGCGTGACGGACGCCGCCACGATCATGCTTGTCGACGATCACGCGATCATGCGGGAAGGATTTCGCTCGCTGTTGCAGAAACAGCCGCGCCTGAAGGTTGTAGCCGAGGCAAGCGACGGCGCCGAGGCCTATCGTCTGTTCAAGGAGACGCGGCCGGACCTCGTCATCATGGATCTGACCATGCCGGGCTTCGGTGGCGTCGAAGCCATAAAGCGTATCCGGCAATGGGATCCCACTGCCCGCATTCTGGTCTTCACCATGCATCAGAACGCTGCTTACGCCGTTCAGGCGATCCGGGCCGGGGCGAAGGGCTATGTCACGAAAAGCAGTCCCCCGGAAGAGCTGGTGCGCGCGGCCATGGATGTGCTGAACGGCAGGATCGCGTTCAGCGCCGACATCGATCACGAGCTTGCGCTGAGCCGCGTCGCCGGCACGCCCGCCGCAACGGACGTGCTGACGCCGCGGGAGTTCGAGATTTTACGCATGCTGCTTGCGGAAAGGTCGACCGGCGACATCGCCCGCATTCTTCACGTCAGTCCGAAGACAGTGGCGAATACGCGTTACATCATCAAAGCCAAGCTTGGCGTGGCATCCGACATCGAACTCGTCCTCGTGGCGCTCCGGCAGGGAGTTTTAGGCGAGAGCGGCGACGTGGAACCGGATGCAAGCGGTCCCGCGACCTGAATTGTCATTGGGGAGGCCGCGATTGAGAAAAGGACCGGGCATAGTCATTTATCCTTATCTTGCCGCGCGGCGACAGGTGGCCTTCCCTCCCGGCGTCCGGAGGGTTAGAAGGGGCGCGGCCGAGGCGCTTCGGCTTTTCCCATGGGTTTGGATGGCCGGTAGGAATTTGTGATCACCATTTGGATTGTTTTCGCGCTGTTGACCGGCGCGGCCGTGTTCAGCGTGCTCTGGCCGCTGTCGCGGACCCCGAAGGCACAGGATCTGCGTGAGCTGGATGTCGCTTTTTATCAGGCGCAGACGGCCGAGATCGAGCGCGATGCTTCGCGCGGCCTCATTGGCGCGGAGGAGGCGGGCACCGCCAAGACGGAAGCCGCCCGCCGGTTGATGGCTGCCGCGCAACGCGATTCCGGCCCAGCGCAGCAGTCCTCGCCCTGGACCGTGCGGCTCGTCTCGCTGGCCGCGCTTCTCTTCGTTCCGGTCATGGCTTTGGCGCTTTACAGCAAGATCGGAGAGCCGGGTCTGCGCGATCTGCCGCTCGAAGCCAGGCTGAACGGGCCGGCCGGGAAGATGGATCTCGCCATCGCGGTCGCAAAAATCGAGCGCCATCTCGCCGATGCTCCCAACGATGGGCGCGGCTACGAGGTTCTGGCGCCCACTTACATGCGGATGGGCCGGCCGGACGATGCGGTGCGGGCCTATGCCAAGGTCATCGAACTCTTGGGTCCATCGGCCGAACGCTATGCCGGGCTTGGCGAGGCGCAGGTCTATGCCGGCAGCGGGGTCGTGACGGCAGAGGCCAAGCGGTCTTTCGATCAGGCCCTGGCGCTGGACGCCAATGCGCCGCGCGGTTTGTTTTATCTGGGCCTCGCGGCCGAGCAGGATGGCGACAAGGCGAAGGCTCTCGAACTCTGGCAGAAGCTGGTGGCCGTCTCGCCGCCCAACGCCCCGTGGTTGCCCACCGTCAAGACCAAAATCGCCAGCCTCTCCGGCGAGACGCCGCCGGAAACGTCCGGCCCCGAGGCCCAAGGCGAAGGTGGCGGACAGGCGAAAATGGCCGCGGCCATACAATCCATGCCGGAGGGCGAGCGCCAAGCGATGATTCACCGCATGGTGGATGGGCTCGCCGAGCGCTTGAAAGGCAATGGCGCCGATCTCGAGGGCTGGCTGCGCCTGGTGCGCGCTTATCAGGTCTTGAACGAGCCGGATAAAGCCAGGGATGCCTTGGCCGGCGCGCGCCGTAATTTCGCCGCCGACGCGGAAGCTAAGAAAAGGCTCGATGAATTGGCCCATGAACTCGGTCTCGAAGGGTGAGCGCGCCATGACCCGCAAGACCATGACCCGCAAAACTCGGCGGCTGACACTCATCGGCGCGGCGCTTGCCGTCTTTGGTCTGGCGACGGGCCTCTCGCTGTTCGCGCTGCGCGATACGATCGTGTTTTTCTACGGTCCCAGCGAATATGCCGAGAAGGCGCCCCAGCCGGGGACGCGTCTGCGCATCGGCGGCTTGGTGAAGGCCGGAACCTTCGTGAAAGAAGGTGGCCAGAGTTACCAATTCGCCGTGACCGACACCAAGCATGATGTGAAGGTGAGCTACACCGGCCTTCTGCCCGATTTGTTCAGGGAAGGGCAGGGCGCTGTGGTCGAGGGCGCTGTCGGAAGCGATGGGATTTTCCGCGCCGATAGCGTGCTCGCCAAGCACGACGAGCGCTATATGCCGCGCGAGGTCGCCGACGCCCTAAAGAAGCAGGGTGTCTGGAAAGAGGGTGAAGCCATGCCCGAAACAGCGCGGCCCGAGACGGCGGCGGGTGCCCAAAAAGGTGTCGTGAAATGATTGTCGAGACAGGCCATTTCGCTCTCGTGCTGGCGCTCGCCTTGGCGGTGGTCAATGCCGTCGTGCCGCTCTATGGCCATTACATCAGGGATAGCCGCCTGACCGCCGTTGCGCCGAGCGTGGCGTTGGCAGGTTTCGGCTTCGTCGCCTACGCCTTCGCGGCGCTGACCTATGCCCATGTCGTGTCCGATTTCTCGGTTGTGAATGTGATCGAGAATTCGGCCTCCACCAAACCTTTGATCTACAAGATCACCGGCGTTTGGGGCAATCACGAGGGCTCGATGCTGCTCTGGGTGCTGATCCTCGCGATTTTCGCCGCGGCCGTCGCGGTCGCCGCGCGCGGCATGCCGGCGGATTTGCGATCGCTGGTGCTCTGCGTGCAATCCTGGATCGCCTCGGCCTTTCTTTTGTTCATCCTGCTGACGTCCGACCCGTTCGCGCGCATCGCGCAAGCGCCCATCGAGGGACAGGATCTGAACCCGCTACTGCAAGATCCCGGTCTCGCGATCCATCCGCCGCTGCTCTATTTGGGCTATGTCGGCTTCTCCATGACCTTTTCCTTCGCCGCCGCGGCTTTGATCGCCGGGCGGATCGATGCGGCCTGGGCGCGGTTCGTCCGTCCCTGGACGTTGATCGCCTGGATCTTTCTGACGCTCGGCATCGCGATGGGCTCCTATTGGGCCTATTATACGCTCGGCTGGGGCGGCTTCTGGTTCTGGGACCCGGTGGAAAATGCCTCGCTGATGCCCTGGCTCGCGGGCACCGCCTTGCTGCATTCGGCCGTCGTCATGGAAAAGCGCGAGGCGCTTAAAATCTGGACGATCTTTCTCGCGATCCTGGCCTTTTCGCTCTCGCTGGTCGGAACCTTCCTGGTGCGTTCGGGTGTCCTGACCTCGGTCCATGCTTTCGCGACCGATCCCATGCGCGGCGTGTTCATCCTGCTCATTCTGGTGTTTTTCATCGGCGGCTCGCTCGCGCTGTTTGCCTGGCGCGCGGGGTCGCTGACACCGGGCGGCATCTTCGCGCCGGTGTCGCGCGAGGGCGCCTTGGTGCTCAACAATCTCCTGCTGACGACGAGCTGCGCGACGGTGTTTACCGGCACGCTCTATCCGCTGGCCTTGGAGGCGCTCACGGGGCAAAAAATCTCGGTCGGCGCGCCGTTTTTCAACGCGACCTTCGTGCCGCTGGCGATCCCTTTGTTTCTCGTCATGCCCTTTGGCCAATCGCTGGCCTGGAAACGCGGCGATCTCTTGGGTGCGGCGCAACGGCTGGTGCTGGCTTTCGCGGCGGGACTCGCGGGTCTCCTCGTGTTCGCGGCCTGGAAAGGCGCGCCGGCTCTGTCCTACTGCCTGGCGGGCCTTGCGATTTACGTTATCGTGGGCTCGTTCCTCGATCTCGGACGGCGGTTGTCCGGCGGCGGCCTCGGGAACGTCTGGGCGCGCGGCTCTGGCTTGCCGCGCTCGGCCTATGGCACGGCCATCGCCCATGCCGGGATCGGCGTCACGCTGCTGGGCCTCGCCGCATCGGGATGGGGACAGGAGAATATCCTCACGATGAAACCGGGCGACACCGCCAAGATCGGCCCCTATGCCGTGCATCTCGACGCGATCGCGCCAGTCAACGGCCCGAATTACACCGCCGCCGTCGCGCGCGGCACGATTTTCGAGGGCGTCGCCGCCCTTGGAGCGATCGAGCCGTCCGCGCGCTTCTATCCCTCGCGGAAAATGAACCGCTCCGATGCGGGCATTGCCACGATTGGCCTCGGCCAGCTCTACATGAGCATCGGAACGCCTTCCAACGGGGGCGTCGACGCCAGGCTTTATTGGAAGCCGCTCGTGACCCTGATTTGGATCGGGGCCCTCATCATGGCCCTTGGCGGCGCTTTGTCCCTGTCCGACCGCCGCTTGCGGTTCGGCATCGCCAGCCGCGCGCGCCGCTCCGCCGGTCCCACGCCGCAGCCCGCCGAATGAGACGCGCCCTCGCTCTCACCCTAATGCTGTCGTGGCCACTGGCGGCTCACGCGGTTCAGCCCAATGAGATTCTGAAAAACCCGGTTTTGGAGGAGCGCGCGCGCGACCTCTCCGCCGGCTTGCGTTGTCTCGTCTGCCAGAACCAGTCCATCGACGATAGCAATGCCGAACTTGCCCGCGATATTCGCGTGCTCGTCCGCGAGCATCTCGTCGCTGGCGACAGCGATGCCCAAATCCGCGATTTTCTGGTCCAGCGCTACGGTGCCTTCATCCTGCTTAAGCCGCCTTTCGAGGCCGGCACGTTGCTGCTCTGGGGCACGCCGTTCCTGGTGCTGATCATTGGCGGTGCCGCGATCCTCGTTGCCGCGCGCCGGGCAAAGCGGGAGCGCGATCCCGCCGTGCCCCTGAGTGCCGAGGAGAAGAAGCTGCTCGACGAGGTCTTGGCGGGGAAGTAAGCTGCCGCCTTTCGTTGGGGCATGTCCCCCAAAAGTCGCAGACTTTTATGCTCGAGGGCATGATCTAACTTATTGTAAAAAGGCCGAGTTCTTATCACGGGGTGAGGCCCCCGGGGTGGAATGCGCTCAAACTTGGAAGCGAGGCTTACAATGGGATGGAAAGGGCTTACGAACTTCGTCCGGATCGGCGCCAAGACATCACTCCATCTCGTGGAATCGCCAGCGGTCGCTGATAGTCCACCTTGCGCCCTTCAGATTGGTGCTAAAATTCCGGTCGAGCTCGCCGATAATACCCAGTCTAGTTTTACCATTTTGAGCATTGGAGACGGCTCGGCCTTTATACAAGCACTCGATGGAACGGTCTGGCTGATGACGCCGCATTCCGAGCACGATTTTCCCATGAGTTTCCAATCCTCGCCAAATCTGAATTCGCAGAATTGGGTGATCCGCTCGCAAGTTCACCCGGCCGGCCCAGAGTAAAAGCGCGCCGATTGCAAACCGGCCCAACCTTACGAACTTGTCATCTCATGGACATGGACGCGTAATCCAGACCAATCCATCTTATCTCCAGCAGGCGGCGGATTCGTTTCGCCGGTTGACCCAGGAGATTTAATCGATGCTTCTTCATCAATCCCCCGATACGAACCCGCAGCCCAAGCCGAGCCGCAACAAGACACGTGCCGCGTTGCTCGGCGCCGCCGGCGTGCTGGCTCTGTCAGGCGCGATGGTCAATGGCTTCTTTATTCCGCATCCCGCCAATGCGGAGGGTCCGGCGGCGGCCGATACCCAAGAACATGCGATCACGATCAATCCCACATCCTTCGCCGATGTCGTCGATCACGTCCGCAACGCGGTTGTTTCCGTGAAGGTCAAGATGACCCAGACGGCCGAGAATGCCGAAGCCGATGGCGAGGATGACGCGCCGCCGATGCCGCAGTTGAAGCCAGGCGATCCGCTGGAGCGTTTCTTCAAGCAGTTCGGCGAACGCGGCAGCCAGTTCCCGCATACGAACAAGCCGCATATTTCGCAGGCGCAAGGGTCGGGCTTCTTCATTTCGTCTGACGGCTATGTCGTCACCAACAATCACGTCGTCGAGCACGCGACCGAAGTGACGCTCGTGACCGACGATGGCAAGACCTTACCGGCCAAGGTCGTCGGCACCGACAAGAAGACCGATCTGGCGCTTCTGAAGGTGACGGAAAAGGGCGAATTTCCCTTCGTGAAATTTGCCGCGACCGCGCCTCGCGTCGGCGATTGGGTCATTGCGGTCGGCAATCCCTTCGGTCTCGGCGGCACAGTGACAGCGGGCATCGTTTCGGCGCGAGGCCGCGACATCAACGCCGGCCCCTACGACGATTTCTTGCAGATCGACGCGCCGGTCAATCGCGGCAATTCGGGCGGCCCGACCTTTAACGCCAATGGCAATGTCGTTGGTGTCAACACCGCCATATTCTCGCCGTCGGGCGGCAGCGTCGGGATTGGTTTCGCCATCCCCGCCGAAGTCGTTCAGAATGTCGTCAACGATCTCAAGACCAAGGGCGCGGTGTCGCGCGGATGGATCGGCGTGCAGATTCAGCCCGTCACCAGCGAGATCGCGGAAAGCTTGGGGCTGAAGAGCAACAAGGGGGCTCTTGTGGCCGAGGCGCAACCCACGGGTCCCGCCGCTGGCGCCGGGATCAAGTCGGGTGACGTGATCCTCGGCGTCGATGGCGAGCGTGTCGAAGGTCCGCGCGAACTCGCCCGCAAGATCGCCTCGCTTGGCCCCGATGCCAAGGTCGAGCTGACTTTCTGGCACGATGGCACGGAGAAGAAGGCGTCCGTCAAGCTTGGCACGCTGCCCAATAGCGATCAGGTCGCCAAGGCCGAGATCGAGGGCGATGGGGATAAGAGCTTGGTCGCGTCCTTGGGGCTCCAGCTTGCGCCTGCCGCCTCGATCCCAGGAGCCGGCAAGGTTGGCGTCGTCATCGCCGATGTCGATCCCGATGGTGCCGCGGCGCAGAAAGGCTTGAAAGTCGGCGATGTCATCTTGGAGGCCGCCGGCCATCCCGTCAGCGCGCCCTCCGATATCACGGCGGCGCTTGCCACCGCGAAGACCGACGGCCGCAAGGCGATCCTCCTGCGCGTGAAGAGCGAGCAGGGCACCCGCTTCGTCGCCATCGCCACCACGCCCGCCGGCTAGGTTCTGGTCTTTCTCCCCGGATGGCCGCAGGGCTGTCCGGGGAACATTTGAGCAGCGCTGGTGTTATAAATATTTGTTTTTATTGAACTAACTAGGCGCGCGACTTTCTTCCCCAAAAGAGGGAGTGGAAACGGCGTAGCCCCGCGCATGGCGGGGAGGATCCCTCTGCCATGACGCTCGAGTTTAAGCCTTCGAAAATCGATGAGAGCCGCTATATATCGTCGATGCGAATTCTGATTGTCGAAGACGATACCGAAGCGGCGAATTATCTCGTCAAGGCGTTCCGCGAGGCGGGACATGTCGCCGATACGGTTCGTGACGGGCTCGAAGGCTATGATCGCGGGCGCGACGAGACCTACGATGTCTTGATCGTCGACCGCATGCTGCCGAAGATGGATGGCCTCTCCATGATCGGGGCCTTGCGCGCGCAAAACGTCAAAACGCCGGTTCTCATTCTTTCGGCGCTCGGCCAGGTCGACGATCGCGTCAAAGGGTTACGCGCCGGCGGCGACGATTATTTGCCCAAACCCTATGCTTTTTCCGAGCTGCTCGCCCGTGTCGAGGTGCTCGGGCGGCGCAAGCAGCCGGGCACGGGGGAGGAGACGGTCTATCGCGTGGGTGGATTGGAACTCGACCGGCTCGCCCATAAGCTGACCCGCGACGGCAAGGAGATCATCCTCCAGCCGCGCGAATTCCGGTTGCTCGAATATCTCATGAAACATCAGGGCCAGGTCGTCACCCGCACCATGCTCCTGGAGCATGTCTGGGATTATCATTTCGACCCGCAGACCAATGTGATCGACGTGCATATTTCGCGGCTCCGGGCCAAGATCGACAAGGGTTTCGATCCGCCGCTTCTGCAAACGGTCCGCGGCGCGGGATATACGATCCGTGACAGTGCTCGGTAAACTCTTCCGCACCACCGCGTTTAAGATTTCGCTCGCGTATCTCGTGATTTCGGCGGTGGGATCGAGCATCGTGCTGTTGAGCGTCGGCGATAATCTCAAGGACGTCATCCAGGAGCAGATCAGCCACACGATCGATGCCGATATAACCGGCCTTTCCGAACAATATGCGCAAGGCGGCATCACCACGCTGGTCGAAATCGTGGAGCGGCGCACCAGCGTGCCGGGCGCGGGCCTTTATCTCGTCACGACCCACGCCGGCGAGCCGATCGCGGGGAATGTGCAGTCGCTGCCGCCCGGCGTGCTCGATCACCCCGGCGTCGTCGAAACAAGCTACCGCGTTCAAGGCGACCGGACGACGACGCGCCGCGCCTTGGCACGGATCTTCGCGCTGCCGGGCGGCTTCCGGCTGCTCGTCGGTCACGATCTCGCGGAAGGTGAAAACCTGCGGCCGATCCTCGCCAATGCGCTGATCAATTCGCTCATCTGGTTCACCATTATCGGGACCATCGGCGGGCTGGTTTTGGCGCGCCGGGTGCTGCGCCGGGTCGATGCGATCAATGCGCGGGCGGCCACCATCGTGGCGGGCGATTTGTCCGGCCGGCTGCCGCTGGCGGGCACCGGCGACGAACTCGACCGTCTGGTCGAAAATCTCAATGCGATGCTCGATCGCATTTCCATCCTGATGGCCGGTTTGAAGGAAGTGTCCGACAATGTCGCCCATGACCTGAAGACGCCGCTCACTCGGTTGCGCAGCCGCGCCGAACAGGCCTTGCGTCTAGGCCAGAGCCCCGAGGATTATCGCGAGGCGCTGGAAAAGGTCATCGAGGAATCCGACAGTCTGATCCGCATTTTCGACGCGCTTTTGATGATCGCCCGCGCGGAGGCGGGCTCGGGGCGCGAGGGCATGATCGATTTCGATGCCGCTCTCGCCGCCAGCGACGTGGGCGAACTCTACGAACCCGTCGCCGAGGCCAATGACGTCAAGCTCGAGGGCGCGATTGAAGCCGGGCTGTGGGTTCATGGCAGCCGCGAGCTGATTGGCCAGGCGATTGCCAATCTCGTCGATAATGCGTTGAAATATGGCGTCCTGGCAGAGCGGGGCCTTGAAGAGAGGCGCACCATCACGCTCTCGGCGAAACGGCGCGGGGGCGCCATCGAGATCACGGTCGCCGATCATGGGCCGGGCATTGCGGTGGACGACCGCGGCCGGGTGACGGATCGTTTCGTCCGGCTGGAAAATTCGCGCTCGCTGCCCGGCTCCGGCCTTGGCCTCTCGTTGGTCTCCGCTGTCGCGCGCCTGCATAATGGAACGCTGCGGATCGAGGACAACGAGCCGGGTTTGCGGATCGTGCTCGTGCTTCCCGCGGTCAAGAGCGGCCCGCCGGCTCTTCCCGCCCCGCCGCCGCGCGCGATTGAAACCAGCCTCGCGCCATGAAAGATCGAGACGCCGCTTGCGCGAAGCGTCAGGCCGTTGCCGAAATCTTTGCCGCGGTTTTTTTCGGCATGAGGCGAGCCGCCGGCGAGGGAAGCGCCTGTTCCAGCGATGCCAAACGAACCGGCGCGAACGAAAGCGGCGGACGTTCCATGCCCAAACAATTTGGCAGATGGACTTGAATGATCGTGCCATGGCCCGCCGACGAGCGGATGCGTAGCGACCCGCCGTGCAAATCGATCAGCGAACGGGCGATGGCGAGCCCGAGGCCGGAGCCGCGCATGCCATTCGACAAGGTGGCGTGCGATTGCTCGAAGGGCCGTCCTAGCCGCGCCAGAGCTTCGGCGGGAATGCCGACGCCGGTATCCTCGACATAGATGTTCATGGAGTCTTGCAGAGCGCGCACCCGGACGGTGATTTGGCCATGCTGCGGCGTGTATTTCACCGCATTGTTCAAAAGGATGGTCAGGATCTTTTCCAGCGCCGCACGGTCGGCATTCAGCCGCGCCGCGCCGTTGATTTCGGAGCGCAGATCGATCTCTCTCGCCGCCGCGAGAGGCTCGATCGATTTCATGGCGCCGGCGATCACGTCGTTCACGGTGAAATCGGTCCGCTCCAAACGGATGCGTCCGGCCTCCAACCGTGCCATGTCGAGCACTTCCGAGATCATATTGAGGAGCCGCTCGCCGCTCTCGTGAATATGACGGGAGTAATCGACATATTTCGGCGAACCGATCGGACCCAAGACTTGGGCCTCCATCATTTCGGAGAAGCCCAGAATGGCATTGAGCGGGGTGCGCAATTCGTGGCTCATATTGGCCAGGAAATCGGATTTGGCTCTGTTGGCGCTTTCCGCCTCGGATTTTTGTTCGAGATAGCGCTCGGCGAGGTCTTTCAGCAATTCGGCCTGGGTTTCGAGGGCCTGGCGCGATTTTCGGAGATCGATGACCGAATGCATCAGCCGTCGTTCGGATTCGATCAATTGCTCTTCGTTGCATTTCAACGCGGTAATATCGGTTCCCACCGACACATAGCCGCCGTCCTTGGTGCGGCGTTCGTTGATTTGCAGCCAGCGTCCGTCGCCAAGCTTGGCCTCGAAGGTCCGCGCGCCTTCCGGCTGCATCTTGCCGAGCGAGATTTGCGATTGAATGACCGGCGTCGTGCTATGCGCCATGACCGAGGAATAGGCCGTGCCCGTGACGAGCGCGCTGCTCGGCAGGTTGTGAAAGCGCTGGAATTTCGAATTGCACATGACCAGGCGGTTGTTGGCATCCCAAACGACAAAGGCTTCCGAAATCGTTTCGATCGCATCGCGCAGGCGCATGTCGGCCGTCGCGGTCCGTTCCTCCAGCAGCATTTTCTCCGTCACATCGACGGCGATGCCCACGAGATGCTGGGACACATCGTGGCTGTCTTGGACGAGTTCGGCCCGGGCTCGCAGCCAGACCCAATCGTTCCCCGCGGTCCGCAAGCGGAACACATGATCGATCGACGTGACGCACGAGGCCGAGAGCATCCGGATCATCTTGTCGAGGCCGCCATCCTCGGGATGGATCATGGCGTTGATGTCGCAGAATGAAAGCGGGCCGTTCCCCGGTGTCATGCCCATGATTTCATACATGGAATTCGACCAATAGACGTTGCCGCCCGCGAGATCCCAATCCCAGAGGCCGCAGCGCCCGCTGCTCAGGGCGGAGTCGATGCGATTGCGCACGCGATGGCAGAGGCTATCGGCCAGACGGGCGCGCGAGGCCTGCCAGAAATAGGCGCAAGCGAGCGCGGAGATCACGCCCGCCGTGCAGCAGAGAATGACGATGGTGCGCAGAAGCGTTTGGCGCCAATCGAAGAGAATCTCGGAGAGCGGATGGATGACAGCGATCTGCCCCATGGGCTCGTTGAGGGAGCGCACCGTCGCCAAAGCCTCGCCGCCGCCAGGAAGCTGGACACGCAAGACGCCCGCTTTTTCCGCCAAGATCGAGAGAGGCGAGGACGCGCCGATGTGATCGCTCATCGATCCCGTCGAGGCGCCGTCGGGGTAACTGGCGATAATCCGGCCCGTGGCGTCGCTGAGAAGAATGTGTTGCCCGTGGTTCAGAGCCCGCAAGGGCACGGCCTGCGCGAGAGCGCCGGGCACCGGCCGGTTGGGCGATTGCGCGGCACGTAGATTGATATCGCCGCTGATCACGCTTGCGATCAGTTCCAACCTGGTGGTGGCCTCGGCAATCGCATGGTCTTGATCGCCGGAAGCAAAGATTAGGGACGTGGTGGTCAAAACCAAGATGAACACCACCAGCGTCGCGATCACGGCATGCCGGAGCCAAGGTTCGACATCCCTGGGGCTTACCAAGGACAGACGCGCCTTTAGAAAGGCAAAGCTACGCCGGGGCTCCGCTTGCGCGTCGCCATTGGCCACGTTTGCACGCGACATGGTTGGCCTCCTCAAAAGGATTCGAAGCGATGTGCCGCATCTCTTCGAATCTTGCCTATCTGAATCCCAGACGGCGATTTTGTCTAGAATCCAAATGCGGCAATCGTTCAAATTTGAGGGGTTTTACGGAATTTTATTGTTTCGCGGCGCATTCGTGGCCGAATTTTGGCCGCCAAAGTATCGGGGAAGTATTTTGGATTGCCTTTATTGACGCCAAGCGCGGCCAAACCTACAATTTGATTGTATCAAACCGAGTTTCGCGGGGCGGTCTTTATCGATTCGCCGCGATGCGAAAAGCCCGCGAGGTTCGTCGGGGTTGCGGGTCGCGGCATTCCGGCGGTTGCGGATATGGCGCGGTTGTTCCGGTCCCCCTCGTCCGGCGGCGCACGCCAAAGGCATGCGTCGCGAAGGACGAGGCAAACGAGCAAGTTTCGACTCTATTGCCCGCGACCCTCACGCCAGCGAGCGGGCGGCGATATCCGATGTGTCGGCGGACAGTCCGGGCACGGCGGCGACGCGGCGCAGAGCCTCCTTGGCGAGGGCGGCGCGTTTGGGTTCCAACGAGCGCCAGCTCTTGAAGGCAGCCAGCAGGCGAGCGGCGACCTGGGCATTGATCCTGTCGAGATCGATCACGCTTTGCGCGACGAAATCGAAGCCGCTGCCATCGGCCGCGTTGAAACGCGTGGGATTGTTGCTGGCGAAGGAACCGATCAGGGCGCGCACCCGGTTCGGGTTCTTGATCGAGAAGGCGGGATGAGCGGTCAGAGCGCGGACGCGATCGAGCGTGTCCGGCTCGGGCTGCACGGCTTGCAGCGCGAACCATTTGTCGATGACCAAGGCATCGTGCTGGTAGGTGTCGTAGAAGGCCTCGAACGCGGCATCCCGGTCCTTCGCCGGAGCGCGGGCGAGCACGCCGAGCGCCGCGATCTTGTCGGTCATGTTCGCGGCCTTCTTGAACTGCGCCTTGGCGAGCTTCACCCCCTTTTCGAGATCGCCCGCGGCATAAAGATCGAGCGCCGCGTTGCGGAGCGCGCGCCGGCCCGCGGCTTCCGCGTCCGGGGAATAGAGGCCGGTGTCTTCCAGGTTTTTGTAGAGCGCCAGCAGTTCCTCGCTCAAGGACTGGCCGAGCCAGGACCGCAGCGCTTCGCGCGCGGTATGGATGACATCGGGATTGACCTCCTTGCCGATTTCGCGCGCCATGTCGGCCTCGCCGGGAATCGCGAGAACCAAGGCCGTGAAGGCCGGGTCTTTGTCCGCATCCGCCAGCACGTTGCGCATGGCTTCCGCATATTCATCGTCGAGATAGGGTTTGTTTCCGCCAGCGATCATCGCGATCGAGACGTGAAGCATGCCGATCGCGAAAGTCTGCGAGGCCTGCCAGCGGTTAAAACTATCGCTGTCATGGGCCATTTGAATCGCGAGTTCGTCGTTCTCGGCCTCGGCGTCGAGGCGCACCGGCGCGGAAAAGCCACGGAGAAACGACGTCACCGGCTTGTCCTCGCCGACGCCGGCAAAGGTGATGCTGCGGCGTTGCTCGCTGAGCACGATCACGCCCCGCGCCACTTCCTCGTCCGACAGGCATCCGTCGACGGGTTTGAGCGGCAATGCCGTGCCGTCCTTGGCGATCAAGCCGAAGGCGATCGGGATCACGAAGGGCTCCTTGATGTCTTGGCCGGGAGTCAGCGGACAGCTCTGCTCGAGCTGGAGATTCAACTCGCCCTTGCTCCAGTCGTGATCCGCGATGACATGCAGTTTGGGAGTGCCCGCCTGATGATACCAGAGCGAAAATTGCGTGAGGTCGCGGCCAGACGCCTCCTCGAACTGTTTCAGAAAGACTTCGATGGTCGTGGCCGTGCCGTCGCAGCGCTCGAAATAGAGATCCATCCCCCGGCGGAACGCTTCGTCGCCGATCAGCACCTTGAGCATGCGGATGACCTCCGCGCCCTTTTCGTAGATCGTCGCGGTGTAGAAATTATTGATCTCGTGGTAGAGGCTGGGGCGCACATTATGCGCCAGAGGTCCGGCGTCCTCGGGGAATTGCTGGGCCCGCAACGTCCGCACGTCGGCGATCCGGCGCACCGCGCGCGAGCGCATGTCGGCGGAAAATTCATGGTCGCGGAAGACGGTCAGCCCCTCTTTCAGGCAGAGCTGGAACCAATCGCGGCAGGTGATGCGATTGCCCGTCCAATTGTGGAAATATTCATGGGCGATGACGGTCTCGATGCCGGCGTAATCGGCATCCGCCGCGGTCTCCGGCGAGGCCAGGACATATTTGTCGTTGAAGACGTTGAGGCCCTTGTTCTCCATCGCGCCCATGTTGAAATCGGACACGGCGACGATATTGAAAATGTCGAGATCGTATTCGCGGCCATAGGCCGTCTCGTCCCACCGCATGGCTCGTTTGAGCGCGTCCATCGCGTAAGACGCACGGCTTTCCTTACCCGGTTCGACATAAATGCCGAGCCTCACCTGGCGTCCGGAGGCCGTGATGAACGTATCGTGGATCGAGCCGAGATTGCCGCCGACCAGCGCGAAGAGATAGCAGGGTTTGGGATGGGGATCGTACCATATGACGTAATGCCGGTTGGTGCCGACGATCTCGCCGGCCTCGACGAGATTGCCGTTGGAGAGCAGCACGGGCGCATCGTCGCGGTCGGCTTCGACGCAAACCGTATAGGCGCTGAGAACATCGGGCCGGTCGAGGAAATAGGTGATGCGCCGGAACCCCTCCGCTTCGCATTGCGTGCAATAAGCGCTGCCGGACCGGTACAGGCCCATGAGCTGCAGGTTAGCGGTTGGGTCGATCTCCGTTTCGATCTCCAGCACGAAGGGCTGTGCCGGCGGCGCCAGAAGCGTCAGTTTGTCCGGGGTGACACGATAGGTGGAGGACGGAAGCTTGCGGCCATGCAGCAAAATCTTTTTGACCACGAGCTCGTCGCCGTCGAGAACGAGCGGCGTTCCCGCCTCGCCCTCCGGATTGGCGCGGACGGAAAGACGCGAGACGACCCTCGTCCCCGTGCGGGCCAGCGACACTTCGAGTTCCACGTGATCGATGAGATAATCCGGGACCCGGTAATCGGCGAGGCGGACGGGCTGGGCGATTTCTGTTCGCATGGGATCCTGATGCCGGAGGCTGCCAACGAGACTCAACGTCTCCACCGGAGCTCGATAGTAGGGTGAGTTTCCAAGGCTGCAAGATGAAGCTTGCGCGCTTGATCGAAAATACGGCTTTTTCCTTACGTGAATTTGTTTGCCATTCTCTTGCTTGCGCCTTCGCCCTGGACGATAGTCCCGCCCGCACGAATGAACATTCCGGTCCCGCTGATCTGGTGTGTGTGTTTTGTAATAATAAACAAGGAGTTGTGAGGAAATGCTGAGAGCTTACATTAAAGTAGCCGCGCTTGCTGGTGCTGTGGTTTTCGGATTCGCGCAGGTGGCTGCGGCCCATGGCCCCAGCCGGAAGAAAGTCGAGGAGACCGTCACGATCAACGCGCCGCCTGAAAAAGTCTGGGCCGTGATCGGCAATTTCCAAGATATTGGTTGGGTGCCCGGTGTTAAATCGACCACGGGAACGGATGGCAATACGCCGGACAAGGCGGTCCGCACGATCACGCTTGGGAATGGCGCGGAGATCAAGGAAAGCTTGTATAAATATGACGCGGCGGCTTTCACTTATGCCTACCGGATCGACAAAGTCGATGTGAACGTGCTGCCCGTCAACGATTATTCCTCGACGATCAAGATCGAACCCGCCGAGGGCGGCAAGAGCACCGTCGAATGGCGCGGCGCGTTCTATCGTGGTTTCATGAACAACGATCCGCCGGAAGCCCTCAACGACGAGAATTCGATGAAGGCGGTCAAGAACCTCTATCGTGCCGGCCTCGACGCGCTGAAGGCGAAGATTGAAGGCGGGAAGTAAGAGGATTCATCCCAAAGCGGTCAATATTTCCCGTCATGGCTGGGCTTGTCTCGGGCATGACGGCCTTGGGTCAAACATGTGGTTGCTTGCTTCAAACGGAAGCTGTTTTCCAGCGATAGGAGACTGACATGATCCGCTCGCTTGCCATCGTAACCGCTCTCTTGTCGTTCCCCGCGGTAGCGCTGGCTCAAGGGTGTGGCCCGACGCGGCTGAAGGTAGTGGAGAGCGTTACGCTCGATGTGCCCGCTGCCGAGGCCTGGCGCCTGGCCGGGAATTTCCAGGATATGAGCTGGGCCAAAAACACCACATCCACAGTGGGCAGCGGCGGCAATGAGCCGGAAAAGGCTTTGCGCAAGGTCACGCTGGGGAATGGCGCGGTGCTGGAGGAAAGTCTCTACCGTTACGATGCCCAGGCCATGAGCTATTCCTACCACATCGACCGCGCGGATACGGTGGTTCTGCCGGTGCAAAATGCATCCGTAACCCTGGAGGTCGTTCCCGTGGAGGGCGGCACGAAGAGCACGGTACGCTGGCGCGCGGCCTTTTATCGCTTCCTGCGGCCAGACGAACCCGCCGCCGATAGCGCGGATGCCGAGGCCGCCAAGGCGGTGAGTACCTTGGCGCGGCAAATGCTCGCGGGGCTCAAAGGGAAGATGGAAGCCAAGACGTGAGGGGCACGGCGGTTTGTTTTGCGCTCGCCCTTTTAGCTGCCAGCCCGGCAGCGGCCGACGAGGCCTATATCACCAGCCAGAACGGGGACGATCTTGGCATTCTCGATCTGACGAGCCGCACGGTCGTGGCCCACATCAAGATCGAAGGGAAGCCGGCCGGCATCGCCATGGCGCGCGACGGCACGCGCGCTTACGTGACCAGCACCAATGGCAAACGGATCACGGCGGTGGATTGCCTGGCTCGCAAGGCCGTCGCGACGCTGGCCTTGCCCGACGAGCCCATGGGGATCGCGGTCGGCGCGGACGGCCATTTTGTCTATGCCGCCGGATTTTTTCAAGGCCATCTCTACAAGATCGACGCCCAGACCCTGAAAATTCTCGTCGACGTGGTGATCGGCGGTACGCCTTCCGGGCTCGCCATGACGCCCGATGGCGGCACCCTGCTTGTCACCAAGCGCGACGCCGGCGAACTTGCCCTCGTCGATCCCGCCACGCTTGGCACCTTGGCCTTGATCCCCGTCGGGAACCGGCCCTATGGCGTGATCGCGGACGAACAAGGCCGTGCCTATACGGCCAATGTCTATGGCGACGATGTCTCGGTTGTCGATCTCGCCGCCCGCAAAGTGGTGGGCACGGTGCCCGTCGGGAAACGGCCTTATGTGATCGCTCTGGCCGATGGCAAAGGTTTCGTCTCCGATCAATACGAGGGCAAGGTCGCGGTGTTCGATTTGAAGACCCTGCAACCCATCGCGCGTATCCCGGTGGGCGATTATCCCGACGGCATCCAGGCGAGTTTCGATGGCAAGAGCGTCTATGCCGTCAACTGGGAAAGTAACGACCTCTCGGTGATCGACACGGCCAGCTTGAAAATCGTGGCGACGATCCCCGTCGGCGATAGTCCGCGCTCGTTCGGCACGTTTTTGCGCAAAACCCCGTGACTTTATTTGACAGATCCCGATTTTAAAGATCGCGCGCGCGCTGGGGCTCGGCATGGCCGACGATGCGGGAAATTCCGGCGCAATCCGAGCGAACTTGACGGTCCACGGCATCGACATGGCTATGCACCATATCGACGCTGAGCGCGGGATCGACCAGGCAATGATAGTTCACGACGAGGCCCGAAGGCGTCTCGCGCACGCGCACGTCGTGAATATCGAACAGGGTGCCGCAATCCGGCGCGCGGCACTTGAGCGCGGCCTCGACCTCGACGCGAATCTCCTCGCTGACGTCGCGGCCATGGAGTTCGCCAATTTCCAACGGCTCGATATGGCTCTCCACCTCGAATCCCGCGCCCAGCTCGTCCTTGATCGCCTGCTCCAAGGCGCTGACGAGTTCATGTGCCTGCCCGAGTTTCATCCGGCCGTCGAGTTCGGCATCGAAGCTCACGGATTTCCCGCTCTCCAGCGATTGCACGGTGACGTGATGGATCGGGATGTGGCGCTTATTGGCGATCAAGAGCACACGCTCCACGACGGTTTCGTCGTCGAGCGCAATGGGGGCGGCGGCCACGGCGAGGTTGACGCCGGGAAGCCGGCTCGCGACGGCGGCGATGACGGCATCCTTGATCGCGGCGACGCGCTCCAGGGATAAAGTGCGAGAGACCGCAATTTCCACTTCGCCCGCGATCGTCCCGCCAAGCGGACGCAGCCGTAGCGCGTTGACCGCGATCACGCCGGGCATCCCCGCGATCAGGCCGCGCACCGGGCCGGTCAATCCCGGCGGCGCGGTATCGATGAGGGTATTGACCGTCTGTCTGCCGAGCCGCAAGCCGGCTACGCCGACAAAGATCGCCACCCCAATGGCCGCCATCGCATCGCCGCCATGAACGCCATACCAGGTCGCGGCGAGGCCCCCGAGCGCCAGGGCCGCGGCGACGATATCGCTGGCGAAATTGAGGGCGTCCGCCGCCAAGGCTTGGCTCTTGGTCGCCTTGGCCACCTTGTCGAGGGTGATCCAGCGCCAGGTGTCGACGATAATGGATACTATGAGAACGGCGAAAGCGAAGGGGAGGGGCTGGACGTCGCCGCCGCCATTGTATAGGCGCTTGACCGCCTCGATCAGGATGAAGGCGGCCAGCGCGATCAGAAAGCCGGTCTGGATCAAGGCGGCCAGCGCCTCGACCTTGCCATGGCCGAATTGATGGTCTTCATCGGCCGGCTTGGCCGCCAGGCGAATGGCGTAATAGCTCATCAGCGTCACGCCGACGTCGCCGAGATTATTGCCGGCCTCGGAGATCAGCGCGAGCGAGCCGGAGAGCAAGGCAGCGACGAATTTTCCGAGCATGAGCAAGCTCTTGACGGCGACCGAGACGAGCGCGGCCCGCCGCTTCAAGCGGTCGATGTCATCCATGTCGGGGGTATTCAGCGGTTTCATATCGATCCAACGGAGCCCAGAAAAACAGTTCCGGTTTTCCGGTTAAATTCCGCGCCAAAAACAAACCCTAAGCAAGCTTCCGCGCGGGACGATCCACGCAAGTCTGCTTAGCAGCGTGGCATGAAAATCGGCAAGGCAAGGTTTCCGGCGAGGCCTCCGCCGTTTATATATGGGCCGGAGATCAAGGTGGCCGGAAAAGGAACGAGCGCGATGAAATATTTGCATACGATGGTGCGGGTCGAAAATCTCGAACGGGCGCTTGATTTTTATTGCAGGAAGTTCGGCCTCGAGGAAGTCCGGCGGATCGAGAATGAGAAGGGGCGCTTCACGCTTGTTTTTCTTGCCGCGCCGGACGATGTCGCTCGCGCCAAGGAGGATAAGGCGCCGCTGATTGAACTCACCTACAATTGGGATCCGGAACATTACGACGGCGGCCGTAATTTCGGTCATCTCGCTTATGAGGTGGATGATATTTACGCCATTTGCGACAAGCTGCAAAAGGCCGGCGTCACGATCAACCGTCCGCCGCGCGACGGCTATATGGCCTTCATCCGCTCGCCCGAGAATATTTCGATCGAGCTTTTGCAAAAGGGCGGGGCAAAAGAGCCGCAAGAGCCCTGGAAATCGATGGGCAACACCGGCGTGTGGTAGGCGCTTATCCCTCGCCGGGCGGTTCGGCGCTCAGCCCGTAGTGCCGGAACCGCGCGGTGATCGCGGCAATTTCTTCGTCCGGCAGGATCACGGGGCTCCCAGCGCAACTCGCGAGAAACGCCATTTTGGCCAGCGTTTCGAGTTCGTTGGCGCGCCACATCGCTTGCTCCAGCGTGCGCCCGGTGGCGACCATGCCGTGGTTGCCGAGCAGCACGCCATGCTGCTCGCCGAGATATTCGAGGATGAGATCGGACAGAGCTTGCGTGCCGAACGGCGCGTAAGGCGTGCAGCGGATCTCCGGCCCGTTGAAAATGGCAATCATATAATGCAGCGCCGGGATCGGCCGGTGCAGGGTGGAGAGGACCGTGGCATAGAGCGAGTGCGTATGCACCACGGCGCCCACATCGGGCCGATGGGCCAGAATATCGCGATGCAGCCGCCATTCGCTCGACGGTTTGACCGGGCCCTCATAGGCCTCGGAATCCCATCCCATCCACGCGATTTCATCCGTGCGCATCCGCTCCGCTTTGATGCCGGTCGGCGTGATCAAGAGGCCGCCACTGGTCCGCACGGAAATATTACCAGCGGTGCCTTGATTAAGCCCACGCCTGACAAGCTCCAAGCTGGCCTCGACCAGCTCTTGCCTGAGATCCTCGTCCATGGCGGCTCTTCTCATCTAATCGACGGACAAAACAGCGTCTTTTAGCGTATGCCCCACAAAAGTTGGAGACTTTTTGTTCGAGGACATGCTGGAACTTCTTGGAAGGAAGCCGAGTTTTTATGGACTGAGCGACTCCACGAGGTGGAACACGCACTTGGCCGCTCGCGTTTGGAAGACAAGCGTTGCTATCTCCGGATCCCTGCTCAACATCTAACCATTGAGGGATCCGAATCACCAAAATGCCGCTATCCAAAAGGATAGGATAACACTAATGTCGCACAACTCAAAAAATTCCTCCGGCCGGTCATAATACCATCTACTTTCGGCACGAGAGTTGCACTAACCGCACATGGAGTTGCTCGTTTTGTTGCCTATCGCTGAATGACCACCGTCATACGGAGGGCTTAACATGTTGATTGAAGAGATCGTCCGGTCTTGTGTTCATGAGAGTGTCGCCCGCGTTGCCGTCGCGTCGATTGGCCATAAATTTTACGCTGAAATCGAGGAAGTCGCCGCAAGCTATGGCATGACGCTGGGTGGTTTCGTCGCTTTATCGGTCCAGCGTTTCGCTCGCCATGGGGATGAAGCCGAACTGCGTGCCGTCCGGTTGGCCATGACTGGCGCGCAAGAACCCATCCTTGCCGGTCTGCACCGTATTTTATGTATCATGCTGGCTGCGGGGATCCCGTCGGATTCCTTCCGCAGGCGCGAGCGCCGCCCCCGGTTGCGGGCTGCGGATATCGGGCGTTTGGAAATCCCGGAACGCTACGATTACGTCTGTTGAGCCGGGGGCGAGAGCCCCGGCTCCTCACGCGAGCTTCTGGAAATCCTGATCGCCGGTAAGTTCGATTTCCTCGATGATTTTAGCCACGAAGGCATTGAGATCCGCCGCGGACCGGCTGGTGATGATGTTGTCATCAACCACCACTTCTTCGTCGACCCAGTCGCCGCCGGCATTTTCGATATCGGTCTTGACCGATGGCCAGGACGTCAAGATCCGGCCCTCGACGGCATCGGCTTCCACGAGCAGCCAGGGGGCATGCGAGATCGCCGCGACGATTTTTTCGGCATCGAGAAAATCCAGCACCAGTTCGACGGCTTTTTCGTTGATGCGGAGCGCGTCGGGGTTGATCGGCCCGCCCGGCAGGATCAAGGCGTCATAATCGTCGGCATCCACCGTTTCGAGCTCGAGATCGACGAGAAAGCCAGGGCCCCAGCCGGTTTGGTCCCACGCCCTTATCGTTCCGGTCTTGGGGGCGGCAATCTTCACGCTGGCGCCGGCTTCGCGCAATTTGGTGAGAGGCACGAGTAATTCCGCGTGATCAAATCCGTCTGTCGCCAGGATCAGAATGTTCGCTTGCTTGATACTGGGCATGCCAAGTCTCCACCGTCGCGCTGGATTCAAAGAGGTGATGGACCCATCCGGCCCGCCGATGCAAGGCTCCTTTTGTTAGCTTCGTTTGATTAAGCGGAACGGCGTGCCCAGGGGCGTGTGCCCGCGGGCACTTCCGGCTCGAGTCCTGGCTGGTAAAAGCGGTCGAAGGCCGCGGCGCGGCGGCCCTCTTGCAACAGGCGCAATGTATTTGCGTCGGAAATTTCAAAAGCGTCGAAGCCGCAGCGCACCATGAACTGCATTTCGTCGAACAAAACATCGCCGGTGGCGCGCAATTCCTTGGTGTAGCCAAGGCGCGAGCGCAGCAGCCAAGCCATGGAATAGCCGCGGCCATCGGTGAATTTCGGAAATCCGATGCTGATCAGATCGAAATGTTCGATGTCGCCTGCAAGCTGTTCCACCGCGAAGCCGGGATCGAGCCGCAAGCCAAGCGGCGCGGGCACAGCGCCATTCCGGCGCTGTTGCCATTCGGCGT
>JBEKFQ010000022.1:0-54402 GCA_050013235.1 Beijerinckiaceae bacterium
ATCCATGAGCAACACCCCAGATTCTCCAGCTTAAACGCCGGATGATCGCATGACCCAGGGTGGAAACTATTGGACGCTGTTTACCCCCGGAATCTGGAAAGTTTTGCACGCTGTTTTACAGCTTTGTCAGGCCAATTTACAATTTCTCTGTAGTCTACAGCTCCACAAAAAATATAATTTGCAAGTGCTCCCGGCTTTTCGATATTTTTACGCTCCTTCCAAGGGTCAGAAAATTTCCGTCCTATTTCCATGAATACTTTGTCGACATCCTTTGAATCTATATCCCACATGCAATGAGCGTGTAGATCCCAGCAGTCCAAATCGACGGCATAGCGAATCTGTACGACCGAAAGGACCGGTCGGATTAGCCCTTTTCCAACTAGGCGGCCAATTACTCGGTCATAACGTCTTGAAAAATTAGCTAGTTCTTCCGCAAGGTCTCCGGGGGCGGCCTTCTTTAAAGGAGGTCGAAAGGTGAACATACGGAGGTTGCGGCGAAGGTTCTCGCCTTTCGCCTGCGCGAATGCGTCGAACATAATCGCTGCTGCAGCCGCCCTCGCGCGACCGACCTTCGCAAATGACCACCTCTGAAGTGTCTGGTCGAGGTGGATCATGTCCCCACCATCAAGGACCATCAACGCGGTTTCCATCGAAGGGCGGAATGGAATGCCGTGGCGCTCTAAGACCGCAATGGTATGAGCATCCGCCGCGCGACGTTCCTCTGGAGACAGTGGAGGACGCTTCATACGCTCAAGTGACGAGTCCGCGCTTGAGGGCGGCTCGGTTTCCCTTGTTGGATCGATAACACTAGGTTTCGCAGGCATTTAAAAAACCTGGTTAGGTCGCCCGCTTGAACGAATCAGCGTGCAATTCCTAGGGTCAAGGATTCTCTAGAAAGAGTCGACTCGTAGATATCATCTTGCTCCATCCCTATCTTGGCCGTCGCTTCCTAGGTTACTCTCCGGGCCACATAGTATTGGCGAGGAAGGGCCATCGAATTTTTTGAATTAATGAATTTAACCTATCAATATCAACGACACGTGGAGCCTTCCTGGTCCCGTATTTTGCGCCGGTCCCGGCCTCGGAATGGCCCATAAGCTGATCCTTTTCATAATTGGTAGCGCCAACGGCAGATAATCCATCACGAAAATTATGTCTAAATGAGTAAATAGATTTCTTCTCATCAGCTATCAATAAACTATTTCGCAAGTGATCACTCCAGTACGCTGAAAACATATTTGAAGATAGATCTATATTATTTCTTAATTCGATGCTTTTCCAAATATACTTCCTGTTGTTTTCGCGGGCCTCTGCCACGACATTTAGCAGGCCTCCTTTTAGAAGCTCTTGGCGAATTGGGACGTAGCGCTGGCGTGTGTGCGCCTTGAGAGACCTGCCTCCGGCGTTGGATACATAAAAACAAATTATTTCCGGATGCGAGGGGTGCGGCCCTACCGTTTCGGGGCCAAGTTGCATAATCTCCGAAGAGATCAGGCCACTGGTTATCGAAATAAGCGGCAGCCAGAACTGAATATTTTCCGCAGATTTTGGATTAGTAGAAAACTCATTCTTAATAAAAACGCTATGTGAAAATATTATATCAAGTTCGCTTAAATCAAATGGCTCACGTTCGTTTGTGCCTGCGGGAATTTCAATATATATTCCTCCAGAAAAATCATGATCTACCCACCCCGCCTTCTTTGCAGTGGTTACCAGCGTTGTTATGTGTCCAACTTTCTTATTGAATGTCGCAGTAGCAAGCATAGTTTTGGAGAGGTGATCACGATAAGCAATGATGTTCGCTCTAGAAATTTCTCCAATATCACGAATTTTGGCGTGTTTTTGAAATTCTTCTATCGCGGCCTCCTTTTCATTGAGGCCATGTTTCGTAATCTTCTTATTAGCCCGTTTGCGGTCGCCTTTCCACTGTTCAAGGCAATCCGACAGAGTCTTGCCAGTTCTCTGAACGGTAACAGGATTGGTACCTAAGATGCGGGAAACCTGTTGATCGGATATGCGCTGGCTCGCTTCGCGCCATTTGCCGGAAATCGTATCGGGGTGCGGGTGAGCTTGTAGCTTGCCACCCTCTCGATCGAGGAAGGTATTGAGATATTCAATCTCAGCCTTCATGCATGCCCCCATGAACCGATCGAAATAAGCCATCGATCTGGACAACGGCACACCAACTGGTCTGATCGCCGCTTGGACATAGCCAAAGCGTTCTTGCGCATAGGTCTCAACGGTCATAGTTCGAAGGCGCGTCAACAAGTCTATGTGACTTCGCGCTGTTACCGCATCACGCCAAAACAGATTGGTTGGAACACCGTTGTCGAAGGCCCCACCAGGGAGTACGCGCAATCGGATGAGCCAATCCTCTTCAAGTAGCGTGGCCTTGAGCCAATTCGCTAGAGACTCCCAGTCAGGCCAAAGCCAGTCATCAACCGGGACGATATTAAGCGTCACGCCTCGTTTTCGGCGAAGGGTGGCAAACTGCTGCTCGATTTCGCGATGGATGGCGGCGGCGGCGGCATAGGCGACCGCTTTGTCAGTCGTCCGTAGAGACCTCTGGATGCGCGCCAACGGAACAACATCACTGATGTCATCGGGTACCCTCCTGACATATTGGAAGACCCGGCCACGGCGAGTAATGTGAGAGGCGAACGGCAATTCATCATCCATGTTATGCAGTATGTTATGCGGTTCGAGCAAAAGCAAGAACCGATGGATGACGACAGTGGATTGATTTTGTTTATCTAAAGCTCGATTTGAGCTGCCCTGAGGAGTGTTTGGTGGGCCGGGCAGGACTCGAACCTGCAACCAGACCGTTATGAGCGGCCGGCTCTAACCATTGAGCTACCGGCCCGGCCGCGGCCGGGGCTCCCTCCGGGCATTCCCCACACAACAGCTTTGTGATCGCGGAAGTGCTCAAACATCCTGGAAAGGAGCGAGGCCGCATTAAACGCGTTTCGCCGCGCGTTGCAATCGCGGATCGCAGCCAAATTGGGGATCAATTCTCTTGCGCGATCACGGGGAGACTGCCGCGCAAACCGATCGCGGCCGGGGGCTCTGGCGCGCTGAGGCTGGACCCATCCGAGAAAAGGCCGAACATGGTTGCCGGGATGGCGAAGGCGACGGCCGCGGCGACCAGCACCGTGGAGCTGTTCAGCGCACGGGCGGCCGGGCGGCTGGACGCGCCTTGCTCATGGCCCGGGCGCCTGCCAAAAGCGGGGGCGTCGATGCGGTGGGATACCGGCATCGAAACGGCCGGCCTGCCATCGATGATCTTATCGTTTTTCATGGGTCACAGCTTCGCGCGCGAATGGTGAACTCGCGGTTGGATCCGGCCCTGCGTTTTTGCGTTTTTCGATTTATGGTTTCCGGGATCTTGCTGGAATCGCGCCCGGTCCCGCCGCCCTACACCGGGATCCGCACCGAGGCCCGCAGGCCCCCGGCGGGGCTGTCGCCGAGCAGAATATCGCCGCCGTGGGAGCGCGCGATATCGCGAGCGATGGAAAGGCCCAGCCCCGTGCCGCCCGCATCTTGGTTGCGGGATTGATCGAGCCGCACGAACGGCCGGAACACGTCGTCCCGGCTCCCCGCGGGAATCCCCGGCCCGTCGTCGTCGACATTGATGGTCAAGAAACGGCCATCGCGGATCCCCTCGATCGTCACATTCTTGGCATGGTGCAACGCATTGGCGGTGAGATTGGCGATGCAGCGCTTGAACGCATCGGGCCGCACCCGTACCACCGGGTCGCCGGAAAATTCGACCGTGACCGTCTTGCCGTTGCGCTCGCTGTCGGCCCGGATATCATCGAGAAAATCGCGCATGTCGACGGGGATCGCGGGTTCGCCCGCGTCCCCGCGCGCGAAGGCGAGATAGCCTTCGAGCATGCGCTGCATCTCTTCGATGTCTTTCTTCATCTCGTCGGAATCCTCGCTGCCCTCCATCAGGGCGAGCGAAAGCTTGAACCGGGTCAGCACCGTGCGTAGATCGTGGCTGACCCCATTGAGCATGGCGGTGCGCTGTTCGATGGCGCGTTCGATGCGGCGCTTCATCGCGATAAAGGCATAACCGGCCTCGCGCACCTCGCGCGCGCCGCGCGGCCGGAACTCGATTTCCCGCCCCTTGCCGAACGCCTCGGCCGCGCGCGACAGGCGCAGGATCGGCCGGATCTGCGTGCGCAGAAAGGCGATGGCGACGACAATCAGCACGAAGGACGTGCCGACCATCCAGAGGATGAAAATATAGGAATTCGAGGCATAGGCGGCGCTGCGATAGGCGACCACCCGGAGGATCGCATTGTCCAGCTCGATGCGGATCTCGATAAAATTAGAGCGCCCCACCGTGTCGAGCCAAAAGGGCCTTCCGATTTGGCGCCGGATCTCATTGGACAAAGCGACGTCGACAATCGAGAAAAACGGCTTGGGCAAAGCGGGGGGCAACGGCCCCTTGGGCAAGAATTCGATGTCCATCTGCATCTTGTCCTGCGCCACCTTGGCGAGAAACTCCTTATCCCGATCAGTGGGATCGGTCTGATAAATCTCGATAATCGCGGCGACGTCCTGGGTCAGCATGAGAGACAGGCGGTTCGTCACCAGCGCCCAATGCCGCTCCATGAAGACGAAGGTGATCACGCTTTGCAAAATCACCATGGGCAGCAGCACGATCAGGATCGAGCGGGCATAAAGCCCTTTTGGCATCAAGGACATCAGGGTCCGGCCTGCCTCTTTTCCGATCCCCGCCAATTTGCCGATCGCGGCAACGGCCGCGCTAGGCGCATCGCGGAGACGGGGGAAGGCGAGAGGAGGCATGGACCGGATCGTTTCCTGATTGAAGTTTTGGGCTACCCGGCGGTAGCTTAGAGCATTTCCTACAAGAATTGCAGGCATTTGTGATTGAAGACGTGCCCCAACCCCGGCGGCGTAAGGCGTCCCGCTTGTCACGCGTTCCGATTTGGCTTTGCCAAAATCCATCGAATGCGACAACCTCGGACTTTTCCGCCCAGACATCCTCGGAGGAAAAACGGCAATGCGTCCATCGATCGTTCGAACCGCATCCGTCCTGGCAGGCACCGGCGCCTATTTTACCTTGGCTGTCCTCGGCTGGGGCGGACCACGGCAACCGCTGGATCCTCGCCGCGTTCGGCTTGGCCGGGCCCCTCGACGGCTTCACGCCGGCATGGACAGGCCGGAAGGTGGAGACCAAACGGCCTGAGCAGAGCCGGTATATATCTTCCCCATACCGCGACATGGACATCGCCATGAACGAGGCCCTGCCGTGTCCACTCACGCCATCACAGGCATGACGAATTCGGCGCCGGCGCGGATGCCTGTGGGCCACCGGCTGGTGATCGTCTTGAGGCGCGTGTAGAATCTGATGCCCTCGGGGCCATGCATATGATGGTCGCCAAACAAAGACGCCTTCCAGCCGCCGAAGGAATGGAAGGCCATCGGCACCGGAATCGGCACGTTGATCCCGATCATTCCCACCTGGATCTTGCTCGCGAATTCGCGGGCGGTATCGCCGTCGCGGGTGAAAATCGCGGTGCCATTGCCGAATTCGTGCTCGTTGACGAGCCGCGCCGCCGTGTCGTAATCGGGCGCGCGGGTAATCGATAACACCGGCCCGAAAATCTCTTCTTGATAGATCCGCATGCCGGGCGTCACATGATCGAACACCGTACCGCCGGTGAAAAAGCCGCGCTCGTAACCCTGCATCTTAAAGGTCCGACCATCGACAAACAGCCGCGCCCCTTCCGCGACACCTTGATCGATATAGCCGTGGACCTTGTCGCGATGCTGCTCCGTGACCAGCGGTCCCATTTCGGACTCGGGATCGGTGCCGGGTCCGATTTTGAGGGCGCGAACGCGCGGCAGCAGTTTTTCCACCAAAGCATTGGCGGTCTTTTCGCCGATGGGAACGGCGACCGAAATCGCCATGCAGCGTTCACCGGCCGAGCCGAAAGCGGCGCCCATCAGCGCATCCACGGCCTGGTCGAGATCGGCATCGGGCATGATGACCATGTGGTTTTTCGCGCCCCCGAGCGCCTGGCATCGCTTGCCCATGCGCGCGGCCGTCTCATAGATATAGCGCGCTATGGGGGTCGATCCGACAAAGCTGATGGCCTGAACCGTTTTATTGAAAAGCAACGCATCGACGGCCTCCTTGCCTCCATGGACGACGCTGAAGACACCCGCGGGAAGGCCGGCTTCGGTCAGCCAATCCGCGATGAGGGCGGAAGCCGACGGGTCGCGCTCGGACGGTTTGAGGATAAAGCAATTGCCCGCGGCGAGCGCGACCGGAAACATCCACATCGGCACCATGACGGGGAAATTGAACGGCGTGATCCCGGCCACGACACCGAGTGGCTGGCGGATCGCGTAGCTATCGACATTGGTGCCGGCATTCTCGGTGAAATCGCCCTTGAGAAGATTCGGCGCGGCAATGGCGAATTCGACGACTTCGAGACCGCGCTGCACTTCGCCCTTGGCATCGGACAGAACCTTGCCGTGTTCCGATGTGATCACCTGCGCGAGAATATCCGTGCGCTCTTCCGCAATGCGCAGAAAGCGGTTGAGAATGCGGGCGCGGCGCAAGGGCGGGGTCGCGGCCCAGGCTGGAAAGGCTTTGGCGGCGGCGGCCACGGCGGCATCCACTTCGGCGCTGTTTGCCAGCGGAACTTCACCGGTCTGCTCGCCCGTCGCCGGGTTGAAAACCGGCGCGAAACGTCCGCTCGTGCCCGCTGTCCACCGGCCATCGATAAAATGGGACAATTGCGATGTCATGGAGCAACTCCTGGGTACCGCCTCCCGGCGCGTGGCGAGAAGCGGGCGAAAACTTCATTGCGCGTGTTTTGCTTGCGCCCTTCCCAGCATGTTCCCCATGACATAACAACTCTATTTGTTTGCTTTGGTAAGCCCTTGATTTTCCGTCTATCTAGGCTCTATGTTTGCGAGATCCGCAACATCCTCAACGGAGCATGCCGTGACGGTCGATATCGGGGCAAGATTGCGTTACCTCAGGACCATCAAGGGCCTTTCGCAACGCGCGCTGGCAAAAAAGGCGGGCATTACCAATTCCACGATCTCCTTGATCGAATCCAACGGCATGAACCCGTCCGTCGGCGCGCTGAAGCGAATTTTGGACGGCATTCCCATCGGTCTCGCCGAATTTTTCGCCATCGAGCCGGAGGATACCGATAAGCCGTTTTACCAGGCCGGCGAGCTGACCGAGATCGGCAAGGGGCCGATTTCCTATCTTCAGATCGGCGACAATCTCTTCGGGCGGTCCCTACAAATTCTGAAAGAGCGCTACGAGCCCGGCGCCGACACGGGAAAAGTGCCTCTGGTCCACGAGGGCCAGGAAGGCGGGGTCATCCTCAGCGGCCGGCTCGAAGTCACGGTCGACAATCACCGCCGCATTCTCGGCCCCGGCGACGCCTATTATTTCGAGAGCCACCGGCCCCATCGCTTCAAATGCGTCGGCCCCGTCCCCTGCGAAGTCGTCAGCGCTTGCACCCCGCCGAGTTTTTGAATCATCCCCCCTTTGCCATGGCGCCGCCGCGTTGCCCCCGTCGCGCCACAAAAGTCTATAACGTCGAGCGAAAATGCTTTAAAGCAAGGCCTAAGTGCTCTAGCTTTCGTTGCGTTGCATAAGGGGCGCCGGATGTGTTTGGTCCCCGAAGCAATGTCGAGGATTTCGTCATGTCAGTGCCTCAGGCGGCCGGAAAAACGAATTCCCCGGATGTCATTCTGCGGACCCAGGGCCTGACCATGGAGTTCAAGGGGTTCCGGGCGGTCGGCGGCGTATCGCTGGACGTGCGGCGTGGAACCATCCATGCCTTGATCGGCCCCAATGGGGCGGGCAAAACGACCCTCTTCAACTTGCTCACGAAATTCCTGACCCCGACCGCCGGCACGATTTTCTATAAAGGCCAGGACATCACCAAGGTGAAACCGGCCGATGTGGCCCGGCGCGGCCTGGTCCGGTCGTTTCAAATCTCGGCCGTTTTCCCTCATTTCACCGTCAAGGAAAATGTGCGGATTGCCTTGCAACGCCGCGAGCGCGGAGATTCCTTCGATTTCTGGCGCTCGCAGCGGGTCTTGCACGCCTTGGACGCGGAATCCCTCGAACTTGTCGAGGCCGTTGGTCTCTCCGCCTTCGCCAATGTGCCGGCGGGCCAGCTCTCCTATGGACGCAAGCGCGCGCTCGAGATTGCCGCGACTCTCGCGCTCGATCCCGAGGTTCTGTTGTTGGACGAGCCCATGGCCGGCATGGGGCATGAGGATGTCGAACGCACGGCGGCCCTAATCCGCCGCGTCTCGAAAAACCGCACCATTCTGATGGTCGAACATAATCTCTCGGTCGTCGCCGCGCTCTCCGACAGGATCACGGTTCTGACGCGCGGACAAATCCTGGCGGAGGGCGATTATGCCACCGTGTCCGCCGATCCTCGCGTAGTCGAAGCCTATATCGGAGCCGGACATGCCTGAGGCCGCGAGAGCGCAAGCTTTGACGCCGGAGGCGATCCTCAGCGTCGAAAATCTCGAGGGCTGGTATGGCGAAGGCCAGGTGCTTCATGGCGTCACCTTCGATGTGCGGCCTGGAGAGGTCGTCACGCTGCTCGGTCGCAACGGCGCGGGCAAAACCACGACATTGCGCGCCTTGATGGGTATCTTGGGCAAGCGCCGCGGCAGCATCCGCTTCGATGGCGTGCAAACAATCGCTTTGCCCTCGCGCCAGATCGCCCGGCTCGGCCTCGGCTATGTCCCGGAAGAGCGCGGCATCTTCGCCAGTCTCTCGACCTTCGAGAATCTGATGCTCCCGCCCCGTGTCAAGCCAGGCGGCCTTAGTGTGGAGCAAATCTATACGCTGTTTCCCAACTTGAAAGAGCGCGCGGGAAGCCCTGGCACCAAACTTTCGGGTGGCGAGCAGCAGATGCTGGCAATTGGCCGCATTCTGCGCACGGGGGCCAAGACGATTTTGCTGGACGAACCGACGGAAGGGCTGGCGCTGGTCATCGTGCAACAGATCGGCCGCACCATCGCCCGGCTCAAGCAAGAAGGCTATACGATTGTCTTGGTGGAACAAAATTTTCGCTTCGCGCAAACGGTTGCCGACAAACATGTCGTGATCGAACAGGGGCGTGCCGTCGATACGATCTCGAACGCCGATTTCGAGGCGAACCTCGGCAAGATCACGAGCTATCTCGGCGTGTAGATCACGCCGCTGTAGCGAGAAGATGATAAGTTATTTCGAAGACGGATGAACCAACAAATTCAGTGCGGGCAGCCCAAACGCCGGCACGCTCTTGGGAGGACGGAATGCTTAAAAAGGTTTTGCTTGCCGCCGTTTTGACCGCGCCGGTAACAGTGGCTCTCGCGCAGACGCCGGTGAAGATCGGCATCCTCAACGACCGCACGGGCGTTTACGCCGATTTCTCGGGTCCCGGCGCCGTCGTCGCGGCGCGTATGGCGATCGAGGATTTCAAGCCGGACGAAAAGGGCTTGGATGTCACCGTCGTCTTCGCCGACCACCAGAACAAGCCCGATGTCGGCGCCGCCATTGCCCGGCAATGGTACGATAATGACGGCGTCGATGCGATATTCGACGTGCCGACCTCGTCCGTGGCGCTCGCGGTCAGCCAGATCACGCGGGACAAAAACAAAGCCTTCGTCGTTTCCGGCGCCGGCACGGCGGAACTGACGGGCAAGCAATGCTCGCCCAATACGGTGCATTGGACCTACGACACTTATGCGTTGGCGAATGTGGCCGGCGGCGCGTTGGTGAAACAGGGCGGCGACAGCTGGTTCTTCATCACCGCCGATTACGCGTTCGGCCAGGCGTTGGAGCGCGATACCTCCGCCTTCGTCGTCAAATACGGCGGCAAGGTTTTGGGGTCCGTCAAGACCCCCTTCCCGAATTCCGATTTCTCGTCGGCCTTGCTGCAAGCCCAGGGCTCCAAGGCCAAGGTCATTGGTCTTGCGAATGCCGGCGGCGATACCGTCAATTCCATCAAGCAGGCCGGCGAATTCGGCATCACCGAGAGCGGCCAAAAGCTGGCGGCGCTATTAGCCGATTTGGCGACGATCCACACCCTGACGGCGAAAGTCGCGCAGGGCTTGGTGCTGACGGAAGCCTTTTACTGGGATCAGAACGACGGCACGCGAGCCTTTTCCGATCGCTTCTCCAAGGCCTTCGACGGCAAAAAACCGACCGCCCCGCAGGCGGGCGTTTATGCCGGCGTCCTCCATTATTTAAAGGCCGTCGCGGCCTTGAAGAACACCAAGGACGGCGCCGCCGTCGTCGCCAAAATGAAAGAGATTCCCACGGACGATCCGTTGTTCGGCAAGGGCTCGATCCGCGTCGATGGCCGGACTCTGCACAATATGTATCTCTTCGAGGTCAAGAAGCCCAACGAGTCCACGGGGCCGTGGGATCTCTACAAAACTCTCTCCACCGTGCCTGGCGCCGAAGCCTTTCGGCCGCTGTCCGAAGGCGGCTGTCCGCTGGTGAAGTCGTGACGACTGCGTGCTCCGAGGCCGCGTCAATAACCCTCATCCCGAGGAGCCGATTGACGTGTGCGGCTCGAAGGGTGAGCGGGTCGCGTAAGATTGGGCGGCTCTATCCCAGATCACAAAGCTTGTATGCTCTCGAACCTTACCGGCTTTTGACCCGATGATCGAAGTTTTCGGCGTTCCCCTGCAAGCCTTGTTTGGTCAGCTCCTCTTGGGCCTGATCAACGGCTCGTTCTATGCCGTGCTTTCGCTCGGCCTCGCGATCATTTTCGGCCTGCTCAACAACATCAATTTCGCCCATGGCGCCCAATATACGATGGGTGCTTTCGCGGCTTGGATGCTGTTGAATTATGCAGGGCTCGGCTTTTGGTGGGCGCTGATCCTCGCCCCGCTCATTATCGGGCTCTTCGGGATCGTTTTGGAGCGGCTGCTAATCTCCCGGCTTTACCAGCTCGATCACCTCTATGGGTTTCTTCTGACCTTCGGCCTCGCGCTGATCATCCAAGGGATATTTCAAAGCAAATATGGCGTCTCCGGCCTGCCCTATGCGATTCCCGGCGAATTGACCGGCGGCCAGCGGCTGCCCTTCATGTTCCTGCCGAACTATCGCGTTTTCGTTATCGTCGCCTCGCTCGTGGTCTGCTTGTCGGTTTGGCTGGTGATTGAAAAAACCATGCTCGGAGCCTATCTGCGCGCCGCCACCGAAAACCCCGCTCTCGTCGCGGCCTTTGGCGTCAATGTCCCCCTGCTTCTCGCGCTTACTTATGGTGGCGGCGTCGCGCTCGCGGCTTTCGCGGGCGTGTTGGCGGCGCCCATCTATTCCGTCAATCCCAATATGGGGGCCGATATCATCATCGTCGTTTTCGCCGTCGTGGTCATCGGCGGCATGGGTTCGATCCTTGGCTCGGTCGTCACGGGCTATGCCCTTGGTCTCGTCGAGGGCCTGATCAAGGTGTTCTATCCACAGGGGTCCGCGACGGTCATTTACGTCATCATGGCCTTGGTGCTCTTGATCAAGCCCGCGGGCCTTTTCGGGCGAGCCAACTGATGGCCGACACCTCCACGACCGATGCCGTAAAGGACGCCGCCCTCGCGCGTGAAGCCAAGGGCGACCGGACGCTCCATGTCTTGATCTTCGCCGGGCTCGCGATTGCCGTCGTCATTGCGCCCTTCCTGCTCTATCCCGTCTTCCTCATGAAGGTTTTGTGCTTCGCGCTTTTTGCTTTGGCCTTCAACCTTCTCCTGGGCTACGGCGGTTTGCTCTCGTTCGGACATGCCGCCTATTTCGGGATGGCCAGCTATATCTGCGCCTATGCCGCGAAGGTCTGGGGCCTGACACCGGAGCTGGCGATTCTCAGCGGCACCGCGGTGTCGGCCTTGCTTGGTTTTGTCTTGGGATCGCTCGCGATCCGCCGCCAAGGCATTTATTTCGCGATGATCACTCTGGCTTTGGCCCAGATGGTTTATTTCTTTTCCCTCCAAGCCAAATTCACCGGCGGCGAGGATGGCATCCAAGGCGTGCCGCGCGGCAAACTCTTCGGCCTCCTCGATGTCTCGAGCGATCTCGCGCTTTATGCCGTCGTGGCCGTGATCTTCTTCGCCGGATTTCTGTCGATCTACCGCATCATCCATTCGCCCTTCGGCCAGGTGCTCAAGGCCATTAGAGACAACGAGCCGCGCATGATTTCGCTGGGCTACCGGGTGGGCCGGTACAAGCTGATCGTCTTCGTTCTCTCCGCGACGATCGCGGGCCTTGCCGGCTCGATGAAAGCGCTGGTGTTCCAGCTGGCCTCGCTGACCGATGTGCATTGGACCATGTCGGGCGAAGTCGTTCTTATGACTCTCGTCGGCGGGATGGGCACCGTGTTCGGTCCGGTCGCCGGCGCCGCCGTGATCGTTGCGATGGAAACCTATCTCGCCCAATTCGGCGCCTCGGTCACGATCATGCAAGGCAGTGTTTTCGTCGTCTGCGTGATGCTCTTTCGTGAAGGCATCGTGGGCCGGCTGGCGCGGCTGTTTAGGGTTAGTTTGTAAGGCCACGATCGCTACGTTTCCAGGGATGTGAGCGTCATGCCCTTGGATACAGCAGGCGAATGGGCGCCCCCTCCAAAAAGGCCAGGGCGTTTTCGATACTCTGTTGGTAGAACGTTCTGAAGGTTTCGGCCGAGCCGTAGCCGAGATGGGGCGTCAAAACCGTATTGGGCGCATCGAGCAGGGGATGGCCGGGTGGCAGCGGCTCCTGGCCGTAGACGTCCAAGGCCGCGAAAATCCGCCCGCGATGTAATTCGCCGATCAGCGCCGCCTCGTCGATCAAGGGGCCGCGCGAGGTGTTGACCAGAATGGCGCCGGCCTTCATCCGAGCCAAATCCCCGGCCCCGATGATCCCGCGCGTGCGCTCCGACAAAACGAGATGCAGGCTCACGACATCGCTTTGCGCGAGCAGCTCTTGTTTGGAAACATAGGTCGCGCCGCCTGCCGAGGCGGCTTCCGGCGTCAAGTTTTGGCTCCAAGCAATGACGTTCATGCCGAGCGCCGCGCCATAGCTCGCCATGCGCTGTCCGAGACGCCCCAACCCCATCAAGCCGAGAACCTTGCCGGAGAGTTTGATGCCGGGAACCGTTCCGCGCTGAAACCGGCCCGCGCGAAGTGCACGTTCGGCCGAAGGGATGTTCCGGGCAGCGGCGAGCATCAAGGCGAGAGCAAGCTCGGCGGTGGCCGCGCCGCTTTCGCCACCGGTTGTATAGCAAACCGTCACGCCGTTCCGGGCCATGCCGGCAAGATCGATCGAGGGCGCGCGTTTGCCCGTGAGATTGAACATTTTGAGGCGGGGCAAACGTCCGACGAGAGAGGCGGGGAAAGCGGTCCGCTCCCGCATGGCGAGGATCATGTCGAAGTCTTGGAGAACCGCCGCCGCTTCGTCTTCGCTTTGGAGCGGACGGGAGATAAAAACGACGTCCGCGCGCTGCTCCAACGCGCTCCAATCCGCGCTGGCGCGGGCGATCTCCTGCCAATCGTCCAAGACACAGATTTTGGTCACGGTTTCGAACCTAGCTTCAAAAGCGCTGGGATCGCATGCCCGCGCGTGGAGTATTTTAGGGCAATCGCGGCCCGCGCGCCATGGCGGAATCCGGCTGGCCAGTCACAAGTCTTTATATTTTCGCCCTTAATTTAATTAAAGTACGATAGTAATAACGAGAGGCATGACGCAGTCATATAAGTATTAAATAACTTAAGGCAATGTTTACCTCGCACCAGCACGATGGGTTTTTAATCCGCTGATTCGCATGCCTTCGAACGGGTGTGCGGACGCCAGACGAGAAACGAACTCGCTCCTCGAAGGGAACGAGAATGCCTAGGAAAGCCTGATGACGAAAACGGTTCCTTGGAATTTAAAGGGGGTTGGGCTGGCCTCGCGCGAAACCGCGCGCGAGGCGGCACGGCGCGATGGAACATCGTTAGGCGAATGGCTCGACCGCATCATCTCCAAACACACCTCGAGACTTGACCAAGCAGACCATGACATCAATGGGCCCGGCTCTCGCCATGGAGGCGCGGCGCCGCACCGCTCGAGCCCTCGCGGGATCAAGTTCCGGCGAGGCGCCGCCTCCCCGCAGGCGAATGGCTTCGAATCCGGAGAAGACGGCGAAGTGCTCTACCCGCGTTTCGTGAGGGCGCGCGCGGACAGTGCCTTGGATGAAGAAGCTCGCTCGTTTCCGCTACGGCGGCAGGGCCGTCCCGCGCCGCGCTTCGCCGGATCGCATCCGTCCGGCCGGTCCTCCCAGGGCGAAGACGAAGCTGCTCTTCTCTTGGCCGAAGCGGCGGCGGAGAGGGGACGGCGCGCCGCGCAAGGTAGCGGCGTCGATCCGGCCGGGGATCGGTTGGCGCGGCTCGAAGCGCGTTTGGAGCAGCTCGCGGCGCTTTTGGAAGCCGTGCCGCGCGAGCCGGTTCGAAACTCGCGGATGCGCGCGGCATCGCGTGTCCCGAAAGGGCAGCCGGATTTTGCGTCAAGCCTTGCCGGCGACGCACGTTTTCGCGATTCCGGCGGCAAGCGCGGCGCCTACGACGCCGCGAACCGTGCAAACGCCCAGCGCACGCCGCTGGAGAACCTCCGCCGGATCGCCGAAGATTTTGCCCGCAACGCGCCACGCGCCCGTGAGAGCGGGTTGGACGATAGGCTGGCGGAGCTCGACCGGAAAATAGGGCTCGCCAACGAGGCCGCCGCCGAGGCCTTGCATACCGCGGACCGGATCGCCGAGGCCGGAAATCGTATCGAGGACCAGGATGCTTGGCGCGAAATCGCGGCGTTGCAACGCCATCAAGCCATATCCGATAACCGGATGCAGGCCGCGTTGAACGCTATTTACGAGGTTCTGGAAACGATGGCTGGCCATCTTTTCGAGCCAGAGCCTCATGCCTCCGGCGCCAGCCAGGGCCGGCAAGAGGCCAGCCAGGTATGGCAAGAGCCAGGTTTGCCGCTCCGGCCAACGCGACGGCGGTAAGGACAGACTTTCGCGGAGAGCAAAAGCTCAGCTTTTTAAGAGAAAACGAGGGCTCGTCGCTTTCCGGCCGGTATGGCCACGCCGTTTTTCCGGCGCGCTAAATCAAAAATGAGTTTCGGCGCCGGACGGGCTATAAAGGCCTGCGGATGACGCGGAGCCCTAAAGATGAGCCACGCCGTACCCGGCCTTGCCAAGGCCGTCGAAGACATCGCCGAAGAGATGCGGCAGCGCCCCGACCGGGGCGAAGTGGCGTCCTATATTCCCGAATTGGCGCGCGTTGACGCCAACGCCTTCGGCCTCGCCGTGGTCAGCGCCGATGGAAGCATCGTGGCGGCGGGCGACAGCGAGACCCCATTTTCGATTCAGAGCATTTCCAAGGTCTTCACGCTGACCCTCGCCTTGGGCCTGGTGGGCGACCGCTTGTGGCGGCGCGTCGGTCGCGAACCTTCGGGCAGCCCGTTCAATTCCATCGTCCAGCTCGAACGCGAGCGCGGCATCCCGCGCAATCCCTTTATCAATGCCGGCGCCATTGCCGTCACCGACGAGATTCTCTCCGGGCATCGGCCTCGCGAAGCGCTGGGAGAAATTTTGCGGTTCATGCAGTTCCTCGCCCACGACACCTCGATCACCATCGACGAGGAGGTGGCGGCCTCGGAAAAGCGGACAGGATTTCGCAATATCGCGCTGGCCAATTACATGAAGAGCTTCGGCGTGCTCGACAATCCCGTGGATTACACGCTCGGGGTCTATTTCCATCATTGCGCCATCGCCATGTCGTGCCGGCAGCTGGCCACGGCCGGACAATTTTTGGCCCATTCCGGCCGCAACCCCGCGACCGGCCTGTCCGTGGTCTCGGCCGAGCGGGCCAAACGGATCAATGCGATCATGCTGACCTGCGGCCATTACGACGGCTCCGGCGAATTCGCCTACCGGGTCGGCCTGCCCGGCAAGAGCGGGGTCGGCGGTGGCATTCTCGCGATTGCTCCCGGTAAAGCCTCCATCGCCGTCTGGTCGCCGGGCCTCGACAAGTCTGGCAATTCTCATCTCGGCCAGATTGCTCTCGAATGCCTGACCAAACGAATGGGCTGGTCGATTTTTGGCGCGTGACGAGCGAGAGCCGCCGCCCGTCGATTTAAACTCCTGGCGCGAAGGGCCAAAGAATCCGTCCCTCGAACGAAAAAACCACGGCGCCATCCGCGGCGCGGCCGGTGTTGAAGGATTCTAGCAAACCCCAGCCGGGACGGGTCAGCCGGCGGATTCCCGTGGCTTTCGTTTGAAAGCCAATGGTTTCGCCCGCCAGCACCGGACGATGCCATTTCATATTGGCGAAGCCCGGCGAAGGGCCCGGCACCGCCGCGGGCAGACCTTGGGACTGACGCAGCGCGGCGGAACGTGTGCGGGCATCTATATAGTTCTTCATCCAGAGCGCGGCGGTGTGCCAACCCGACGCCGCGAGGCCACCGAAATGGCTTTCCTTCGCACGCTCGGGGTCGAGATGGAAATATTGCGGATCGAAACTCTGGGCGAAAGCGATAATCGAATCCGGTGTGAACAGTTGGGAGCCCAACTCGAATTCGGTGCCGATTTCGGCTTCGTCGAGAAAGCCGCATAATTTGAGGTTTGCCGGCGGTTGCCCGGCGGGGGCGCCGGCCTGAAGCAGGTGCGGCGCCAGCGGCGGACGGATGTCCTGTGACGCGCCGCGCCGCTGCACCATCATCGAGAACCGCTCGGTCATGACGGTCTCACCGGCGCCATTGCGCATATCGATCACGACGCTGATGAAGCCGCGATCTGGCCGCGAGGCGGACGGGCGCGTGGCGGGAATCGAAATTTGCAGCGTCAGTTCATCGCCGGGCTTTACCGGGCGCAGCCAACGCACTTCGTCGACGCCCTGCGCTCCCATGCCCGCGACATGTTTCACGAATCCATGAAAATAGAGGAACATGCCGATGGCGGTGGTATGCCATCCCGACGCGGCGAGACCGCCCAAGACAGAAGCCTCCGCCGCCGCATCGTCGAGATGGAAGGGTTGGGGATCATACATCCTGGCGAAGGCGAGAATTTCCTCGCGCGTGACCTTGTAGGGGCCGGATTGATGGATCTCGCCAGGCTCGATATCCTCGAAAGCGCGGAGGTTGGTATGTTCACGCATTCGCCGCCTCAGTTCGCGAAGCGAAAATGCAGCACATCGCCATCGGCGACGACATAATCCTTTCCTTCCAGGCGGAATTTGCCGGCTTCGCGCGCGCCGGCCTCGCCCTTGCAAGCGACATAATCGTCGAAGGCAATGGTTTCGGCCCGGATATAGCCCTTTTCGAAATCCGTGTGGATGACGCCCGCCGCCGCCGGTCCCTTGGTGCCTTGCGAAATCGTCCAGGCACGCGCCTCTTTAGGACCGACGGTGAAATAAGTGATGAGATTGAGCAGGCCATAGCCCGCGCGGATCACCCGGTTGAGGCCGGGCTCGGCAAGGCCCGCGGCCTCCAGATAATCGCCCTGCTCCTCCTTGGGCAGAACCGCGATCTCGCTTTCGATCCGGGCGGAGACGACGACAGCCACCGCGCCCTCGGCCTTGGCGCGGGCCAGGACTTCCTCCGAGAACGCATTGCCTTTGTCGGCCGAGGCCTCCTCGACATTGCAGACATAGAGCACCGGCTTCGACGATAGGAGACCAAGCCCGGCAAAGGCCTTCTGCTCCTCGGGCTTCACCTCGGCGAGACGAGCCGGCTTGCCCTCGCGCAGCAGCACCAGGCAGCGAGTCATGAGATCGACGAGTTCCTTGGCCTCCTTGTCGGAGCCCTTGGCTTTCTTTTCCAGCGCCGGCAGGCGGCGTTCCAAACTGTCGAGATCGGCGAGCATCAGCTCGGTCTCGATCGTCTCGATATCGTTGATGGGCGCGATTTTACCGTCGACGTGCGTGACGTCGTCGTCGACGAAACAGCGCACGACATGGGCGATGGCGTCGCATTCCCGGATATTCGCCAGAAATTGATTGCCGAGCCCCTCGCCCTTCGAGGCGCCGCGCACGAGGCCGGCGATATCGACGAAGGTGAGGCGCGTCGGAATGATCTCCTTGGAGCCCGCGATGGACGCCAAGGTTTCGAGACGCGGGTCGGGCACCGCGACGTCGCCGACATTGGGCTCGATGGTGCAGAAGGGGTAGTTCGCCGCCTGCGCCGCCGCCGTCTGCGTCAAGGCGTTGAAAAGGGTCGATTTACCGACATTCGGCAGCCCGACGATGCCGCATTTGAAGCCCATGGCGTGATCTCTGGTGATGAAGCGCGAACGCGTGAGGCTGCTGGTTAGCGCGCGGGGGCCTCAGCGGCAAGGGCGGCGGTGTTTCGCCGGGCAGCTCCGGCCGCAGCCAGTCCCGCCACCGCCAACGACACCACCACGTTCCAGCCCGCGAGCGATAGGCCCAAAATCCGGATCGCGACAGCGTCGCAGCGCACGACTTTGATGGTTTGCAGCTGTTTCATGAAATCGGCCATCGAAGGCGCCCGCGCCAACGTGCCGGTGCAATCGGCGGGGCCGGGCCAAAAGCCCCATTCGACCCCAGCGTGATAGGCGCCGAAACCGGCACTGCCCAAAAACAGCAAAGCGAGCGCGGCAAAGCACGCGGTCAGCGCCAGGCCCGCGCCGCGCCAGGCCAGGAAGAGCGTCAGCACGCCCAGGACGATGCCGGCATAATAAGGCAGGCGTTCTTTCAGGCAGAGTTCGCAGGGCGCGAAGCCCGCCGCCTGAAAGGCAAAGGCGCCCGCGATGGCGGCGGCGGGCAGCGCCAGCGTCAAGGCCGCGAGGGCGAGCGGAGAAAGTTTCGGGATACTGGGCATGAATCAGATAATCCTCACGGCGATATAGAAGCCAATGACGACGATGGCCACCAGAACGATCATGAACGTGCCGAAATAACGCTCCAGCAGGGTCTTAAACGCATTGCCGAACCGGTGCATCAGCAGCGCCTCGATCAGGAATCTCGTGCCGCGCGTTATCGTGCAGAGGAGGACGAAGAGCGGCAGGTTATAGCTGAGAAGACCGGAGGTAATCGTCACGATTTTGAACGGGATGGGTGTCAATCCCTTGAACAAGATCACGGCCCAGCCCCACTGGGCATACATGACCTTGATCGCCTCCATCCGCGGGCCATAGCCGTAAAGCGCAATCAGCCATTTGCCCACGGTGTCGTAGAGCAGGGCGCCAATGGCATAGCCCAGCAAGGCGCCCGCGACCGAGCCGGCCGTGCAGATCAGAGCATAGAGCCATGCCCGCTTGGGCCGCGCCAAGGACATCGGAATCAAGATGACATCGGGCGGAACCGGAAAAAAAGCACTTTCCGCGAAGGCGATAAGCCCAAGCGCGTAGGGCGCGTAGGGCTTATCCGCCAGCGCCATGGTCCAATGATAAAGCCGCTTTAGAAACCTCTCCTCACGCCGGAGCGGCTGGGATCCCTCCTCACGCCGGAGCGGCTGGGGTTCCTCCTCACGCCGGAGCGGCTGGGATCCCTCCTCACGCCGGAGCGGCTGGGATCCCTCCTCGCGCCGCAGGGGCTGGGGGAGCGGGGCGGCTTCGCTCTGATCGTTCATGGATCGTGGTCTCGCGGGGAATGTCCGGGCAGCTTCCTTCTAGGATGTTTTCCACCAAGGTGGAAACGGCCGTCTCCGGTTTTGAAAGCGGGCTTTCCTTCAGCCTTTATAAGCCTGACATCAAGCGCAAATATATTTATTCCGCGGCGGATCGCAGACGCCTCCGGTGTGCTCGTATCTGAACAGCGGGTGAATGCTGCCTTCAATCGCCGTTCACTGCGGTTGGGGCAACTTATCTCGCGTTGACAAGCAAGCCAGAGGCGAGGATCCGATAATTGTTAACCTCGTCTTCGGCGGATGATGCGCCTGTCGTAGACGGGCGGTGGTTTTACCGCAATACTCGACGTTCCCCTTTCCAAAAGGAGCACCAGATGAACCAGGTCACGATTACCTCTCCGGCCGGCTCTCGTTCCAAAACGAGAACCCTGCTGCGTAATCTCTCTATCGCCGCGGTTTTGATCGCTGCGCCTCTCGCGATGCCGTCGGTGGCCGAAGCAGGTCCCCACGGCGGTCATGGCGGCCACGGCGGTCATGGCGGCCACGGCGGCCACTTCGGCGGCGGCCACTTCGGCCACGGCGGCGGCCGGTTCTGGGGCGGCCGTTGGTATGGCTATGGCGTTGGCCCTTGCTGGCGCTGGGATGGCTATTCCGGCCAATGGGTTTGGGTCTGCTACTAGAGCCCCGGTAGCCTAAAGGATAAAGCCTGACGCTCGCGACACGAGCGTCAGGCTTTTTTTATGGCTGCGGTCCCGTCTAAATCGACGCACGGATTCGAAAATGCTAGGGAACCGGCTCGGACGGCTCAGCCTGCCGCCGTTTCTCCCAAAAATCCGCGAGGACACGAGAGGCCATCGAGACCGCATGATCATCATCCGATCGCTCGCTTTTCAACTGGCCTTCTATGCGGTTTTCATCGTCTTGATGATCATCGGCCTGCCCACAATGCTGATCTCGCGCGGCGCCGTTATTTTCGTGGTGCGGTGTTGGGTGAATTCTTCGCTCTGGCTGCTCGCCACGATCTGCGGCGCCAAGGTGGAATTTCGCGGCCTAGAGAATGTGCCGCGCGGCGCCTGCATCATCGCGCCGAAACATCAGTCCTTCCTCGAGACCCTTGCGCTCATCGCGGTGATTCCGGAATTCACCTATATTTTGAAGAAAGAGTTGATCTCCATTCCCGGCTTTGGGCGGTGGTTGAAGGCATCGGGCCAAATCGTGCTGGATCGCGCCAAGCGTGGCAACGCCCTGGCCGTCATGCAGCGAGCCGTGATGGAAAAGCTGGCGCAGGGGCGAAAGGTCATCATCTTTCCCGAAGGGACGCGCAAACCCATCGGCGCGCCGCCCGCTTATAAGATCGGGGTCGCGATTCTTTGCGAGGCCTGCAAGGTGCCATGTGTGCCCGTGGCCTTGAATGCCGGCTTGTTCTGGCCGCGCCACAGCCTCTTGCGGCCGCCGGGGACGATCGTGATCGAATTCTTTCCGCCACTGACGTGCCAAGACAGCAAAAGATCGCTCCTCGAAGCGCTGGAAGCGGTGATCGAGCCCGCCAGCAACGCCTTGGTGGCCGAGGCGCTCGCGGAAAATCCGGGGATTCTCGCGTTCCAAAAGACGGCGGCGAAAGCCTAGGCGGACACTTAAGTCTTGATTTCACAAGAAAACATGCCGCGCGCGGCATGGATAAAGCGAAAAGCGTGGTGGGCACGACAGGGATTGAACCTGTGACCCCACCCATGTCAAGGGTGTGCTCTCCCGCTGAGCTACGCGCCCACGCTTTCGCTGTTTCGCGGCATCGGGTTCGCCGCGAGAGGCCGGATATATCGGCACGATCCGCCCGATGCAACCACAAAGCCGCGCCAACCCCGTAAAAATCCGGAACGAATTTTAAGGCGGCGCGGTCCCGTCTTCGCCGGGTTCTCTTGTCAGGCCGCGAGCAGCCGGTTCACCTCGTTCACGAGGTCCTTGAGATGAAACGGCTTCGACAAGATTTTCGCTTGTTTTGGCGCATTATTATCGGGGTTGAGCGCGACCGCGGCAAAGCCTGTGATGAACATGACTTTGATATCGGGGTCGAGTTCCGTCGCCCGGCGGGCCAATTCGATCCCATCCATCTCCGGCATGACGATATCGGTCAGCAGAAGCTCGAAGGGTTCCTCGCGAAGACGATTATAGGCCGACAAGCCATTGTCGTAGGACGATACGTCGTAGCCCGCGTTTTGCAACGCCTTGGACAAAAACCGCCGCATATCGTTATCGTCCTCGGCGAGAAGGATTTTTCCGGTCACTGTATTCTCTGTTTCGCTCATATCCCACCTCGCGGTCGCGCCATATAAAGAGCCGCCTTTGTAAAAATCGAATGAACGCGGCCGCAGTTCTACGTTAGAGCATTTCCCACAAAAGCCGCAGGCCTTCGTGATCGAGGAAATGCTCTAATTTCTTATCCCTTGGGTGATTCCACCCACGGGATGAACGCTCTAAAGCATATGCCGGAAAAGCGAGCCTGGCTTTTCAAAACATGCTTAGCATCTTGAAATAAAGAACGATTTCTTGCCGCCCCGGACGAAGACGCGCCCTGTGAGGACGTGAATCGCATGAAACGGCAATCTTTATCTACCGTAAAAGAAAAAACATACCGGCGTCGAGACCGGTTCATGTAACTGTCCCCTGAATCATTCGGCCGGTCCGGGCGGAATCGGCCGATACGAGCATGGACAGCGGCCGCTGGTTTCGGCACCATTGGACCGGCACGAATGGATTGGCGCGAATTTTTCATATGATCGCCTGTTTCATAAGGCAGGATCAGTTCGCGGCGAAACCGAAAACGGCGGAGCCGGTATTTTAGGAGGTGGAATGGGGTACGAGGAGCCAACGGGTTCCTTTGGCGATGACCGGGAGGCGGCGTTCATGCCGGAACTCGATCCGCCGTTCGACGTCGTGGAGCCTGCGGGCTTGACCTGTCCGCTTGTCTTTTCCTCGCCCCATTCCGGCTCTGTCTACCCCCGGCTGTTTCTCGAGAATGCCCGGCTCGATCCGATGGCGCTTCGCCGGTCCGAGGATGCCTTCGTCGACGAGCTTTTCGCGGAGGCGGCGGGTCTTGGCGCGCCCCTGATTCGCGCCCGCTTTCCCCGCGCCTATCTCGATCTCAATCGCGAACCCTACGAGCTCGATCCTCGCATGTTCGAGGGACGGCTGCCCTCCTATGCCAATACGCGTTCGACGCGCGTCGCGGCCGGTCTCGGGACGATCGCCCGAGTGGTCGGCGAATCGCAGGAGATCTATCAACGCCCCCTCACCGTGGAGGAGGGTCTCGCGCGGATCGACGCGCTCTACAAACCTTACCACGCCACGCTACGCCAGCTCATCGAGCGAACGCATCGCTTGTTCGGCATTGCGATTCTGGTGGATTGCCATTCCATGCCCTCGGTGCCCGGGGCGGCGATTCCGGGCGGGGATAAGAAGCTCAAGGCCGATTTCGTCCTCGGCGATCGCTACGGCACGAGCTGCGACAAAGGAATCGTGGATGAGCTGGAGCAGGCGATCCATGCCTTGGGATATGCAGTGCAGCGCAACAAGCCTTATGCGGGTGGCTTTATCACCGAACATTATGGCGCGCCGGCAATGGGATATCACGCCATCCAAATCGAGGTGAATCGCGCTCTTTATATGAACGAACAGCAGATCGAACGGTCGGGGCGCTTCGCCAGCGTGGCGGCCAGCCTGAAATCGATCGCCGGCGCTTTGGCTGAATCCGCCGCGAAGCGCGGGGGGCTTCTCAAGGCCGCGGCCGAGTAGCCCTTATAAGATATTGGAGAATAAGGATTTTGGAGAGCCGCGAAGCCTGGCGGGTGGCAGCCTCGGCAAAAAAGGAGCCGCTTATGATAGCATAAGCGGCCCAAGTCTAGGGAGGAAACGCCCAAGGAGGGCATCGGCGATAGCAAGGCTACCGCACCGCAATAATATGAACGTGCGCTGCACAAAAATCAAGTCTAAATCTGCCATTCTCGATCTCGTGCCGGCAAGATGCCATGACACAAGCGAGTTTCTCGCTATTCGCGGACGTCTCGATGTTTGCTTGGCCGGCGAAACCCGCGCGGCGAGGCCCCCATGGCCGTTCATGTATTTTTTGCCGGTCTTGGGGCATGGGCAGGTTGCGGCCAGGGCCCTGCCGTGGCACTGGCTGAGAGGAACTATATCCCATGGGTGAAATCACGGTTTGATGGGGAAACGTCCCGATTGACCAAATGCTGGAGCGTCTCGAGTATGACAGCCGTTGATTTTACAGCCTTTGTCGACAGGCTCGGCGATGCCGCCAGCGAGGCGATCCTGCCGTTCTTCCGCACGGCGCTAGGCACCGAGGACAAAAACAGCGGCGGGCCCTTCGATCCCGTGACCGAGGCGGACCGGGCCGCCGAAGTCGCGATGCGGCGGATGATCGAATCCACCTTTCCGGCCCATGGAATCGTCGGCGAGGAATTCGGCGAGATACGGGCCGATGCGGAATATGTCTGGGTTCTCGACCCGATCGATGGCACCAAGGCCTTTATTTCGGGGCTGCCGACCTGGGGCGTCTTGATCGGATTGATGCACAAGGGACGCCCGACCTACGGAATGATGGTGCAGCCCTTCACCGGCGAGCGGTTCATCGGGGATTGCGAAAGCACCTATTGGACGGGCGGGGGACTCGGCAAACGCCGGGAGCGGCGGCGTCTGACCGCCCGGCGTTGTGGCTCCTTGAACTTGGCGACCGTCATGACGACATCGCCGCTTCTCTACACGGGGGCGAATCTCGAGGCCTTGCGGCGGCTCGAAGCCGAGGCGCGGCTAGTGCGTTACGGCTGCGACTGCTACGCCTTCGCGATGCTGGCGGCGGGGCATGTCGATTGTGTCGTGGAAACCGGACTCAAGTCCTACGATGTCGTCGCCTTGATGCCGATTATCGAAGGCGCTGGCGGCATCATCACCACTTGGGAGGGCGGCAACGCGGCGGCGGGCGGCGACATCATCGCCTCGGGCGACGAACGGCTGCACGCTTTGGCGCTCGCGCGGCTAAAAGGCTGACGAGCGCGGCCCGAACTTCCGCGTCAGCGCCGCAAGCTTGGCGTCGCTGATGCCGAGTCCGGTCATGTGCTCATAGGTGTTGACGACATATTCCGGGTTGGCCCCCGACACGCCAGCGCCCTGCTCCACGAATTTTTCGAGATCGGACAGGCCAAGCGCGCCGGCATATTGGGAATGCGAGCGGTCGGCGGCATAAGTCAAAGCCGTGACGATGCGGCCATCGCCGAGCGAGGCGCGGAGATACACCTCTTTATAGACCATCGTCACCTGCTCGCGGTCCCGAAGGTAGGCGATCGTCTCGTCCATCAGAGTTTCCCGGACCCGAAACGCGATGCCCTTGCAGGATCCGCCCCGGTCGAGCCCCAGAACCAGGCCCGGCTGCTCGGGCGTGCCGCGATGCACATGCGAATAGACGCAAAGCGCCCGGTGATAGCCGCGCACCATGGCGAGCTGGCTCTCCTCGAAAGGAAAACCGGGCCGCCACATCAGCGAGCCATAGCCGAAAACCCAAAAGCCGCTTTCTCCACTCATGCGCTCCGGGATAAAACACCGGCGGGGTCCAGCGCAAGCTCGGGCGCGGGGATAAAACGCATGTCTTTGCAAATCCGGCGAATGACGCGTAATTGATCGCTTCTTTTAATAAGTTAGAGCGTTTTCGCGCGCACCATCGTCATCCGCAACTTTATAGGGAGGCTACAAAAGCACTTCCGGAAAAAGTTGAAAAAATCATGCGTATTCCAGCTCTCGTTCGTATTCCCTCTCTCATTCTCATCGTTCTCCTGGTGACAGCCGGCGTCCTCACCGGGTTTTGGTTCTATGCCACGCGGACAGCCAGCCATGCCCTCGACGCCTGGATGACGGCGGAACTAACGCAGGGCCGGCATTGGACCTGTCCGGGCCGCGCCGTCACCGGGTTTCCCTTTGCCATCGACGTGACCTGCAATCATCCAAGCTTCGCGGGACGCCTTCGCGGGGATGAGGCGGAGATTTCGCTTCAAGGCCTCGAGATCCGGGCCACGTTGTTCGACCCTTTTCATGCGAAGTTCACTCTCGCGCCGCCCTTCACCTATCGCGCGGGGGACAGGCAGACCGCGTCCACGGTGACATGGACCTCGATGCATGGCGTTCTCGGCGGCCTGCCCCGGCGCGTCAGCACGATAACCCTGAGCGGGACCGGTCTTGCGGCGATCGGGAATTTTTCGCCGCAAGAGACCCAGACCGGCCAAGCCGCCCAAGGCGACGCGACGCTTCACTTGGCCCAGGACGGCGAAGCAACGGTTTTGGAATTTAGAATTGCCTTGACCGGCGCCAAAGTGCCGGCGCTCGACGACGCGCTGGGCGGCACGGCGGCGGATACGGATCTCGCGCTCTCCGGGCGGATCACCAAGCCGGTCTTCGCCATTGCGCAGGCCCCCGCGGATGTGATGGAACTTTGGCGGCAGGCCGGAGGCGACATCACCTTCTGGCAGATGCGGCTGCTCCGCGGCGAGAGTTCCATCGAGGCCAACGGCCCGCTGCATATCGACGGACAGCACCGGATCGCGGGTCATCTCGACGCCAGTTTCACCGGCCTCGCGCCCGTTCTGCGGCGCTACGGCGTCAATCCGAATATCGCCAAGGCGAGCGGCTTGCTGAACCACCTGTTCGAGACGCATCCCCATGCGCCAACGACGGACAATGGTGAAATCCGGCTGCCCGTCGATTTTAAGGACGGCCGGATCGGCATCGGCCCGTTTCTGACCAACGTGACCCTTCAGCCGCTCTATTGATCAGGCCACCGCACCCTCCGGCTCTTCCTTGCGGTGCGAGCGGCGATCGAAGAACAAGGCCTGGCTGACGACGGCTTTGAGGCTGTTGACGCCAAACGGTTTGGTAATGAGGAAGGCCGGCTCCGGCGGCGCGCCGGTTAGGAACCGCTCGGGATAGGCGGTGATGAAAATCACCGGCACCGAGAACGAGCCGAGAATTTGATTGACGGCCTCGAGGCCGGAACTGCCATCGGCGAGCTGAATATCGGCGAGGATCAGGCCGGGCCGGTGCCGGCCGGCCGCCTCCACCGCCTCTTGATGCGTGCGCGCGACACCCACGACATGATGGCCAAGCTCCTCGACGAGCGTCTGAAGATCGAGCGCGATAAAGGGCTCGTCCTCGATGATCAAGACATCCGTCTGGATCTGACGGGCGATTTCCTTGCTCGCCTCATCGATCAACGCGGCAGCCTCGTCCGCGCTGCATTCGAGCACGCGGCTAGTCTCGGCGGCGTCGAACCCTTCCAGCGCGCTGAGGAGAAAGGCGATGCGCGGGCGTAACGTGATCGCGTCGATATTTCGCCTGGCGCCATTTTCGTCGGCCGATAGATCGGATTGGTCGACGTGGGTATTGACCGGCATCGTTCCCCAGACCTTCAAAAAGGTGCGGTAAAGCGCGGCCCGGGCGTCGGAGCCGGGATCGAACCCATTGGGATCGCCGACAATCGCCTCGAGCGAGGCAAGAACATACGCATCGCCACTTGCTTGATTACCGGTCAAGGCGCGGGCAAACCGGCGGAGATAGGGGATATGAGAGGCGATGGCCTTGGAAACTGACATATACCGTTTTCCTCCCGCTCTTCTCCGGCAACCGGGCTCGTGCCGGTGCGGCGACATGATGGACCTTGCCGGCGAAGTGATGGAACTTGCCGGAACCGTGACGCGAAGACCATAGATCAACTACGGTTTGCCGTCAGCCCGGCGTTTCTACCCATATGGAAATTTAAATTCTCAAAAGTGAGCGATTTCTTGTCAACTGCATGACGTAACGGAGGCCGCACCCCTCCCAAGCTTGAGCGAGGCAATGGAGCGCGAGTAGATGAACACAAGTCTCCGGTATCAGGGAACGATCTTGCCGCTGCGGCATTACCGTTTCATCATCTTAATGCGCGCGGCCTATCTCGAAATAGTGGCGGCCAGGTTCGACCAAGTGGAAATCCCGCCTTGACCGTTCCGGCCAGTTGGATCGTTAATGGTTTGGACTGATTATGATAGAATGTTAACTAATGAGTCCGCTATTAGCTAACGCCGCATTATCCACTCTCCCCTGCAATGGCTGCGCGAGATCACAGTTACGCGTCCCCCGAGATCACAGTAGCGTGTCCCTAACATCCTAACGTTGCGCCGGTTGGCCAGCGCCGTGCCCCAGCGCGAACTCTAGAGGTAAGCCTTTGTCGTCCCTTCGTGTCAAAAAGACGGCCTCCAAGCCGGAAATCGCCGATCAGATCGGCCGCCATTTACGGTCGGTCTATAACGACGTTCTCGTTCAGCCCGTCCCCGACCGTTTCCTCGAACTCTTGAAAGATTTCGATTCCGTCCCGCGCCAGCCGGATGAGAAGAAGGCGGCGAAGTGAAGGGAGAGACAGAACCGCCGCCGCGCCCGGCCGCCAGCGCGCAAATGAAGGCCGATTTGATTGCCGTCGTTCCCAATCTGCGCGCTTTCGCGGTCTCGTTGTGCGGCAATCCCGACCGCGCCGACGATCTCGTGCAGGAGACCCTGGTCAAGGCCTGGAGCAATCTCGGCTCTTTCGTCGAGGGCACCAATCTGCCGGCTTGGCTTTTCACGATTTTGCGGAACATCTATTATTCCGAATATCGCAAGCGCCGCCGCGAGGTGGCCGATACCGACGGCGCCATCGCCGCCAAGCTCGCCACCGTGCCCGCCCAGCACGGCCATATGGATTTCCTCGATTTCCGGGCGGCCCTTCAACGCCTTCCAACCGATCAGCGCGAGGCCTTGATCTTGATCGGCGCCTCCGGCCTCTCCTACGAGGAAGCGGCGGCGATCTGCAATTGCGCCGTCGGCACGATGAAAAGCCGGGTCAACCGCGCGCGTAACCGCTTAGCCGAAATGCTCTCGCTGCAATCGGGAGCCGAATTCGGCCACGAGGGCGAATGGCAGGCGCTCGACCCGGCCGCCTCGGGCCACCGCTTGTCGAAGACGGGCAGCGATTAAGGCAAATTCGACACGAGGCTCTCGTGTTCTTGTCCAGACGCGAAGCGGTTATGCCTGGTTAACACTTTCAAACCACAAACATTTTTGACTTCGCCCGCATGACCGGTAATTTTACCTCGGGCGCGCCGGATCAGCTTTCGGCCGCCCGAGGGCGAAGCCAAGATGCAAGTGGTTTATTTGCGCAAGGGGTTTCACGACCCGCGATGGCCGGCGGATATTTGCCGGACCATCATGATCGGCGAAAAAGGCCTCGTCTTCGGCAAGGGCTCATGTCTCGCGCGCATGTCGGGGGATGGACGCCGTCTCGATCTCGAGGCGGACGAAGAGCGCCTCCTCGTCTTGCTATCGGTCACCTACGACAAAGCCATCTCCCGCGACATGCTCCGGCCGCTCGAAGCCGCCGCGAAACACTGGGAGCGCGGCGACAAGGCGCTCGCCAATTTGCGCCTCGTCTTTGCCAACCTACCGCCGCTCGCCCATCCGCACGATGCTTACAGGCTCAGCCTCGCCGAAAGCCTGCTCGATCAGGGCATGACGCCGCGCGGCTTGATGAAGGAACTCGGCCTCGATCCCGCAGCCCTTGGTCCGCACAAGTATAATCCAGGCCAACCGCGCGTCCCCGCCGGAAGCGGCAGGGAAAGCGGGCGGGGGGGACCGGGCGAGGGTGGCGAGCCGGACAGCGCCCCGTCCGTGCGGATCCATGAACCCGAGCCAAAACCAGCCCGCGAAGCCCGGCCCAATTCGCGGGAACCAAACAATCTCATTATTCCGGTTGCGGCTGACGGGCCTTTTAGACCCGGTGGCATCGAAATCGTTCCCCACCCGGAAATTGATCCGCTCGATCCGCAAGGCTTAAACGTTTTGCCCCCGAGTCCCGAAGAGGTGCTGGCGATCAACGATACTGTTAACGCTATCGTAGCCGGGCAACCGGAGGATATTTCTACTTTAAACCCTCACGATTATAAAAATCGCCCGGACAAGGAAACGGGTGCTGTACTTCCTTCAGGAATTGGTGGATACACGACTTATTACATGCGGTCTCCCGGCCAAGCACCCGGTGATCTACGTATTATTATGGATAAGGCAGGAAATACCTATTATACCAAGAACCACTACAAAAGCTTCTATCCAGTAGATCTAAGAATAGGCGGAGCAAACAAGTGAACACGCCATCTAATGCGAAGCTCATTGCGCTCGATGCAGCCAAATGGAAATCTGGATTGGATTTCTACAAGGCAATTTTGCCTGCTATTGGCGCGCCCGAATGGCACGGAACTAGCGTTAACGCTCTTGTCGACTCGATGATTTGGGGCAATTTTAACACAGTATCACCTCCATATATTGTCGAAATACGTTCCACAAAAAATCTTCCCGCCGAAATAATGCAGGAATTAACGTGGGCACGGGAAGATATTATCGAGGCGCGTAATGAATATAAAAAAAAGAGGGGGTGCGACGTCGAGGTAGATTTTAAGATAGTCGACTGAGGGCTGCATGACAAATACAGATGCACTGGTCTGGGTTTCGATCTTGCCGCTGGACATTCTTAAGCGAGCCTACCGCGCGTCGAACGGCGAATTGGCCTGGCCGGGGACGGACGCGACGGCGGTCGTGAAAATCCTTCAAGCAAATGGATTTAGCATCCTTGGCGTGGATATCTGGCTTCCAACGCGTCCCCGCCCCACCATTCCAACGCCCTTCGTTTACGACTGGAGCGCCGCTTATGCGATACCGGCGCTCGAATTCATCTCGGAATGGAGCCTTGGTTCAACATCCTGGCTTGCCGAGATGACGCGGCCCCGGCAATCGTCGAATAACGGGCCGTCCTTCCCTATAGAATCCATCCGGCATAAGATGCCGCAATCATGACAAATCGAGAGATATTCGCCTGGCATTCCTTGTTGCCACCGGAGATCGTCCGTCAGGCCTTTCATTCCTACGAGGAGATGGCTTGGACGAGGCCTGTCGCGGAACAGGTTATCAACCTGCTGCAAGCCAAGGGTTACAAGATCGTCCGCATCGACACCTGGCTTCCCACGACGCCCGGTCCAACGCCGTTGATCCGGGATTGGGACGACACACGCGCAATCTCGGCGCTCGATTTCGTCAAGACGTTTGATCCCGAAAATAAATTGGGAGAAAGTCTAGGTTTAGAAACCTATTTCAACATCGATGCGGAGCGCGCGTGAGCATCAACCGGAATATGACGACGGGCCGGCATCAATCTTTTCCCATAAGGTATTGTTGGAATGACAAATACAGACGCACCTGCCTGGGTTTCGATCTTGCCGGAGGATATCCTTCGCAGGGCCTACCATTCTGAAAATGAATTGGCGTGGAACAGATCCGACGCGTTGCGGGTCGCGACCATTCTGCAAGACCGGGGGTACCGGATCATTGGTGTGGATACGTGGCTTCCAACCCGTCCCGGGCCTACGCCCCTCATCGAGGATTGGGATGAAAGCCATGCGCTCTCGGCGCTCGACTTCATCAAGACGTTTGAACCCAATAAAGCCTATGGTGGTCACGATGGGATGATAGTGTACTTCAATTTTTGTGTTTAACGCGTTGCCGGGCTTGATTACAGAGACGATAGCTAGCCCACATGCGTGGCCGGCGACGGCCGTAATCCGACGCTCGAAGCGAATCAAAACATGCCTCAAAACTCCGGCCCGGCGAATAAGTACGACATGAGCCTGCGGATCTGGAGCGACAGCGTTCGTCTCGAACCTCTCGCCGATGACTTCAACGTTGCAATAGATGTTTTACACATCAAAGGCGAACCCATGGCCCAAGAAGGATATCGTGCGGGCCGGATCGCCAAGCGCCATTATATTTCACTCATGCATCAGAAAAGTCACACCAGCGCCGATGTCGCCACTTGGCTCATCAAGATGAGCGCCTTGGTTCATGCGCATCGCGAGCTGCCGGGGTGGTTATCCCATGGACAAGCCGAAGCTGTATTTTGGATCGCAATGTTCGGACGCGAAGAGATCGCGGCACCCGTGATCGACCCTCGTATTATTTCGTCGATCGGCGATTTGAACGCCTCCATCTTGATCGAGAATTATACAATTCCATCGGATGAAATGCCGGTCAAAACATGGTACCGGAACGGCTCGATATCCGGCGCGACGGCCAGCGCTTAACGACAATCGAATTTAAGCTGGGCCATCCGCAAAAGCGGGGATGCCCCTGCGGCCGGCCCCTCCCCCGCCATTGCCCCTCATGCCGAACGGCGGTAAGGACGCTCTAGAAACTCTAAAAGCCTGAGGGGGATTTTGGATATGAGCGACAAAGACGCCGGCGCGACGCGCGCGGAAACCGATAGTTTTGGCCCCATAAACGTTCCAGTGGATCGCCTCTGGGGCGCGCAGACCCAGCGTTCGCGCGAGAATTTCGCCATTGGCGGGCAGATCATGCCGATCGCCGTCGTCCATGCCTTGGCGAAAGTGAAACGCGCGGCCGCCGAGGTGAATCTGGCGCAAGGCGAGCTCGACGCACCTCTGGCCGAAGCGATCGTCAGCGCCGCCAAGGTGATCGAATCCGGCGCCCTCGACGATCATTTCCCGCTGGTGGTCTGGCAGACCGGCTCGGGCACGCAATCCAACATGAACGTCAACGAGGTCATCTCGAATTACGCCAACGAGAAGCTGGGCCAAGCGCGCGGCACCAAAAAACCCGTGCATCCCAACGACCACGTCAATCGCGGCCAATCCTCCAACGATAGTTTCCCCACCGCCATGCACATCGCGGCGGCGATCGAACTCAACCGCCGCTTGCTGCCGGCGCTGGAGCGGCTACGCCTGGCGCTCGATGCCAAGGCCAAGTCGTTCGAGGACATCATCAAGATCGGCCGCACCCATCTCCAGGATGCGACGCCCGTCACGCTCGGCCAGGAATTTTCCGGCTACGTCACGCAGATCGCCAATGCCGAGACGCGGATCAAGCTGACGCTGCCGGGCCTTTACCAGCTCGCCCAGGGCGGGACGGCGGTCGGCACCGGCCTCAACAGCAAGAAGGGCTTCGACACGCTGTTCGCCGCCAAGATCGCGGAATACACCGGCCTGCCCTTCGTGACCGCGCCGAACAAGTTCGAGGCGCTCGCCAGCCATGACGCGCTCTCCTTCGCCCACGGCGCGCTGAACTCGCTTGCCGCCGGCCTCTACAAGATCGCCAGCGACATCCGCCTCGCCGGTTCCGGCCCGCGTTCGGGCATCGGCGAGCTGCTGCTGCCGGAAAACGAGCCGGGCTCGTCGATCATGCCGGGCAAGGTGAACCCCACGCAAGTCGAAGCCATCACCATGGTCGCCGCGCGCGTGTTCGGCAATGAGACCACCATCGGTTTCGCGGCCTCGCAGGGCCATTTCGAGTTGAACGTGATGAAACCCGTGATCGCCTTCGCCTTCCTGGAAAGCGTGCGCCTGATCGCCGATGCGGCGGATTCCTTCCGCGCCAATTGCATCGAGGGCCTGGAAGCCAACACCAAGACCATCGGCGAATTGCTGTCGCGCTCGCTGATGCTGGTGACGGCGCTCGCCCCGAAGATCGGCTACGACAATGCCGCCAAAGTGGCCAAGCAGGCGCATAAACACGGCACGACCTTGCGCGAAGAAGCCCTGGCGCTAGGGTTTGTCACCGGCGAGGAATTCGACGCCATCGTGCGCGCGGAGACGATGCTGGCGCCGCACTGAGGAGGCGGCAAGCGGGAGGAGTCACGAGTGCTGGGATCCTCCCATTAGCCCCTCATGCTGAGGAGGCCGCGATAGCGAGCCGTCTCGAAGCACGAGGGCGGTCCCTCGTCCTGGGTGAGCGTTTACCGCGTTGCCGCCTCCTGGAACCCTCGCATTTCGAGGCGGCTTCGATGGTTCATTGCGGAGACCTCCTTACATTGAAGGGCGAAGCCTCCTCAATGTAAGGGCATTGATGATTTGCTTTGGCCGTTATGTCTTCACGGAACCGTCCGCAAGAAATCTCCAAGCTGCTGCTTCCAAAACTTCGCGAAGACATTCGTGGCGTGGCCCCGCGTCTCTGCGCTGGCGGGAATCAGGTAGAGATGGCCGTTGCGGACTCTTTTGAGATTGGTTTCCATGATGCCGAGTTCCGGCGGGTTGCGCTCGTCGTCCGCGGCATTGATGGCGAGAACGGGCACTTTGATTTTCTCCAATCCTGGCGCTGGATCGTAGTTTCGCGAAGCGTTCCATTGCCAGATAAAGTCGTTCGCATCGGCTTTGAATGGCACGGCCAATTGCGCATCGACGAATTTATCCGCCGCCTCGCGCGTCGGACCGAGGCTTTGATAGGCTTGCGTCCCTCCGGCGGTCGCATCGTTGAACAGCAGGCTCGCGAGCGGCATGGCATGGGGCTGGGTCGTATAATTGCCGCCATTCCATTCCGGGTCTCGCTTGATCGATTCGATCAAGAGACGCCGCAACATCCAATTGCGGCCCGACATCGCCGCCGGAGTCGCGGCCATCGGCACAAGCGCGTCCGCCGAATCCGGATAGGCCTCGCCCCACATCCAGGTTTCCATGCCGCCCATGGAATAACCTAGGACCAATCGCAAATGGGCGATTCCCAGGCCTTCGGTCACCAAGCGGTAATCCGCCTTGACCATATCGTCGTAATCATAGTCCGGAAATTTGGCGCGTAATCCATCGGAAGGCTTTGACGACTTCCCCGCTCCGATCGCGTCGGGCAGGATGATGAAATACTTGCTGGCATCGAGCGGTTGGCCTGGCCCGAACAGTTCGCCAGCGAAAGCAGGCGTCAACAGGCTGGTGCCGGAGCCCATGGTGCCGTGGAGGATGAGAACAGGCTGGCCGGACGGATTGCCGATGGTGGTATAATGGAGTTTCAACTCGGGCAGGATCGCGCCGTCGTGAAACTTAAAATCGTGCGCGACCCAGTCACTTTCCTTCGGAGCTGGATATTCGCCCGCGAAAGCCAGGGATGAGATCAGTCCAAGAGCCGTGAATAGCGCCGCGCCCGCAAGCCATTTTGAAATTCTCAAGTCGCCCCCCGACAGACCGTAGTCCAAAGCGCCTTCATTACCGATATTTCGCTGCCGTGTAATCTCGCCGTGCGACAGGCGGCCGGAGCCGAGAAAACCTCTTCAACGCGCGATTTCACAAAAGCGCCTCGCTGGCGTCATCAGGGTTTCCCCGCTTCAAATCCCAAGCGACACATGACCATGCGTAAACCTATGTCTCTCCGGGTCTTTGGCCAGATTGCCTTGCTTTGCTGCGCCGTCGTCTTAATGCGGCCTTTAACCGCTGCGGCGGCCGAGGCCGAGCCGGTCGATGCCACGGTATGCCGCCTGATCGAATCGGCGGCGCGCGCGGAGGGACTGCCCGCGGAATTTCTCACACGCCTCATCTGGCAGGAAAGTAGCTTTCGTCCCGCCGTCATCAGTCCAGCGGGCGCGCAAGGAATCGCGCAATTCATGCCATCGACCGCCGGCGAGCGCGGCGTCGCCAATCCGTTCGATCCCGAGGAAGCCATCCCAAAAGCGGCGGCACTTCTTGCCGCTCTCAACCTGCGTTTCGGTAATCTCGGGCTGGCCGCCGCCGCCTATAATGCCGGTCCCGCGCGTGTTGCGAATTGGCTGGCGGGCCAAGGTGCCTTGCCCACCGAGACGCAGGACTATGTTTTGACCATCACGGGCCGTCCGGCGGCGGATTGGAGCGCCGGGGTGGCGGCAAAACCAGATGGAAAGGAGCCGCTGCCAGCGCAATCCTGTCTCCAGGTCTCTGCCTCGATCCGCGGCGAGAACCCGCGCCACTTTTCAGGATCGGCGCTTTCGGGATCGTGGGGTGTCCAGCTTGCCGGCAGTTTTTCCAAGGCGGCGGCCTTGGCTGCCTATGCGCGCGCGCAGCACAGCTATTCCGCGCTTCTTGGCGATGTCGAGCCAATGATCATCGGGGGACGGCTGCTGAGCCGGGGGTTCCAGCCCTTTTATCAGGTCCGCGCCCCGGCACCCTCGCGGGAGGCGGCCGACGCGCTCTGCGGCAAAATTCTCAAGTTGGGCGGTGCTTGTGTCGTTCTGCGAAGATGAGATGGCTCTTGCCGCCCCCTCTGCGTTTTTTTGGCCTTCGCCGGCGCGATCCACAAAACCACCCCTGAGGGCTTGCCTAAATGCCTCCCCGTTGTGAGAAGAGGAGCCGGAGGCGGCGACTTGCCGCCCTATCAAGAAGTTCAAAGACCCGAGCACCATGAGCACCGAACGCTATAACGCCCGCGAAGCCGAGCCCAAGTGGCAGAAAATCTGGGACGAGCGGGGGATTTTCCGCACCGGAAACGAGGGCTCGCGGCCAAAATATTACGTGCTGGAAATGTTCCCCTATCCCAGCGGGCGCATTCACATGGGCCATGTCCGCAATTATGCGATGGGCGACGTGGTGGCGCGCTACAAGCGGGCCAAGGGGTTCGACGTGCTCCACCCGATGGGCTGGGACGCCTTTGGCATGCCCGCCGAAAATGCGGCGCGGGACAACGGGAGCCACCCCGCCATCTGGACCTACAAGAACATCGCGACGATGCGCGATCAGTTGAAGTCCATGGGCCTGTCGCTCGACTGGTCGCGCGAGATCGCGACCTGCGACCCCTCTTATTACAAGCACCAGCAGCGGCTGTTTCTCGATTTTCTCGCCAAGGGGCTCGTCGATCGCAAACAGGCCAAGGTGAATTGGGATCCGGTGGATCACACCGTGCTCGCCAACGAGCAGGTGATCGACGGGCGCGGCTGGCGCTCCGGCGCCTTGGTCGAACAGCGCGAGCTGACGCAATGGTTTCTGCGCATCGGCCTGTTCGCCGAGGATCTCCTGGCCGGCCTCGACACGCTCGACCGCTGGCCCGAGAAGGTCAAGGTGATGCAGCGAAACTGGATCGGCCGGTCGGAAGGCCTGCTGCTCCGTTTCGCGCTCACCGCCAACGCGCTCGGCATCAGCGAGGTGGAAGTCTATACGACCCGGCCCGATACGCTGTTCGGCGCGAAATTCCTGGCCATCGCGCCCGATCACCCCATCGCGCTGGCGGCGGCGGAACGGGACGAAGGCCTCGCCACCTTCATCGCGGAATGCCACACCATGGGCACGTCCGAGGCCGCCATCGAGTCGGCGGAAAAGCGTGGCTACGACACCGGGCTCAGGGTCATCCATCCCTTCGATCCCAGCTGGGAACTGCCGGTCTATGCCGCCAATTTCGTGCTGATGGATTACGGCACGGGCGCGGTCTTCGGCTGCCCCGCGCATGACCAGCGCGATCTCGATTTTTCCAACGCCTATGGCCTCGGCGTGACCCCGGTGGTGTGCCCGCCGGATGCCGACCCCGCCACGTTCGAGATCACGGACACCGCTTTCGACGGCGAGGGGCGTCTCGTCAATTCCCGCTTCCTCGACGGCTTGACCATCGACGAGGCCAAGGCGGAGGTCGCCGCGCGGCTCGAGGCCGTGACCATCGGCAACCGCCCGCAAGCCAAGCGGCAGGTCAATTTCCGGCTCCGCGATTGGGGCATTTCGCGCCAGCGCTATTGGGGCGCGCCGATCCCCATCATCCATTGCGCGGCCTGCGGCGTGGTGCCCGTGCCCACCGCGGATCTGCCGGTGGTTTTGCCCGAGGATGTCACATTCGACCTGCCCGGCAATCCGCTCGACCGGCATCCCACCTGGAAGAACGTGGCCTGCCCGAAGTGCGGCCAAGCGGCCCGGCGCGAGACCGACACGATGGATACGTTCGTCGATTCCTCCTGGTATTTCCTGCGCTTCACCGATCCCTGGAACGCCGGAGAGCCAGCCACGGCGGCAGCCGTCGACCGCTTCATGCCGGTCGATCAATATATCGGCGGGATCGAGCATGCGATTTTGCACTTGCTCTATGCCCGCTTTTTCACCCGCGCGATGCAGGCGACCGGCCATGCCGGCGAGGTGCGCGAGCCTTTTGCCGGCCTGTTCACCCAGGGCATGGTGAATCACGAGACCTATAAGGACGCCTCCGGGGCCTGGGTCGCCCCCGCCGACGTGATGATCGAGACAGGGCCGGAGGGGCGCCGCGCGAAAAAACTCGGCGATGGCGGGGACATTACCATCGGCTCCATCGAGAAGATGTCGAAGTCGAAGAAAAACGTCATCGACCCCGACGAGATCATCGAGAGCTTTGGCGCCGATACCGCGCGCTGGTTCATGCTGTCGGATTCGCCGCCCGAGCGCGATGTGATCTGGACGGAGGAAGGCGTTCAGGCCGCCTCCAAGTTCTTGCAACGCATTTGGCGCCTCACCGGTGAATTGGCCGGGATTGCCGCGCCCATCGGCACGCCCCTGCCGCCCCAGTTCTCGGCCGAAGCCGCCGAGGTCCGCAAGGCCGCCCATGGCGCGCTGCTGCGGCTGGAGGAGGATATCGGCCAGTTGCGCTTCAACCGGGCGATTTCGCGCATTTACGATCTCGTCAACAAACTCGCCGCCGCCGTTGGCGCGATCGAGACGCCGGATATTTCGCCGGATCTGCGCTTTGCCTTCCGCGAGGCCGGTGACATTCTCGTGCAACTATTCGCGCCCATGATGCCGCATCTCGCGGAATCCTGCTGGGCCGCGCTCGGCCACGAGACGCTGGTGGCCGAGGCCGCTTGGCCGATCGGCGATCCCGCACTCGTCGTCGAGGATGTGATCGTGCTACCAGTCCAAATCAATGGTAAGAAGCGAGCCGATCTCACCATCGGCCGCACGGCCTCGCAGCCCGAGATCGAGGCGGCGGTGCTGGGATTGGAATTGGTGCAAAAGGCGCTGGAAGGCCGGCCTGTCCGGAAGATTATCGTTGTTCCGCAAAGGATCGTGAATGTCGTGGTTTGATCATCGGGCGGCGGCCGCTTTATCTCTCTTGGCGATGCTCGGCTTGGGCGGCTGCATCCAGCCGCTCTATGGGCCGTTGAGCGCGGGCGGCGGCGATGTCGCCGGCGAGATGCGGGCCATCGCGATCGAGCCCATCCCGGACCGGATCGGCCATTATCTCGGCGACGATCTCGTCTTCGATCTCAATGGCACCGGCTCGCACGAGCTGCCGAAATACCGGCTCTTCGTCACCCTGCACGAAGGCGTGCAGACGCCGATCATCGATACGGTCACGGGGCTCGCGACCTCGGCGACGGTGACGCTCAACGCCGATTACCGTCTCGAGCCCGCGACCGGAGGCCAGCCCATCACCAAGGGAACGGCCATGGTCGTCGCCAGCTACGACCGCACGAGCGAACGTTACTCCAACATCCGGGCCGCGCGCGATGCCGAGATTCGCGATGCGAAACAGCTCTCCGATCAAATCCGGCTGCGGATCGCGGCGGCGCTCGCCACGCGCGGGAGCTGAGGGGGCGCGAAGGCATGCCGCGATATGGCGCCAAGCTCGAGCCCTGGCGGATGCTTTGAAGTCAAGAAATCGCGCGCGAACATGTTTTGGAGAACATTCATAACGCGTTCACAGCTCGAGTGCTTTAAGGGGGCCGGCGTTACAGCCGAGTTTCGAACAGCCATGCCTGCCCCCGAGGGGAGCATGGCCTCTGAAGTCAAAAGGAAATTCCCCCCAATGCGCAATCTCATTCTTGCTCTCGCCACAGGCGCGGCCCTCTCGGTGAGCGCCGCCGGCGTCAATGCGGCCCCCATGACCGCCGTCTATGACGCGGGCCAGGCTCCCGAAGTGATCCTCGTTTCCGGCGGCTGCGGCCCCGATGGCCACCGCAATGGCTGGGGCCGTTGCGTGCCGAACTTCCGCCCGGTCGTCGTGTGCGCCATCCGGCCGACCCCCTATGGGCCGCGCCGCATCTGCCGCTAAAGCATGTCTCGAAAAAGTTGCAGACTTTTTCGATCGAGGACATGCTCTAACTCCCTAGTAAGAGAGCGAGTTCTTATCGCCTTGGTGGTTCCACCAAAGCGGAACGCGCTTTAAAGCGCAGACCGATCTATCGAGGCCGGGCTCGACGCCCGGCCTTTTTGCGCCCGCAAAAGAGAGCCTTATAGAAGTTGCGGACTTTTGTGATCGAGGGCATGCTTCCCCGTCTCGAGAGGCAGCAACACGCCGGAGGAGTTCCATGGCCGCGATCAGGCCGGGCGATGCGGATCGCGCCATCAATCATCCCCCAGCGGGTGTTTTTCTCTACCTCGTCTTCGGGACCGATGCCGGGCTCGTGGGGGAGCGTATCCGCACGATTCTCAGCCGCTCGGTGGACGATCCCAAGGATCCGTTCCAACTCGTCCGGATGTCCGGCGACGAAATCGCGGGCGATCCCTTGCGGCTCGCCGACGAGGCGAATGCCATTCCGATGTTTGGCGGCCGCAAAGCCATCGCCATCGACGCGCAAGGCAAGTCGATCGTTCCCGCTCTGGAACTCATCCTCAAGGCGCCGCCGGCTCAATGCACCATCACGGTCGAGGCCGGCGCGCTCAAACGCGACCACGCGTTACGAAAGCTCTTCGAAAAAGAGAAGGCCGCCGCCGCCATCGAATGTTTCCCCGATGGCCCGCGCGAGATCGCTCAATTGATCGACCGGGAATTGGCCGCGCAAAATCTGACGATCGACCCCGATGCCAAGGAGCTTTTGCAGTCCTTGCTCGGGCAAGACCGTCTCAGCACACGCTCGGAACTCGAGAAGCTCGCGACTTTCGCGCATGGCGAAGGCCGCGTCACCACGGGCCATGTCGAGGCCATCGTCGCCGATGCCTCGGCCCTGGTGCTCGACCATGCCATCGACGGCGCCTTTCGCGGCGATCCCAAGGAAGTGGAATCGACCACGGAAAAAGTCTTCGCGGAAAATAGCGATGTGAACATGCTGTTGGGATCCGCCTTGCGCCACGCGACGTCGCTGCACCGGGCGCGTCTCGCCATGGATGGCGGCGGCGGCGGCGATCCCCAGGGCTTTTATGGGCCGCGCAAGGCAGCGGCCGAACAGCAGCTCCGTCTGTGGGACGCCCCCCGCCTCGCTAAAGCGGTGACGATATTGGGCGAGGCCATCGGCCGCGCGCGCCGGGAGCCGCGCTTGGCCCAAGCCATTGCCGTGCGCGCGTTGTGGTCCGTCGCCTTTGCCGCCCGCGCGAAAAATCCGGGATGACCACCCCTCTTTCGCGGACATAAAAAAAAGCCGCCAGTGGAACTGACGGCCTTAAGTCTAGGGAGGAAACACCCAAAATGGGTGACGAAAGGGTTACTTCCGATAAATGTTATCTATCATATCTAACGATTTCGGCAAGAAAGATCGGGGCATGGCAGCCCCGCGCTCACGGCAGAGCTGGTTAAATCGCTTGTCCCGAAGAGTTTTCGCGCAAAAGCGGCGGCGCCCAATCGAAGGCGCCGCCGTGTTGTCCAACGACCATCGTTAGACGACAAATCTTAATACCGCGCCACCACCGGCGAGGACGTGCCGCCGAAGCGGTAAACGATGCCCGCGCTCACAAGCAAGGGGTTGATGTTGGCCCGGCCGTTGAGCGCCACGCCGCCGACCGTCGTCGCTTGGACGGTGGGGTCGATCAGAATCCACTTCGCGTCGAGATTGAGGGCCCAGTTTCTGTCGAGCACATAATCGGCGCCCAATTGAGCCGCGACACCCCAGGAATCCTTGATGGAGACATTGCTCAGGAGCGCGGAATTGGGCGTTTGCCCGAAGAAATGGGTATAGTTCACGCCGACACCGGCATACGGCTGGATCGCGCCGAAATCGGTGAAATGATATTGCAGCAGCAAGGTCGGCGGGAACAACAAGGCCCGGGTGGCTTGCGTGCCATTGAGCGCGCCGCCGTCGATGAAGACATTATGCGGGCTCAAGCAGCAAACCAGCTGAGCGGCGATATTCTTGGTGAAGTAATAACCGATATCGAGTTCGGGAATGACCGAATCCGTCGCCTTGAAGCCGTTGCTGACATAGCCCCCGGCCGCGGTCGAAAGCGACCCGCCGTTGGTCGGCAGGACACCCGTGACAGCGAGACGAATGGCCCAAGGGTTGAAGCTATCGGTGAAAACCAGAGGAGCTGGCGCCGTCGCGGTGGACGGAAGATCGGCTGCCGAAGCAGCACTCACCGCCGCGCCAAGCAACAGAGCGGACAAGAAGCCGCGCAAAAATGTTTTCATAAAGTCCCCCAAAGTTTTCCAACTGGTCCCTGAATTAGCGGAGATTCCGCCGTAAGACGCATGCCGCTTACTGCCCCCGCGGCTGCGACGGCGATTTGATGCAAATCAAACCTTGGGTCTATTACGGAATTGAAAAAAAGAATGTTGCCGAATAGCAACCAATACTTTGCGCGCTACAATCCTCGCTTTATATTCCTTGGTGTGTTGGATAAAGGAGGGCCAATACACCTTTGCGCGGTGACCCACCGGACGAATAGCAACGGGGCACGGTTTTCATTGCATGGGGCGCACGGGAGTTGGAGCCTCCCCCATTCCGCTCTGCAGATCCGTGGCAAATTATGATATGTTTTTATGGTTGAGCCGGGTTGGCGGCGCGAATCTTAAACCAAACGACGGCGGGCCGGCCTCCGGCAAAACGCGATAGGAAAGGGTGCCGGCGATGATAGGCATTATTCTCGCCGGAGGCCGTTCAAGCCGCATGGGCGGCGGCGACAAAGGCCTGCAGACGTTAGGCGGCAGCCCCGTCTTGGATCGCGTGATAGCGGCGATGCGCGGGCAATGCGATCGCCTCGTCCTCAATGCCAATGGCGACCTCAATCGTTTTGAATCCTACGGTCTTCCGGTGGTGCCCGACGATCTCGTGGATTATCAGGGACCGCTGGCCGGTGTGCTCGCGGGGCTCGATTGGGTCGCCGCCCATCATTCGAAATGCCTCTTTGCGGTCACCGCCCCCGCCGACACGCCGTTCATCCCCAAGGATTTCGTGGCGCGCCTGCAAGACGTTCGGGCGGAAGACCGCGCCGTGATCACCTGCGCCCGCTCCGGGGGCGTCAGCCACCCCATTGCCGCGCTCTGGCAAGTGGCGCTCCGCCACGATCTGCGAAAAGCGCTAGCGCAAGAGGGATTGCGCAAAGTGACGGATTTTCTCGGCCGCCATCCCGTCGCCTACGCCGATTGGCCGGTGCATCCCTACGACCCTTTCTTCAACATCAACACGCCGGAAGATCTGGTCGCTGCGGAAGTCATCGCGGCGGGACGGTAGAACGATATTTACAATGATATTTACCTGGACCATCCCGCCGGGCGTCGCGATATGGCGCCCCGGCCGGAACCTTTTGCCTCGAGCCGATGTTTAAGGCAGCGAGTTTGGGGCGAAGGTCAGGCATGCCACAATTGAACGCGAGAACCGCTCCGCACCGGACGCCGGTCCGGATTCTTGTCGCCGAGGATGAACCTTTCATCCGTCATGCCATAGCCGAGGAACTCCGCACGCTCGGGGTTTTTGTCATCGAAGCCGCAACGGCCTGCGAGGCTTGGGACTATTTCACGGGTGGCGGGCAGGCCGACTTGGTGTTCACCGATCATCAAATGCCCGGCGAGATGACCGGCGCGGAGCTCGCGGTCAGGATCAACTCCCTCTATCCCTCGCTCAAAATCATCCTCACATCCGGGTCCGTCAAAGCCCAGGACTGGTCCGGCCCGGTCCTGAGAAAGCCTTACCTCCCCGGAAAAACCGCAACCGGTCTCGTCGAGCTGGCTCTCCGGAGCCGGCCAAACGGGACGGAGCGGTAAGTCACCCCGCCCCGCCCTTCCTCACCCAAAACCGCAGCACTCCCTCCGCCAGCGCTTGCGCTTCCAGCTCGTCCCCGCCTTCGCGGACGAGATGCGGGATGTCGATGGCGGCCATCGGGTCGGTGCAGAGCACCAGAAGCGGATCGCCCGCTTTCATCGCGCGCAGGGTCTTGCGCGTGCGGAGCACCGGCAGGGGGCATTTGAGGCCGCGCAGGTCCAGCGTGGGGCGCCTCTCGTCAGGGGTGGTGACCATGCCTTCGTTGCTCTATCTCTTTATCTCGAGGGGCAAGCGGCCCCTTGAACCACCGGGAACAGGCATGACAAAAACGCATGAAACTCTCGTCGCCGCGCAGTTCGGCCCCCGCGCCATGGCTTATGTCGCGAGCAAGGACCATGCGCAAGGCGCCGATCTCGAACGGCTCGCCACGCTGGTGGCGGCGCGGCCGGGCGGCCGCGTGCTCGACCTCGGCTGCGGCGGCGGGCACGTCAGCTTCACCGTGGCGCCATTCGCGCGCGAGGTCGTGGCCTATGATCTCTCGTCCGAAATGCTCGAGGCTGTGGCGGGCATTGCCGCGGCGCGCGGGTTCGCCAACATCGTGACCCAGCAGGGCGTAGCCGAGGATCTGCCGTTTCCCGAGGCCCATTTCGATATTGTGGCGACGCGCTACAGCGCCCATCACTGGCGCGATCTCGCGGCGGGGCTGGCCGGCATCCGGCACGTGCTCAAGCCCGGCGGGCTCGCCGTGATCATGGATGTGATCTCGCCCGGCGACGCGCAGCCGGACACTTTTCTGCAAGCGATCGAATTGCTGCGCGATCCGACGCATGTCCGCGATTATTCCGAGACGGAATGGATTCTGGCGTTGCGCGCGGCGGGCCTCTCCCCCGGCGAACCTCGCCTCGACAAGCTGCGGCTCGCCTTCGCCGCGTGGATTGCCCGCAGCGCCACGCCGGAGCTGCAAGCGCAGGCCATCCGCGCCTTGCAAGCCAGGATGCCGGGCAGCGTTGCCGCGCATTTCCGGCTCGAGGAGGATGGCACGTTCAGCGTCGACACGATGATGATCGAGGCGGCGATATGAAAATCATCGGATTGGCGGGCTGGAGCGGCGCCGGCAAGACCACGTTGATCACCAAGCTCCTTCCCGTACTCACGGCGCGGGGCTTGAGCGTGTCCACGATCAAACATGCGCATCATCATTTCGACGTCGACCAGCCTGGCAAGGATAGCTATCTGCATCGCGAATCCGGGGCGCGCGAGGTCTTGGTTTCCTCGAGCAACCGCTGGGCCTTGATGCATGAATTGCGTGGCGCGCCGGAACCGGGCCTCCACGAGCTCCTCCAGCATCTTTCACCCGTGGATCTCGTCCTGGTGGAGGGGTTCAAGCGCGACGCGCATGCGAAACTGGAAGTGCATCGCGCCGGCAATGCCAAGCCGTTTCTGTATCCAGACGATCCCGCTATCGTGGCGCTGGCGAGCGACGCACCGCCGCCATTCCTCGGCATTCCCAGCGTCGACCTCGACAATATCGAGGCCATCGCGGATTTGGTGACGAAGCTCGCCCGGCCGGCCCCGCTCTAAATCGCCCGCCCCTTCGCCAAGATCGCCGCGCATAATTCGGCCACCGGCGCGCGGGCGGTTCCAAGCCGCAGGAGAATAAAGTCGACCTCTCCGATCGGCGGGAGAATGCCGTTTGGTTCGATCTCCACCAAACCCGGCGGGATGAGCGAACGCGCGAGGGGGGTGATGCCAAGGCCCGCTTGCGTCGCGGAAACAACGCCATTGAGGCTATCGCTGGTGCAGGCGATGCGCCAGGGCACGCCCGCGTGCTGCAAGGCGGAGAGCGCGAGGGAGCGCGTGATCGCCGGCGGCGGATAAAGGATGAGCTGCACGGCGTCGCCCCGCATTCCATCCGTGCCGCGCGCGGCGGCCCAAGCGAAACGGTCGCGCCAGACGACTTGCCCGCGCTGTTCGCCGGGCCAGCGCTTGCACAGAACGGCATCGAGATCGCCCGCCTCGTAGCGGCTTATCAGGGTGCTGCTGAGCGCGATCGTATATTCGAGATCGATCTCGGGATGGTTGTCGCCAAACGTTTTCAGCACCGACGGGAGCCAACCCGCCACGAGATCCTCGCTCGCGCCGAATCTTACTTTACCGCGCAGCTTGGTCCCCGCGAAAAACCGTTCGGCGCGTTCGTTTGTCTCGATGATCGAGCGGGCGAAATCGACCAGGGCTTCCCCTTCGGGCGTCATCACGATGGAATGGGTGTCGCGGATGAAGAGCCGGCGGCCCAGACACTCCTCCAATCGGCGGATGTGGTCGCTGACGGTCGACTGCCGCAGGGCCAGTTTGCGGCTCGCCTCCGAGAAGCTATTTCCCTGAGAAATCAAGAGAAAAGTGCGGAGAAGAAGCGGGTCGAGCATGTGTCTATCGGCCAGGGCGATAACAGTGATAGCAGCGCGCCGCGTACCACGCGCCGAGGAAACCCGCCATAGGGAAATCCATGCCGCGCCTCGCGGATCACCATACGGAGAGTGGTTATGACAGATTATTCACGTCGCGGTCTCTTGGCGGCGGGCGCGGCCGGTGGCCTTATCGCGGCCGCGGGAACCGCGAGCGCGGAACCTTTTGCCGCCAAGCCTGGCGACGGTGGTTTTGCGAGAAGCTCCAACGCACTTCCCCCGGGCGAGACGGTCGTCCACCACGCGGCGAGCGATATCGAGGCCATGCCGGACTTTCATTTCTCGCTCGATTCGGGCCGGCCTAAAGTGACGAGCGGCGGCTGGGCCAAGGAGGCGACCGAAAGCAACTTTCCGATTTCGAAGGGCATTGCCGGGGTGCATATGTATCTCGACGCCGGCGCATCCCGCGAACTCCACTGGCACGCGATCGCGGCGGAATGGGCTTTCATCCTAGAGGGCAAATGCCAGGCGATGGTCATCGACCCGTCGGGCCAACGGGAGGTCGCGAACTTTGGCCCCGGCGACGTCTGGTTCTTTCCAAAGGGGCATGGGCATTCGATCCAGACGATTGGCGACAAGCCGTGCCATTTCATTCTGTCCTTCGACAACGGCGGCTTCTCGGAGCATGGCACGTTTTCCATCACGGATTGGGTGAGTCTGACGCCGAAGGACATGCTTGCCGAAAACTTCGGGATCCCCGCCGCCTTTTTCGACAAGATGCCCACAGGTGAAACCTACATCATGGCCGGGCCTATTCTTCCGGAATCGAAGGCGAAACAGTTTCTGTTGCCGCCGCCGCAGACGCACAAATTCGCGCTGATGGATCTCGCGCCGAGGATCGATACCAACGGCGGCAGCTTGCGCTTAGCGACCCAAAAAGAGTTCCCAATGTCCAAGACCATGTCTGGCGGCGTCATGACCCTCAAGCCGGGCGGCATCCGCGAGATGCATTGGCACCCCAATGCCAACGAGTGGCATTACTACTTGTCCGGGCAGGCCGAAGTCGCCCTCTTCGGCTCGGGTGGCCGGGGCAAGGTCAAGACGTTTATCCCAGGCGATGTCGCCTATATCCCCGCTGGTTATGGCCATGCCATCCGCAACGTGGGCAATGAAGATGTCGAGATCGTCATCACCTTCGACTCGGGCGACTTCCAGGAGATTTCGCTGTCGGATTGGATGGCGGCCAGCCCGAACTATTTGCTGGCAAACAATTTTGGCGTGAACGGCGACACCTTCGACAAGTTCCCCAAGGCGTCCCAGCACATCCACAAGCAAGGCTAACGTCCAGGGGGCTCTGGCCACTTCGCCTGGCTAGAGCCCCGGCTGATTTTTGCTTTCGAGCCGTAAGCAAATGGCGAGGCGCCGGCTGGCGGCATCTTCGTGCCGGCTGGACCGCCGGGATGGCGGTGCTTCCTATCGCCGCTTCAGCCGTAAGACACATGTTCCAGACGGAGCAACCCTATAGCTTTGCTTGAATCTTTCGCTAAAAAGATAGGCCCATGAACGGCCGGGGCAGGCGCCACGCGTGCCCCAAGGTTTCGCAAAATCACGGCACGCTTTTCGTTTCGAGAGCGTGACGGTCTTCAATCCGGGTGCAACCGGCCAAGATGTGAGTGGAGTGGTGAATTCATGACGGCGCTAGATCAAATGAACGCCCGGGGGAAATCCGCCCCTGGCTTGCTCGACCGGGAGCATACGGTCGCGAAACCGGGGTTCAACCGCTGGGTGGTGCCGCCGGCCGCGCTGGCCATTCATCTCGCGATTGGCATGGCCTATGGGCTCAGCGTCTTTTGGCTACCGCTCAACAAGGCCATCGGGCTGACGAAGCCGGTGGTTTGCTCCAATTTGGGGTTTTTCGACTCCCTGACCACCACCAGCTGCGACTGGCCGGTCAGTAGCCTGTTGCTCACCTTCGAGATTGGGATCGTCTTCCTCGGCATCTCAGCGGCTTTGTTCGGCGGCTGGCTGGAACGGGCCGGTCCGCGCAAGGCGGGCGTCGTCGCGGCTTTGTGCTGGGGCGGCGGCTTCTTCATCGGCGCCTATGCCATTCACATTCACCAGCTCTGGCTGCTTTGGCTGGGGCTTGGCGTGCTCGGCGGTTTCGGCCTTGGCCTTGGCTATATTTCCCCGGTCTCCACCCTGATCAAGTGGTTTCCCGACCGGCGCGGCATGGCGACCGGCATGGCGATCATGGGTTTTGGCGGCGGCGCGATGATCGGCTCGCCCTTGGCGAATCTATTGATCAACTATTACAAAACACCCACTGGCGTCGGCGTTTGGCAGACCTTCGTGACCCTGGGCGCGGGTTATCTCGTCGTGATGCTGATCGGCGCTTTCGGCTATCGCGTGCCGCCGGAGGGCTGGGTGCCCGAGGGTTGGACGGCCAAGGCGCATAAGAGCGCGTTGGTGACCCAAGGCGACGTTCATCTCCACGATGCCCACAAGTCGCTGTCGTTCTGGATGATCTGGGCGGTTCTCTTCCTCAACGTGTCGGCCGGCATTTCCGTGCTGTCGATGGCCTCGCCGATGTTGCAGGAGATTTTCGCGGGTAAGCTGATCGGGGCGCCCGATCTCACCTTCGGCCAGCTCAGCGCGGATCAGTTGAAAGCCGTCGCGGGCATTGCTGCGGGCTTCGTCGGCCTGCTGTCGCTGTTCAACATCGGCGGCCGGTTTTTCTGGGCCTCGTTGTCGGACCATTTCGGCCGGAAGCTGACCTATTTCACCTTCTTCGGTCTCGGCATCCTGCTTTATTCGCTCGCGCCACTCTTGGCTCATAACGGCCAAAAAGCTCTGTTCGTCGCGGCCTTCTGTATCATTCTCTCGATGTACGGCGGCGGATTCGCGACGGTGCCCGCCTATCTCGCCGATATTTTCGGGACGAAATTCGTCGGCGCCATCCACGGCCGCTTGCTCACGGCCTGGTCGGCGGCGGGGATCGTCGGGTCCGAAGTCATCGGCCGGGTTCGCGACGCCCAGATCGCGGCGGGCGTGCCCAAGGCGCAAGTCTACGACAAGACCATGTATATCGTCGTGTCCTTCCTCGTCGTCGGCTTTATCTGTAATGCCTTGGTGCGGCCGGTTCACGCGAAATGGCTGATCGACCATACCGACAAGCCTCGCGAGGGTGAGAAGCCAGTGGCCGTGGCGGGCAGTTTCGGGATTGGCACGGGCTCGCTGAGCGGCTCCGCCTTGATCCCTTGGGTCTTCATCTCCATTCCGATCGTCTGGGGCGTTTACCGCACCCTGATCGTGGCGATCGATATCTTTAAATGATGGAAGAGAGGGGGCGGTGCGTCTTCCCGCACCGCCCTCGTCCGATCCTCGTTGACGCGAGCCCAACAAATACCTAGCTAAGGGGCATCACATCAGCCATGCCCGGAACCGCGCGTGCCCAAACGGGGCAGGCGGGCGCGCGGGGCGAAGGGATCGAAAATCGATGACGACGAGCGAAAACGGCGCAAGCGGCTGGGTCGAGCGCAAGGTGACGGCGCTGCTGGTTCTCGCCGACGGCACCGTTCTCGAAGGCCAAGGCTTTGGCGCCACGGGTGAAAAGACGGGCGAGGTCTGTTTCAACACGGCCATGACGGGCTATCAGGAGATCCTCACCGATCCCTCCTATGCCGGCCAGATCCTGACCTTCACCTTCCCCCATATCGGCAATACCGGGACCAACGAGGAAGATATCGAGACCTCGAATCTCGCGGCGAAAGCCGGTGTTCTGGGGCTCGTCGTCCATGCCCCCGTCACCAATCCCTCCAACCATCGCGCGACGCAGCACTTCGACGAATGGTTGAAGCGCCACGGGATTATCGGCCTCTCCGGTCTCGATACCCGCGCCCTCGTGGCCTTGGTCCGTGACAAGGGCATGCCCAATGCCGTGATCGCCCATGCGCCCGATGGCGTTTTCGATATTCCCGCGCTGAAAGCCAAGGCGGCCAGCTTCAAGGGCATGGCCGGAACCGATCTGGTGCCAGGCGTCACCACGGCACGGAATTTCGAGTGGGACGAGACGGTGTGGACGTTGGAGAGCGGCTACGGCCGCCAGACCGCGCCGCGCTACAAGGTCGTGGCGATCGATTACGGTATCAAACGCAACATCTTGCGGCTTCTCGCCGAAGCCGGCTGCGCGGTCACGGTGGTGCCCTCGACGGCTTCGGCCGCGGATATTTTGGCGCTGCGGCCCGATGGAGTCTTTCTCTCCAACGGGCCGGGCGATCCCGCCGCCACCGGCGCCTATGCCGTGCCGGTGATCAAGGAGCTTTTGGAGCGCAAGATCCCCATTTTCGGCATCTGCCTCGGGCATCAGTTGATGGCTCTGGCGATTGGCGCCAAGACCGTGAAAATGCATCAGGGACACCATGGCGCCAACCACCCCGTGATGGATTTTACCACCGGCAAGGTGGAGATCGTCTCGATGAACCATGGCTTCGCGGTCGATCGCGACAGCCTGCCGCCGGATGCGCGCGAGACCCATAAAAGCCTCTTCGACGGCTCGAATTGCGGGCTGGAATTGACCGGACGCCCCGCCTTTTCCGTGCAGCATCACCCGGAAGCCTCGCCCGGCCCAAGGGATAGCCATTATCTCTTCGCCCGCTTCGTGGCGCTGATGGATCGCGTGAAGCAAGACAAGGCCGCGTGAACGCCGCGATGGTTCGTTAAAATTTGACCGCCGGGGCTCGCAAGCGAACATCGTAGCGAAGCGATAGTGCAATCTCGGTCAAGGCGGCGTTAAAAGCCGCGCTCTGGCTTTTAATTGTGACCAATTTAATGAGATGGCGGCGTATCGTTGACATAAGTCAATGATTTCACGTTACGTGGATGACATCAGGATAGGTGGGCAACGCGAATTTTGGTTCCTGTCAAGCTGGTCGACGCCCGGACAGTGTGCCGCAGGCATTTTTGAAGAGTCCTCCCATGAATGTCGCCGTTTCCACTGCCGCACCTACCCCCGTCGAGATGGTCGATCCGCTGTGCCTCGACAATCAATTGTGCTTCGCGCTTTACGCCGCCTCGCATGCGATCAAAAAGGCCTATCGTCCGCTGCTCGACGAGCTTGGACTGACCTACCCGCAATATCTCATTCTCATGGTTCTTTGGACCGAGAATGCCTTGAAAGTGTCCGATATCGGGCAGCGTCTGCACCTTGATTCCGGCACGCTGACGCCGGTGTTGAAGCGGTTGGAAACGACGGGACTGGTCAAGCGCGCGCGCCGTTTGCAGGACGAGCGCGAGGTTGAAATTTCCCTCACGCCGGAAGGTCAGGCGCTTCGCGCCCGGGCGCTCGGGGTCCGCCGCGACGTCGTCTCCCTCCTCAAAATGTCGGAAGCTCAGATCGCCTCGTTGCGGAACGAGCTGAACTCCTTGATCGCGACCTTGAACGTCGAGAGCTGAGCGGCCATTCTGGACCGCCTTTAAAAAAGGGCGGACCAGAGTTTTATGACCTTTCGAGCAGGATTTTGGCCATCGGCCGCCATCGCGCGCCTATTCCGCCAATTGGCCGCGTCCGCGGTCGATTTGGTGTTCCCGCGTTCTTGCCTCGCGTGCCGTAAAGCCACTGAAGCGCAGGATGCTTTGTGCCCCGAATGTTGGCGCAGCGTCCGCTTCATCGAACGGCCGTTTTGCGAGCGCCTCGGAACGCCTTTCCCCGTCGATCTCGGTGCTGAAGGCCTGTTGTCGCCGGAAGCGATCGCCAATCCGCCGGTCTATGACCGGGCCCGCGCCGTTGCTCATTTCGAGGATGGCCCGGTCCGGCGTCTGGTCCACCGGCTGAAATATGGCGACAGGCTCGAACTGGCCCGCGCGATGGGCGCCTGGATGACGCGCGCCGGGGATGAGCTGTTGACCGGGGCCGATGTGCTGATTCCCGTGCCGCTTCATCGCGGGCGATTGGCGAGCCGCCGCTTCAATCAGGCGGCCATGCTGGCGCGCGTGATCTCGGAACAATCCGGCGTACCCGTCGATGCCTTTTCCCTGACCCGGATCAAGCCCACGCCGCCGCAAGTCGGGCTGACCCGCAGTCAGCGCGCGGCCAATGTCCAGGGCGCCTTCCGCGTGCCGCCCCAGGCGCGGTTGCATATCGAGGGCAAGGCGGCCGTATTGATCGACGATGTCATGACCTCCGGGGCCACGATCAATGCGGCCTCCCGCGCTTTGCTGCGCGCGGGGGCGGCCCGCGTCGATGTGCTGGTTTTCGCTCGCGTGGTGACGGGATAGCGTTGCAAAAGCGTGACTTTCGGGACGACGCTTGCCATATAGAATCGAGCGAGGAGGACCGGGATGGAAGTGCAAGAAGTCGTGATTTATACAACCATGTATTGTCCCTATTGCGAGCGCGCCAAAGCGCTCCTGGGCGCGAAGAATGTCGCGTTTCGGGAAGTGGCCGTCGATGGCGACAGGGCATTGCGTCAGGCGATGACGGAATTGGCGGGCGGGCGGACCAGCGTGCCGCAAATTTTCTTCGGGACCCGCCATGTCGGCGGCTGCGACGATCTCGTGGCGCTGGAACGGGAGGGCATCCTCGATTCGCTGCTTCACGAGCTTGCGAGTTGACATTGCCGTGCCCAGGCCAAACTTATCGTCAACCATGGCGATATTAGCATGAGATCCATGGTATCCTGACTCGTCGTTCCTCCTGTTCCGGAAAGCACGCAAACTCCCCAATGATTCTTTATGCTTTGGCTTGCGGCAACGGTCACCGGTTCGAGAGCTGGTTTCGTGGCAGCGCGGATTACGAAACCCAGGCTGTCCGGGGGCTCGTCTCGTGTCCGCTGTGCCAATCCACCGATGTCACGAAGACAATCATGGCGCCGGCCGTGGTGAACCGGGCCGGCGATGCGCCCGCGCGTGAATCCGTGCAGGGTCAGGAGATGGTCCTACTCGACGAGCGGCAGGTCGAGGCGCGTCAGTTCTTGAAAACCTTCCGCGACAAAGTGATGAGCGAAAGCGAGGATGTCGGCGAACAATTTCCCGATGAAGCGCGCAAGATGCACGAGGGCGACATTCCGCACCGCCATATCCGGGGCAAGGCGACCATCGAGGAAGCGCGAACCCTGATCGAGGAAGGCGTCACCATCTTGCCCCTGCCGGTTCTGCCGGAAGAGTTGAATTAGCCTCTTCCGCGCCAGCGCATTCCTCCACGTGGTTCGGACTTTCGAGGTCGAGGACAAACGCTAGCCTCTTCTCCTGTGTTTGCGCTCAAGTCAGAGCCGCCGCCCCGGCGGTTGCTTCCATCGCCCCGATGCGTTTCGCCCGCATCGCCTTGAGGACAAACAGCGCGAGGAACGCGGTCACCAAATCGAGCCCGATCACAATCGCGAAGACGGGCACCCAGCCCCCGGCCGCTCCCTTCAGCGCGGCCGCGAGAGGGCCGCCGAGCACCGAGCCGATCCCCTGCGACATATAGAGAAAGCCGTAATTTGTCGTGGCATAGCGCTCACCGAACGTATCGGTCAGCGTCGCGGGAAACAGCGAGAAGATTTCGCCCCAGCCAAAAAACACGACGCCGGACATAAAGACGAAGACCACGGGATCGTGACGGTCGAGCAGCAGGATGGCGATGGCCGCGGCCTCCAGCGTAAACGCCAAGGCCATCGTGTTCTCGCGGCCGATATGGTCGGAAACCCAACCGAAGAACGGCCGCGTGAGCCCATTGGTGAGCCGGTCGATCGACAAAGCCAGGGGCAGCGCGGCGGAACCGAGCACGATGGCATCCGCCACGCCAAAATCCCGCGCGAAGCTGGCGAAATTCGACACGACCATCAGGCCGCCCGTCGACATCATCGTCATCATCGCGAACATCAGCCAAAACACCGGGGAACGCAGCATGTCCGCCGGGCGGACGCCGGATTTCAATTCGGTAGGGGAACGGACCTCCGTCACCTCGGGCGCGCGCAGGAAGAGGGCCGCGGCCAAACCAATCACGCCGAGCACGATGCCATAGGTGAACAAAGCCGGGCGGAACCCCGAGGTTTTGATCATGGAATCCACGGGGAAGGTTGTCAGCAGCGCGCCAAAGCCATAGCCGGCCGCGACGACGCCCACGGCAAATCCCCGGCGTTCCGGGAACCAGCGGACCATGAGGCCGGCGACACCGATATAGACGAAGCCGGTGCCGATGCCGCAAAACAAGCCGTAGGTGGCGTAAAGCGCGGTGATCGACGAGATAGTGCTCGCCAAGACCCAGCCGAGCCCGCTGAGCGCCGCGCCGAGCGCGATCAGCAGGCGCGGGCCAAACCTGTCGATCAGCCAGCCCTGACCCGGCGAGAGCCACGTCTGGAGAATGATCATCAGGGAAAAGGTGACCTGCACCGCCGGAAGCGAGCCGCCCGTCGCCTCGGTGAAAGGTTTGGTGAAAAGCGTCCAGACATATTGCGGGCTGGAGATCGCCATCATGACGATTAGACCCAGCAGCAGTTGCAACCAGCGACGGCTGGCGGGCGCATGGGGAACGTGTGCCTTTTGCATGTCATCCTCATTTGCGCGAAACGATCGTGCGAAATGTGACGCAACTTTCATGCTAGAGCGCGTTCCGCTTTGGTGGAATCACCAAAGCGATAAGAACTCGCTCTCTTTTTAAGAAGTTAGAGCATGTCCTCGATCGAAAAAGTCTGCAACTTTTTCGGGACATGCTAGAG
>JBEKFQ010000023.1:0-50427 GCA_050013235.1 Beijerinckiaceae bacterium
CACAGCAACCACCAACATGCTTCCCGCCGCCACGGCGGCCTGCGCATTGTAGCACTGCTCAAAGCCGCCGCCGGCCACCGGCATGATGCGCGACTCTTCGTCGGTGAGATTGATCTGATCGCCCGGCAGCGGTCCCTCGGCCGGTGGCTGCGGCGGCTTGCCGCCAGGCTTCTTGCCCGTGGCTGCCGTCTTGGCCGCACGCGCCGCGAGTTTAGCTTCATGCTCGGCCAGCTCTCGCGCGTAACGCTCCCTGGCCCGCGCTTCGATCTTCGCTCGCGCTTCGGCGAGCTTGCGCAGGCGCTCCTCACGACGCGCCAGTTCATCAGGGATCGACATGCCGTCGGGAACATTCGCCGTATCCGCGGCTTCGGCTTGGGCCATGAGATCGGCGACTTCGGCCTTCAATTGCTCCTCGATCTTGCCCGCGTGCTCATAGGATAGCGCGCTGTGCCGGCTGGCATTGGCGTGGATCTTCGTGCCGTCGAGCCCAATCGTTCCCAGCTTCAACACGCCCATCTCGCGCGCCAGCAGCAGCACCTGAACGAACAGCGCCTCGATCTCTTTGAGAAACCGGCGCCGGAATGCGGCAATCGTGTCGTGATCGGGATGATCGTTGGCCGCGATGAAGCGAAACGCCACGGAATCATAAGTCGCCCGCTCCAGCTTGCGGCTCGAGAACACCCCGTCGCATAGCCGTAAACTAAAATGCCAAGAAGCATGCGCGGATGATAGGACGCCGATCCAGAACCGCGATAACTCCCACTCATCGCGCGAAGGTCAAGCCCGTCGATCACCTCGACAACAAACCGCGCCAGATGTTTTTGCGGCAGCCATTCGTCCACCGAGGGTGGAAGCAAAAAACCGGTCTCTCGATCAATAGAGCGGAAGTTGGTCATCGACAGGAAGCCCTCATCACGCGAGAATCAACCAAACAATTCTAACGCATTTCGCCGCGTCGAGCCCGTTAAGTCCGACAGGCTGCTAGGCGCCCTCATCACGCGAGAATCAACCAAACAATTCTAACGCATTTCGCCGCGTCGAGCCCGTTAAGTCCGACAGGCTGCTAGGCCGACGATTACCTTCCAAGAGAGCCGGCTTAGACGACGCATTCATTCATCCCTTGGCGAAAGCCTTTACCCATTCGTTACTTCTGGCCAGTAAGGCTAACGAATTATCAAATCCATGCGGTTCGAGCAGCATATTCTTGTAGAAACCGGCTGCCTTGCAACTATTGGCTCACGGCCAATTGAGACACAGGCAGGTTAAACTCTTTCTGATGGTGACTCATAGCGTTGCCATTCTGGTACGGGATAACCCGTCTCGCGTCGAGACTCCTCAAGGACACACCGGGCGGAATTCATCGCATCGATCCGCGTTCGCGCGCTCGATTAAATTGCCGACCAGCATGTCCGGTGGGGATGTTGGTCATGCCCGAAATCCGGATTTCCGGCTCTTGCGGCGGGCGCGGCGGCGCTTAAGCCTTGGGAGGACCGCGCTCCAAGAGACGCGGAATGAACGTCTCGGCCAGCTTGTAGGTTTCCGGCAGCCCGATATCGATGAAGCCGGACTTGAACGCCAAAGCCGCGATGGCCCGGCGAGCGGCGAGCCCCGGCAGGACGTCGCGCTCCATCGAGACGGCCTGATTCGCCGCGATCCTCTCGAGCACCGCCCGCTCGAAAAGATAGACCCCGGCATTGATGGTGCCCGGACGGGCAACCTCCGACTTTTCCTGGAAAGACGTCACGAAGCCATCCTCGACCGTGACGGCGCCATAACGGCTAACATCCTCGACCTCGAGCAGCGAGATCGTCGCTTGCGCGCCGCTCTGCCGGTGCCGGGCGCGCAACGCCTCGATGTCCCAGTGGAAAATGCTGTCGCCGTTCAGCACGAGAACCTGCGCGCTCGAAGTCAACGGCAAAGCGTTGCGCACCGCGCCGGCGGTCCCCAAAAGCTCGGTCTCTACAGCGAAGGCGAGGTCGAAAGGCGGTTTACGGTCCCCGCTATAATGGGCGATGACACGCTCGGCCAAATGCCCAATCGCCAAAACGACCCGGCCAAGCGACGGCGCGGCCTGCAACAGATCGAATTGATAATCGAGGAAAGGCCGCCCGGCGACCGGCGCAAGCGGTTTTGGCACTTCGGAGACGACGCTTTGCAGCCGCGTCCCCTTTCCCCCGGCAAGAATAATGACGTCGATCAAAGCTTCGCTCATACGGGCCTCGCAAATTTACCAGGGAATACGCCCATAGCGCTCGATCAACCATTTGTATTCGTTCTTGCTTTCCCGCGCCGCCGGGCCGCCCGACTGCACCGCCGCCGTGCCCGAACCGGAATGGACCAGACGGATGACCAGCGGCCGTTCCGACGCGTGGCGCAGAAGCGTGATGTTGGGTCCGGCATCCCTCAACAAATGCCCGATGCCCGGACGCAGCAACCGGCGCGGCAAGGACAGCGGCGCGGCTTTTTCCACGAGGTGGCAGCGGCGCAGTCCGGAATCGCCGAGACGGCCGAGCCAGTCGTTGTCGTAATGCCATTTCGATTTCAAATCGACGGCACCGACCCGCGCGAGAGTCCCGGACAGCATCAACCAGCTCGATGGCGTCGGGAAATCCTGGATGTTGACGGGTTTGCCACTCTCGTCAATCTCGACATGCGACATCGACACGAAATCGTGATCCACCAAAGCGAGAAGCGACCAGGCCAGAAACTCCGGCGCCCAGAGATCGTCGTCTTCGAGAAAGGCGACAAAATTGTAGGCCTGGTCCGCAGCCGCGATCGCGGCATTGAGGGCGAGGATTTGCGAGCGGCCGGTGCTACGCGCGATCACGAGATCCGGCCGCTGCGCGAGGCGCGCGGGCACATCGGCATCCACATCCACCCCCGCGATGAACGTGATTTTCAACGGCTGATCGAGAGCTTGCGCCAGCGCGCTCTCCATTGCGCGCTCGATGAAGGTGCGGCTGCCCGCTTCCGTCGTGCAGGGCTTGAGACGCGTGGGGATGATAATCGCCAGCCTCAAATCCTTAGGCGCTGGGACGGTTGCGCCTCTTGGCACCGCGATCAAACGCGCCCCATCGAACCGCGCCACATGCGTGCGCGCCGTTTCGATCAAGGCGCCGGAATCCCCGATTTTCACGGCTTTGCGCGGCAAGAAACGGCGCAATTGGGCCCAAAAACCGCCGGCGAGGCTCTGGCCAGCCAGGGCGCCGTCATGATCGCGCATACCGGATCCCGTCTCCCTTGCCATGCGTCCGCACCACCCTCGCGTTTCCAAAAGCGCGAAACCCTTATACGCAAAGACGCGTGGGACAAAGGGTTTATGCTCGCAGGCTGTTGGTCTACCTCCGCAGCGCCTCCGGCATCGGACCGCCCGTGGCCCAATCGAGCAACTGCACGCTGTGGACGACCGGCAGGCCGGTGCCGCCGCCGATCTGCACGATGCAGCCGATATTTCCGGCGGCGATCACATCGGGCGTCGTCTTGAGAATATTCGCCACTTTGCGCGCCCGCAGTTCGCCCGCGATCTCCGGCTGGAGCAGATTATAGGTGCCGGCCGAGCCGCAGCAGATATGCCCCTCCGGCACGGCGACGACATCGAAACCGGCATCGCCCAAGAGAACCATCGGGGCCAAAGTCACCTTTTGCCCATGTTGCAGCGAGCAGGCGGAATGATAAGCGACACGCAAATGCGGCGCCGTGCCCGCCGGCTTGATGTCGAGCATGGTCAAAACCTCGGCTATATCCTTCGTCAGAGTCGCCACGGCGGCGGCGTCCCCGGCCAAAGCGGGATCGTCACGGAACATGAATCCATAATCCTTGACCGTCGTGCCGCAGCCAGACGTATTGATCACGATATGATCGAGGCCATGGGCGTCGCGCTCCTTGATGAAGGCGCGGATATTGGCGCTAGCCAAGGCATGGGCGGATTGTGCATGGCCCATGTGATGGGGCAGCGCGCCGCAACAGCCGGCGCCCGTCACCACCACCACCTCCACGCCATGACGCGTCAGCACGCGGATCGTCGCCTCGTTGATGGCGGGATCCAAAACCGTCTGCGCGCATCCCGTCATCAGCGCCACGCGCATCCGCCGGCTGCCCTGTGCGGGATAAACGGCGGGCCGGCTGCTCGGCGATGCCGCGGGTAAGCGGGCTGGCGCCATCGCGAAAAGCGCGGCGAACCGCCGGGGAAAAAATGGAGCCAGCGGCTTAAACAGACGCGCGCCTTGCAACGCCAGGCGGAACAAAGCCGGGCGCGGCACCACCAGCGCCAGCATTTGACGGATCAACCGGTCCATGAGCGGGCGCTTGTACGTTTCCTCGATATGCGCGCGGGCATGATCGACGAGATGCATGTAATTCACGCCGGAGGGACATGTCGTCATGCAGGACAAGCAGGAGAGGCAACGGTCGACATGCTTGACCGTTTCCGCATCGGCGGGACGGCCTTTTTCCAGCATGTCCTTGATGAGATAGATGCGCCCGCGCGGACTGTCGTTTTCCTCGTTGAAGAGAAGAAAGGTGGGACAGGTCGCGGTGCAGAATCCGCAATGCACGCAGGTGCGGAGGATTTTCTCGCTGGCGGCAAAAGCAGGCCGCTCCAACAGGCCGGGTGCGAAATCGGTTTGCATGATATGAGCGCTCAGGCCTCGAGACCTAGACGTCCCCGGTTCAAGATGTTGAGAGGATCGAAGCTCGCCTTGACGCGCCGCGAAAGAGCCGCGAGCGCCGGCGCCTGCGGATGAAACACGTGCGTTTTGGCCCGGATATCGTCATCCGCGCGCATCAATGTGGCATGACCGCCGTGGCGGGCCAAATGGCCCCTGATTTTGTCCGGCGCGGCATCGCCCGCCTCGAGCGCCAGCCAGACGAGACCGCCGGCCCAATCGTAATACCAGCGCGCGAGCGGCACACCATCGGCGCGAAGCGCCTCCACGAAAGGCGCCGCCGCGCTTGGCGCTGTCGAGACTTTCCACACAGGCCCCTCCGCACTTGCGACAGGTACGGCATCGCGCAACCACGCCCACAGGCGGGCGGAGACCGGCTGTGCGAGATCGTCGAGACGGCCCGCCGGGCCAAAGCGCGCCACGAGATCCTCGAAACGCTTCGCGACGGAGATCTCCGGCCCTTCGAGCCGCAACAACGCACAGGGGCCTGGCAGCAAATCGGCCCAAGCGCCATCGGGCAGGCAAGCATAGCTCGACACTTCCTGCGACAATCCGCTCGCCTCGCGCAAGACCTTCAGACAAGCGGCTTCGCCGGAAGCTTGCACCAATAAGGTGCGCTCGGTTTCGGCCTTGGGCAGAACTTTCAGCGTGATCTCCGTCATGACGGCCAAAGTGCCGTGCGACCCCGCGATGAGCTTGGAGAGATCGTAGCCCGTGACATTCTTCATGACACGGCCGCCGGATTTGAAAATATCGCCGCGCCCGCTCACCGCGCGAAAACCCAGCACATGATCGCGCGCGGCGCCAGCCTTGATGCGGCGCGGACCGCCGGCATTGACCGCGATCGTGCCCCCGAGAGTGCCCGAACGGTTGCCGCGCCAGAGCGGCGCAGGATCCATCGGCTCGAAGGCGAGTTCTTGCCCCTGCGCCTCGAGAAGCGCCGAAATCTCCGCCATGGAGGTGCCCGGCTTGGCGCGCAGCACGAGTTCGGCCGGTTCGTAGAAGATGATCCCGGAAAGACCGCTGACATCCAGCGTCACATCGGCATCGACAGCGTGGCCAAGGCCGCGCTTCGAGCCATGGCCGATGATTTCGAGAGGCGTATTGGCACTCACGGCCGCCTGCACGACGGCCAGCACCTCATCCTCGTCACGCGGTTGATAAAGATCCATGGCGCTCAAAACCGCGGCAGATCGGGGAAGGGAAGCTTGCCCGCATGGACATGCATCTTGCCGAGCTCGGCGCAGCGATGCAGCGTCGGGAAAACCTTGCCGGGATTGAGCCGGTGCCCAGGATCGAAGGCGCATTTCAGCCGCTGCTGCTGCGCGAGATCGATCTCGGAAAACATCACCGGCATTAAATCGCGTTTCTCCACGCCCACGCCATGCTCCCCGGTGAGCACGCCGCCGGCCTCGACGCAAAGCCGCAGAATGTCGGCGCCGAAGGCCTCGGCGCGTTCGGTATCGCCCTCGATCCGGTTGTCGTAGAGAATGAGCGGGTGCAGATTGCCATCGCCGGCGTGAAACACATTGGCGACGCGCAAACCGTATATTGTCGCCAGCTCTTCCATCCCATTGAGAACGCGGGACAATTGGCTGCGCGGGATCGTCCCGTCCATGCAGAGATAATCCGGCCCGATCGCCGCGACGGCGGGAAACGCATTCTTGCGGCCTTGCCACAATTGCAGACGCTCGGCCTCGCTGGCCGATGCCCTGACCGTCGTCGCGCCTTGCTCCCGCGCAATTTGCGAGACCCGGCCGATGAGATAATCGACCTCCGCCGCCGTGCCGTCGAGTTCGGCGATGACGACGCTCACGGCCTCCCTGGGATAACCGCAGGGCTGATAGGATTCGATCGCATCGACCGAGGCCTGATCCATCATCTCCAGCCCGCCGGGAATGATGCCGGCGGCGATGATTGCGGCGACGCAATCGCCGCCCGCCTGCACCGAGGGAAAGCCAAGCAGCAGGGCGCGCGCGACATCGGGCTTCTTGAGGATGCGGACCGTCACTTCGGTCACGACGCCAAGCAGCCCCTCGGACCCCGTCATCACGCCCATGAGATCGTAGAGCTCGCTATCGAGATGCTTGCCGCCGAGGCGGATGACCTCGCCGCCCATCAGCACCACTTCGAGGCCGAGAATATTGTTGGTGGTCAATCCATATTTCAAGCAATGCACGCCGCCGGAATTTTCCGCGACATTGCCGCCGATGGAGCAGGCGATCTGCGAGGACGGGTCGGGCGCGTAATAGAAGCCCTCCCCCTCGACCGCCCGGGTGATGGCGAGATTGGCAACGCCCGGCTGCACCACGGCGCAGCGGTTTTCATAATCGATCTCGAGAATCTTGTTGAATTTGCCCATGGCGAGCAGGATGCCGTCGGCGAGCGGGAGCGATCCGCCCGACAACGAGGTGCCGCCGCCGCGCGGCACGACCTTGACATTGAGTTCGTCCGCCAAAGCCATGATGGCGGCGACCTCCTCGACCGTTTCCGGCAAAACCACCACTAGCGGCATTTGCTGATACATGGCCAAGGCGTCGCATTCGTAAGGGCGCATCTCGCGTTCGTTGGCGAGCACGTTGCCCGGACGCACGATGGCCTCCAACCGCGCGACGATCGTCTCGCGCTGGGTGAGAATCGCGCCTTCGGGCGCCGGCATGCGGAGCGACATGGGGAATCCTGACGTTTTCTTGTTAGATTATATGACCTGAGAATGGACGCGAGGGAAGTCGGCTTTCGACGCGGCATGGCGTCGGTGGCATGGCGTCGGTGGCAAGACTTCGGTGGCAAGACTTCGGCGTCCGTGGGCGAAGACCGCGTAGACGTCGCGGATGCTAGGAAACACGGAAAACGGTCTCATTATCAAGGCTCGAGACTTCGTGCCGGCCTATTGCCGGTCTTGTGGGCGACGCTTTACATCCGTGACCTAAAAATGCCGCTCGAAATCCATGCGTTCGTGCAGAATGCGCACGACCTCTAGGCCCTCGCCGAGGATGCGATAAAAAATGAGATGCGAGCCGCTCGGGAACTTGCGGTAGCCCGCGCGGAGATCGTCACAGGCGCGGCCCAGGCCTGGATCGTTGGCGAGAAGCTGTAAGCTGCGCTGAATCTGCCGGATATAGAGTTCCGCCTGACCGGCGTTCCAGTTTTTTTCGCTGTAATCCCAAATCTCTTCGATATCCCGTCGCGCGCGTGGCCGCAGAACATAGCGGCTCATTGGCCCGAAACATCCGCCCCACGTTTGCAAGCGACAAAAGCATCGAAATCGAATGGTGTCGCGGCGCCGCTTATCTCGCCCTCGAGCAAGGCTGCGCGCAAGGCGCTCAACTTGGCTTCTCGCTCTTCAAGCAGACGCAAACCGGCGCGCACGACTTCGCTAGCAGATGCAAACCGGCCTTCAGCGACTTTCCCTTCCACGAAAGACGCAAAATGATCACCCAGGGCGAATGACGTATTTTTACTCATCATACGATCCTCCGGCTGCACATATACCAAAAATTGGTACAATTTGCAATAACGACAGACGAGTCAAATGCGAACACACCACCCAAAGGCGGGGCGCTTCATTCCCGGAAGGGCGCGCCCGCCTGATCCCAGCAAACCACAATCGTTCCGGCGCGAATGCCCGGCACGAGGCCGGCATGCCGGAACAAAGGGAACCCAGCCAAACGAATTTACGCCGAGAAATCCATCAGCTTGCCGGGGAACCTTGCGAGGCGCGCTTGCAGCACCTTGGCCTCCCGCCGCCGGGCGTGGAGGATGAACTCGGTATAGCCGTTGGGCTGCTCGCGTCCTTTAAACACGAGATCGCAAGCGGCCTTGAAGGCGGGGCCGTCGTAGCCGGGCGCCATCGGGCGATAGAGCGGATCCCCGGCATTTTGCGCATCGACGACCCGCGCCATCCGCTTCAACACATCCATGACCTCGCCTTCGGTCGTGATCCCATGGAGCAGCCAATTGGCGATATGCTGCGAGGAAATCCGCAGTGTCGCGCGATCTTCCATCAGGCCGATATTGTTGATGTCGGGCACTTTCGAGCAGCCGACGCCCTGGTCGACCCAGCGCACGACATAGCCGAGCAGGCCTTGCGCATTGTTTTCCAATTCCTGCCGCACCTCTTCCGGCGAGAAGTTGGAATTGGCCAAGGGAATCGTCAACAGATCACTCAATTCGGCGGGTTTTCTCGCGCGCAGGGCCTGCTGGCGCTCGGCGACATTGATCTCGTGATAATGCAAGGCATGCAGCGTCGCGGCGGTCGGCGAGGGCACCCAAGCGGTGTTGGCGCCGGCCTCGGGATGCACTCTCTTCATGGCGCGCATGAGCGCCATTTGGTCGGGCGCCGCCCACATGCCCTTGCCGATCTGCGCCCGGCCGGGCAAGCCGCTGGCCAGACCGACATCGACGTTGAGATCCTCGTAAGCGGTGATCCATAGCGTGGATTTCATCACATTCTTGCGGACCATCGGCCCCGCTTCCATCGACGTATGGATCTCGTCGCCGGTCCGGTCGAGGAAGCCGGTATTGATGAAGCAGACGCGATGCAAGGCCGCCTGGATGCAGGCCATGAGGTTCGCGCTGGTGCGCCGCTCCTCGTCCATGATCCCCATTTTGATCGTATAGGGCTGAAGATCCAACACCTTCTCGACCTGCCCGAACAAAGCGTCGGCGAAGGCGACTTCGTCCGGCCCATGCATTTTGGGCTTCACGATATAGATCGAGCCGGCGCGGCTGTTCTTGAAGGGATGCTCGCCGAACAAATCGTGCCGGGCGATCACGCAAGACACCATGGCATCGAGCAGATTTTCCGGGATTTCCTGCCCCTGCGCGTCGAGCACAGCGCCGGTAAACATGTGATGCCCGACATTGCGGATCAGCATCAAGCTGCGGCCGGACAACCGCAATTCGCCGCCCTTGGCGCTGCGGTAGACCCGGTCGCCCGCCAAGGTGCGATGAACGATTTCGCCGTTCTTCTCGAATTCCTCGCGCAACGTGCCCTTCATCAGGCCGAGCCAATTGCGATAGACGAGAATCTTATCCTCGGCATCGACGGCGGCGACGGAATCTTCCATGTCCATGATCGTGGAAATGGCGGCTTCGACCAGAATGTCGGAAACGCCCGCCGGATCGGTCCGCCCCACGGGGTGAGCGCGATCAATGACGATTTCCATATGCAGGCCATTGTTGGCCAGCAGAACCCCCGACGGCGAGCTGTTGTGGCCGCGAAAACCAGTGAAACGGTCGGCATGAACCAAGCCGGTATCCCCCGTGGCGGTGGAGGCGACCAAGCGGCCGGCATCGACGCGGTAACCGATGACATCAGCATGTTTGCCGCGCATCAGCGGCGCGGCGAGATCGAGCTGCGCCTTGGCCTCGGCGATGACACGGGCGCCACGCACGCGATTGTAATGCGCGCCGCGCTCGGCCCCCTGATCTTCGCGGATCGCGTCGGTGCCATAGAGCGCATCGTAAAGGCTGCCCCAGCGCGCATTGGCGGCATTGAGGGCATAGCGGGCATTGGACATGGGCACGACGAGCTGCGGCCCGGCGATCGAGGCAAATTCCTCATCGACATTATCCGTCTCGATCTGCTTGGGCGCCGGCGCGGGGAGGAGATAGCCGATCTCCCGCAGGAAGGCGATGTAGGCGGCCTGATTGAGCGGCTTGGAGCGGTTTTCGCGGTGGTAGGCATCGAGCTGGGCTTGCAGCTTGTCGCGCACCGCCAGAAGAGCATGGTTCCTCGGGCCGAACTCCGCCACGATCCCCGCAAGGCCCGCGAAAAAGACGGCTTCGGATATGCCGGTGCCGGGCAGCGCCTCCGCGACGATGAAATCATGGAGCTTGCGCTCGATCTTGAGGCCGTTTTTCTCGATCATCGTCATTCAAGCCATCTCCCGTCCAGCTAACTGGACCCTGCTCTACTCTTTCAAGAGATCGAGCACGTTCCCGTCATGAAAGCCGGAGCGGCTTTCGGGGAACACGCTCGTTCGTCACGCAAGTTGGCGGCGGCGCGCCGCCCTGTCAATTTTTTCGAAACCGTTTTCCAAATTCCCGACAAAATAATGCTTTTCCTTGATTCGCCTGCTATTCTGGTTTTCCCAAGACGTCATTTTCCCTAAAATGGAAAAAGATTCCACCGGAAACTCTCTCTATCTTACGGTGTTTCGCGATGCCGGCAGCTCCTCTCCCCCGCCCGCGCGGCCGCCCGCGCGCGACACATGCCCCCGAGCCCGGCGCCGTGCAAGCGCTGGACCGCGCCTTGGGGCTCCTCGACATTCTCGCGCGATCCGATGGAATTTCGCTCTCCGAGCTTTCGCACCGCGCCAATCTCGCGCCGTCCTCGGCCTACCGGCTGCTGACCACGCTCGCGGCGCGCGGCTTCGTCGAATTTCTCGAGCGCGATCAGCAATGGGCGATTGGCGTCGAGGCGTTCCGGACCGGCATGGCTTTCCCCCGCCGCTTTTCCATCGCCACCGCCGGGCGCGGCATCATGCAGGAGCTGACGCATACCAGCGGCGAGACCGCCAACATCGCCATTTTCGAGAATGGCGAGATCGTCTTCGTCTCGCAGATCGAAAGCTTGGAGCCGATTCGCGCCTTTTTTCGCACCGGCGAGCGGCGCCCGGCCCATGCCTCGGGCACCGGCAAGGCGCTGCTGGCGGAAATGCCCCGCGCCGCGGTCGAGCGGATCATCAACACGAAGGGCCTGCCGCGCTTCACGGAGAAGACGCTGGTCGAGCCGCAAGCCCTCTTCGCCGATCTCGCCCTCGCCCACCGGCGCGGCTGGGCGCTGGACGACGAAGAGCGCAATGCCGGCATGCGCTGTATCGGGGCAGCGGTCTTCAACGAATATGGCGACCCCGTCGCGGGGATTTCAATCTCCGGCCCGGTGGCCAGGCTCGACGACGCCGCGGTGGCCAGGCTGGGCCCGCTGGTCATGGCCAGCGCGGCGGAGATTACGCGGCTGGTCGGCGGCGTGAGCCTGCCGCGGGCGGGGGCGACGTGAGGAATTGAAGAGCTGGCTATGCGAAAGCCGCGAAAGGGCCGGCCGTCCGGCCCTGGAGCCGTAGTGTGCCAGCCCATCTTCCTGCGATGGAACTATCATCGAAACACAGTATTTTTAGAATAAGACCTTCCGGAATACCGGGCACCTACTACGCTGTAGATCAATCGAACTCGACGCGTGACGCCGGTTTGGCATTCAAATTTTCGGAATTTCTCATGTTCGACAACAAAGGTCTCTCATGACCCCCTCGCACCGAACGCGTACGGCTGTTTGGCTCAGTATTTTACTGGCTGTTTTGCCTGCGGCACCTTCAATCGCGGCTGGCGGCTCAGGCGATCGCCCCGATCGTCCGGCATGCGTTCATTCGGGCCAAGCTTCCCATCGGCACCTTTGCGCCGGCCGGAGACATGCCCGGAAATCTCCCGGTTATGGCGCCAACCCGCACCGAACTCGAGAGAAGTCCCCCGTCGCGCAACCCCAGATCTTCGACCCCTGGAACCAAGACGTCGACGCTGTGCGCTACGGATACGTGGATACCGACTGCCCGAGGCATCTCGACAATCCTCATCAAGGCACGCCGGACGGGTTCTGGTATTCGGCCGTGGGACAAAAGCTTCCATGCTACTGAGCGGGTCGCCAGGGGCAGCTTTCTCCAATTTTTTCTTCACGCGGGCGGGTTGATTCCGCCCGCCCCAAATCCCGCCAACGTCGCCGCCATGTGCGGGGGCACCGGCGCTTCGACGGCCACCGCTTCCTTGTTCTTATAGAGCGGCACCGCAATCGACCTCGCGTGGAGGTGCAGGCTCGGGGCGCTGAGCGTCCCTGTCCCGTAGATCGGGTCGCCCAGGATCGGCCAGCCCAAGGCGGCGCAATGGACGCGGAGCTGGTGGGTACGCCCGGTCAGCGGCTCCAGCGCCAGGAACGCCCGGCCTTCCGCGCGGCCGAGCACGGTGTAGCGGGTGCGCGAGGGCTGCCCCAAGGGATCGACCTTCATCCACCAGCCGCGCGTGGCATCGAGCCGGCCGAGCGGCAGGTCGATCAGCCCTTCGTCTGCTTCGGGCACGCCATCGACCACCGCCCAATAGGTCTTGGAAATTTTCCCCTGCTTGAACAAAAGACCTAATTTTTCCAGAGCCTTGTGGTGGCGCCCGAGGACCAGGCAACCCGAGGTGTCGCGATCGAGCCGATGCGCCAGCGCGGGATCGCGCGGTAGGCCGAAGCGCAGGCCGCCGAAAAAGGTTTCGAGGCTCGGGCCGCCGCCCTGGCCGCGATGCACGGCAATTCCCTGCGGCTTGTCCAGCACCAGCATCAGGCCGTCCCGGTACAAGAGCCGCCCGGCAATCGTCTCCTCGCTCAAAAGCGGGGGCGTAACTTCTGTTTCGTTCGTGTGCATCTTGACCTTCGCCTCGGCTTCGCTTTCCGCTATAGAGCCTGTGGCGGAAAGGTTGGTAGGCTTTTCTGAAGCCGGAACGCGCCCCGGTCCCGGATAATATCCGGGGGAAGAGGCGATCGGAGTTAGGTCATTGCGTCAAGCCACACCAACACGCATCATTTCAGTGCTTTTGCTCGTTGCCGCATGCCTGCTGGGCGGCTGTGGCCGCCGTGGCCCGCTGGAGCCGCCGCCAGGCGCAGCACCGGATCAGAAACAGACCAAGCCGGATCAAGCGGCCAAGCCCCCCAAGCCTGCCGTCAATGGCGATCCGGTGGCTCCAAACCGCCCCTTCACGCTCGATCCCATTTTATAAAGTCTGGCCAATGCATCACTTCGATTATAAAAACGGCGTCCTCCATGCTGAAGACGTCGATCTCGCGGCCTTGGCCGATGAGATCGGCACGCCATTCTATTGCTATTCGACGGCGACGCTGACCCGCCATTATCAGGTGTTCAAAGCGGCCTTCGGGAACTTGGACACGTTGGTCTGCTACGCGCTCAAGGCCAATTCCAATCAGGCCGTGCTGACGACGCTGGCCCGCCTGGGGGCCGGCATGGACGTCGTCTCCGGGGGCGAGTTGCGCCGCGCGCGGGCCGCCGGCGTGCCGGGCAGCCGCATCACCTTCTCCGGCGTCGGCAAGACGCGAGAGGAAATCGCCTTGGCGCTGGACGAGGACATCTTCTGCTTCAACGTCGAATCCGAGCCCGAACTCGACATGCTCTCGGAGATCGCCTCGGCCAAAGGCCGCGTGGCGCGGATCGCCTTGCGGGTCAATCCCGACGTCGACCCCCTGACCCACAAGAAAATCGCCACGGGCAAGGCGGAGAACAAATTCGGAATTCCGCTGTCACGGGCCCGCGCGGTCTATCGCGAGGCGGCGGGCAAGCCGGGCCTTCGCGTCACCGGCGTGGATATGCACATCGGCTCGCAACTGACGAAGCTCGGGCCCTTCGACCAGGCCTTCGAGATTCTCGCGGGGTTTCTGGAGGAATTGCTGCGAGACGGTCACGCCATCGATCACGCCGACCTCGGCGGCGGTCTCGGCATTCCCTATAAGGCGGGGGAAGACCCCGAGAGCTACCATCCCGATCGCTATGCCGCGATCGTCAAGCAGCGGCTGGGGCATCTGCCGCTGCGGTTCATCTTCGAGCCCGGCCGGCTGATCGTGGGCAATGCCGGCATTCTCGTCACCTCGGTGATTTTGGTGAAAACCGGCGAGGCCAAGACCTTCGTCGTCGCCGACGCCGCCATGAACGATCTCATCCGCCCGACGCTTTACGAGGCGCACCACGAAATTGTCCCCCTGCGCGAGCCCCCGGCCGGGCGCGTCACGGCCGAGGTGGATGTGGTTGGACCGGTCTGCGAGACCGGCGACTATCTCGCGCTGGACCGGACCATGCCGGTGCCGGAGGCGGGCGAGCGGCTGGCCATCCTCTCGGCCGGGGCCTATGGCGCCGTGCAGGCCAGCACTTACAATACACGGCTGCTGATCCCGGAAGTTCTGGTCAACGGCGCGGCTTATTGCGCGGTGCGGCCTCGTGGCACATATGACGAATTGATTGGGCTCGACAAACTTCCGGCTTGGTTGCGATAGTGAATGCGACGCCGGCCGTGCATTCGCGGCCGGATGGGAGCCGCCGGATTGAACGCTAACGACGACAGGACCGCCAAAACCACGAAACGTCTCGGGCAGCTCGTGTCCCTGGCGCGGGCGGCCTATCTCTGGGAAGCGCTCTGGCGCGCGCTCATTCCGCCGCTCGTGGTGGCCGGGCTGTTTCTCTGCGTCTCGTGGCTCGGGCTCTGGCTGGAGCTGCCGCATTCCGGCCGGCTGATCGGCACCGGCCTTTTCGCGATTTTGTTCCTCGGCTCGCTTTTTGGCCTGCGGCATTTACGCCTGCTTTCTCGCACGGAGGCCTTGAGCCGGATCGACCGCGCCTCTGGCCTTGGCCACCGCCCGGCCTCGGTGCTCGACGATCGACTGGCGAACGAAGGACACGATCCCGCGACCGCGGCGCTTTGGGCCCTGCATCGAAAGCGGGCCGAGGCCCAAATCGATGGTCTGCGGGCGGGCCTTGCCTCGCCCCGCGCCGTCGAGTTCGACCGTTATGCATTGCGGGCCGGCATTTTGGTTGCGCTGGTGGCGTCCGCCTTCATCGCCGGCCCCGAGCGTTATGCGCGCACCGCCGCCGCCTTCGATTGGAACCTGAAGGGGGCGGATGGGCCGGGCTACCGGATCGATGCCTGGATCGATCCTCCCGCTTATACCGGCAAGGCCCCGGTCTTGCTCGATCTCGCCTCCGCCGCGGCGCGGGACGAAGGACATCCCGCAGAGGTCGAAGCCCCGGCCGGCTCGACCGTCATCGTCCGCTCGTCCGGCGGCCAATCCGAGGTGGAAACCAGCGGTCTGCTTGCCCCGCCGCCGCCACCTAAGGAAGCGGACAAACAAGAGATCGCCAAAGCAGCGGCCTTGGCCGAGGGCGACACAGCGCAAAAATTCATTCTGCGCGGCGACGCCCGGCTGATCCTGCGCCATGCCGGCGGCCTCAAAGGTATTTTCAAGCTCAAGGCCATCCCGGACAAGCCGCCGGCCATCATGCTTCGCGAGATCCCGAAGTCCAACGCGCGAGGGACGCTCTCCCTCGCCTACACCGTGAGCGACGATTACGGGGTGTCCAAGGCCGAGGCGGTGTTTGAAAACCCCAAGATCGGCGGCGTGCCGGCCGCCGGCCCTTCGCTCGCCGATCCCCCGCTTGCCGCCCTTTCCGTCCCCTCGACCCTGAACGGCCTCGGCGATGGCGAGACGACCATCGACCTGTCGGAGCATCCCTGGGCGGGAACGCGCGTCACCATGACCTTGGTCGCGCATGACGAAGGCGGCAACGAAGGCCGGAGCGATCCGGTCGAGATCACCTTGCCGCAAAAACCGTTCCTCAACCCGGTCGCCCGCGCGCTGGTGGAACAGCGCCGCAATCTCGTGCTCGACCCCAACCATAGCGGCAAGGTCAAGGCCGCGCTCGACGCCTTGATGATCGAACCCGGCGCCTTCCAAACGCCAGCCGCGGTCTATCTCGGCCTGCGCTTCGCCTCGGACAGTCTCGCCGGGGTAAAATCCAAGGCCGAGTTGATCGCGACCGCCGATTTTCTCTGGAGCATGGCCCTGCAGATCGAAAACGGCGACCTCACGGACGCCGAACGCGCGTTGCGCGCCGCCGAGAAGGAGCTGCGTGAAGCCATCGAGCGCAAGGCGCCCGAGGAGGAAATCAAGAAGCTCACCGAGAATCTACAAGCCGCGATGGACAAGTTCTTGAATGAACTGGCCCAACAGCAGCAACGCGAAGAGCAAAAAGACGCGAACGCCCAGCAATCCGGCACCAGCAAGACGATCTCGCGGAAAGATTTGCAGGCGCTGATCGACAAGCTCCGGCAGGCCTCGCGCTCCGGCAATAAGGAAGAAGCGAAAAAGGCGCTGGAGGAGCTGCAAGACCTGCTTGAAAACCTCAAGACCGCCAAGCATCAGAAGCCGGACCCCAAGGCGCGCGCCATGGCGCAAGCCCTCAACGAACTGGACCAAATGACGCGGGACCAGCAAGAGCTCCGCGACGAGACCTATAAGGACAGCCAGAGTGCCGCCGAGCCTCCCCGTCCCAACGGCCGGCCGGGTCCAAGGCCGCAAAAGGGTCCGGGCGCCAATCGTCAACAACCCGGCGAAGAGGATGAAGGCGAGCAGGCCGAAGGCCCGCAAGGCAATAGCCGCCAGGGTAAACCGCCTGCCGGGCAGCCCGGCGATTTGCAAAAGCGCCAGCAAGAGTTGAGCGACCGCCTCGAAGCCGTGCAAAAGCGCCTGAAACAAGCGGGCCAAGGCCAGGAGGCGCTGGATGAAGCCGGCAAGTCCATGAGGGATGCCGAGGACGCGCTGGGCCAAGGCCAAGACGGCCAGGGCGAGGCCGTGGACAAACAAGGCAAGGCCTTGGACAATCTGCGTAAAGGCGCCAAAAAGCTGGCCGACGCCATGCAGCAGGGCGACGGCGATCAAAATGGCCAGGACCAATCGGATCAGGAAGGCCAGAGCACGCAAGGAGGCGAGGGCCAGCAAGGCTCGCAAGAAGGCCAGCAAACCGGCGATGCCGACCCGCTGGGCCGTCCGCGCGGCGGCAATCCCTTCAGCAGCAATTCAAAATTCGATCCCTTGGGGATTCCGGCGGCCCAGCGGGCGCAGCGCGTGCTGGAAGAGCTGCGCCGCCGCCTCGCCGACCCGTCCCGCTCCCAAGAGGAGACCGATTATCTCGAACGGCTGCTTCGGCCTTACTAGAGTATGTCCCACGAAAGTTGCAGACTTTTGTGATCGAGGACATGCTCTCGCTTCTTTTAAAAAGAGCGATTTCTTATCACTTGGGTGGTTCCAGCCAAGTGGAAAGCGCTCTGAAACAAGACCGCCCCTGGCGCGGGATAACTCTAACATGCTAGCCCTCGGCCCTTCTGTTTTCACCCTGACGCCCAAGAGTTCCCCATGCATTCCACCGGCAACATCCTCGTAGGCATCGCGGTGGCCGCCGTCGCCGCCGTGCTCTTTTTGGGGCTCGGCAACATGCTGCGCGGCGGCAATCCCAATCTGTCGCAAAAGCTGATGCGCTGGCGCGTCGGGCTGCAATTCCTAGCCATCCTCATCATCTTGGGCGTGCTGTTGTTCCGGCAACATTAGAGCGCGTATCGCTTTGGTGGACTCACCAAAGCGATAAGAACAGGCTCGAACCAAAAGAGGCCGCGGCCATGGTCGTCTTGAACCGCATCTACACCAAGACCGGCGATGCCGGCACGACGGCGCTGGGCAGCGGGGAGCGCCGCCCCAAGAACGATCCGCGCATCGAGACCTATGGCACGGTCGATGAAACCAACAGCGCCATCGGCATCGCGCGCCTCGCGACATCGGCCGATCCCGCGCTGGCGGAACTCGATGCCATGCTACTGCGGATCCAAAACGATCTGTTCGACCTCGGCGCCGATCTCTGCACGCCCGATCGCGGCGAGCCCTTGGGCTACGAGCCCTTGCGCATCGTCGAGCCGCAAGTCGCAAGACTAGAGGCCGATATCGACCGGCTGAACGCGGAACTCGCGCCGCTCCGCTCCTTCGTACTGCCGGCGGGAACGCCCGCCTCCGCTCATCTCCATCTCGCCCGCACCATCGCGCGCCGCGCCGAGCGCCTGCTCGTCGCCTTGATGGCCGATCCCGCCGAGCCGGTGGGCGAACCGGCGCTCAAATATCTGAACCGCCTGTCGGACTTTCTGTTCGTCGCGGCGCGCTATGTCAACCACAAGGCGGAGGGGGATGTGCTCTGGGTGCCGGGGAAGTTTCGATAGGATGTGTGTTACGCATGCGGGAAATGCGCGACTTGCGCTTTTCACTTAAAATACGCATATTGGAGCCAGCAAAAAAGGATACTTGGATATGACCGGCACCGTCCCGGCTTCGGAATTCACCCGGAATTTCGGACGCTATCGCATGCTCGCGCAACGCGAGGCGGTCGCCGTCTCGAGCCACGGATCGATCACCGGCTATTTCATCGCCCCTGACGAATATGAAGAATTCCGCCGCTTCAAACAGCATCGCCGCAGCTTCGCGACTGAGGAACTCTCCGATGACAAAGTGGCAGCTATCGCCGCGTCACGCATGGACGACAGGCATGCGCATCTCGACGCCATGCTCGAACCGAAGTAACGGGGCTCGTGCCGATCCCTACGCCCGAAGCGGGCCTTGTCATTTCCTACGCGTATTTGTGGCACAGCGAACACAGGACCGGACAGGATGAAGGGCGCAAGGATCGCCCCAGCGTGATCGTGCTCGCCATTGAACGCGCGGCCGATCATGAAACCACCGTCATCGTTCTGCCAATCACGCATAGCGCGCCAAAAGATCCCGCCTCCGCGATTGAAATTCCCGCGCCGGTCAAACGCCATCTCGGGCTCGACGAGGCCCGCTCGTGGATCGTCGTCAGTGAAGGCAACGAATTCGATTGGCCGGGCTACGATCTCCGCAAAATACCCGGCTCGGATCGTTACGATTACGGCTTCCTGCCGCCACGTTTCTTCGCCGGCGTGCTCGCGGCTTTCCAGGCCTGGAACCAGGCCAACAAGGGCCGGGTGACGTCTCGCACGTGAGGGCACTCCCTCGTTCGACCAGTCCCGCTCCCCTAACGCATAGGGAAACCAACGCCCCATTAAGGAAATCTACATTCCCCACGTTGACTCGGCTCGCGCGCGTCACTACCAGATCCCGGCATAGAGCGCCGCCCTGCGGCCTTTGTGGAGGCATTGCCCTTGAAAATCCTGGTCCCGGTCAAACGCGTCGTCGACTATAACGTCAAAATCCGTGTCAAGCCGGATGGGTCGGGCGTCGAACTCGCCAACGTCAAAATGTCGATGAATCCGTTCGACGAGATCGCCGTCGAAGAGGCGCTGCGTCAGCGGGAAGCGGGCAAGGCTAGCGAGGTGATCGTCGTCTCGATCGGCCCGCAGCAGGCCACCGAAACGATCCGCAACGGGCTGGCGATGGGGGCCGATCGCGGCATTCTCGTCAAGACCGACGCGCCGGTCGAGCCGCTGGCGGTCGCCAAAATCCTGAAAGCCATCGTGGCGCAAGAGGCCCCCGGCCTCGTCATCTTGGGCAAGCAAGCCATCGACGACGACAGCAACCAGACCGGCCAGATGCTCGCGGCTCTGCTCGGCTGGGGCCAAGGCACTTTTGCCTCCAAGCTGGTTATCGACGGCGGCAACGCCGAGATCACCCGCGAGGTCGATGGCGGCTCGCAGACGGTCAGCCTCAAACTGCCTGCCATCGTCACCACCGATCTCCGGCTGAACGAGCCGCGTTATGCTTCGCTGCCCAACATCATGAAGGCGAAGAAGAAGCTCATCGCGGAAACCACGCCGGAGGATCTCGGCGTCGATCTAACCCCCCGCCTCGCCGTGCTCGATACGAAAGAGCCGCCCACCCGCAAGGCCGGGATCAAAGTGGCGAGCGTCAAGGAACTCATCGGCAAGCTCAAGAACGAAGCAGGCATGCTGTCATGACCACTCTTCTCCTCGCGGAAATTCAAAACGGCGCCTTCGGCGATGTCACGGCCAAGGCGCTCACCGCCGCGCTCGCGCTCGGCGCGCCCGTGCATATTCTCGTCGCGGGCCAAAACCTCGCCGAGGCGGCGGCAACCGCCGCGAGCCTCGCGGGTGTCGAGAAAGTGCTGGTGGCGGACGATGCGTCGCTCGCCCATGGCCTCGCCGAACCCTTGGCCGCTTTGCTCGTGGCTTTGGCACCCGGATATGGCGCGATCGTCGGGGCCTCCACGGCCTCGGCGAAAAACGCCTTGCCGCGCGCCGCCGCCCTGCTCGATGTGATGCAGATCTCGGATATCATCAAAGTCGTCGCGCCCGATACGTTCGAGCGTCCCATTTATGCCGGTAATGCGATCCAGACCGTGCAATCCAAGGACCCGCTCAAGGTCGTCACGGTGCGCACGGCCTCGTTCCCAGCCACGCCAAAGGGCGCCGGCGCCGCGCCCATCGAGCCGGTCTCAGCGGCTATCGCCGGCACGGAGCTTTCGCTGTTCAAGGAGGAGGCGCTCGCCCATTCCGCGCGGCCGGAGCTCAGCGGCGCCAAAATCATCGTCTCGGGCGGGCGGGCGGCGGGCTCGGCGGAGAATTTCGCCGCCGTCATCATTCCGCTGGCCGATGCCTTGGGGGCCGCCGTCGGCGCGTCGCGCGCGGCGGTCGATGCGGGCTACGCGCCCAACGATTGGCAGGTCGGCCAAACCGGAAAAGTCGTCGCGCCCGATCTCTACATCGCGGTGGGCATTTCCGGAGCGATCCAGCATCTCGCCGGGATGAAGGATTCCAAAGTCATCGTCGCCATCAACAAAGACGAGGAAGCCCCCATTTTCCAGGTCGCGGATTATGGTCTCGTCGGCGATCTCTTCACGATTGTTCCCGCCTTGACCGAGGCGTTGAACAAAAAGGGTTGAGCCAGATATAATCTGGCCTGAAAAAGGGGCGCGCGAAGGCTGCTAAACTCTTTTAGAGCTTTTGTGCGCTACAATATTCCAGCTATGACAAGGCGGCAGCGCTTCCGGGGTCCAGAAGAACTCGGCGCGCAAGAAAACCAATCGAAGCGGGTGAAACCCATGAGTATCGAAAAAGTCGGCGTTGTCGGCGCGGGTCAGATGGGAGCGGGCATTGCCCAGGTCTGCGCGCTCGCGGGGATCGATGTCTTCGTCAACGACATCAACGACGAGCGGATCAAGCACGGCATCGACGGGATTGCCAGCGCGCTCGGCAAGCTGGTCGAGAAAAAGCAACTGGACGAAGAGGCGAGCGTGGCCGCCCTGGCCCGCATCAAGCCCGCGCCGAGCTATGCGGATTTCGCCGATTGCGATCTCGTGATCGAAGCGGCTTCGGAAAACGAAGAGATCAAGCGCAAGATTTTCTCGGGGCTCTGCACGTTTTTGAAGCCCGAAGCCATGCTCGCCTCCAACACGTCGTCGATTTCGATCACGCGGCTCGCCTCGGTCACCGACCGTCCCGAGCGCTTCATCGGCATCCATTTCATGAACCCGGTCTACAAGATGCAGCTCGTCGAGCTGATCCGGGGCATTGCGACCGAGGATGTGACCTTCGAGGCCGCCAAGGCCTTGATCGCACGGCTCGGCAAGACGGCGACCGTTTCGGAAGATTTCCCCGCCTTCATCGTCAACCGCATCCTGCTGCCGATGATCAACGAGGCGATCTACACGCTCTACGAGGGCGTCGGCTCGGTGGAATCGATCGATACCGCCATGCGGCTAGGGGCCAACCACCCCATGGGACCGCTGCAACTCGCCGATTTCATCGGCCTCGACACCCTGCTCTCGGTCATGCAGGTGCTGCACGAGGGCCTCGCGGATTCGAAATACCGGCCCTGCCCGCTCCTGGTGAAATATGTCGAGGCCGGCTGGCTCGGCCGCAAGACGCAGCGCGGGTTCTACGACTACCGCAGCGGGACGCCGGTTCCGACGCGGTAGCGGAGGACCATCCGGTCGCGGGCAGAGCTATCCCGAAAGTTCGTTGCGTAAAACGAAGCCAAGAATGTCAGATGCATCGCCTGCCGGCGGCCTCGCGGCGTAGTCGCGGACCAAGCGATCAATGGGTTTTTCCGCGCCTTCGCGCCCGGTATGTTTTGCATAAACTTACATCAATAGGAATACAACAGGTATAGATGGCTCTTGGTGGCCTATCTATACTAATTACATTTATAATCCATACTGCGCATCCAGTAATTCCAGATATTGGATGGATGCGGATGATTCATAATTTAGCAAAATATTGGAAAATGCGGCGGGCGTCGCGCCCTTTTTATCCCGCTATTGCTTTCACGGACGAAGGCGTCGTTTGGGGCGCCGGAACTGTTCTCGCGCGGATGCGGGCAGACCCCTCGGGCATTCCCGCGCTGATTGTCGATGGCGATCACGACCGCATCATTGCGCTCGTCGCGGCCACCACCCGGCGTATTCCGCCAGGCTTGACCAGGCATTTCCAGGCGGCGGCCGCGCAATGGCGGCGCGGCAACAAGGTCCAGGCCAATTTCCATCTCGCTTTCGCGCGCCTCCCGCGCCTCGACGGCCCGGACGACGCCTTCCACCTGTTTACCGCCGAACAATTTCTCTTCGCCGGATTTTCTCCCGCTCTGCTGATGCAGGAGTTGGGTTTTGAAAAATCCCAAATTGCGCTGCTGAAATTTCCGGGACAGCCCCGCGTTCCCGCCGGGAGCGGGAAACCGAGCGGGGAGTATTCATCTGGGCAGCAAGGGGATGCCGCGACGGTGACGCCCGCGTTCCGGCACCCATCGCAATCCGCGCAGCCAGAGCGCGAGAACGCGCGCAACGCCGAAGAGAGCGTTGGCCGGGACGAAACCACGCAAAGTCTCATTATTCCAGTCAGTACGGCGGGCGCACCAGCCGCCAACTCTTCACCGGAAGAGGTACGAGCTCGCATCGCCAAAAACGCCGCAAGCCACGTCGGTTCGTTGGAATGGGAAGGCGGAGTAGATCACGGACGATGGGGAACAGCTGCAAACAAATGCAATCTCTTCGTCTACGATATGCTAACCGAAGCAGGCGCAAGTCCTGGATTACACTATCATGAACTTTGGTCTCTACACCCATATCCGCCGTCTGCTGGAGAATGGGCAGACGCGGGTCATGTGATACCGGGATGGCGAGTCTTAGGCCCCAACGAAGAGCCGGAAGCGGGAGACGTCGTTGCACAACCCTTAAACTATGCGGACGCAACCGGCCATGTCATGATTGTCGGACCAAACCATACTGTAATAGGGACCGGCGATTCAAACCATCGCAATGGAATCATCGAACAAATTCCGGAACCCGACAATCTAGGCCCCCTAAGAACTGTGGCGGGCCCAAAAGTCTATAGGAGATGGACCCCGTGACCCGTTTCGGTTTTGCTCGCTTGCCGGCGGCTATTCTCGTTGCGGCCAGCCTTAGCCCGTTCTGGCCCGTCTCAAGTTTCGCGGCGGCCCCGAACGGTTGGGAAAAAATGACGTTTACGGAAAAGATGAGTGTCCTTCACGATGAACTGCGCGGCCTCATGGATCTAGAAGCGATTCCATCAGCCCATAGCTACAAGATTCTATCCGCCGAAGCGCGCCAAAATATCGACGATTGTCTTCGCTATCTCGCCGATCCAGGCCACGATGGCGAAGACAAAGACTTTGCCATCGTCACCATGGATAATTTGGATTTGGCGGATTATGTCCGGTTTGTGCGAGGCGCCATCAGTCTCGCCCAGAGAGGCTTGATAGCTGCGCATCAACTCCAACTTATTGCTTCTCCACCCTATGATTGCAACGATACGCTTCTCATAAACTATCAGGACAAAACCGTTCGGGAACTCCTCGAATCGATCAAGTCTCTCCCCGACACAAGCGCGGAATATAAAACACATATCGACGACATGCTGTCGGGAAAAGCCTTGGACGACGCGATTCAATACAAGCGGGAATGTTGTGACGAAGATGTGAGATGGCTCGCCCTGCCATCCGAAAATCCTCAAACCGCCGGTTACCCCGCCACTTATGCCGGCAAAATTGCCGCCATCGACGCGGCCGAAAATCGTGTGGTGGCGGATTATACCTTGCTTGGCTTCAAACCATTCGACGATCTCTCGAACGAAGGCGTGAAAAACCTCGACGATTGCCTCGAATTTCTCGCCAAGGGCGGCCAAATCCGCCAGCAACGGCAGATTGCCATTCTATCCATGCACGAATTGGCGCTAACCGATTATATTCGTTTCATGCGGGAACTCATCGCACTCAACCGGCGTGGCCTCGTGACACAGATGGAATTATATCTCGCCATCGACCCCGGCATCAACTTTACGGACGTGTTCTACAAACATTTTGAGAACAAGGACATCGAACCTTTGTTCCGGACGGTTTTTGAGCACCCCGATGCTCCGGAGGACATGAAAGCAAGGATTGACGAAATCTTCGCCAACAAGGAGCTGCAAGAAAAAGCCGCATCCACGCAAAAGCGCAAACTGCTGATGCCGCCGGATTGATCGGAATCCACCCTCCAGCGCACAGCCCTGGACTGCTTCGCCTCGCTCGCAAGGACGGCGCCTACCTCACTCGGCCGCGTCACGCCCCTCGCGAAACCCTTCGGCCCCGGTCTCGAATTGCAAGCGTGCGAGCCGGGCATAGAGCCCATCCTTCGCCACCAGACTCCGGTGCGTGCCTTCTTCCACAATCCGGCCGGCATCGATCACCAAAATCCGGTCCGCTTTCAGCACCGTGGCGAGGCGATGGGCGATGACCAGCGTCGTGCGCGTCGCCATCAGCTTTTCCAGCGCGCCCTGCACCAAAATTTCGTTTTCGGCATCGAGCGCCGAAGTGGCTTCGTCGAGCAGCAGCACGGGCGCGCTTTCCAAAATCGCGCGGGCGATGGCGAGGCGCTGGCGCTGGCCGCCGGAAAGCGTGACGCCGCGCTCGCCGAGCGGGGTGTCGTAGCCCTGCGGCAAGAGACGGATGAACTCGTCCGCCGCCGCCTGGCTCGCGGCGCGGCGCACATCGTCGTCGCTCGCCTGCGGCATGCCATAACGGATGTTGTCGGCGACGCTGGCGCCGAAGATCACGGGATCTTGCGGCACGCTCTTGATGTGGTGGCGCAGATCGGCGGGATCGAGCGCCTTGATGTCGATCCCGTCATAGAGAATCCGCCCGGTTTGCGGATCGTAAAAGCGCAGCAAGAGCTGGAACAAAGTGGTTTTTCCGCCACCCGAGGGGCCGACGATCGCCACCGTCTCGCCCGGCTCGACCTTGAACGAAAGATCGTGCAAGGCGCGTTCTTCGCCCCGTGTGGGATAGGCAAAGCTGACGCTTTCGAAAGCGAGCGCGCCGCGCGGGGCCGCCGGCAAGGCGGTAACGACGGCGGGCGCCACGATCAAGGGCTTCACCGCCAGCAATTCCCCGATGCGCCCGGCCGCGCCGGCAGCGGTGGTGATCTCGTTCCAGACTTCGCTCAATTGCCCGAGCGACGACGCGCCGAGCACGGCATAAAGTACGAATTGGGACAAAGACCCGCCTGTCATCCGCCCTTGCAGCACATCCTGCGCGCCGAGCCAGAGCACGCCGACGATGCTGGAGAAAATCAGCATGATGATGACGGCCGTCAGCACGCCCCGGGCCGCCGTGGCGTTGCGCGCCGCCTCGTAGGAACCTTCGACGGCATCGGAATAACGCGCGGCGGTCGAGTCCTGCGCATTATAGGATTGCATGGTGCGAACCGCCCCCAAGCTCTCGGCGGCATAAGCGCTGGCTTCCGCCAAAGTATCCTGCGCCGCCCGCGAACGCGCCTTCACCAAGCGGCCCGACGCCACCAGCGGCAGAACGATCACGGGGATCAAGAGAAGCACGAAGGCCGAAAGCTTGGGGCTCGTATAGACCATCAAGCCAATCGCGCCGGCGAACAAAAAGAGATTGCGCAGAGCGAGCGAGGCGGAAGCTCCGAAAGCCGATTTCATCTGGGTGGTATCGGCGGTGAGCCGCGAAACCAATTCGCCGATGCGCGACGTGTCGTAAAACACCGCGTCGAGACGGCAGAGATGTTGGAATACGTCGGCGCGCAGATCCGCGACGATCCGCTCGCCCAGCGTCATCACGACATAATAACGCGCGCCGGAGGCCAAGGCCAAAACCACGACGACGGCCAACATACCCAGGAAATACGTATTGATAACCCCCGAGCCCGCGGACGAAAAGCCGAAATCGACGATGCGGCGGATCGCCATGGGGACCGCCAGAGTGGCGGCCGAGGCAACCGTCAGCGCCACCAAGGCAGCGGAAATCCGCCCCTTGTAGCGCATCGCATAGGGCAAAATCGGTTGGAGTGTCCGGAGCTTAGGCCGTGGCTTGGCGGGCGTCTCGAAGGGCGTGGTCTCGGGTTGGGAGGTATCGGTCATGGGGACGATATGGGCTTTCAGGCTGCGGAGGTCATCGCCTTCGATGTCGCGGCCGGCGCCGGCCGGCTGCCGTTTGGGGGAGAGAACGCGCCTAGCCTCACGGAGTCAACCGCGCGCCGTTCAAAGAATTATCGGGGTCCCAGCCATAGGACAAGGTTTCAAACCGCATCGACATGGCGTCGATGAGCAGCAGCCGGCCCACCAATCCCTCGCCGAAGCCGACGATCTCGCGGATCACCTCCAAAGCCATCATCGATCCGGCGATGCCGGTCAGAGCGCCGAGCACGCCGGCCTCGCTGCAGGCGGGCACGCTACCCTCCGGCGGCGGCGCCGGAAACAGGCAGCGATAGGTTGGATTGGGCGCCCCACTGGCCGCGCGCTCGTAGGGACGCAATGTGGTCAGCGAGGCGTCGAATGCGCCCACGGCCGCCGTCACCAAGGGCCGGCGCTCGTGGAAACACGCATCGGAGAGAGCATAGCGGGTGGCGAAATTATCCGACCCGTCGGCGATAATGTCGTAGGACCGCACGAGATCGCGGGCATTTTCCGCCGTGACGCGGAGGGCATGGGCCTCCACGGCGACATGCGGATTGAGCCGGCGAATGGCCGTGGCGGCACTCTCAATCTTCAGCCGCCCGACATCGGGCGTGCCATGGATCACTTGGCGCTGAAGATTGGACAGCGACACGATGTCGTCATCGGCGATGCCCAGGGTGCCCACCCCTGCCGCGGCGAGATATTGCAGCAGCGGCGCGCCGAGACCGCCCGCGCCCACCACCAGCACGCGCGCCTTTTGCAGCTTGGTCTGGCCGGGGCCGCCGACACCGTGCAGCACGATGTGCCTGCTGTAACGTTCGATTTCTTCCGGGCTCAACATGGTTTAGAGCATGTCCCGAAAAAGTTGCAGACTTTTTCGATCGAGGACATGCTCTAACTCCTTATAAAGAGAGCGAGTTCCTATCGCCTTGGTGATTCCACCAAATCGGAACGCGCTCTTGGTTTAACCGATTGGCCGCGCGGCCGGAAGGGGGCGCGACCCGATCCGCGTCTTATGCTTGTCATCGCGGCGGCGCGCCACTATGGACCGGGGTGAAATATTCGCCCCGCCCCAACCGATGAGCTCAAGATGACCGCTTCTGCCCAAGATCATGTCAAACGCGTCGTTCTCGCTTATTCCGGCGGTCTCGATACGTCGATCATCCTGAAATGGCTACAAACCACCTATGGCTGCGAGGTCGTGACCTTTACCGCCGATCTCGGTCAGGGCGAGGAGCTGGGGCCGGCGCGCGACAAGGCCCTCCTGCTCGGCATCAAGCCCGAACATATCTTCGTCGAGGATCTGCGCGAGGAATTCGTCCGCGATTACGTCTTCCCGATGTTCCGCGCCAATGCCCAATACGAGGGGCTTTATCTCCTCGGCACCTCCATCGCCCGGCCGCTCATCTCGAAAAAGCAGATCGAGATCGCCCGCAAGGTAGGCGCCGATGCCGTCTCCCACGGCGCGACCGGCAAGGGCAACGATCAGGTCCGGTTCGAGCTCGCCTATTACGCGCTGGAGCCTGACATCAAAGTCATCGCGCCCTGGCGGGAGTGGGATCTGACCTCGCGCACCGCCCTGCTCGATTTCGCCGAGAAGAACCAAATCCCGATCGCCAAGGACAAGCGCGGCGAGGCGCCGTTCTCGGTCGATGCCAATCTGCTGCACGCCTCGTCCGAGGGCAAGGTGCTCGAAGACCCGGCGGAAGAAGTGCCGGATTACGTCTATAGCCGCACGCTCTCGGCCGAGGAGGCGCCCGACAAGGCGACCTATATCACGATCGATTTCGAGCACGGCGACCCCGTCGCCATCGACGGTGATCCGCTCTCGCCCGCGACGCTGCTCGCCAAGCTCAACGAACTCGGCCGCGCCAATGGCATCGGCCGGCTCGATCTCGTCGAAAACCGCTTCGTCGGCATGAAATCGCGCGGCATGTACGAGACGCCCGGCGGTACGATCCTGGCGGTCGCCCATCGCGGCATCGAATCGATCACGCTCGATCGCGGCGCGGCCCATCTCAAGGACGAGCTGATGCCGAAATATGCCGAGCTTATCTACAACGGCTTCTGGTTCAGCCCCGAGCGCGAAATGCTGCAAGCCTTGATCGACAAGAGCCAGGCCTATGTCTCGGGACAAGTGCGGATCAAGCTCTACAAGGGCTCGGCCGTGCTGGTTGGCCGCTCGTCGCCCAACTCGCTCTACGATCAGGATCTCGTCACCTTCGAGGAAGGCGCCGTCGCCTACGACCACCGCGATGCCGCCGGCTTCATCAAGCTCAACGCGCTACGGCTGCGGACGCTGGCGAAGCGGGATTTGAAGCTGGGGAAGAAGTAGGGGGCGGGGACTTTTTGGAAAGATAGAAACAGCGGCAGCCCCCTCCACCGCCTCCGGCGGTCCCCCTCCCCCGCTTCGCGTGGGAGGATAGAGCCGCGGCAAAATCCTCCTCCGCGCAGCGGGGGAGGGGGACCATGCGAAGCATGGTGGAGGGGGCTGGTGCGCTTCACGCAATGGGAATCCGCTCCCACACCATTCGCCACGTCGCCAGCAGAGAGGAACCCAAGTTTTACACTAAAATTTTAAGGAGACCCCATGCCTTTCCTCGAGAGAATGCTTTACATTATATCTAAACAATCAAAAACACCGGTAAATATTAAAGTTTATGAGCCTGCGTTACAGACGGAACGTAGTTTTTCCTGCCAGTTCATTATAGACTGGCCCTCAGAGCCGCATAATGGCAAAGCATACGGCGTTGATTCAGTGCAAGCGCTCCAGCTCTGCTTTAATATGATTGCTGTACATCTATATACGTCGGACTTTCATAAAGAAGGGCGTCTCGTTTGGGAGCAACTTGGCGACGGCTATGGCTTTCCCCTCAGCCGCAATTTAAGGGATTTGGCACAAGGCGCCGATAAACTTGAATGAGCGGCATCACGGAGCTGGCGCGGCCGCGCCGTGCCTCGTCCGCCCCGCCCACACCATCCGCCACGTCGCCAACCCCGACGCCTCGTTCACCCCCTCCCCAACCCTCACAAACCCCTCGCGTTCGTAAAACCGCACGGCGCGCGCGTTGGCCTGATTGACGTCGAGCGCCAGCCCATCCGGCGCCAAAGCCTTGGCGGCGTCGAGAAGCGCCACGGCGACGCCCCTGCCCTTCGCCTCAGGCGACACCACGAGCTGATGCAGATAAGCGCGCGCGGGCTCGAGCGTGACGAAACCTTGCAGCGCTTCCGCCTCCGCCACCAAGGTGGACAACCCCTCGCCGCCTAAAAACGCCGCGATCCACCCGCGCCGCGCCTCGAAATCCACGGCCGGCATGGTTTCTTGCCAGGAGCGGACCCAAAGCGTGGCCAAGGCCTCGATGTCGCCCGGCGCGAGCGGCCGCACCACGGTCACGGTCTCGCCTCGAATCGCGTCCGTCACGGATCTTGCCTCGAAATTGCCAGGCTCATCGCGGATGCCTCGTGACGAAACGCTTGGATGGGATTGATTGACGTTCTTCAAAACCGCATACCGGCTTGCCGCAGGGTATCATTTTTCCTTGAAACGCCTTTGAAAAACATGATGTGACACGTCCGATATGACCGGCGCCCCGCCCCTCGACGACCCGATCCTGATCGCGCGCGCAGACGACCGTCTTTTCGCGTGGGATCCGCGCGCGCTAAGGAACCACAAGCTCTTCGTCCCGATCCTGCTCCTGGTCCTGCTGGTCCACGTCGCCGCGCTGGTCTATTTCCTCTATCGCGACAGCAAAGCCACGATGCAGACCTCGCAACTCGAGGAGACCCCCATCGAAGTCGTGGTCGAGCCGCCGCCGGACCAGCTCAAGCCCCCGCCGCCGAAGCCGCCGGAGAAAAAGCCGGAGCCGCCCAAGCCCAAGGAAGAGATCGAGAAGCCCGCCTATAGCGCGCCGCGCGCACCCAACGAGCAGACGGTCGACACCAAGCAGACTCAGCAGAAGACCGAGGCGCCGAAAGCAGCCACGCCGCCGCGCGACGGCCGCCCCGAACCGGCCAAGGAAGCCTCGACGCCAAAAGATCAGGCCTCGCCCGATAAGCCGCAAGAGGCCACCGCCAAGCCGGAGGAAGACAAGCCGGATGCCGAGGCGCTCGACAAAGCCACGCAGCCAAAGAAGAAAACCGACGCCAAGGATTCCAAGACGCCGCCAAAGCCTAAAAAGCCGGCCACGACGGATGCGGTGCGGCAACTCGCGGGCCTGTCCAATTTGCAGAATTTCAGCTTCGCGGCGCCAACCCCGAAGGCGCCGGTCTATGGCGGGACGGAGGATGTGCGCTATCTCGCCATCGTCCAAGGCCTGATCATGCAAAAGGTCAAGAATCTGCCGCGCCTGGACCGCTATCAGGAGGGCGGCGAAGTCGCGGTCTATTTCCACATCGACGATACCGGCCGCATCATTTCGATGGAAATCATGAAAAAGAGCGGAATTCCCGCCATCGACGCCATGGCGATGGACGCCGTGCGCCAGGCCGCGCCGTTTCCGCCGCCGCCGCGCGCCGTGCCTCATGGACTCATCTGGGGAACAAGCGTCGAAGGACAATTGCCTATGCGCGTCATGCGCTGATAATGACCGGCATGACCGGTCATGACATCGCCGCGGCTTTACAAAGGGATCCCGGCGCGCCGGTGGCGATCCGCCGCCTGGTGCTGGCGGATTTCCGCTCCTATGCCGCGCTCGATCTGCTGGTCCACCGGCAAATGGTGATCGTGACCGGCGAGAACGGCAGCGGCAAGACCAACCTCCTCGAGGCGATCTCGTTGTTGTCCCAGGGCCGGGGCCTGCGCCGCGCCGAACTCGCGGCCTGTGCCCGCGCGGGCGGATCCGGCGGCTTCGCCATCTCCGCCGAACTCGAGACAGCCTCCGGCATGATCCAGTTCGGTACCGGCTACGAGCCCGGCGTGGGCGGCCAGCCCGCCACAAGGCGCTACCGCGTGGATCGCGAACCGGTTGGCTCGGCCCGCGCCTTTGCCACGCATTTACGCATGGTCTGGCTGACGCCCGCCATGGACAGCCTGTTCAACGGACCGCCGGGAGACCGCCGCCGCTTTCTCGACCGGCTGGTCCTCGCCGTCGATGCCGGCCACGGCACGCGGGTCGCGGCTTTGGAACGGGCGCTGCGCCAACGCAACCGCGTCCTGGAAGACGGCCCCCGCGCCGACCGCGCCTGGTTGGAGGCCATAGAACGCGAGGTGGCCGAACTGGCGGTGGCGGTCGCTGCCGCGCGGACCGAGACCGTGGCGCGCCTCGGCCAGTTAATCGCGGAGCGGCGGGACGAGGCCTCGCCGTTTCCCTGGGCGGATGTGCGAATCGAGGGCGACGTCGAAAAACTCTGCGCCACCTATTCCGCCTTGGAGGCCGAGGACCGCTACCGCGCGATGCTGCGCGACAATCGCGCGCGCGACGCCAGCGCCGGGCGCACGCTGAACGGCCCGCAGGCCAGCGATCTCCTGGTCCGGCACGGTCCCAAGAATATCGAGGCAGGCCTCTGCTCGACCGGCGAACAAAAAGCCCTGCTCACGGGCCTGGTGATCGCTCATGCCCGCCTCGTCGCCGCGCTGAGCGGCCTCGCGCCGCTCATCCTGCTGGACGAAATCACCGCCCATTTCGATTCCGCGCGCCGTCTCGCTCTGTTCGAGACGCTCGCCGAAATGCCCGCCCAAGTCTGGATGACAGGCGCCGACGTCACCGCCTTCGCCCCGGCCCTCGATCGGGCGCAGGTGCTCCGGGTCGAGCCGGGGCGAGTGATCGAGGGGTAGGTTTGGGCGCAAACGTCTCCCTTGTGGGAGAAGGAAGCGTCGCGGCGGGAGAAGGAAGCGTCGCGACCCTAAAACGCTTATCGCCCGGATGATTTCACCCGGGCGATAAGAAGTTAGAGAATTTCATCGATCACAAAAGCCTGCGGCTTTTGCGGGAAATGCCCTAGAACAGCCCTTCGATCTGACCGTTGGCATCGAGGCCGATCCGGTGAGCCGACGGGCTTGCCGGCAGACCCGGCAGGGTCATGATGTCACCGCAGGTCAAAACGACGAATCCGGCGCCCGCCGAAAGCCTTGCATCGGCGATCGGCACGATGTGCCCGGTGGGCGCTCCGAGCGCGGTGGCATTGGCCGAGAAGGAATATTGCGTCTTGGCCACGCAGATCGGCAGATTGCCGAAACCCAGGGCCTCGATATCCGCGATTGCCTTTTTGGCTTTCGGTTCAATCGCAATATCGGACGCGCGGTAGATCTCCTTGGCGATCGTGCGCATCTTCGCGGCGATTGGCTGATCGAGTTCGTACAGCGGCTTGTAATGCGTGTGACCTTTGTCCGTGATCGCCACGACTTTTTCGGCCAATTCGATCGCGCCCTTGCCGCCTTCCGCCCAATGGCGGCACAGCACCGCGTCGGCGCCAAACTCATCGTGGCAAACCGATTTGATCAACGCGATCTCGGCATCCGTATCGCTGTTGAAGGCATTGATGGCGACGATCGGCGGGACGCCGAATTTCTTCACGTTCTCGATATGGCGGCCGAGATTCGCCATGCCCTTGTGGAGGGCTTCGAGATTTTCTTTCCCAAGATCGGCCTTGGCCACGCCGCCATGCATCTTGAGCGCCCGCACCGTCGCGACGATGACCGCCGCCTGCGGCTCGAGACCCGCCTGACGGCATTTGATGTCGAAGAATTTTTCGGCGCCCAAATCGGCGCCAAAACCGGCTTCGGTCACGACATAATCCGCCAGATCCAGCGCCAGATTGGTCGCGATGACCGAATTACAGCCATGAGCGATATTGGCGAAGGGACCGCCATGAACGAAGGCGGGCGTGCCTTCCAGCGTTTGAACGAGGTTCGGCTCCAAAGCGTCTTGCAGCAACACGGTGAGCGATCCGGCGGCCTGGAGCTGCTCCGCCGTAACGGGCTTGCGGTCCTTGGTCAGGCCGACGACCATCTTCTTCAAGCGAACTTGCAGATCGGCGAAATCCGTCGCCAGGCAGAACACGGCCATGACCTCGGAGGCAACCGTAATGTCGAATTTCGTCTCGCGGAGATAGCCGTTGGCGACGCCGCCGAGGCCGATCACGACATGACGCAAAGAGCGGTCGTTCATGTCGCACGAGCGGGCCCAGGTCACCCGGCGCGGATCGATATCGAGACTGTTGCCATGGTAAATGTGATTGTCGATCAAGGCGGCGAGAAGATTATTCGCCGACGTGATCGCATGGAAATCGCCGGTGAAATGCAGGTTGATCTGCTCCATCGGGATCACTTGCGAAAAGCCGCCGCCGGCCGCGCCGCCCTTGACGCCGAAGCACGGGCCAAGCGCCGGTTCGCGCAGGGCCACGGCGGATTTCTTGCCGATCTGGCGCAACGCATCGGCAAGGCCAACCGTCGTCGTCGTCTTGCCTTCGCCGGCCGCCGTCGGGTTGATCGCGGTGACCAGGATCAGCTTGCCCTTTTTGGCATTGGGGCGCTTGGCGAGGCTTTGGATGAATTTCGTCTCGACCTTGGCGATCATCCGGCCATAAGGCACGAGGGCATCTTCCGGGATCCCGATTTGCGCGGCAACCTCGGCGATCGGCCGGGGCGTCGCGGCGCGGGCGATTTCAATATCGGTCTTCATAGGCCATCCTCACCATTGCGTGGGGCGGCGCGGCAAAGGGCCGGTTATCCCCAACAAAAGAAAACACTAAAGGCGGGCCTTGCCATGCTTTGAAGCCCCAGGGCAATCCGCCAGACGGCCAAAATAGCGTTCCCGGGCCGCCAAGGCCTGCTAAATTATTTGAGAAATGATTCGAAGAAATTGAGTGCCCTCCGTGACATCGATCCCGCCGCCCCAAGGAATGACCGATGCCGACTATGAATCCATCGAGGCCGCCGTCACGGAAACCGTGCGCGGGCGATGGTTTCTCGCCGAATTCGCGCGCCGGACACGGGCCGCCGATAGCAAACTCCTGCTGGAGGGCATGGCCCGGCTCGAAACTCTCGTTACGGCAAGCCAGACTCAGTTGCCGCCGCCCCAAGTTTCGGCGGATCCCTCGATCCGGCTGCTGATCCAGCGAATCAAGGAGATCGCGGCGCAGCTCGAGGAGACCGGCCGGGAAATGCGGGAATCCGGCGCCGGAGAGCGATTTTGTCAGGCGGTGGACCTGCAAGCGCGCGCCGTCGCGGGGCTCATGCGCACGGGACCCGCGCCGAAAGCGAGCCAGCCCGGCGCTCCCGCCATCGCCGCACCTCTCGCCAAGCCGCGGGAAACCGCGATCCCGGCCGTTGCGCAATCCGGCGCGGCGGCACGAGACCCGAGACTTCAGATTCTCTCAGGGCTTGATCGTCTGTCCCTGGCTCAGAAAACCGCTCTTTTTAGCTGAAACGGCGGGCGCCTGTTGGCCCGCCGGCGGCGTCTGCGCGGGAACGCGGCGCCGTCCCCCGGCATAAGCGGCTTTGGCCTCGCGGATATTATTGAGGAACTGCCGCGTCGCCTGGGCCCAGGTGTAAGTCATGGCATGGGCGCGAGCGGCCTCGCGCGGAATATCCAGCGCAGCGAGGCAAGCCACCCGCAAATCTTGATTGAGCACCCCCGCGCCGCTGTCGCCGATGACATCGAGGGGGCCGGTGACCGGAAACGCCGCGACGGGCAGGCCGCTCGCCATCGCCTCGAGCAACACCATGCCAAACGTATCGGTCTTGCTGGGGAAAACGAAGACATCCGCCGAGGCATAAAGCGAGGCGAGTTCGGCCCCCGTTCGAAGGCCCAGGAAATGCGCGCGGGGATAGGCCTTGCGCAACGACAGGCTCGAAGGGCCTTCGCCAACGACGACTTTAGAGCCCGGCAAATCAAGCGCCAAAAAGGCTTCGACATTCTTTTCCGGCGCCAAGCGGCCTGCATAAAGGAAGATCGGCCGCGGCAAATCCCAGGCGGCGCGATGGTCCGGATTGAACAAGAGATGATCGACCCCGCGCGACCAGGGCATGAGACGCTCGAATCCCCGCGCGCTCAATTCGCGCGCGAGCGTCGGCGTCGAGACCATCATCCCATTGCCAGCATTATGGAAACGCCGGAGCGCGGCATAAGTGAGCCATTCCGGAACCGGTGTCCGGGCCGCGATATATTCGGGAAAACGAGTGTGGTAACTCGTGGTGAAGGACATGCCCTTGCGCAAGCAATACCGGCGGGCGGCAAAGCCAACCGGCCCTTCCGTCGCAATATGGATATGATCGGCCGGATCTTGCGCCATTCGCCGGGCCACGTCGCCGGGACCCACGAGAGCAAGCCGGATTTCGCTATAGGTCGGAAGCGGAATGGTCCGGAAACCGGCGGGCGACAGAAATGTGACCTCCGCCCCGCATTCCGGCGCTGCTTTCGCCAAGGATTCGAGCGAACGGACAACTCCGTTGACTTGAGGCCGGAAGGCGTCGGTGGCGATCAGGATACGCATCAAGCGGCGGCGCTAATCGAGGCGGGAACACTTTTTTGAGGCTCGCCAGCCATGCTACGGTCCTGACCTATCGTTTGCCAATGCAAAATCTCGAGCCGGCCGTCGAAATGCTCGGCGACAGCAGTGCAGGATTCCACGAAATCGCCCGTGTTTATGTAAGTGATTCCATCGATGTCGCGAATGGTCGAATGATGAATATGGCCGCAGACGATGCCATCGGCCCCTTGCCGCCGGGCTTCGTCGGCGAGGGTCTTTTCAAAGGAACCGATGAAATTCACCGCATCCTTCACCTTGAGCTTGGCCCAGGCCGAAAACGACCAATAGGGGAAGCCGAGAGCGCGGCGGACACGGTTGAACCAATAGTTCGAGTAAAGAGCGGCTTCATAAGCCCAGTCGCCGAGCAAGGCGAGCCAGCGCGCGTGCTTGACCACGACATCCAGTTGATCGCCATGAATGATCAGCAATCGTTTGCCGTCGGCGGTTTCATGAATCGCGCTATCCATCACATCGACGCCGCCGAAGTTCATGCCGAGGTAATCGCGCATGAATTCATCGTGATTACCCGGAAGATAGATCATCCGCGCGCCCTTGCGGACCTTACGCAAGAATTTCTGCACGACGTCATTATGCGATTGCGGCCAGTACCAGCCGCTCTTCAGCCGCCAACCGTCGATAATATCGCCAACGAGATAAAACGTTTCGGCGTCATGATATTTGAGGAAATCGATCAACAGATCGGCTTGGCAACCCCGTTTTCCCAGATGAATATCCGAGAGGAACAACGTGCGAAATTTCGTGGTTTCTGGATCGTCGCTCACGCTGGACCTGCCGAGGTTCGGTTAGACCTTTCGGGTGTTAATCAGAGTCTTGTGTGATTTGGATGACAATCACGAAACAAAGCCGCGAAGGCTGTTGAAAAACCGCCATGCGCAATTCCTAGCCCGGCGCCACTCTTGATTTCAACGCAGGCCTTGATTTCAAAGGCCGTCACGGGCATCAAGCCGTTCATTCCCGCCCCGCGGGCTGGTGCCGTAACGCGCTGCCCCGTCATAAAGTTCATGCTCACGCATGTTCCGCGAAAGCGGAGCCGGCTAGTGCGTAAAAACATGCTCAACTCTTCGAAAGAGAGCGATTTCCATTGCCCCGGCGATTCCATCGGGGGATGAGCGATCGAAGCGGCCCGTGACTTTAATATAAGCAATCGCGAGACCCAGTGGTGGCCGTAAAAACAAGCCAGATCGTGACCGCCACGGCGCTCAGGCTGTCGATCCTGTGGTCCTGTCTTTTTGCCGCGGTGGGAATTCACCTTCCCTATTTTACCGTTTGGCTCGCCTCGCAGGGGCTCTCGAACAAGATGATCGCCCAGGCGGTCGCGGTCCCCATGCTGTTGCGCATTTTGACCACGCCCGCGATCGCCACGATCGCCGACCGGCACGGGATCGCGCGGACCCTGGGCTTTGCGGCCACGGCCGCATGCCTCAGTTACACCGCCTTGAGCTTCGCGCCGGGGCCGGCCCTGGTTTTCATTGGCGCCGTGGCCGTCGGTCTGGCCCAAGGCGTCATGCCTTCCCTGGCCGATGCCCTGACATTGACGGAAATCCGGCGCCTTCGAGATGCCGGGCTTCGCACGCTCGACTATGGCCGGATCAGGGTTTTCGCCTCGCTCAGTGTGCTGATCACCATGCTGGGGTCTGGCGCCCTGGTGACGCTTCTGCCCGGACGCCAAATCATCTGGCTTCTGGTGGGTATCAGCATTTTCCCCGCCGCCGCGGCGATCTGGAACGCACGGCAAAGCCGCCCGGCGCGGGTAAACCCGCGCGATCCCGGCAAGCTCACCGCGAGCCCGGACAAATTGCGGCTCGCCATCGTCTGCATCGCCGCCGCCGCCCTCGTTCAGGCAAGCCACGCCGAGGTCTATACGTTCGGCACCCTGCATTGGCGGGCTTTAGGCCTCTCGCCCGGCTTCATCGGCATCGCCTGGGCGTCCGGCGTGGCCTGCGAAAGCGTCCTTTTCGTCGCGGTGGGCCGGCTGTCCGGGGGTGAGCGCGGCGCGGCGGGTTTGCTGATCCTAGGCGCTGCCGGAGCCGCGATCCGCTGGACGGCCATGAGCTTCGATCCGCCGGCGGGCGTTCTCTTAGTGTTGCAAGGCATGCATGCCCTAAGCTTCGCCGCGACCTATACGGGCAGCGTCATCTTGCTGGGCTCCCTGGCCGGCCCCTATCATCGCGCCAGGATGCAAGGCTGGCTCGCTTCCGCCGTCGCGCTGACCACGGCGCTCGCAACCATGGCCGCGGGCGTCTTGACGGATAGTTTGGGAGAGCGAGCCTATCTCGTCATGGCAGGGCTGGCCGTTTGCGGCTTGGCTCTCGCCGTCCTGGCGGGCGTCCTCAAGCGCCGGTTGGACGGCGCGGCCGCTCAGCCCCAGAGCGCGGGGTCTGGGGGATGGACGGTGGAACCGTCGTAACGCAGCCCATCCGGCCGGTCGCGCGCAAGCAGCAGCGGCCCATCGAGATCGACGAATTTCGCCCGGGGCACCAAAAGCATGGCGGGCGCCATGGCGAGCGATGTCGCGACCATACAGCCCACCATGAGATCGAAGCCGAGAGCCTTGGCCGCCTCGGCGAGCGCCAAAGCCTCGGTCAAGCCGCCCGCCTTATCGAGCTTGATATTGACCGCATCGTAGCGCTCGCGAAGCGCGCTAAGGCCGGCCCGGTCATGAATGCTTTCATCGGCGCAAACCGGCACGAGGCGCTCGACGCTGGCGAGGCGCGCATCGGCTCCGGCCGGGAGCGGTTGCTCGATCAGCGCCACGCCCGCTTCCGCGCAGGCCTCCATCATGCGCTCGAGCGCGGCCGGCGCCCAAGCCTCGTTGGCATCGACGATCAACCGCGCGGCCGGCGCCGCCGCGCGCACCGCGCGGAGCCGCTCCTCGTCGCCCTCGCCTGCAAGCTTGATCTTGAGCAGAGGCCGGGCGCTGGCAAGCCGCGCGGCCTCCGCCATTTCCGCCGGCGAGGCGACCGAGATCGTAAAGGCGGTCGCCGCCGCTTCCATCCGCTGAAGACCGGCCCGCGCGAAAGCCGGAACGCCCGTGGTTTTGGCGTCCAAATCCCACAACGCACAGTCCACCGCGTTACGCGCGGCGCCTGGCGGCAAGACGTCCAGCACGCGCCAGGGGTCGCCTCCAGCTTCGAGAACGGGCCGGACCGCTTCGATTTGGGCAACGACGCTCGCGATCGTTTCGCCGTAGCGGGCATAGGGGACGCATTCGCCTCGCCCGCGCGCGCCGGCACTCTCGAGCGTCACCGTGACCACCTCGGCTTGCGTCTTGGCGCCGCGGGCGATGACGAACCGGCCAGCGATCGGAAAAGTTTCGACCGTGATTTCGAGAGCGATCATGACCGGTCTTTCCTGCCCTTTCCCACGCCAAGCTTTGCCCTGGCGCGCGTCCCGCATGGATGGAATCGCCCATGCGACGGTAACTCGCCCTCTTCAATAAGATGTTAGAGCCAGATGACTCTTTTTAAAGAATCGGATGCTTTTATAAGAAGAAAGAGATGCTATGAGGTAACCTTAACGAAAGGACGGGACCGGTAAGCTCCACAGGCCGTCCGGGGGTGGATCATTCCGGGGAACGTCACCTCATGATTAAGCACAAAATTCAAACTAATGGCAAAAGCTGCCACAACTTGGACGCGGTAAGCCATTAACGGATGCGGCGGTAAAGCCGAATCCCCCGTTTCCGATCTCTCCATTTCGAGCGACATGTCAAAGCCTCCTCAATTCTCGGCCGAAACCGATGGCCCGTCGATCCGGTTGGCGCTCGCGGGCTCCTGGACGATCGACGCCTCCTCTCGTCTGGAGCGCACTGGGGTCGCCCTCGTACCGGCGGCGCTGGCGGGGCAGGCCGCGATCTTCGACCTCGGCGGCATCGAAAGACTCGATACGGCGGGCGCTTGGCTGATCGACCGGTCGCGGCGGGATCTCAAAGCGAAGGGCATCGAGACCCAAATTGAGCGGGTCCGGCCGGAATTCACGATTTTGCTGAACGAGGTCAGCGCGCGCGATGTCGAGATTCCCCTGTTGCGCAAAGGCTCGGCCATCGTCGATATTCTCGCCGATACCGGGCACGCGATGGTCGATTTCGGCCGCGATATCTTCGCTGGCGTCGCCTTTCTCGGCGAGCTCATGGCCTCGTTTGGGAAAGTCATCCGGCATCCCAGCCGTTTTCGCGGGACATCGCTGTTCTTTCATATCGAGGCCTTCGGATTTCGCAGCGTCCCGATCATCGCCTTGATCAATTTTCTGGTCGGCGGGATTGTCGCGCAGCAAGGGATCTACCAGCTCAAACGCTTTGGCGCCGTCAATTATACGGTTGATCTTATTGGTGTTTTGGTCCTCCGCGAACTCGGCGTCCTGTTGACGTCCATCATGATCGCCGGCCGGTCCGGTTCCGCGATCACGGCGGAAATCGGCTCCATGAAAATGCGCGAGGAGATCGACGCGCTCCAGGTCATGGGCATGCGCCCGACCGATGTTTTGATCGTGCCCCGTCTCCTGGCCTTGATCGTCAGCCTGCCGCTCCTGACCTTCATCGCCGATTTGTCCGGAATTTTCGGCGGCCTGATCGCGGGCTGGCTCTATGCCGGCATCAGCCCCTCCGCCTTTATCCATCTGTTACAAGACGCGATTGATTTCGAAGAACTTTCGGTGGGCCTTATCAAAGCCCCTTTCATGGCCTTGATCATTGGCCTCATCGCCGCCATCGAAGGCTTGAATACGCAAGGTTCCGCGGAATCCTTGGGGCGCCAAGTGACGGCCTCCGTCGTAAAGTCCATTTTCATGGTCATTGTCGTCGATGGCCTGTTCGCAATGTTTTTCGTGAGCATTCATTATTAGGGAGTAGGTTGTCTGACGAACGCAGTTGCTGATTTCGCCCCCGCGCCACCCCGCGCAGTTTCCCGGCCGCTTGCCGAACCTCCGGCAATCAGCGTCCGGGGTCTCGTCGTCGGCTTCGGCGATAAAATCATCATGGACGGACTCGATCTCGATGTCCGCAAGGGCGAAGTCTTGGGTTTTGTCGGCGGGTCGGGCGTGGGGAAATCGGTCCTCACCCGCACCATTCTCGGTTTGGTCGCCAAGCGCGCCGGACGGATCGAGGTATTTGGCAACGATCTCGATCGCTTGACCCCATCCCAGTTCAGCGCGATCCAACAGCGCTTCGGCGTGATGTTTCAGCAAGGCGCCCTGCTCTCCGGGCTGACCGTCAAGCAAAATGTCCAGATCCCGATGCGCGAACATTTACGGCTATCGCCGTCCTTGGCCGACGATCTCGCCATGTTGAAGATCGGGCTCGTCGGCCTGCCCGCCGATGCCGCCAATAAGATGCCCTCGGAATTGTCGGGCGGCATGATCAAGCGGGCCGCCCTTGCCCGCGCCTTGGCTCTCGATCCCGAATTGCTGTTCTTGGACGAGCCGACCTCAGGCCTCGATCCGATCGGCGCCGCCGATTTCGACGAACTCATCGGGACGTTACAAAAGACGCTTGGCTTGACGGTCTTCATGGTGACCCATGATCTCGATAGCCTTTACGCGATTTGCGACCGGGTCGCGGCATTGGCCGATAAAAAGGTCATTGCCACGGGCTCGATCGAAACAATGCTCGCGTCCAACCATCCGTGGTTGCGCACTTATTTTCATGGACAGCGGGGGTGCCGGTTCTTGAACTCCGCCGGTTCCGCTCCCCTCTCCCCGCCCTAAGAAATCGCAAGGTCCTCGATGGAAACCCGAGCTAATTATGCCTTGATCGGTGCGTTCACACTGACGGTCATCATCTCAGCATTTGCCTTCGTTTTCTGGTTTTCCGGCGCGGAAAAACCGCTCGGCATGCACAGCTACAAGGTTGTCTTCAACGGCGCGGTCACCGGCTTGTCGGTTGGCAATTACGTTTTGTTCAACGGCGTCCGGGTTGGCGAAGTCGACAAGATCGATCTCATGAAGGACGATCCCTCGCAGGTCTACGCGCTGATCAGCGTCGATGCGCGCGTGCCCGTGCGGACAGATACCAAGGCACGGCTCGAATATTCCGGTCTGACCGGCAGCGCTTCCGTTGGCCTCGCCGGCGGCAGCAGCAATGCGCCGGTCCTGACGGGGGTGGGGAACACGCCGCCCGTTCTCACCGCCGACCGGTCGGATTTCCAGGACTTGATGCAAACCGCCCAGAGGATCGCCGGGCGCGCGTCCGACATCATCGAAAAAGCCGACAAGCTGCTTGATTCAAATTCCGGCTCGATCGATACGACGGTCAAGAATGTCGCGAAATTTTCCGATGCGCTCGCGTCCAATTCAGACGGCATCAAGGATTTCATGAGCGCGGTCGCCGATGTCGGCCGGAGCATCAAGCCGCTGACCGTGAAACTCGAATCCCTGACCTCCGACACGGATGATGTCGTGAAAGCCGTGGACCCGAAGGACGTCAAACAAATCGTGTCCGATTTAACGGCGACGTCCTCCAAACTCAATACCGCGGCGGGCAAAGTCGATACCGTGCTGACGAACCTCAATGGTTTCCTCTCGACGACGGATTCCAAGGGCGTATTCGAGGAAGTCTCCGAGGCTGCCAAGTCCATTCGGCGTCTCGCCGACGACACGGATTCCCGGACCCGTGAAATTTTGTTCAACCTCACCCGGTTTTCCAATACGGGGTTGAAGCAATACGAGGGCCTGGCGACCGACGGGCGTCAAACCCTCGTCGAGGTCAACAAATTGGTCCATTCCGTCGAATCCAACCCGACGCAATTCCTGTTCGGGCGAAAATAATCCGGGGGCGCGCGGAAGCTTCCGCGTGCCAGATCTTTTCGTATCAGGTCTTTTATTGCCGCGAAGGCCCCGGCCCGCCGGCGGCGCCGGCCAAAATACTTACGCTCAGGGTGTTGGCGGATCGAATTTCAAGTGTTTATTTGACGCTTCCCATTGGGCTAAACCCTCCGGGTCGCGTGGACGCTTGCCGGTCCAGGGCTGAACGAGCCTGCCGGTCGTGGCAGCGCGCAAGACCGTTTTTCGAGACAAGAAACATAGCCGGTAATTACCCGCCGCCCAAATACTCGTGACATAATGTGCTTGCCGCCCTGTTGACGGCGCAAGCGGACAAATCCGCGATATGGGAGGGTTTCATGGCAGGAAAGCGCATATTGATGCTGGCCGGCGACTTTGTCGAAGATTACGAAATCATGGTCCCGTTTCAGGCGTTGCTCATGGTCGGCCACAGGGTCGACACCGTGTGCCCCGGCAAGGTGGCCGGCGACAAGTTGGCCACCGCAATCCACGACTTCGAAGGCGATCAAACCTATACCGAAAAGCGCGGCCACAATTTCACGATCAACGCCGATTTTTTCAACGCCCAGGCAAGCGATTACGATGCGCTTGTCCTTCCCGGTGGCCGGGCGCCCGAATATCTGCGCCTTGACGACAACGTCACGGCGCTGGTCCGGGACTTCGCCACCCAAAACAAGCCAATCGCAGCCATCTGTCACGGCGCCCAGATTCTCGTTGCCGCCGGAGTCATCAGGGGCCGCAAGGTATCGGCCTATCCCGCCTGTAGACCGGAAGTCGAATTGGCTGGCGGCATCTATGCCGACATTCCCTTGGATGCTGCGGTCACCGACGGCAACCTCGTGACCGCCCCCGCCTGGCCGGCCCATCCCGCCTGGCTGGCGCAGTTCCTCGTGGCGCTGGGGACTGAAATCAGGACATAAAAGCGCGCTTTGCGACGGCCGGAGGATTGCCATGTGTGAGATCTATGTCAAGGCAGACCCAATTCTTTACGAAAGCCGCTCGCGCTCGGTGCGCGTCAACGGTGTCGTCACGAGCATTCGCTTGGAGAACCTCTTCTGGGATGTCTTGAGCGAGATCGCCAAGCGGGATGGGTTGACCACCAACCAGCTCATCACCAAACTCTATGACGAGATCGTGGACTATCGAGGCGAGGTGTCGAACCTCGCCTCGTTCCTGCGCGTCAGTTGCCTGCGCTATAAGAGCCTGGTGCTGGACAAAGAGAATCCGGTTGGTCAAGCTCCATCGAACGTCACGGTCTTGACTCCCGCGAAGGCGGACCACCGTCAAAGAAGCTGACGACGGCGGCGCCGCGGTTCACGATCAATCGCGGAGCGGCGGCTTTGTCCGGGCCGGGCGCGGGACACGGCATGCGCGAGATGGCGCGATTTTGAAAATCGAGACCTCTTATTTCTGACGCAGCCGCACGAACGTTCCGAGATCATCGGTTTGAAAAAATTCGATTCCGGCCTCTTTCAGGGCGCTCAAAAGCCGTTCGGCGGTGCTGTTCCGCACCACCACTTTATGATCGGATTCGATCCGCCTAATGCTGGAAATCGAAACGCAGCCATGGCTCGCCAAATCTTCGATGGACCAATCCAGCAAGGCGCGCGCGGCCTTCACCAGCGGTCCCGCCGGATCGTCGGAATCCAAGACGGGGTGAAATGAATCATTGGCGGTATTCACATCGCTAATGTCCATTCCGACACCGAACCATTCGCGGATCACCCCGGATTCATCGAAGACCGGCGCACTTCGCGCGAGGAAACAGCGCGTGATCCCATCGCCGCAGATCAACCGGTATTTCGCGGCATAGGGGGTCGATGCCGACCAAGCCTCGCGGAAAGCTTGTCTGACGCGTTCGCGGTCGGCGGGATGAACGCAATCGAGCCAGCCCTCACCGCTGCTTTGCTCGGCCGTTTGCCCCGTCAAATTAGTCCAACCCTGCGAGGGCGGCTTAAAACCATCGGGGTTGACCACCCATGTGAAGCAATGCGACGCCCGGGTGAACGTCCGCAGCCGTGCCTCTGCCCGGTCGCGCGCCTCCTCCGCTTCCACGCAGGAGGTGATGTCCGTGAGAATACCGGCCGCGAAAGCCGGCTCCTGCCGGGCATCGAAAAAGACGTCGATTCGATGCGCGACCCAGCGAACGCCACCATCGGCGGAAAGAAGGCGCAATCGCCGGTCGAGATGGCGCACCTCACGCAAATAAGAATCGACATCGTCGGCCGGCAGCCGGTCATCGGGGTGGATCATGCTTGTCAGAAGCTCAAAGCTCGCCGGATTGGAGGCGCTGTCGATCCCCAAAATCGCGTAGAACCCAGGCGACCACACCAAACGTCGTGTCTTGAACGAATAATTACATACGCCGACCCCAGCCAACGGTTCAATCGCACCGTAAATATCCGCAAGGGAATGCAAATCCAGAAAGTGCGTCAAATGATTTTTCCCGATCTCGCTCGCACGCCTAACAAGATCCGGCCGGCATCATACTGATCTCCCGCAAAGAGCGGCGCCAAATCGAGAGGGCCGGTTACGGCCTGGACGGAACCATCAGCGCCGGGCGGAACAAAACCAACTGCCTCAATAAACAAGAATAACCATTCAGAATGCTCGGATCAATTATATTTCAGGCTAAGTCCGCCATTGTGGAAAAGTCTCAAACTCGCGAATCGTGACAAGGCTCCATGCTAGAAGCGAGCGGGCTCTTGTCCTTACGGAGCCTGACGAACGTTCCCTTATCGTCGACCTGAAAGAATTCGATGCCGGCCTGGCTCAACGCTTTCATCAACAGGTCCATTGTCTGGTTCCGCGCGCCATTCGCTTCTCCGGATTCAAGCCGCCTTATACTTGAAATGGACACGCCGCTTTTATTGGCGAGATCGTTGATGGACCAATCCAACAAAGCCCGCGCGGAGCGGACAAGCGCTCCGGTGGGGCCCGTATTCTCCAGCTTACTGAAAAAGGTCTCGTCGAACTCCTTGAGATCGCTAATATCGAAAGCAACACCAAACCATTCGATCAGCGCCCCGCGGCCATCGAAAACCGGCTCGTTCCGGGCGATAAACCACCGCATGACGCCATCACGGCACAGAAGGCGATATTTGGTGGCATAGGACGTCTTTGCTTCGAGAGAATGAAGCCAGGCCCGGCGCGTCCGTTCGCGATCGGCTTCATGGACACGATCAAGCCATCCCAAACCTGAACTCTGTTCCGCCGTTTGCCCCGTAACTTCGGCCCAGCCGCGCGCCTGGGAGATTTCGCCATCCGCTGTCGCAACCCAAGTAAAACAGAGAGTTGTCTGCATCACCGATCGAATGCGCGCCTGGGCCAAATCGCGGGCTTTGAGCGCTTCGACGCGATTCGTGACGTCGCGCATGATCCCAACCGCGAAAATCGGACTTTGGTTCGCGTCGTAAAAAACCTGCGCCTTATGCGATATCCACCTGAGCGAGCCGTTACGCCGGATGATCCGGAACTCATCCTCCATGACATGACGCCCGCGCAAAAAAAGCTCGATGCCGCAGCCATTCAACCGGTCGTCAGGATGGATGAAGCTTTCGAAAAGCTCGAAACTCAGAGCTTCCGTACCGTTAAGGTTAAAAAGCAATCTCAGGCCTTGCGACCAAACAAACGCCTGTGTCGCGAAAATAAAGCGCCAAATGCCAAGTCCGGCGTCGGGCTCCAGGGAGCCGTAAACTTCACGTAGCAATAAGGAATCCGGACGGTGTTGCGCGCTCATCAGTTCTTGATTCCAAGACATAACGAATCGGATAATAATTATACCATGTTTATAATGCACCATAGCCTCAAAAATAAACGAGATAAACGGCACGAACGAACCGTTATACAATGTAACGAATTATCATACTCAGGTTGCGCTGACATAAGGGAACCAAACTTCACGCTCGTCCACGAGAGAGACAACCGTTCAACGGCCGGTTTCACATCATGGCTACGCCTTTACCGCCCGCTCCAGAGACTCGGACGCAGGCGGAATCGCTGACTTGCGCTCGCCCGCCAGGCATTGTATGCGCCCTATTAACTATGGCACAATCAAAAATCGTAACCATGGAGGATGAATTGGCATTCTGCTCTCAATCGGTCCAAAAACCACAGTTTCGCCTCTTACTGGCGTTTTGGGCGCTTTTCGCCGTGACGGGCGCGCAGGCGGCCCCGAAAGCAGCGGTCTTCGATTTTCAGCTTGCCAATCTCGGGCAACTCCCGCCAACACAGGCTGACGTGGACCGTCTGCCGCGTCTGAGCGACGAACTGCGAAAACTTCTTGGGGATAGCGGACTTTACGACATCGTCCCGGTGTCGTCCCTCAAGGCGGAAATCGATAAAGCGGCGCCATTACGCTCCTGCGGCGGGTGCGCCACCGGATATGCGCGGAAACTCGGGGCGCAAATCGCCATCACCGGCGAGATTCAGAAAGTGTCGAACCTCATTTTGAACATCAACGTCTATATCGCGGATGTGAATGGGGCCACCCCGGAAAAAGCCTATAGCGTCGACATCCGCGGCGACACTGACGAGTCGTTCGATCGCGGGGTCAAATATCTCGTGAAGAACAATATCCTCCACGAATGAAGCTAGTCCCGGACGCCGGAAGAATTCACCGCCGCGCCAAGGCTTGCAAAGGTTTCGCGCACGCCGGAGATCGCATGGTCCCACCCGTCGATCCGGCACCGCACGAAGCTGCTGTCGATCCGGATCCCCGAGGCTATGGCTCTTTCTTGAAGGTGCATCAGATTGCGCGCCTCGATCAACAGGGGACCTAAACCCTCGGTCATCGCTTGAAGCCGCTCATCCATTTACCCGCTCCCCGGCGTCGCAACCCCGCGCCTTGTCTATATGATGCCAGCGAAGGGTTAAAGACGACCTATCGGCCGCGGGATAAATGCGAGGGTCCACCGCCGCGGCACCGGCCCGTCTCGAGCATGGTCCGCAATTTTTTGAACGCGCGACTGATCACTGGGGGCCACCCAAGGCATGAGCGCCTAATGCAAACGGCCGCCGCAATCCCGGAGATAAGCGACGGCATCCTCGGGCGGCCATCCATTCGCAATGAGACGGGTCAGTTTGGCCCGGTCGCTTTCGCTTATACGAGCCGGCTGCTGGCCCTCTGGTGTCAGCAAACGCAGAGCTCGCAGCAAATTGAAAAACTTCTGCTCGGAATTGATCAGCATTCAATTTTGACCGCACGGGGAACACGCATTACTTCCCCATGGTGCGGCTTCCGTGCTGGAAATCAAGAAACATCGCGGTAAAACGAGGTCACATCGAAAGCTGTGGTTAACACCGGCTATAAATTGGATGATCCCTGTTCGAGGGCTTTCCGCTTTGGCGGAATCGCCAAAACGGAAAGCCCTCGAGTTGTCATGGATCAATGTCCAGGCCTCGTTCCCGTCGTCATATCCCGCCATGGCTTGACTTGACTTTGCTTGGCTTGACTTGCCGCTTCCCGGAGCGGATTTTCCGGTACGGTAGTTTAAGGATGGATATCATCGGGTGTCTGCTAGAGAAGACGAGGTGGCCGGCCGCATTCCCGCTCCGATGATCCGTACCAAAGGGCTCACCAAGTCCTTCGACGGGCGTGTCGTCGTGAACAAAATCGACCTCGATGTCCAGCCCAGGGAGATCTTTGGCCTGATCGGCCCGAACGGTGCGGGCAAGTCGACACTCATCAAGATGCTCACGACCCTTCTGCCGCCGGCGAGCGGAGAGGCCTGCGTCGCGGGTTGCGATCTCCGGCGCGAGGCGAGGCTTCTCCGCGCCCGCATCGGCTATGTCCCGCAGCTGCTATCCGCGGACGGATCGCTGACGGGCCGCGAAAACCTGCTTCTATCGGCGCGGCTCTATCTCATTCCCCTGGCGGAGCGTGCCGGGAGAATTGCAGAAGCCTTGGAAATGACCGGACTGAGCGAATCGGCGGACCGGCTGGCCCAACACTATTCCGGCGGGATGCTGCGGCGCTTGGAAATCGCGCAAAGCACCCTGCACCGGCCCGTCCTGCTCATCATGGACGAGCCGACCGTCGGCCTCGACCCCGTGGCCCGGAATGCGATCTGGGATCACATCCGCGATCTGCGCACACGTTTCGGCACGACCATTCTGATCACGACCCATGTGATGGAGGAAGTGGAAGCACTCTGCGATCGCGTCGGCATCCTGCATCTCGGGCGTTTGGAAAAGGTTGGCACGCCGGCGGAACTCAAGGCCGAGATCGGGCCGGATGCCACGCTCGACGATGTTTTCATAAGCATCGCCGGCGCCCGCATCGAGATTGGAGACGAGTATGGAAATGCCCGCCAGGCACGCCGTAGCGCCATCGCGCATCGCTAGAGCGCGTTCCGCTTTGGTGGACTCACCAAAACGACAGGAACTCGCTCTCTTACTAAGGAGTTAGATCATGTCCTCGATCGAAAAAGTCTACAACTTTTTCGGGACACGCTCTAGAGCGCGTTCCGCTTTGGTGGACTCACCAAAACGACAGGAACTCGCTCTCTTACTAAGGAGTTAGATCATGTCCTCGATCGAAAAAGGCTGCAACTTTTTCGGGACATGCTCTAGCGGCCTCCTCGCTCCGGTCGCCGGATATGCCACCCAGGCCTATGCCGTGGCCGCGGCCGAGGTGAGCAAGCTCCGCCACGATCCAACCGAACTTTTGACCCGGGCGGTCCAGCCGGCAATCTGGCTGGTCCTCTTCGGCGAGGTCATGGCGCAGGTCCGGGGACTAACCTCCGGACAAACCCGCTATCTCGACTTTCTCGCGCCGGGCATTCTCGCGCAGAGCGTCCTCTTCGCGGCGATCTTCTATGGCATCGCCGCGATCTGGGAGCGCGATCTCGGTGTGCTCCATCGCTACATGGTGAGCCCCGCGCCGCGTAGCGCGTTGGTGCTGGGCAAGGCGGCGTCCGCGGGGATACGGGGCCTGTCTCAGGCGGTCGTGGTCTATTTGTTGGCGATCGCCCTGGGCATCGCCGTCGATCTCAATCCACTCCATCTCATTGCCGTCGCGGGGCTGATCGCAATCGGCTCGGCGCTGTTTTCCACCTTTTCCCTGATCATCGCCTGCATCGTGAAAACGAGGGAGCGCTTCATGGGCATCGGCCAAGTGTTGACCATGCCGATCTTCTTCGCCAGCAACGCCATCTATCCCATCGACCTGATGCCGGGATGGCTCAAGGCGATTTCGCTCGCCAACCCCCTGACCTACGAGGTCGATGCCCTGCGGACACTGATGCTAACGGGCGGCGAGAGCAAATTCGGATTGGGCCTCGATTGCACCGTGCTGGTGGCCACGTCGGCGATCCTCGTCGCGATCGCCGCGCGCATCTACCCCCGGATGACGGCCTAAGCGGCACGATAACGCTCGCATATGCGACGGCATCGCGGCGAACCAACGGATGCTAGTGCACGGAGTCAGTCGGATGGTTCAGGCAGTCGCCTGAGCTTTGCGAGGATGGTTTCGGCGGGTTTCGTCCAGATGAAGGGCGTGGGATCGGCGTTCTGACGTCGAATATAGGCG
>JBEKFQ010000024.1:0-48211 GCA_050013235.1 Beijerinckiaceae bacterium
ATCCATGAGCAACACCCCAGATTCTCCAGCTTAAACGCCGGATGATCGCATGACCCAGGGTGGAAACTATTGGACGCTGTTTACCCCCGGAATCTGGAAAGTTTTGCACGCTGTTTTACACTCCACACTGCTTAACCATAGCTTGAAGTGTTTGGTCTCGATGTCGGGATGCAACCCAAGAAGATTGTTCAGTTCTCCCGCGCCGAAGATATCTTGGGTTGTCAGGATGTAGGGATTCAAAACACTCTTGATCTTGTCCTTGTCAGTAGGGCTAAGCGACAGAGAGGTAACCAAGATATAGCGGCTTGGAGCCAGCTTCGCGACTTTCGGTGCTTCTTTATTTCTGAGTTCAGAAACTAACTTTGAAACTGTCGATCCCGCGAAATGCTTGCATTGAATGATTATATTCTGAGCGTGGATGGCGGAATACCGTAGATCGATTCCCTGATCGCGGCCATTCTTGAAGGACTCGAGGTGGATTCCCCACTGCTTTTGCAGCAGGTCGCGCGTGAGATCTTCGAAATCGGCCGGTGAAAGTTGCTTGAATTCGTACATGGCTCTTGATCTTGGGTTACTGGAACACTAAAATGAAAGGACGCTTAGAAAATGGTCATTACATTTGACTTTGTCTAGGCTGGTAGATGATGTTAGGCGAGAACCGCGCTTGAAACAAGTTTCAATGCCGAAGCCGCGATTGCATGCTCGGCCTCATCCGTCAATCCAAAATTCGTGTCAATAATTAGAGGACTTCAGCCTGATCGGCGGCGGCACAACACGTGGCAGAGATAGGATGGGCTGCTTGCGTCCAATTTAAACTAATGACCACAATTATAACATCATACTCCAGAGCCGCCGTTCCACTCTCACCCCAGAACAGAAATTCAAACTACCCGCCGATCCTTCTTTCGAAAAGGCAAAAAACACCCCTTCAAAACGGCTTCACCACCACCAATACCACGATCCCGATCAACAGCAGCGTCGGGACTTCGTTGAGGATGCGGAAAAACTTGGCGTCGTGCTCGCTCGTGCCGTCGGCGAGGCGTTTGCGTTCGAGCGCGAGATAGCCGTGCACGCCGGTCAGGAGGAGCACGAGGAAGAGCTTGCTGTGCAGCCAGCCCGCCCGGAGCCAGGCGCCCTGGATCGCCAGCGCGAGGCCGCTCGCCCAGGTCACGAGCAGCGCGGGCAGCATGATGTAACGCTGCAGGCGATATTCCATCACCTCGAACAGCGCGGCTTGCGGCGTGCCCTTGGATACCCCGGCGTGATAAACGAACATCCGGGGCAGATAGAGCATCCCCGCCATCCAGGCGACGACGGCGATGATGTGCAAGGCCTTGAGCCAGAGATACCAAGCAGCGTCCATGTCGCGAACCGCTTTCTTTCTAAGACGTTATACCAAATCTAGGTGACCACGGCCTGTCTTCGGCGTCATTGCGAGCGCAGCGAAGCAATCCATGACGGCCGCCCCCTGCACGAAGATGGATTGCTTCGCCGGGCTCACAATGACGGCGCGGTTTCATTCCTAGATCTGATCCCGACGGACGAGGTCCACCAGGCGCTCGACATGAGCGATCGGGGTTTCGGGCAAAATGCCATGGCCGAGATTGAAAATATGCGGCCGGTGACGGAAGGCTGCGAGGATGCGGGTCACCCCTTCCTCCAGCGCTGCCCCGCCCGCGATCAAGGCGAGCGGATCGAGATTGCCTTGCAGCACGGTCGTCTCGGGTAACGTCGCCGCCCATTCCGGATCGACCGACGTGTCGAGGCCAATCGCCTGGGCCTCGGTCGCATCCTCCAATTCGATCAACCGTGGCCCGGCGCCGCGCGCGAAGACGATGACGGGAATATCGGGATAGACCGCCTTCACGCCCGCGACGATGGCCGCGATGGGCGAAACGCACCAGCGGTCGAATTCCCCGGCCGGCAAGACACCGGCCCAAGTGTCGAAAATCTGGATCGCATCGACCCCGGCTTTGACCTGCGCGAGGAGATAATCGATCGAGGCCGTCACGAGCTTGTCGATAATCTTGCGGAACAGAATGGGATGGCGATAGGCGAACAACCGGGCCGGCGCCTGATCCGGCGTGCCGCGTCCCGCCACCATATAGCTCGCCACGGTCCAGGGCGCCCCGCAGAAGCCGATCAGCGGCGTATCCCTGGGGAGGTCTTGCTTGAGACGGCTAACGGTCTCGAAGACAGGCGCGAGACGATCGAGATCGATGCTCTCGCGAAGCTTCGAAATTCCGGCTTCGTCGTGGACCGGATCGAGCCTCGGACCTTCCCCGCTCTCGAAGCTCACCTTTTGGCCCAGCGCATCGGGGACGACGAGAATATCACTGAACAGGATCGCGGCATCGAAGCCGAAGCGCCGGATCGGCTGGAGCGTCGCTTCGACGGTCGACTTGGGATCGTAGCAAAAGTCCAGGAAGGAGGCGGACTTGGCCCGGATCTCCCGGTATTCCGGGAGATAACGGCCGGCTTGGCGCATCAGCCAGAGCGGCGGCGGCCAAACCGGTTCGCCCGAGAGGGCGCGGAGGAACTTCGGCCGGGCCGGTTTCTTGGAAGGCTTGTCCAGGGTCAAATCCAATAAATCCTTTTAAAGAGATCTTCTTGATTTTTCTTATTGGCATTGGATTACGGCGATCCACGCCAATGCACAATTGCCGGATCGGCCGGCGAGTTACGAGTCTTATCCACACCGGCGGGAGCAAATCCCGCCGTTAACAGTTTGTTAAGGGTTTCAAGCGCTTCGCCGGCGATGCCAGCCAAGGGCGTTTTGGTTAACGAGTTATTAACACTTTACCGGGCTTGGGATAGAGTCCATGCCAAAGCGAGGCCTGTTGATGGTTTCCGGGGGCTTAGGTCTTGCATTGACCGCGAGAGGATTCTGGGCTGACTTATCCACCGGCATCCCCAGCTTTCCCCTGCCAGCAAGATTTCCCTTCCGGCGCCGAGACGAGAACCGTGGTCAAGCGTAGTTATTTTCATCTCCATCTTCTTTCGGACGCTACCGGCGAAACGCTCATCGCGGTGAGCCGGGCGGCCGCGGCGCAATATCAAGGCGTCTCCTCGATCGAGCATATCTATCCCTTGGTGCGAACCGAGGCGCAGCTCGAGAAGGCGATCTTGGAAATCCAGACCGCGCCGGGGATCGTGCTTTATACCCTGGTCGATCCGAGCCATAGCCAGCGTCTGGAGGAAGCCTGCCGGCAATGCGGGGCGCCGGCTTTGTCGGTGCTCGGGCCGATCCTCAACTTCTTTCAGGCCTATATCGGCACGGAATCGACGCCGCGCCCCGGCGCCCAGCACATGCTGAATTCCGATTATTTCCGCCGGATCGACGCTTTGAATTTCACCTTGGTCCATGACGATGGCGCCAATGCCGAAAATTACGAGGAAGCCGATGTCCTTCTGATCGGCGTCAGCCGCACCTCGAAAACGCCGACCAGCATTTATCTCGCCAATCGCGGGGTTAAAACCGCGAATATTCCGATGGTGCCGGGCGTCGATCTGCCGAAAAATGTCTTCACGCTCAAAAATCCGCTGGTCGTCGGCCTGCTCGCATCGCCGGACCGGATCATCCAAATCCGGCAAAATCGCTTGCTCTCGCTCAATGCGGATTCGCAATCCGATTATGTCGACCGGACTCACGTGACGGCCGAGGTAGCCCAGTCCCGGCGGTTCTTCGAACAGCAGGGCTGGCCGGTCATCGACGTCACCCGCCGTTCGATCGAGGAGACCGCCGCCGCGGTGATCGATCTTTACCGGAATCACAGGCAAAAGTTCATCGTGCAATCATGACCAGTATTTGGCTGGCGTCGCGGCCTCTGCTTCTTGCCTCGAAGAGCCAGGCTCGCCGGTCGCTTTTGGCGGCGGCCGGCATTCCCTTCGAAGCCATGACGGCGTCGATCGACGAACGGGTGGCCGAGGCGCCCTTGCGCGAGGCGGGGGCCGGTGGCGATGTGATCGCCCGGCATCTCGCGCGCGAAAAGGCCGTGGCGGTCAGCCGGGAATTTCCCGATCGCCTGGTGCTTGGCGCCGATCAGACTCTTTCGCTCGAAGGCGTCATTCTCAACAAGCCACGGGATCGTCAGGGGGCCAAGGCGCAGCTCACGGCCATGTCGGGCCGCATGCACACGTTACATGCGGCTCTCTGTTTGGCCCAAGACGGCAAGGTGGTCGCCCAGCGCGACGAGGATGCGCGCTTGACATTCCGCCCGCTGTCGCCGGACGTTATCGAATGTTATCTTGATCTTGCGGGCGAGAGCGTGTTGCAGAGCGTCGGCGCTTACGCCGTGGAAGGGCTCGGAATTCATCTCTTCGAATCGATCGAGGGGGCGCATTCGACCATCCTCGGCCTTCCCATGCTGCCGTTGTTGCATCTCTTGCGCGAAATCGGGTGTGTCGCGACATGAGCGGGCCGAAAGCTTTCGTCGTGGGATGGCCGATCGCCCATTCCCGCTCGCCCCTGATCCACGGCACTTGGCTGAAACAGCTCGGCCTTCTCGGAAGTTATGAAAAAATCGCGGTACCGCCGGATGCGTTTCCCGCCTTTATCGCGGGGCTTCGCCAGGCCGGTTTTGCCGGCGGCAATGTGACCATTCCGCACAAACAAGCCGCCGCCGCTCTTTGCGGGCAATTGACCGCCACGGCGCAGCGGCTCGGCGCCGTGAACACGCTGTGGTTCGAAGGCGATGTGTTGACGGGCGATAATACGGACGGCGCCGGTTTTCTCGGCGCACTCGACCAGGACGTGCCGGATTGGGATAAACGCCGGCGGGATCTCGCGATAGTCTTGGGCGCGGGCGGCGCGGCGCGGGCGATTGCCGATGCGCTGCTGACGCGCGGGTTTAGCCGCTTGATCATCGCCAACCGGACGCTCGAGCGGGCCGATGCCTTGGTGCGCGATATCCGCGATGCCCGTTGCGAAGCCTCGGGGTTTTTGGGCGCGCAGGCCGCGCTGCCTCGGGCGGATTTTCTAGTCAACACCACGTCGGCCGGGATGCGTGGCCAGCCGCCGCTCGATTTCGCCATCGACGATTTACCGGAGCATGCGGTCGTCGACGATATCGTCTATGTCCCGCGCGACACGCCGCTTTTGCGCGCGGCGTCCGCACGGGGGCTGCGCACGGTCGGCGGCCTTGGCATGCTCTTGCATCAGGCCGCGCCCGGTTTCGAACATTGGTTCGGCGTGCTTCCGAAGGTTACCCCGGAACTCCGGGCTATCGTCGAGGCCGATATCGAGGCGGATCTCGAGGCTCGGCGGTGATCGTCCTTGGGCTCACCGGCTCGATCGGCATGGGCAAAAGCGTGACGGCGGATCTTTTCCGGGAGGAAGGGATTCCCGTCTTCGATTCGGATGCTTGCGTGCATCAACTCTACAGCGGGCGGGCGGCGCCGCTGGTCGAGGCGCGCTTTCCCGGTACGGTCCGGGATGGCGTGGTGGACCGGGCAATCCTCGGCTCGCGGGTTTTCGGCGATCCCGGAGCGATGCGCGATTTGGAGGCCATCGTTCATCCGCTGGTGCGCGCGGAGCGCGAGGCGTTTCTCGCGCAGGCGCGGGCGGCGGGCGCAAAAGTGGCCGTGCTCGACATTCCCTTGCTGTTCGAGACCGGCGCGGAGAGCGAAGCCGATCTGGTCGTGCTCGTTTCGGCGCCGGAATCTGTGCAGAAGGCCCGTGTTCTCGCGCGGCCCGGCATGACGCCGGAGCGCTTTACCGCCATATTGGCGAAGCAAATGCCGGATGCGCAGAAGCGCCGGCGCGCCAATGCCGTCATCGAGACGGGCGAAGGCTTGGACAGCGCGAGGCGCCAGGTGCGGGATCTCTTGGCAGGCCTCGTTTCAAGGGAATAAAAGACGTTGCGTGAAATCGTTTTCGACACGGAAACCACGGGGCTCGATCCCGCCAAAGGGGATCGCGTCGTCGAGATCGGCTGTATCGAACTCTTGAATGGCATTCCCACCGGCAAGACGTTTCATCATTACATCGATCCCCAGCGGGACATGCCGGAGGAAGCGTTCCGGGTGCACGGCATTTCGAGCGCGATGCTGGTGGGTAAGCCGGTTTTCGCCGAAATCGCGCAGGCTTTCGCCGATTTCACCGAAGGCGCCAAGCTCGTCGCGCATAATGCCGAATTCGACTTCAAGTTCATGAATGCCGAACTGGCCAAGCTGGGTTATCCCATTTTGTCCAGCGAACGGATGGTCGATACTCTGGCGCTCGCGCGGCGAAGACACCCCGGCGCGCCGGCCAGTCTCGATGCTTTGTGCCAGCGCTATGGCATCGACAACAGCCGCCGGACCAAGCATGGCGCTCTGCTCGACGCGGAAATTCTGGCCGAAGTCTATGCCGAGCTGACCGGCGGCAAGCAGACGGCGCTCGTCTTTGGTGGCGCGTCGTCGCGGGGCTGGGGCGATGGGGCGAGCGGGCCGAGGCGCGAACGCCCGGAGCCTCTGGCGCCGCTGGCCAGCGCCGAGGAAGTTGCCCGCCACGCCGTCTTTGTCGCCGAAATGGGGGCGAAAGCCATTTGGTATCAATATATTGCGCCGCTGGCCGTGGGGCTCGAAAAGGCGTAGGCGCAGGCCGTTTCAAGGGCGGGATATTTCAGGAACAGACCTGCCCGTGAAACATCTCGATTTTGAGGCAGTTTTTCACGCAGGCCCGGCCGATGAACTGATCGCGGACCGAGGGGTCCACCGCCGCTCGTGCCTTGGCCACGCAATCCGTGGCGCAGGCTTGGACCCGGTCATGCATGGCGGCCAGGCATTTCTCATCCGCCGCATGCGCTTGCGACGCGAGACAGAGCAGTACTGGGATCGTGAAACGAAGAGAGTGGATCATGAGGTCCCCGGAAAACTTGCGGGCGGATTAAACGCGAACGAGCTTTCGGGACCAAGGTAGACGTTTGGCTAGGGCCTGATTCCGTTCCCTGCAGGCGGGTTGGAATCAGGCCCCGGCAAGCCGTCTTACGAAAGCGCGGCGCCGCTCGCGCGGGCGATGTCGCTCATGCGGCTCTGGTAGAGCGCGGCGAAATCGATGGGGTCGATATAAAGCGGGGGGAAGCCGCCGCCGCGAATGGCTTCGGCGATGATTTGCCGCGCGAAGGGGAAGAGCAGCCGCGGGCATTCGATCATGACCACCGGGTGCATATTGTCCGGCGGAATATTGGTCAGGCGGAAAACGCCGGCATAGTCGAGTTCGAACTTGAATAGGGTGTCGCTGTCCTGGCCGGCCGAGCCTTCGAGCAAGATGTTGACCTCGAAATCGTTTTCGGCGAGCTGCTTGGCGTTCACATTGACCTGGATCGAGATGTTCGGCGCTTTTTCCTGCGGACCGAGCGAGCGCGGCGCGTTTGGATTCTCGAAGGAGAAATCCTTGGTGAATTGCACTAGGGCATGCAGCGAAGGTTGTCCCTGGTCTGGAGCACCTTGCCCGCTGCCATTCCCGTTCGTCTCGGCCATCGGTTTGTCCTTGATCCCATCGCGTCCCAACTGACGCCTTTCCGGCGGTGCGGGTAGCATGGTTGCGGGAACCCGGCAAGGCGCGGGCGGACAGACCTTCGCCGATCTTCCCTCGCCCCGAGGGGCCGGAGACAGAAAATCCGATAGTTTGGCAGCCAAGGCCTCGCGCGAGCTTTAGTCGCAAGAGGTCGGATTCGATTTGGGGCGGCGCCTGTCAACGCTTTACCGGTCGACTAGCAGCCGGTAGCCGGCGCCTCGCGCGGTCTGCAAATACAGCGGGTTGGCGGGGTCGCGTTCGATCTTGCGGCGCAAGCGGTTCACCTGGACGTCGATGGTGCGCTCGTTGCCCGCGCCGCCCGTGCCCGACAAGGCCTCGCGCGAGACGGTGGCCCCGGTTTGGGCGGCAAGCAGGCGCAGCATTTCGCGCTCGCGCTCGGTGATGCGGACGAGCTCGCCATTCTCGCGCAGTTCCCCGCGTTCGAGGTCGAACACGAAGGGGCCGAAATGAACTTGCGCGGGAATGCCGGCCTCTTCGGGCGGCTTGGCCCGGCGCAGGATCGAGGCGATGCGCAGCGATAATTCGCGCGGTTCGAACGGTTTTCCCAGGTAATCGTCGACGCCGATCTCGAAGCCCAGGACCCGCTCCTCGAATTCGGTTTTGGCGGTGAGCATGAGGATTGGGATTTGCGCGGCCGTGCCGGTCTCGCCGCGCAGGCGCGACGCGAAGGAAAAGCCGTCCTCGCCCGGCATCATGACATCGAGCACGATGAGATCGAAGGACATGTTGCGCATGGCAGTGGTTGCTTCGGCCGCATTGCCGGCCGTCGTCACGCGATAGCCCCCGGCGACGAGATAGCGGCGGAGCAATTCGCGGATACGGCGGTCGTCGTCGACGATCAGAAGATGCGCGGCATTATCGGCCGGCGCCGGCGCTGGGGCTGCATTTTGGAGCGCGTCGATCATGGCCGTGCCTCCGCCGTGGCGGCGTATCGAGACTCAATTTAGGTTAACGCTAGCATAAAGGGCTCGCGAATGCACGGAACTACACGATTTTGACGAGCGCCCCGCGCGCGAGTCTCGGCAGCAACCGGCGCAGAACCGCTTGAGGCAGGGCCACGCAGCCGAGCGTCGGCTTGAGATCCGAGGCGGCAAGGCCAGTCCGGGCGCAATGCAGGAAAATCGCGCTGCCTTTTCCGCGCCGGCGCGGATCGAGATTGTAATCCAGGACCAGGACGAGATCGTAGAGACCGTCTTGACGCCACATCTCTTCGTGGCTTTGGCGGGCCGGCAAGGTAAGGGGCGTGTTGTAGAGCGCGGACTCCGGATCGTCGCACCAGCCAAGGTCCGGCCGGAGCGCGATGAGCGGCACGGCGCTTTGCGGTCTTGGTCCGCGATCGCGCCGGTAATAGCCGTAAAGCAGGCGAAACGACCCGGCGGGCGTCGCCTTGTCGCCTTCGCGCTTGTGGTGGGAAATCCCCGATTTGCCCAGGGCACACGGTAAAGTGATTGAACCGGCCTGAAGATGGCCGCGCCTCGTCTGGCCCTCGCCCAGCGCGCCTTTCGCGAGACGCAACGTCAATGTGGCAAGGAGATGTTTGGACTTCATGAGGAAGGGGGCCTACATTCCATCTGCCGGGTTCTAGGCTAAGGTGGGATTGACCGCGCGTGCCTCGATCCGGTAGCGCGGGCTCTATTCGGGTTGGATCGGCCTCAGAGCGGACCTTGGCGTTCCATGTCTTGAATGTCGGGGCAATTTTCCATGGGGTCAATAAGCCGTGTGCCGGCTTTTCCAGTCCGCAGGGGCGGCTGGGAGGGGGCGTCCGGCCGGGGCTGGAGATTGAGGCCATGATGCAGGTGCGGAAAATCCTGATCGCCGACGACGACGACGACTTGCGCGCTGCCCTGGCCGAGCAACTCGCGCTCTACGACGAATTCGAGCCGGTCCAGGCGCATGATGCGCAAGGCGCGATCGAGCGCTCGCGCGCGGAACTGCCCGATCTCGTCCTGATGGACGTCGGTCTGCCGGATATGGATGGCCGGATCGCCGTCAAGCATTTGCGCGAGAGCGGGTTCAAAAGTCCGATTATTCTGCTCACCGGCCACGATAGCGAGGCCGATACGATCTTGGGGCTGGAATCGGGCGCGAACGATTATGTGACCAAGCCGTTTCGTTTCGCGGTTCTGCTCGCCCGGATGCGGGCGCATCTACGTCAGCATGAAACCAGCGACGAGGCGGTGTTCCGCATCGGTCCTTATACGTTCCAGCCCGGCACCAAACATCTCATCGCCGATGCCGGGCAAAAGCTGCGTCTGACCGAGAAGGAGACCGCGATCCTGCGCTATCTCTACCGCGCCGGGCAGACCGTGGTCTCGCGCGACGTCCTGCTCCGGGAAGTCTGGGGCTATAACGCCAATGTGACGACGCATACGCTGGAAACGCATATTTACCGTTTGCGCCAGAAGATCGAGATCGATCCCGCCAAAGCGGTGCTTCTCGTGACCGAAGCCGGCGGGTATAAGCTGATTCCCTAGAGCGTTTTCCACTTGGGTGGAATCACCCAAGTGATAAGAAATCGCTCTCTTTTTTAAGAAGTTAGAGCATGTCCTCGATCGAAAAAGTCTTCAACTTTTTCGGGACATGCTCTAGCCTGTGCCGGCGGCGGGGGAATTCGAGACCCCTCCGCATGAAAAGGATTTTTCTCATCTTCCTGACTTATGCCAACAGGCGGGGGCGCTCAAATGGCCCTGGATGACGATATCCGGAAACTCGCGCGGAATGCGATGCTGCGCGATTTCGAGCCCGAGGCCTTGCGATTGATCGCCTTCGCGGCGGAATCTCGAGATTATCGCGCGGGCGATGTCTTGTTCCATGCCGGCGAGACCGCCGATGGCGGCTATCTCTTGCGAAGCGGTTCCGTGTCCCTGGAAGCGGAGGGGGAGAACGTGACCGTCCTGCCGCCGTCCTTGCTGGGCGGCACCGCCTTGATTACGGAGACGTTGCGTCCGGCCACGGCGATCGTTCGGGAACCGTCGAGCCTTTTGAAAATACCGCGCCCGTTGTTTCTCCGGGTTCTCAATGAATATCCGGACAGCGCGGTTTTGTTGCACAAGAACATCGCGGCGCGCCTGCAATCCTTCGCCCGCGAGCTCGACACGGTCCGCTCCAGCGTACTCGACGAATAAGCCGCGAGGTAATGGCGCCCGAAGGTTGGACGTTGCGTCCATCGTCCCCACATGACTAGATGAAATTCCCCCGCCTTTTTCCAAGGCGGCGGAGGCCTGGATTCCTCAATGTTACGGTCCTGCCATGCATTCCGCTGATTCCCTCGTGACGATCGTCTTCGCTTTGGTGGCTCTTGCCGTCATCTGGAAGCTGCGGTCGGTGCTCGGTGAACGCACCGGGTCGGAAAAGCCGCCGGGCGATCGTTTGTTTGGCCGGGGTCAGCCCCCCGCCAACGGCAACAGCCCGATTTCGAACGATCCTGCCGCCTCCAACAATGTCGTCCGCTTGCCGGGGGCCGCCGAGCCGCTTGCGCGCCGGCCGGATGGCGGCGCCGTCGTCGCCGTCGACCGGTGGCGGGGCTATGCCGCGCAGGGGTCCGCCCTGGCCCAGGGCCTGGACGCCATCGCCAGTGCCGATCCGCGCTTTTCCGCCAGCGCCTTCGTCGAAGGGGCCAAGATTGCCTATGAGGCGATCGTCACGGCTTTCGCCAGCGGCGAACGCAAAACGCTGCAAAACCTCCTGGCCAAGGATGTCTACGAGAGTTTCGCCGCCGCTTTGAACGAGCGCGCCAGGCGCGGCGAAACGGTCACCACGACGATCGTTTCGATCGACGATGCCCGGATCGAAGAGGCCGGCTTGAGCGGGCGTAACGCGCGGATCGTCGTGCGCTTCGAATCGAAGATGATCACCGCGACGCATGACGCCAAGGGCAAATTGGTCGATGGCGACCCCGGCCGCTCGATGGACATCAAGGACGTCTGGAGTTTCGCCCGCGTCACCACGTCGAACGATCCGAATTGGCAGCTTGTCGCGACCGAATCGGGTCATTGACGAGACATTTGCGGAGGGCGCTGCTTTGCGCGGGGCTTCTCGGATTTTCGATCTTGCGCGCGGGGGCTGATCCCGCGGAGCCGCCCGGCGAGCCCGTGAGCTTCGCGGCTTTGCCCGGTTTTGCCGGGGATGACCATCTTGCCGCGCTGAAAGCATTTCAGGCCTCTTGCGTGGCGATCGCGGGGGGTGCGCCGGCCTTGCGCTCCGCCCAGCCCACGCCACCGGCCCTCAAAGCGGTCTGCCAGGCGGCGTTGGCGCTGGCTCCCCCCTTGAGCGCGGGACGCGCGCGCCAGTTTTTCGAGACGCACTTCACGCCCCGGCGATTGGAGCCGGGATTTTTCACCGGCTATTACGAGCCGGTCGTCGAGGGGTCGCTCACGCCGCTGCCGGGCTTTCGCACGCCGCTGCTCGCGCGCCCCGCCGGTCTCGTCGGCGGCGAACCGGGCCAGCCGCTGCCCGGCCTCGATCCCGCCCTGTCCGCCGGGCGGCTTTTGCCCGATGGGACGCTCGCGCCTGTTCCCGATCGCGCCGCCATCGAGGCCGGCGCGCTTGGCGCCAGCGCGCCGCCGCTGGTCTATGTGCGCGATCCCGTCGAGGCGTTTTTCATCCATGTCCAGGGCTCGGCGCGGGTGCGTTTGCAAGATGGCTCGACGCGGCGCCTCGTCTATGCCGGGCGCAACGGGCAACCCTATACGTCGATTGGCCGCACGCTCGTCGAGGAACTCGGAATTCCGCCCGCCGATATGGACATGGCGCAGTTGAAGGATTGGATCAGGGCGCATGGGCAAGGCCCTGGCGAGGCCGGGTCTTTGCTGATGCAACGCAACCGCTCCTATATTTTCTTCGGCTTCGACGATACGCTGCCCCCAAGCGCCGGTCCCATCGGCGGCGCCGGGATCAGCTTGAGCGCGCTGCGCTCGCTGGCCATCGACCGCTCGGTCTGGCCCTATGGCCTGCCCTTCTTTCTCGACGTGACGCTGCCTTGGCGCTCGGTCGCGCTCGAGCCTTTTCAGCGAGTCATGATTGGGCAAGATACCGGCACGGCCATTGTGGGCCCGGCGCGGGGCGATATTTTTTTCGGTACGGGGGCCGGGGCCGCGCGATTGGCGGGACCTATCAGGCATAATGGAACACTCTTTGTGCTATGGCCAAAGGGCGCGGGTTAGAGCGTTTCCCACGAAAGTTCCCGGCTTTTGTGATTGAGAAAATGATCTAACATCTTATAAAGAAATCGATTTCTTATCGATTTGGTGAATCCACCAAGACGGATACCCGAGGCGGAGAGCCGGACGTGACGAAACCACCGCCATCGCCGCCGCGGCCAAGATTGCGGCGCTTGAGCGAGGAAGAGATCGAGCTGTGGCTGACCGTCGCCGCCGGCGTCGCGCGCCGCGCGGGCAGCCGCTTGCCGGACCGGTTGGCGATTCCCTCGAAGCCGTCGCCGTCGCCCGCGACACCGGCGGCACCTGCCGTCGCGGTGCCCAATGCCGCGCCGCCGAAAACGCCGCCGCCGCTCGTGCCCTTGGAGCGGCGCCTCAAGCAGAAGCTCTCGCGCGGCCAGATGAGCGCCGACGCCGCCATCGATCTGCACGGGCTGCGCCAGCACGAGGCGCATGATGCGCTCCGGGCCTTTTTGCATCGCGCGCAACGCGACGGCGCGCGGGTGGTGATCGTGGTCACGGGCAAAGGGGGCCGGATGACCGGGGATTTCGAGGAGACCGGCGTGCTCCGCCGCGCCGTGCCGATCTGGCTCCACCTGCCGGATCTCAGGTCCTTGGTGGTTGGCTTCGAGGAGGCCGCGCGCCACCACGGCGGCTCCGGCGCGCTCTACGTGCGGCTCCGGCGGTTGAGGGACCGGGCGGCCGGGGAATGGTAGCCCTTCCCTGCGTTGCCCCGCCGGAAGATTCTGCTAAAACCGCCTCATGGACAAATTCACCACACTCACCGGCGTCGCCGCGCCGCTCCCGATTGCCAATATCGATACCGACAAGATCATTCCGGCGCGGTATCTCAAGACCATCAAGCGCACGGGGCTCGGCGAGGGCCTATTCGCGGGGATGCGTTACAACGACGACGGATCGGAAAATCCCGATTTCATCCTGAATAAGCCGGCCTATCGCCGCGCGCGGATTCTGGTCGCCGAGGATAATTTCGGCTGCGGCTCCTCGCGCGAACATGCGCCCTGGGCCCTGCTCGATTTCGGCATTCGTTGCGTCATCTCGACCAGCTTCGCCGATATTTTCTACAATAATTGCTTCAAGAACGGCGTCCTGCCGATCGTCGTCACCAAGGACGATCTGGAAAAGCTGATGGACGACGCCAGCCGCGGTTCCAACGCGACGCTGACGATCGATCTCGAGACCCAAGTGATCAAGGGGCCGGACGGCGGCACTTTGGCATTCGACATCGATCCGTTTCGCAAGCATTGTATGCTCAACGGGCTCGACGACATCGGTCTCACGCTGGAAAAAAGCGGGAATGTCGAAGCCTACGAACAAAAGATCGGGGCGGAGCGTCCATGGCTTTAAAGCGTCTTGTGCCGGCATTGATCGCCGGGTGCCTCTTAGGTTTTCCAGGTCCGATGCCGCCTGCCGTCGCCGCGCCTAACGCGCCGCCGGCACCCGCCGAGGCGGCGGGCAAGGAAGAAGCGCTCGTCTATATATTTTCGGGCGTCTTGACCGGCAGCGGGGAAACCTATTCCGGCACCTTGGTGGCGGCGGCCGACGGTCCCGAATTCGAGCTGAAACTGGGCAAGGGCGCGACCTGCGACGCCAATAAGCTCGACCCCGACAAAGGTCTGTTGCGACTGCCGGAAACAGCTTGCTCGGACGGACGGAAACTGAAAGCTTTGTTCGTCTATCAACCCGGCGGCGTCCTGCGCGTCTACGGGACGGTCGAAGACCAGCGCTTTTCGACGGAAGCCCATGCGCTTCCCTCCGATGCCACGGAGGCGCCCGCGGCGAAGTCCGCCGCGCCACCGGCCGGTCTCATGGATAAGGCGAAATAGGGCTTCGATCCAAAAAAGATAGTTTTAGGGCTTCGAACGCAAGGAAAAGGCCCTGAAACTATGCGTTAGCGGGCCAAGTTAACACTCTATACATGAGGTTTTGCTAGCCCCTGACGCATGACGGATTTTATTGATTATATTTCAGCTCTCGCGGATTTACGCGATCGGGACGAACTGGACCGGACTCTCGCGAAGGCGATATTCGAGTTGGCCGGCGCGTCGTCTTTATCATTTTGGCGCATCGTCCGGTGCGACGACGATATCAAGGTCCGCGAGCGGCTCCGGCTGCCGGCTCTCGAAAGCGAAACGGCTGCGCCGGAAATGGCGCCCGATCCCTCGGAATTGCCGTTATTGGCCGCGCGCGCCGATCTTCGCCTCTGCTATAAGGCCAAGCAGAATTGGTCCGCGCCTTGTGAAGCGGGCGGATATCGCCACATATTTCCAGTTTCCGACGGCCGGGACGTCTTGTGCCTGATCGAAATCAACACATCGCAGAGACTTGGGGCAGACCAAGAGCGGATGATTTCGGGTTTGATTCGCGTCTACGGCAACCATGTCGGTATTCTTAATTATGGCGATCATGACGAGCTGACGGGCCTTTTGAACCGGCGCACCTTCGACGAGGCGGTGAAGCGGATCGCCTGGCCTGAATTTGCCCGCGACGCGCGCTCTAGTCCGGGACAAGGATCCTCGACGCAGGTTCGCGCGCATCTGGCCGTTGCCGACATCGATTTTTTCAAGCGCATCAACGATCAATTCGGCCATCCCTATGGCGACGAGGTGCTGGTCTTATTGTCGCGGCTGATGGGCCGGTGCTTCCGGGATACCGATCGTCTCTTTCGCTTTGGCGGGGAGGAATTCGTAGTCGTCTTGCCGGGCGCAGGGACGCATGAGGCGGAATCGGCTTTCGAGCGGTTCCGCGCCGCCGTGGAAGATTTTGCGTTTCCGCAAGTCGGGCGCGTCACGATCAGCCTGGGTTTCACCGCCATCCTGCATGGGGATACCGGTTCCAACGCCTTTGGCCGGGCCGACGAGGCGCTTTATGTCGCCAAGCATGGTGGCCGCAACAAAGTCTGCTGCTATGAAATGCTTGTCGGCGCGGGCGTTTTGAGCGTGCGAACGAGTCAAGAAGATAACGTCGAACTGTTTTAAAAGCTGGGGATCGCTTGACCCCGGGCGCTTGCTCTAGTATGAGCCGCGCTCTCCTGTTTTTCATGAAATACCCGAGGTAAGACGATGTCGCGCCGTTGCGAATTGACCGGCAAAGCCGTGCAGACCGGCAATCTGGTCAGCCACTCCAATCACAAGACGCGCACGCGCTTCCTGCCGAACTTGTGCAATGTCACCCTGACCTCCGAAGTCTTGGAGCGCTCGGTCCATTTGCGGATCGCCGCGGCCTCCCTGCGCTCTGTCGAGCATCGTGGTGGCCTCGATGCATTCCTCGCCAAGGCAAGCGTCGAGCAGCTCTCCCCCGCGATGCGGGTGATCAAGCGCGAAATCGCGAAGAAGACCGCCGCGGCCACCGCAGCTTAAGCTTTTTTCGTTTTAGAGCATGTCCCGAAAAAGTTGCAGACTTTTTCGATCGAGGACATGCTCTAACTCTCTATAAAGAGAGCGAATTCTCTTCGCTTTGGTGATTCCACCAAAGCGGAACGCGCTCTAAAGTCATGAACCGGCCCGCGCGAGCGTGGCCGGTTTTTCGTTTGCGGTGATGGCCTAAAGATTTCCCTCTCCCCTATCCCAGCCGCTCCGCAAGCACCGCGGCGTTGTGGATGGGCAAGGAGCACGCGCCGTCCACGCAGACGAAGGCGGCGCCATCGCCCGCCGCATCCAATTGCGCTTGGGCGGGATGGTCCGGCGGCAGATCCGTCGTCTCCCAGAGATCGATCACATTGCGCAACAGGTAGGGTGTGGCGAGCGCGGCGAGCGTGAGCACCTCGCGCAGGGGCCCCGCCGTGACGACGGTCGCGCCGCGCAGCCGGAGATCCCAAGCGTTGAGGATCCCGGCATGGCCGGTGGGATTGGCCCGCACCGCGCCGGCAACCGCCGTGAAGAGCTGATCCGCGACCTCCAGCCAATGCGGGTCGCTGCTCAAGCCGGCCAAGCGGACGAAGGCATCGAGCGCGACGGCATGGGCATTGGGGATGGCGTCGTCGGCGGTTGGCTTGAGATGGACGATCACATCGGTGGCGTCGGAGGCCGCCATGCAAAGCCGGCCGGTCCCGGGATCGCGGTGGTAGGCGAGGAGCGTCTTGGCGAAATCGCGGGCGTCCTTGAGGTAGGACCGGACATCGTCCTCCAAAAGGCCCGCGACTTCCTGGAGAGCGAGGGCCGCGCGCATCATGGCGGCATAGTCGAGGGCGAGACCTGGCTTCACGGCGGTCGCGCCGCGCCGGCTATGGGCGAGGCGCAGATGACCGTGGGCATCGTGATAAGTCATTTCCGTCAGAATGGCGCTATAGGCGCGGGCGGCGAGCGGGATCCATTCGGGCCGCTCGAGCAAGCAGGCCGCCCGGACCAAGCTCGCGATCACCAACCCATTCCAATCGCTGAGGATTTTATCGTCGGTGGGCGGCCGAGCCCGGTGCGACCGCCAGGCGAAGAGCTTCGCGCGCAAGGCGGGGAGCTTGTCTTGCTCCGCCGCCTCGAGGGCTGGCGCGTCGAGGCGGTTCAAGACGTTGACGCCCGGCCCATGGGTTGGCTCCGCCCAATTGCCATCCGCGCTCACGTCATAGGCCTTGGCGAACAGCGCGGCATCCTCCGCCCCGAGAACCTCTTCGATTTCCTGCGCGGTCCAGACATAAAACTTGCCCTCGGCGCCTTCGCTGTCGGCATCGAGACTGGCGTAAAAGGCGCCGTCCTCGCCGGTCATCTCCCGCTTCAGCCACGCGACTGTTTCGGACGCGCGCGCCGCGAACAGCGGGTTGCCGGTCTTGGCGGCGGCGAGCGCCAGAAGTTCGAGCAATTGGGCATTGTCGTAGAGCATTTTTTCGAAATGCGGGACGAGCCACCGCTCGTCGGTGGAATAGCGGGCAAAGCCCCCGCCGAGATGGTCGTATATGCCGCCCAGGCTCATCCGTTCCAGGGTAAGGAGCACGGCATCGGAATAGGTGTCCTCGCGCGCGCGCGCCGCCGCGCGCCACAAAAATTCGAGCACCGGCGGATTGGGAAATTTCGGCTTTCCCGCGAGGCCGCCGTTGGTTTTGTCCATATGCGGGATGATGCGTTCCGCGATGAGGTCGAGTTCGGCGAGCGTGAGCCCGGCGCCGGCATGCGCCGTTTCGTGGATCAAGCGATCAATGACGGCCCTGCTGTTTTGGGCGATGCGTTTGGGATCGGAATGGTAGCTTTGCGCGATCTTGCGCAGGACAGCGGTGAAGGCGGGTTTGCCGTGGCTGGCGGTCTTGGGAAAATAGGTGCCGCCCCAGAACGGTTCGCCGGCGGGGGTCAGGAACATGGTGAGCGGCCATCCGCCGCGCTCGCCGAACGCCTGGACCGCTGTCATATAGATATGATCGAGATCGGGCCGCTCTTCCCGGTCCACCTTGATGTTGACGAACAGGCTGTTCATGATGGCGGCGGTGGTTTCGTCCTCGAAACTCTCGTGGGCCATGACGTGGCACCAATGGCAGGCGGCATAGCCGATGGAGAGAAGAATTGGCTTGCCGGATCTTTTGGCTTCGTCGAGCGTTTGGGTGGACCACATTCGCCAATGCACGGGATTCCCGGCATGTTGGAGCAAATAAGGGCTTGCTGCATTTTTAAGCTCGTTCGTATCCATTTTATTCCTTGGGTTACGCGGCAATGCAGTAATAAAACAACAATGGAACGTGTCGCGGGCGGGATCAATGCGGGCTGAAACAATTTATGCCGTCGCAACGGGTGCCGGGCGCGCCGCCATCACGGTGGTGCGGATTTCCGGGCCTGACGCGCGGGCGCTCATCCGGCTCTTGGCGGGCTCCGTGCCCGAGCCGCGCCGGGCCGATCTGGTGGCGCTTCGCCATCCCTCGACGCAGGAGGTGCTGGATCGTTGCCTCGTCCTGTTCTTCGAATCCCCCCGGAGCGAAACGGGCGAGGATTGCGTGGAATTGCAACTTCATGGCGGCCGGGCCGTGGTGGCTGCCATTCTGGACGTTTTGAGCGCGCTTCCCAATGTCCGGCTGGCCGAACCCGGCGAGTTCGCGCGGCGTGCTTTTCTCAATGGCAAGCTCGATCTCGCGCAGATCGAGGGGCTCGCGGATCTCGTCGATGCGGAGACGCAATGGCAACGGCGTCAGGCGCAACGTCAATTGTCCGGCGCGATGCGCGATGCCACCGCGCCGTGGCGCGCGGCGCTTCTCCAGGCCTCGGCGCAGGTCGAGACCGCGATTGATTTCGCGGAGGACGTCGATTTGGAGGGCAAGCTGCATGATCAATTGGTGGTCCTGCTGAAGCCAGTCCTGAAGGGTCTGCGGCATGAACTCGGCCAAGCCAAGGCGGCCGAGCGCATACGCGACGGGGTGCAGGTCGTCATTGCCGGGCCGCCCAATGCCGGCAAATCCAGCCTGCTGAATGCCCTTGTCCGCCGGGAGGCGGCGATCGTCTCGACCATTGCCGGGACCACGCGGGATCCGATCGAGGTTCATCTCGATCTCGGCGGCTGCCCCATCACCCTGGTCGATACGGCGGGTCTTCGCGAGAGCGTCGATACGATCGAGCGGATCGGGATCGAACGGGCCCGGACCCGCGCTGCCGATGCCGATCTCGTGCTCTGGCTGAGCGAAGACGGCACCTTGCCGGACGAAAAGTTGGGCGGAACGGTTTGGCCGGTTCTGACCAAGGCCGACCTGCGCGCACCGGCGGAGCGGCCGGCCGGCGTCTTCGCCCTGAGCGTCGCGACCGGTGAGAATTTGCCGGAATTGATCGGCCGCTTGGCCGAGTTTTCGCGTGGCATCGTCCATTCCGGCGCGGCGGGCCTGCTCGCGCGGTCCCGCCACCAACAGGCGTTTCAAGCCGCCGAAGCGGCGCTGAGCCGCGTCGTTTCACGCCCGGCCGCGCCGGTCGAATTGATCGCCGAGGATCTCCGCGCCGCTCGCTTCGCGCTCGAACGGCTCATCGGAACGGTTGATGTCGAAGACATTTTGGGCGACATCTTTTCGCGATTTTGCATAGGTAAATAGGCCGGGTTGTTTCACGTGAAACATTTGGGGGCAGGCCAAGCCCTCTTGGACCATACCTCACACTGAGGAGGCCGCTTCAGCGCGCCGTCAGCATGAGGGCTATCGAATGATAGAGAAGCTAAAGAGTTTTAGATAAGCAGCCTTGGAATGACTTCATGACCTCTTCCCTTTCCTTCGATGTCGTCGTGGCCGGCGGCGGCCATGCCGGTTGCGAGGCGGCCGCTGCGGCCGCTCGCACGGGCGCGCGCACCGCTCTGGTGACGCAGCGGCGGGAAACGATTGGCGTCATGTCCTGCAATCCGGCGATCGGCGGTTTGGGCAAGGGTCATCTCGTGCGCGAGATCGATGCTCTGGATGGGTTGATGGGCCGGGTCGCCGACGAGGCCGGCATTCAGTTCCGCGTGCTCAACCGCGCCAAGGGGCCGGCGGTGCGCGGCCCGCGCGCCCAGGCGGACCGCAAGCTTTACCGGCAAGCGATGCAGCGCGCGCTCGAGGCCGTCGAAGGGCTCGAAATCATCGAGGCCGAGGCCGTCGATCTCGTGGTCGCGAATGGGGAAATCGCCGGGATCGATCTCGCCGATGGCCGCAGGCTCGCCTGCCCCGCGGTCGTCCTGACCACCGGGACTTTCCTGAATGGCCTCATTCATTGCGGTCCCGATACCCGCCCCGCCGGGCGCGATGGCGATGCGCCGTCGATTCCCCTCGCGCAAACCCTGCGCCGGCTAGGTTTCGCACTGGGCCGGTTGAAGACGGGCACGCCGCCCCGGCTCGATGGCCGCACGATCGATTTTAGCGCGCTCACGCGCCAAAGTGGCGACGAGGAGCCCGAGCCTTTCTCCTTTCTCAACAAGGCGATCACGACCCCGCAAGTCGATTGTTTCATCACGCAGACCACGGCCGCGGGGCATAAGATCATCGCGGAGAATATTGCGCTGTCGCCGGTCTATTCCGGCGCCATCGCCGGGAGCGGCCCGCGTTATTGCCCCTCCATCGAGGACAAGATCGTGCGGTTCGCCGAGCGCAATTCGCATCAGATCTTCCTGGAGCCGGAGGGGCTCGACGATCCCACCATCTATCCCAATGGCATTTCCACGGCTTTGCCGCCGGACGTGCAGGATCGCTTTCTGCGCACCATTCCGGGCCTGGAAAACGTCCGCGTGTTCAAGCCCGGCTATGCCATCGAATATGATTACATCGACCCGCGCGAGCTGACACCGGGGTTCGAGACGAAGCGGCTTCCCGGCTTGTTCCTGGCGGGCCAGATCAACGGCACGACCGGCTACGAGGAAGCAGGCGCTCAGGGCCTCGTGGCGGGACTCAACGCGGCGCGACGGGCCGGTGGGCAGGCGCCCGCTTCGTTCGACCGGTCGCAGGCCTATATCGGCGTGATGGCCGATGATCTCGTGACCAAGGGCGTCAGCGAGCCCTACCGCATGTTCACCTCGCGGGCGGAATATCGCCTGACCTTGCGCGCCGATAATGCCGACCAGCGCCTGACGGCGCAAGGCATCGCCTTGGGCTGCGTGGGGCCGGAGCGCGCGCGGCACTTTTCCGCCAAGCAGACGGCTCACGAGGCCGCTCTCGCTTTGCTGCGCGGCGTGACGCTCAGCCCCAACGAGGCCGAGCGGCACGGGCTGCATATCAACAAGGACGGGATTCGCCGCAGCGCGTTCGATATTCTCGGCTTTCCCGAGATGCGTTTCGAGACGCTGCGCGCGATATGGCCGGACTTGTCCTGCGTGAGCGCGGAGACGGCCGCGCAGATCGAGATCGACGCCAAATATGCCGTCTATCTCGACCGCCAAGCCGCCGATATTTCCGCCTTCCGCCGCGACGAGGTGTTGGAAATTCCGGCCGGTCTCGATTACGCCGCCTTGCCCGGTCTCTCCACGGAATTGCGCCAGCGCCTCGCCCGCATCCGCCCGGCGACCCTCGGCCAGGCCGGGCGGATCGAGGGCATGACGCCAACGGCTCTCACCCTGCTCGCCGCTCACGTCCGCAAACCCCGCCGGATTCCGGCGTGAGGGTTGACAGAGGCGGAAGCGCACTCTTGCCTCGCGAAGCGGGAGCTTGCAAATTCGCACGTTTTTGCAAGGGATAATTGGATGAAAGCGCTTCAAACCCCTCACGTTGAGGAGGCGAAGCCGTCTCGAAATGCGAGGGATTCGTAAGAGTGGGACAGATCCAAACGCACCCTGAGATCGAGGGACCGCCCTCGTCCTTCGAGACGCGCGCCGTTGGCGCGCTCCTCGGGATGAGGGCTAATGGGGTCGTTCGCCCTTGCTGCGCGGAGGAGGGTTTCGGATATTGCTCCGCCCCATGACCTCCCAATCCGAAATCCTTGCCGCCCTCCCCGAAGACACCGGCCGCCGGCTTAGTCTGTATGCGGATCTGCTCCGGCGTTGGCAGCCGACGATCAACCTAGTGGCGCCTTCGACGCTGCCGGATCTGTGGTCCCGCCATATCGGTGATTCGCTCCAAGTTCAGGCGGCGCTTCCCGATGCGCTCACATGGCTGGATTTTGGCTCCGGCGGCGGGTTTCCCGGCCTAGTCACGGCCATTGTGCTTGCGGACCGGCCCGGCGCCCGCGTGCATCTCGTGGAGAGCGACAAACGCAAGGCCGCTTTTTTGCGCACTGTTTCACGTGAAACAGGGGCGCCCGCCGAAATCCATGCGGAGCGGATCGAGGCTTTCAACGCGAATTTCGCAGGATCAATCGATGCCGTGAGTGCCCGCGCGCTGGCGCCGCTCGTCACATTGGTGGCCTATGCCGAAAAATATCTGCTTCAAGGCGCGATTGGTGTATTTCCCAAGGGACAACAGGCCGAAGCGGAATTGACCGCGCTCTCCCTCGACCGTAGATATCAAATCGAATCCGTGCCAAGCCAGACGCAGGAGACCGCGCGTCTCGTCATCGTCAGAGCGCTTTCCGCTTGGGTGGTTCCACCCAAGTGATTTCACCGCAGTGATCTCACCCGCATTGGAGACCAACGTGTCGCTCGCTAAAGCCCTGCGGGTCCTTGTCCTCGCCAATCAAAAGGGCGGTGTCGGCAAGACCACCACCGCGATCAATCTTGGAACGGCCTTGGCGGCGATCGGCGAGCGCGTGCTCATCGTCGATCTCGACCCCCAAGGCAATGCCTCGACGGGCCTCGGGATCGACCGTAAAAATCGCTCGGTCTCGACCTATAATGTGATGGTGGGGGAAGCCTCGTTGGGGGATGCGGTCCTGCAAACCGCGATTCCCAACCTCGCTTTGGCTCCCTCGACCCTCGACCTTCTCGGCGTGGAGCTCGAGATCGCCGGCGAGACCGACCGGGCTTATAAATTACGCGGAGCCGTTCTCGATTTCGACGCGGCGCAGGTGCAGGCCCGCAAGGGCGAGGCTTTTACCTACGTGCTGATCGATTGCCCGCCCTCGCTCAATCTCTTGACCATCAATGCGCTTGCCGCCGCTCATGCCGTGGTCGTGCCGCTGCAATGTGAATTTTTCGCGCTGGAAGGCCTGACCCAGCTTCTCGCCACGGTGGAGCAGGTGCGCGGCGCCCTCAATCCCGAGTTGTCGATCCATGGCGTCGTGCTGACCATGTTCGATCCGCGCAACAATCTCGCCAATCAAGTCGTCGCCGATGTCCGCAATTTCCTCGGTGATAAGGTTTATGAGACGGTGATTCCGCGCAATGTCAGGATTTCCGAGGCGCCGTCGCACGGCAAGCCCGCCCTGCTCTACGATCTCAAATGCGCGGGCAGCCAGGCCTATTTGAAACTTGCCTCCGAAGTGATCCGGCGTGAGCGTTTGCTCCGCGCAGCCTAACCTAAACTCAGGACCGACGCGATGAAATCGCCCCAAGAGGAACCCCGCTCGCGGCTCGGCCGTGGTCTTGCCGCCTTGATTGGCGATTCCGGCGAGGAAGGCGCGGCCTTGGTCCGCGCGCGCGGGCAAAAGCGCGTCCCCATCGAGTTTCTGCGGGCCAATCCGCGCAATCCGCGCACTGTCTTCGATGAAGCCGATCTCGAGGAATTGACGGCCTCGATCCGCGAGAAGGGGATCATCCAGCCGATTCTCGTGCGCACCGTGCCCGGCGCGGCGGATGCCTATGAAATTATTGCGGGCGAGCGGCGGTGGCGGGCGGCGCAACGCGCGGGCCTGCATGATGTGCCGATCGTCACGATCGAAGCCGACGACAAGCAAGCGCTGGAAATCGCGATCATCGAGAATGTTCAGCGCTCGAATCTCAACGCGCTCGAAGAAGCCTTGGGTTACGACCGGCTGGCGGCCGAGTTCGGCTATTCCCAAAGCGATCTCGCCAAGGTCATCGGCAAAAGCCGGCCCCATGTCGCCAATACATTACGGCTGTTGAAACTGCCGGATCGCACCCGCGCGTTTTTATCCTCGGGCGCGCTTTCGGCGGGCCATGCCCGCGCGCTTCTCAGTGCCGCCGATCCCGACGCGCTCGCCGAAAAGGTCGTGGCCAAGGGCCTGTCGGTTCGCGATGTCGAAAAGGCCGTGCAGCGCGAGGCCGAGGGTGGCACGGGCGCGCGGACCAGGCCGGGCGGCAAGGATGCCGATACGCGCGCGCTGGAAAAGCGGCTGAGCGACCGCCTCGGCCTGGCCGTCGAGATCGCTCACAAGGGCGAACAAGGCGAGGTGCGCATCCGCTATACCACACTGGAACAGCTCGACCGGCTTGTCGCCCTCTTGGGCGCGTGACGATACCCGCAAGGACATTTGGCAAAGCGGGAACTTTAGCCGCGGGCCGGTTCGAGTCAGGCCGGGGCTTCGGGTTCGCAATTCACCGGTGCGCGAATCATTTCATGCGAGTTTAGGCCAAGAATGTGCTATCAAATGTTACTAACATCCTGATTCCAGGGAGGAATTCCATGTTCCGCGGATTTCTGATCGCTCTCTTGGCCGCGGTATTTCTAGCTACGCCTGCGGGGGCATACACCAAGTACCTCGATCAAACATCGCCGTCTAAGACCATTGGCATCGGGCAGATCGGACGCGGCGGCTTGAAAAGCACCACCAAAGGCGTGCATGGCCATCCGCATCACAATGTGACGCCCGGCGCCCCTATCAAGTAGGGATTCCGGCGCCGCCTCAATGGGCGGCTTCCCGCGTTTCACCGGCGCTCACCACATCGCCGATATCCCCAGGGACGGCCGGTTATGCCGGCAGCCATCTTGAACGCCATGGCGCGCGCGGCTTCCGTCTCGATTTTGCTGCATTATTCAAACTGATCCACGACGGGAACTTTTCTTGCCTGTTCCGGCGTTATGAAACCGGATATGGTCCCTTATTGGCTGTTTTGGCTGTCATGTAAGTGCCACGCAAGGAGGTTATTCAATCTTATGCTTTGCACGATTTTAACAGCCGCCGCGCTGTTTTTCCTCACGGTTCATATCGTCACTCTTGCGGTGGCGGGCTGGCGCTGCGGGTCTTTCTCCGCCCCGCGCTTCGTGCCCGGCAAGCCGCCTGGGGTGACGGTCGTGCGCCCGCTCTGCGGTCTCGAGACGTTCAGCGCCGCGACGCTCGAATCGACTTACGCGATCGATTATCCCACCTTCGAAATCCTGTTTTGCGTGGCCCGCGCGAACGACCCGATCTTGCCGCTCGTGCACCAGACGATGGCCGCGCATCCCGATGTGCCCGCCCGTTTGCTGATTGGCGACGATGTCATCTCGATCAATCCCAAGCTCAACAATATGGTGAAGGGCTGGCGTGAAGCCCGTTACGGCTGGATCGCTTTCATCGACAGCAATGTCCTGATGCCGCCCGATTTTATCGGCCATCTCGTTGCGGCCTGGCGTTCGGATACGGGCAATGTCTCCGCGCCGCCGGCGGGCACAATGCCCGACGGGCTCTGGGGACATCTCGAATGCGCCTTTCTCAATACGTATGAGGCGCGTTGGCAATATGCCGTCGACACGTTCGGCAATGGTTTCGCCCAGGGCAAGACGTTGTTTTACCGCAAAGCCGATCTCGACCGCTGCGGCATGCAGGATCTCGCCAGCGAACCGGCCGAGGATGCGGCGACAACGAAGATGGTGCAAAAATTAGGGCTCCGCGTGCGCCTCGCGCCGCCATCGCCCCAGCCTTTGGGCCGGCGCGAATTTTTCGAGGTCTGGGGCCGTCAGCTCCGTTGGGCGCGCTTGCGCCGCGCCACCTTTCTTTGGGAATATTTGCCGGAGATTTTTTCCGGCAATGTGATCCCCGTGATTTTCGCCGGCTATGCCGCTGGAAGCTTCGACTTGCCCGTCATTGCCTTGATGCTGGCCTATATCGCGATCTGGTGGGGCGCGGAAATGTCCATGGCCGCCTATTGCCGCTGGCCGGTCTCATGGCACACGCCCCTGGCGCTCTTGGTTCGCGATTGCCTGATGCCCGCGATTTGGGTTGGTGGCCTCACCGGCAGTTCCTTCACCTGGAAAGGAACGGCGATGCGGATGGAAGACAATCGCAGACTGCAGCAGTTGGAAACATCGGGGTTGTCGTCCAACGAGGGCGTCTGAGCGGCGGAATTCCGCGCGCGTTTCGGGATTAGTCGATTCGCTCCAGGCGGCATGGCCGGGCTTGTCCCGGCCATGCCGCCGGAACATTGCGGGCCGGATACCGGAAAAGCAAGAAACGTCACGGCGTGGACGCCCGGCACAAGGCCGGGCATGACGGCGGTGGGGTTATCATGAGATTTCAAATCAACGGGTTATGCCGAATTCCAGTGACCGCGACCTGTCTTCAGCGTCCTTGCGAGCGAAGCGAAGCAATCCATCTTCGTGCAGGGGCCGGCATGGATTGCTTCGCTACGCTCGCAAGGACGGCGTCTTATCATCCCTAAAAATCGGCCGGAGGACAGTCCCCCGCGTCGTGAAGGTCGGAACAGGTTACGATCACTGTGATTTGGTATTAGCCGCGTCGGAACGATCGAGGCGCATGGGACCCTTTCCGGACCGCCCTGCCCTTACAAATCCAAATGCGCGATCACCGGCACATGGTCCGATGGCCGCTCCCAGCCTCGGCTTTCCCTGATAACGTCCATCCCGGCGAGCGTGCCGCGCAGAGTTTCGCTGACCCAGATATGATCGAGGCGGCGGCCTTTGTTGGCCGCGGCCCAATCGGGGGAACGGTAGCTCCACCAGGTATAAAGCTTTTCGTTGGCCGGCACGTGATGGCGCAAGGCATCGACCCAAGGTCCCGCCGCCATCACCGCGCCGAGCTTTTCCACCTCGATGGGCGTGTGGCTGACGATTTTGAGCAGCGCCTTGTGGTTCCAGACGTCATGTTCCAGCGGCGCGATGTTGAGGTCGCCGACCAGCACGGCACGGCCCGCGGCAACCGCGTGGTCCCGGAACCAGGCCGTCATTTCATCGAGAAAACCGAGCTTATGCGCGAATTTCGGATTGACCACGGGGTCGGGCTCGTCGCCGCCGGCGGGGACGTAAAAATTGTGGATCGTCAGAGGCTTGCCCCCATCGGGGTCGAGCGTTACCGCGATATGGCGGGCATCGCCCTTGTCGCAGAATCCGCGCTTGTCGATGGCTGAAAACGGCAGGCGCGAGACGATCGCAACGCCGTGATAGCCCTTCTGCCCATTGATCGCGAGATGTTCGTATCCAAACTTCCGGAACGCGCCGGACGGGAATTCCGCGTCGCGGCATTTGGTCTCCTGCAAACACAGGACATCGGGTTTGTGCTGCTGCAGAAAGCGCTCGACGAGATCGATACGCAGCCGGACCGAATTGATGTTCCAAGTGGCGAGGGTGAGGCGCACGGGAATGGCCGTCAGGCCTGACCTCTCCCGTGGCAATGTTTAAATCTCTTGCCGGAGCCACAGGGGCAGGCCTCGTTGCGGGCGACCTTGCCCCAGGTCGAGGGATCCGCCGCGTTGCGCTCGATCGTCGCCGTTGTGCTTGCACCCAAACCGAGAACTTCCGCGCCGGTTTGCGAGGCGTAGCCCGGCGCGGCGAGGGCTTGGGGACCCTCGGAGCCCGAAAGCGGTTCGAAGAAAGCGGCCTGCGTCGGCGCGAGCGATTCGGGCGGTTGCTGATAGGCGATTTCAAGATGGGTCAGCTGTGCCGTCGTCGTCTCCCGCAACTCGGTAATCAGCGCGCTGAAGAGTTCGAAGGCTTCCGACTTGTATTCGTTGAGCGGATCGCGCTGTGCGAGGCTGCGCCAGCCGATCACTTGGCGCAAATGATCGAGCGTCACGAGATGCTCGCGCCAGAGATGGTCGAGCACTTGCAGCACGACCTGCTTTTCGACATAGCGTGTGATATCGGCGCCGTTTTTTTCGACGCGCGCGGCATAGCCTTCGTCGGCGGCCCTTTGCAGCCGCTCGCGCATCTCTTCCTCGCCGATGCCCTCTTCCCTTTGCCAATCGGCGAGCGGCACGTGGATGTTGAGATTCTTCTCGAGATCTTGGGCCAGGCCCGCGATATCCCAGCTTTCGGGATAGGCATCCCTGGGGATATATTTCGTCACGATATCGTCGACGACGCCTTCGCGCATTTCCGCGATCATCTCTTCGAGGGAATCCTTGCCCATCATCTCGCGGCGCTGTTCGAACACGACCTTGCGCTGGTCGTTCATCACGTCGTCGTATTTCAAGATGTTCTTGCGCATGTCGAAATTGCGCGCCTCGACTTTTTGCTGCGCTTTTTCCAAGGCCTTGTTGATCCAGGGATGGACGATCGCCTCGTCCTCTTTCAGCCCGAGCTTGACGAGCATCGACTCCATGCGGTCGGAGCCGAAGATGCGCATCAAATCGTCCTTCAACGACAGGAAGAATTTCGAGCGTCCGGGATCGCCTTGCCGGCCCGCGCGGCCGCGCAGCTGGTTGTCGATGCGGCGGCTTTCGTGCCGCTCGGTCCCGATGATATAGAGACCGCCCGCCGCGATCGCTTGATCGCGGAACGCGTCGATCTCGGCGCGGAGTGCCGCCTCCTTGGCATCGCGCTCCGGACCCGGCGCGATGTCCTTCAATTCGAGCGCCAGCCGCATCTCGAGATTGCCGCCGAGTTTGATGTCCGTGCCGCGCCCGGCCATGTTGGTCGCCACCGTGATCGCGCCGGGTACGCCGGCCTCGGCCACGATAAAGGCTTCCTGCTCGTGGAAGCGGGCATTGAGCACGGTGAAGAGCTTCGACGGTTTGCCCGCGCGGGCGGCGGCATAAAGCTTCTGCAGGGCGGCCGGTTCCGACACGTCCAGCATTTGATAGCCCTGCTTGACGAGATAATCCGCGAGCAGTTCGGATTTCTCGATCGAGGTCGTGCCGACCAGCATCGGCTGCATCTTGGCATTGGCTTCCTCGATCTCGCGAACGATCGCCTTCAGCTTCTCCTCGTAGGAGCGATAGACCTCGTCATGCTCGTCGAGCCGCATCACCGGCTTGTTGGTCGGGATTTCCACGACATCGAGTTTGTAAATCTCGGCGAATTCATCCGCTTCCGTAGCGGCCGTGCCGGTCATGCCCGCGAGTTTCTTGTAGAGGCGGAAGTAGTTTTGGAAGGTGATCGAGGCCAAGGTCACGTTTTCGGGCATGACCTTGACATGCTCCTTGGCTTCCAGCGCCTGGTGCAGCCCTTCGGAAAAGCGGCGGCCGGGCATCATGCGGCCGGTAAATTCGTCGATGATGACGATCTCGCCGTCGCGGACGATGTAATCCTTGTCGCGCTGGAACAGTTTGTGGGCGCGCAGGGCCTGGTTGACGTGATGCACCAGCGTGACGTTGTGCGCTTCGTAAAGCGTGCCTTCGGTCAAGGCGCCGATGTCGGCCAGCAGGGTCTCGATATGCTCGTTGCCGGCCTCGGTGAGGTTGGTCGTGCGCTGCTTTTCGTCGAGGTCGAAATCCGCCGCGTCGAGCAGCGGGATGACCTTGTCGACGAGGTTGTAGAGATCGGACTTGTCGTCCGACGGGCCGGAAATGATCAGCGGCGTGCGCGCTTCGTCGATGAGGATCGAATCCACTTCGTCGACGATCGCGAAATGATGCCCGCGCTGGGACATCTGGCCCAGCTCGTATTTCATATTGTCGCGGAGATAATCGAAGCCGAATTCGTTGTTGGTGCCGTAGGTGATGTCGGCGGCGTAGCTCTTGGCGCGCACCTCGTCGTCCAGGCCATGCACGATAATGCCGAAACTGAGCCCGAGGAAATTATAGATTTGCCCCATCCATTCGGCGTCGCGGCGGGCGAGATAGTCGTTCACGGTGATGACGTGGACGCCCTTGCCTTCGAGGGCGTTGAGATAGGTCGCCAGCGTGGCGACGAGCGTCTTGCCTTCGCCGGTCCGCATTTCCGCGATGCCGCTCTCGTGCAAGACCATGCCGCCGATGAGCTGCACGTCGAAATGGCGCTGGCCGAGAACGCGCTTGGCCGCCTCGCGCACGGTGGCGAAGGCCGGCACTAGGAGATCGTCCAAACGCTTGCCCGCCGCGAGCTGCTCGCGGAACATCGCGGTGCGGGCCTGAAGCTCGGCATCGCTGAGTTTGATCATCTCGGGCTCGAGCGCATTGATCGCCGCGACACGCGGCCGGTAGCCCTTGAGCCGCCGGTCGTTGGACGACCCAAACACCTTTTTCGCGAGAGCACCGAGCATCGAAAAAACCTTTCCGGCGGGACGAGCCGGTTATGGAAACGCGCATGGATCGAACGAAGCGGAGCTGCCCTTGCAAAAGGAGCCAGCGGAGCTCTCTCCTTGCCGGGGACGGCTGTCGCGTAAGCGGCACCGGCCGGCCGGGCCACCTTGACAGCGGCGCACGGCTCTACCGCGGGCGCAGAGCCCGCCGATAACCGAGGCAGAGATAGGATCGAGGTCCGGCCTTGTCAAATAAATGGGAGAAGCGTGGGCGAATTTATCGCGTCTCAAGTCGAGATTTAGGCCCTCGGGACGGGCATAGGCCGCCGAGTTATTCGGTCCGCGCCGTGACCGTCACGCGCCGTGCCTTGAGCAGAGCGATAAACTGCAGGCGAATTTTCTCGATTAGGCCGTGGGGCAGCAGGCCGTAGGCGACGCTTTCGGCATCGCCGGCCTGTCCCGGCCGCAAATCCGGACCTGGCCAGACGAAGCGGTTGGCCTCGGACATCACAACCCAGGAGCGCCCGGTATCGAGACCGAGGCGGCTTTTAGTCATGGCGGGGATTTCGATAGCGAGACTGGGGTCCGCCGGGGAGGAATGGGTGACCGGAAGAACCGTGACGATCTCGCCATCCTCCTCAGTCCGCGTCAGCAGAATGATCGCGCACGGCCGGTCTTTGATCCCCCTCTTCTCGTCCCTGCAGATGCTCCGCGCGCCAGAGATAGCTATAGCGGACTACGAGACCCTGGACGGGAGTCGGAAACGACATGTGGTCTACGGATCGAGTTCGTGATCGAAGGCCGAAGCTTCAGCGGGCGGGCGCGAGTTTTCTAGAGCCGCGATATCGGCATCCGTGAAATCATCAAGACCGAGAACTTCGCGGTCCGGACGCTTCGGCTCCTGGCCTGCGCTGCCAGCCTTATCTTTTTGCACTGGTTCTCGCCTCGCTTTGACCTCTGCTTCACTAACCATATCCCGTAAACCGCTCGATCAGCCACCTGCCCGCGGGCCCTGGCGGGGCATGCGAGGCGTAGATGATTTGCAGGGGCAAGACGGCGCCCTTCCAATCCGGCAAGTCGAGCGCGACGAGGCGGCCGGCGTCGAGATCGGCGCGGACCATGTCCACGGGCATGTTGCCCCAGCCGACGCCCGCCAGCAGCAGGCCGTGCTTGGCGCCGAGATCGGCGAGCCGCCAGGTCTTTTCGGCGTGGACGCCGAAATCCTTGCCTGCCGTGAGCGGCGACCGGTCGGTGAGGACGAGCTGGATGTGATCGCGCAGAGCGCCGATTTCATGTTTTCCGGGGCCGGCGAGCGGATGACCGGGCGCGGCGACGGGGATCAGTTCGACGCCTTTGAGGGGGATCGTTTCCAATCCCTCGTGCCAATCCGTGAAGGGGCCGCTGACCCCCAGCGTCGCGGCGCCGTCCAACACCCGTTGCCGGACCGCGCCAAGCGCTTCGATGTGGAGCCTGACAGGCACGGTGGGAAAGGTGGTTTGAAAGGCCTGAAGCGCATCGACGAGCTGGCAGATCGGCAACATGACGTCCACGACCAGCGACATTTCGGCTTCGAGGCCCTCGATCAGGCCTTTGACCTTGGCGCGCAATTTGTCGAAGCCGCGCGAAAGCCCGCACGCTTCCGCCGCGACCGCGCGGCCCGCTTCCGTCAACTTTGGTTTGCGCGTGGTCTCGCGGTCGAACAGCTTGATGCCGAGCTGGGCTTCCAGATTATCGATGGCATAGCTGATCGCCGATGTCGCCCGGCCCAGCTTGCGGCCCGCGCCCGCGAGCGTTTCCGCCTCGGCCACGGCAAGGAGAACCCGGAGCTGATCGAGCGTTGGCGTGCCGGGTTCGGTCATGATGTCATCACCTCGAGAGACTGTGCCGGGCAAGGCTTCTTTTCAAGATATTAGAAAAGCCTGATAAAAATTATACGGATTTTTTCGTAAGAGACAAGGGGCTAAAAGGTTGCGCACGAACCACTGGCCAAGGACCTTCCGAATGACAATCCTGCATATCGATTCCAGCATTTTGGGCGAAAATTCCGTCAGCCGTCAGCTCAGCGCCGCGATCACCGCCGCCGAAAAAAAGCGCCGTCCCGATTTGGCCGTGGTCACCCGCGACCTTGCGGCCGAGCCGCTGCTGCATCTCGGCCCGAGCCATATCGCGGCCTGGCACGGCGCCGCGCCAGAGGATCGCGCGGTTCAGGCGGATCTCGCCGAGGGCGCTGGAATCTTGGAGGAGCTGTTCGCGGCCGAGAGCATCGTGATCGGCGCGCCAATGTATAATTTTGGGATTCCGAGCCAGCTCAAGGCCTGGATCGACCGCCTCTTGATCGCCGGCAAGACGTTTCACTACACCGCCCAAGGCCCGGAAGGCTTGGTGCCTTCGACGAAGAAAGTCTTCATCGCCTCGTCGCGGGGTGGCGCCTATGGCCCGGAAACCCCGGCCGCCTTCCTCGACCATCAAGAGACCTATCTCAAGGGCGCTCTCGGATTCATCGGTCTGACCGATGTGACCGTTATCCGCGCCGAGGGTGTCGCGCTCGGGCCAGAGGCCCGCGAGGCGGCGATCGGCACGGCGCTGGCCCAGGTGGCCGCGCTCTAACTCATCGCATCGGCGCGACGCCGCCTTCTCTCGCTTCTGTTAGGACTTGATCATGATCAAAACCATGTTGCCGCTCACCCTTATCGCCGGTCTTGCGACGATGGCTCCCGCCGCCGCGCAATCGCTGGCGTCGAATGACCCGGCTTCGGTGCATCCGGGCACTTACAGCGTCGATCCCGGCCATACCCAGGTGATTTTCAGCGTCTCGCATATGGGGTTCTCCACCTACAGCGGCGTTTTCTCCGGCGCCTCGGGGAGCCTCGCGCTCGATCCGGCGAACCCCGCCGCCGCCACGTTCAGGATTACCATTCCCATCAAATCCGTCTTGACCACCAGCACCAAGCTCGACGGCGAATTGAAAAGCCCGCAATGGCTCGATGCCGCCAAATTCCCCAGCGCCACTTTCGTGTCGTCCCAGATCGTTCTCGACGGCCAGGGCAAGGCCTCGGTCACCGGCGCTCTCACGCTGCACGGCGTCACTAAGCCGGTCACGCTGGACGTCACCTTCGTTGGCGCGGGCGTGAACCCGCTCAACAAGAAATATACGGTCGGCTTCGAGGCCAGCGGCGATATTCTGCGCTCCGATTTCGGCGTGAAAACCTATTTGCCGCTGATCGGCGACAAGCTGCACCTGACCATCGCGGGAGCCTTCGACAAGGCGGAATAAGCCGTAGGGTGCTACAACGCGTTCGCGGCGGCTGTTTAGATGGCCGCCGCCTCTCCCGGACAGGCCGCGCTCTCGTGTGGATTTGGCGAAGGGCGCCGGGCTTTTCCGCCTTGGGATCACCGGCCTGGCGCCGCGCATTCCCTGCTCGCGGATCACAATCCCGTTGCCACGGCCCTCCCACACCGCCAAAATTTCGCGTCCCCCTTGCGTCCGGCGTGCAAAGGGCACACTTAAGGCCGATTTCGCTGGCAAGAGTGTTGGCGGATCCTGTCATCCTCATCCCGGAGAGTTCGTTTGCCGTTTTCGACCAAAAGCCCCTTGGGCACACGCCACCTGGCCGCAAGCGTCGCGGCCCTGACCCTTGTGTTGGGCCTGTCCGCGGCAGTCAACGCTCAGACTCCGCCCGCACCGGCCGCGGCCCCCGCCGCCGCCACGGAGGCGCCTCCGCCTGCTCCCGGCACCGTCTTGGCCACCGTCAATGGCAAGCCGATCACTCAGGCAGACCTCGATATGGCGGCCGAGGACATCGGGCCGGGCATTTCGCAGCAGCTGAAGGGCAAGGCGAAGGACGCTTACATCCTCGATTATCTCATCGACGGGAATCTCGTGGCGCAGAAGGCTGCAGCCGACAAAACCGCCGAGGGGCCCGATTTCGCCAAGAAGCTCGCCTATGCCAAGGACAAGCTGTTGATGGAATCGGTTCTGACCAAGATCGCCAAAAGCGCGACGAGCGACGAAGCGCTGCATAAAATCTACGACGACGCGGCCAAGGGGCAGAAGGCGGAAGAGGAAATCCATGCGCGCCATATCCTCGTGGCGACCGAGGGCGATGCCGAGGCTGTCGTGAAGCGTCTGAAAGCCGGCGAGGATTTCGCGAAAGTCGCCAAGGAGGTCTCGAAAGATCCGGGCTCCGAGGGCGGCGATCTCGGCTGGTTCACCAAGGATCGCATGGTGCCTGCCTTCGCCGATGCCGCGTTCAAGCTGAAGGACGGCGAACTGTCCGTCCCCGTCAAATCGCAATTCGGCTGGCACGTCATCCAGGTCGAAGGCCGCCGCCAAAAGACCTTCCCTCCCTTCGATCAGGTCAAGGATCAGATCGCGCGTTATGCCGTGCAAAAGGCGCAGAGCGAGTTGATCGCTTCCTTGCGCAAGGATGCCAAGATCGAGCGCACCTCGGCCGCTCCGTCCGCCGATGGGGCCGTGCTGACCTCTGGGGGTAACGAGCCCCCGGCCGGCAAATAGGATCGTCCTCTTGGGATCGCTTGGGTGGAACCACCCGAGCGATTCCGGTCCGGAACCGCTTTTCGCCTCTCGAGATGGAGATCGTCTTTTCGATCACGAAAGGTCCGCGCGTTTCGGGGAGATGCTCTATCTCCCTGTAAAGAGAGCGAGTTCTTATCAGCTGCGTGAGTTCGCCCAGGCGGAGCGCGGTCTCGAAAAAATCGGCCGCCGCGCGCGGCTAAGCCAGTGTCTCCCTTGACACTCGAAGGCCACAAGGCATAAAGCTCCGATCTCACGCCGGCCTCAGAAATCGCCGTGGCGTGGCGGAGTAGCTCAGCCGGCTAGAGCAGGGGAATCATAATCCCCGTGTCGGGGGTTCGAGTCCCTCCTCCGCTACCACCAGAATCCTGGTAGCGTACGATCTTCAGCCCTTGAAATCACTTGACTATTAACGACAGAGGTAGCGAAGCGGCCCGCTGGACTGTGTGATATCTCGCAGGGATGTCTCACACCTCGCACGCGTTGGTGTCAGCTGTCATGGGCCGATTGTCTTACCTCACCCGCCGGGCCGGCGGCGTCTATTATTTGCAAATGCGTATGCCCTCCCTGGCCGGGGCGCTGCCGTTATTCAGATTTTCACTCCGCACCCGTGATTATCGTCAGGCGCGCCGGATCCTCCTTCAGCGGCTTGTTTGGCTCTTACCCCTGGCTGATGCCGTGACGATCGATGACCGGATAACCGCGATTTTGGACAAGCTCGCATCTTTCAAGGCTGCGGGCCGGCCGAAGACGGAAGATGAATTTCAGGACCGCCTCGGCTTCGAGGCCGTCAACGACCGTTTCGTGCGCGAGGTCGATGTGATGGACCCCGCGCCCGTGCGGGCCTTGGCGCTTCTTCTCGGCTGGACGCAATTCGTGACCATGCTCGAACGCGGCTTCGCGGAAAAGGACGGCGAGGAAACGCTCGCTGGCGGCGCAGATCAGTCCGAAGTTTCTGACATCATCATCTCGGACGCCACTCCAGACATCAGCGCACCGGTTGGCGTTCTGCCCAGCGAACCGCCGCCGCGCCGTCCAGACGGTCCTGTCATTACACATCTTCCGATGTCGCAAGTCTTGGCCAAGTTTCTCGAGACGCAGCGAAAGCAACATGGCGACGGCCGCGCCGAAGCCAATGTGGCTCCCATCGTCAGGTTCGCGATCAATTTGCTCAACGACCCGGCTATGACGTCGCTGACCGGCGATCAGGAGCTCGCGATCACCACGGAAATGGCCAATATTCCCACATTGGCCGGATTTAGTCCGGCTGAGCGCGATGACCTGTTCAAGCGCCATCAGATCGCGAAGGCATGCGGCTTCCGGCGCCCCATCGCAGGCAAGTCCCTGCCCCTCGTGCGCGTGTCCAAAGGGACATTGAAGAATCGCTACCGTGTTGGATTACGCACCTTCTTTCTGTGGGCGATCGCCCATAAGTTCGCATACGGCCCGGCACCCGATTTTACATTTACGACGCCGCAAAATCCTGGAAAGCGAGTCCGGGATGCCTTCACCTCTGAGGAAATGGTGAGGCTTTGCTCGATGCCGTTGTTCACGGGGTGCGCCGGTAAGACCAGGGTTTGGCAGGAGGGCTTATATTTCTTTCAGTCTTTCTTTTATTGGAGCGTCCTGATTTCATTGATGAGCGGTATGCGGCCTGGCGAGGTGTCGCAGCTTCGTTGCTGTGACGTGCTCGAACTTTATGACGAACCGCATTTTCGTTTCGCCCGGTTCTCCGGCAGCGATGACAACGAAGATGACGACTTGGATAGGCCGGGCGCAAATCAAGGTAAGACGCCTAATGCATTCCGCTGGGTTCCCATCCATCCTCTCTTAGTAAGACTCGGTATTCTCGAACGGCGCGATGCGCTCATAAACGCCTATGTTACGCAGGCTAAGCGGACAGCGGACAACTTGTCCGCAGAGGAGCGAAACGCTCAAATACTTTTCGAGGCCGGACAGCAGTGGCTATTTCCAGATTGGAAAGTCTACGTCAAAAAGACGGATCAGATCCTATGGTCGCAGTCTGTTTCCAAAGCGTGGGGCCATCTGAAGGAGACGTACGGGTTCGACAGGAAGGGCGTCACGCTCTATTCCGCCCGGCATACCTTCAAAGGCCATATCGATGACTTGAGGGGCCTTTCAGAAAGGTCACGCCGCGTTCTTACGGGCCATTCGACCGAAGGCGATGTCCCCGGTCAATACGGACCTAAGAAGATCACGGAGGAGCAAATGAAAGTGGCTCTTGCGCTGGATAACGATGCGATCAAGCAGATCACAGTCCTTCTTGTGGCCGCGAAGGAACGTGCAGAGCGCGGAGAGCTCAAGACAATCGATGCATGGCAAAGCGACGAGCGTGGGAACGATGAGAAGTTTCAGACAGCGATGAGACGACGCGCGACCCAGTATTGATCTTAAAATGCGATGCCCTTGATGTGGCGGATAGTATTCTGTGAGAACTCGTCTCACAACTAGCGGGTGATCGGTTGCTGCGCTCGCCCTCTGTACGCTTTAATTCCTCAATATAGAAAGTTCTCGGCCGCGCTTTTTGTCAGCGGCGGCTTTGGTTTCCGGCGTGTCGATCGCTGACGCCCGGTCCGCGATATTCCGCGTTCCTATGCCATCTGGTATGGGCCAATCGCCGGGCGAGCGTGCTGGATGCCCCTTTGGACGACGTGAGGAAAGATACATCTAAGGAGGCCGCTCTATCCCGGCAAAGGGATTTGTTGTTCAGCAATGCCAGGACCCGTGCCAACCGTAGTCTTCTGGGTTCAATCCGATCGCAACGGCAGTTTCGTTTTATGCCTCGAAATCTCGGAGTGCTGATTGCAATTCTAACGCGCAGGGCGTCCTATTTGGCTCGTGGACTCGCGCTGCGGCGCCCTGGTTTCAGGGCTGGAGGTCTCGTCGCATTGGCGGGGAGCTTCACGAAAAGCTCTGCGATATCGATCGCGAGCACATTCGAGAACGTCTCCAACAGTCCAACCGTGGGATTCTCTTTGCCGCGTTCGACGCGTCCGACGTATGACGGCTCGCAACCGGCGCGCAGGCCAAGGTCCTCTTGTGACAGGCCCTTATCGACCCGCAAGCGACGAAGATTCCATCCTACCAATAATCGAGCGTCCATGGAGCGCGACCACGCACTCCTTGCCAACGCAAAAACCAGGCAATATAGTACCTCTATATGCCGATCGAACGGTTCGCTGGATCTCAGCAGGGACGGCGGCTGGCTGGGAGACCAAGGTGAGCACCCACTTGCCAGCGCAATGGCATTCCATCGGAGGATCGCACCGGCCTGCACTCACAGAATCCGCATTTAAGCGGCGAAGCCCCGGAAGAAGGTCTAGGATATCCCGGAGAACAAGAAGCGTTGGGCCGCCCTCTGTCTTGACCATCCGGGTTATAGCGCGGCGCGCTTAGGTGCCTGTCAACCCGAGAGCCCTTTCGAAGGCCACAGATAACTTGTTGGCAGCGGCAATGCAGGACCGGCCATGGGAGGGCCCCCTCGCCGAGATCGCTGATGCGGCTGGAGCGCATAGTGCATGCGTTTGGCGCTCATGCAACGGCAGGCCTTTTTACCTCGGTTCGGCCTCGTTCGTGAGCGTGATGCGCAATGTCCGCAAAATCAGCGATCGGCCATATCCGGAATCCTGCATGCTTCAGCCGCTCCTAACGGATGGCTTTGTCACCGACGCCGGCCCCGAGATCCAGAACAAATTTAGGCATGACACCTTCTACCGAGAGGTCCTGCTGAAGAACGACTTCTCCTGGCGCGCGTCTTGTCTTTTGTCGGGGCCGGAAGATACACGTGGACTTCGTCTCTTTATTTGGCGCGGCAAAGCGGATGGTCCCTTCATCCGAGCCGATCTTGATGCTCTTCGACCGATCACCGAACCTTGCCGCCTTGCAGCTCTTTTCTCGAAGAACCGCCTGGAGCAATTGGCGATACGGGAGACATTTGCCTTCGAGAAACGCGGCGAAGCCGTCTTTCGACTAGATTCTGCCGGTAGGGTGAAGGCGATGAACGCCGCAGCCGAGGCGAGCGTCGAACGGGAGGACGTTTTGATTATCCATGAGCGTCTGCTGAGCTTTCATGCCACCGAACGCGCCCGGATCGAAAAAGCCGTGCGCGCTGTAATCGCGACGCCCTATGAGCCCGGTGCGATCCCTTTATCGGGTAAAAGCACTACGAAGAAATGCCAACTCGTGCTGCTGCCGATGATAGGCGAAGCAATAGACGTCTTCGATACAACAAGGGCAGCGGCTATCCTGCTCGATCTAAACCGTCCGGTCGTCATTCAAGCGACGTCAACGCAAATCCTTCGCACTTCATTCAGCCTCACGGAGCGTGAGACCGACGTCGCGATCATGATCGCACAGGGCCGGTCGCCAGCCGCCATCGCGAGCACCTTCGGCATCGGGGAAGGAACAACCAGAAATCACCTCAAGAGCACTTTGAAAAAGGTTGGTGTTCATACGCAAGTGGAACTGGCCTCCCTCATCGCTCGTCTAAGCTGAATCAAAGCGTCTATGCCAATTGGCATAGAAGATTCACAAGGCGATGGCACCCGGCCAAATACTAAGCGCTCCCTTTTGTTCCGCAGGAGCTATGGCCGCTCTCATATGAGCCTAACCGAAATTCGACGCACCATGCCAAGCGAGCGGGTGCATCCCATTTGGGACGGGAAAGTCTCTTTTCAAATCATTAGGCTCTAGCTGACGACGATCCTCCACATGTGTCGGCAGGCGGCTGATCCGCGTCAGCTCCATACGTTCCAGTCCAATAGCTAAAAGGCAGGAAATGACCCAGGAAGCGCCGGCCCGCGATGAAACTCTCTCCGACGTCTTAAGCCGCCTCGCGGAGCAACAAAGGCAAATGGAGCGATTGATTTCCGAAGTCAAAGACATCCGCTTGGAAGTCGAGCTTCTGAAAAACGCAGGCCATTCGAGCATCAAGATGAACCCTGAGCTCGGTCCGTGGACCGGCTCTTAGCGTCCGGCCGCGAACCCGCCGGGAGAAGTGAAAATCGCTCCCATTGAATCATTTTGTCACGGTCGAGAAAAAGCGGAATGTTGAACGGAGATGCGCAGAGGCGCTATTGCGTCGTCACGCCATACCACCAGGAGGATCGTGATCTGTTGAAACGCTGTCTGATGAGCGTTCGCCAGCAGACCGTTGCCGCCGACCACATCGTGGTCGCAGACGGCTTTCCGCAACGATGGCTGAGCGATTGGCCCATCCGCCATATCATCCTTGACCAGGCTCACGGTGATTATGGAAACATCGCGCGCGGCATCGGTGCCCTGATGGCAATCTCCGAGAAGTACGACGGCATCATCTTCCTCGACGCAGATAATTGGTTTGACGACGATCATATCGCCGCGTGCGTAACCTCAGCGGAAGAAAATCCGAACGCACCCTATATCATTGCACAACGCGATTATATCCGCATCGACGGTAGTGTCATGGCAGTAGGGGGAACGGAAGACGTCCCAATGGGCGATCACGTCGACACCAACTGCTACTTCTTCCTGCCTCAGTCATTCCATCTTCTCCATTATTGGTGCACGCTCCCTAGGGAGTTGTCGTCCCATGGAGACCGGTTCTTCCGGAGTATCCTCAAGGCCCATTTGACCGCGCCTCCCGCGATCACGGCCAGGCGGACCGTGAAATACCGTTGCTTGTTCGAAAGCATCTATCGGTCCATCGGCGAACCGCCGCCGCCCGGCGCGAAGCCTAATCTTAATTCGAAGACATGCCTCGATTGGCTCAATTCCCTTCACGACGCAGACCTCGCGCTTGTGGAGCAGATGTCTGGTCTGCACCTGTCAAGCTTGACGGACAGAACTAGCCGTTGACCGGGCCCGTAGAACCGATCGCGGCGATAATGAAAGCGACCGCAGCCGAAGCAACGTTCGGCCGAAAGGAGGAGGCGCTTGACGCACTCGTAGAGGCCCTGGGCCAGATGCCCGATGATCCGTCGCTGCTTCAGGGAATCTATAGACTTGCCAAGGCATGCGACGCCGGTCGCGCGATTGTGGCTTGGGAGAAAGTCACCGTCATCAGGCCTGAAAACGCGGAGGTCTTCAGCATCTTGGCGGATTTCTATGGGGGCCACGGAAGAACTGAGGACGCGATCAACGCCTACAAGAAGGCGCTCGCAATCGATCCGGTGCTTCGCCCGGCGTGCCGGAATCTGGCGCAGCTCCTGAAAGACAACAATCGCTTGGATCTGGCGATCGCAGTCTACAGATACGCCGTCACCCAATTTCCGGACGACGCCCGCGCACATTTCAAATTAGGGCAAGCGCTCCGCATCAAGTGCCAATGGATAGAAGCCGCGAAGGAGCTCGAGATTTCGATCGCGCTTGATGGCGCATCGCTTGATGTGCGGGTCGAGATGCTGATGGTGAGAATGTACACATGTGACTGGCGCGGTCTCGCGCAAGAGAGGGAGGATGTGCTCGCGAAGGCCCGGGGCAGCGATCTCGCGGTGCCGCCATTTCTATTGCTTTCAATCCCGCTTTTGACCCGCGAAGATCATCTGTCCGCGGCGCGGAGATGGGCACGGCATCATCGGAATTCGATTGCCTCGTGGCCCGTCTTTGCTCCGCGTAGGATTGGTTGCCTGCCCCGCAAGCTCAAGGTCGGTTATGTCTCGTGCGATTTCCATAACCATGCGACGGCGACCTTGATCGTTGAACTGCTGGAGAAGCATGACCGGGAAAGGTTTGAAATCTTTGCCTATTCTTACGGGCCGCAAGACGATGGGCCGATGCGCAGGCGCATCATCTGCGCGTTCGACATGTTCCGCGACTTGGGCGGCGTTCCCAGTCTGGACATAGCGCGGCTTGTCAACAGGGACGAGATCGACATCCTGATCGATCTCAAGGGCTATACGCACGATTGCCGACCGGAGATCTTTGCGTCGCGGCCAGCGCCGATTCAAGTGAATTACTTGGGTTATCCCGGCACAATGGGCGCGGACTTCATCGACTACATCATCACGGATCCCATCGTCGCGCCCTTCGACCATTCCGCCTCTTATGACGAGAAGCTGGTTCATCTGCCGAACTGCTACCAGCCCAACGACCGGCAACGGCGAGCCGCCCCACGCAAATTCACCCGTGAAGAATGCGGACTGCCCGAAGAAGCCTTCGTATTCTGCTGCTTCAACCACCAGTACAAGATCACCGAGCAGATGTTCGGCCTCTGGATGGGTTTGCTGCGGGACCTGCCGTCTTCAGTGCTGTGGCTTTTCACAAGCGCGGATGGCGCCGTGGGCAATCTCCGGCGCGAGGCGGCTTTGCGCGGTGTGTCGCCTGAACGACTCGTCTTTGCGTCCCATATTTCCCATAGTCTGCACTTGGCGCGCCTCCCTTTGGCGGATCTGTTCCTCGACACGCTGCCCTACAATTCCCACACGACCGCGAGCGACGCGTTGTGGGCGGGGGTTCCGCTCTTGACCTGCGCCGGCGAAACCTTCGCGGGCCGAGTGGCCGCGAGCCTTCTCGATGCGGTAGGACTTCCGGAGTTGGCGGCCGCTTCGACGGCGGAATACAGAACCAAAGCGCTTCATTTGGCGCGAAATCCGAAGGAACTCGGAGGATTGCGATCAAAACTGGAGCTGAATCGCTCGGTAGCGCCTCTATTTGATTCCGGGCTCTACGCAAGGAGCTTCGAGTCCGCGCTCATCCAAATGGCTCAAATGAACTCCGCCGGCATGCGCCCGAGCGCTTTTGCGGTTTGCGCCGTCCGTTAGGGCCGTTCTTCCCCGCGCCCATCGGTCATCGAACCCACCTTGGCGTGATTGCCAAATGTCGAAGGGTGGCCACCGGCCTTAGCTTGCGAAGTCATCCTGTCTCATTTTTCCGCGCAGACTTGCGCCGCCGGCGCATGTCTCGTGCGCAGAAGCCATGAACGCCCGTGACGGACGCTGACTCGAAGCAGCGGGGATCGTTCTCGTCCGCCAGCGCCCAGGTTCCGCGAAAGGGTCATCTTCATCACGCTGGAGGATGAAACCGGAATTGCGAACTTGGTGGTATGGACCAAGGTGTCGAGAAATATCGCCGCATCGTTCTGCCGGCGGGCATGATCGCGGTGAAGGGCATGTTCAGCGTCAAGGCGACGTCGTCCATCTGGTGGCCCATAGATTGCCAATTTCTCGGGAGAACTCGCCAGCATAGGCGACCGGGAATATCCTTCCCGCTTCCACATGGCAGTGGCGATTAGGTCACGCACGGAGGATTGGGTCTAGATCCGCGCGAATTACAACCGAAGGGTCTGCGAACCCGCGACATCTACATCCCCGATCTGCACATTGATACGATCCGGGTGAAGACGCGTGACTTCAAATGAGGCTGCGGGACGATGTCGCAAGCATAATGAAAACCCGTGTAATGATCGTCACTGGGATGGGTTTTCCCGTTCAATCGTAAACGACGTCGCGTCCCCTTCGAGCCGAAACCCATTTATCTTCATCACGTATATTAGCTCGCCCCATGGCAAGCCGATAACGGCGGCTGCCTGAACCTTTTGGGCCAATTCGGTGAACGTCGCCTGACCCAACTTCACCCTGCGAGCGGTCATTTCGACGGCATGGCCGGCATCAGTTTTACCATCGCCAATGGGCATTTTTCTCTCCCGATCGATTTATGAGAAGGCCTAACCGAGACCGTAGAGCGCTTCATCGAAAACATGCGGCTCAGGCGCAGCCTTTCGGCGCGCTCGATCCGGCCATGACATGCGCGATGAATTTATGTGAACCCAACTGGGTTTTTGATTGATGGAATACCTTCCTCCTGCCGTTCATTGCGCGCGCGAACGATGCTGGCCGCCGCAATGATCGCGTCCCGCGTGCCTGCAAGTTCGAGGTAACGTGCAGCCTTCACGTAATCACCGGGCACGGTGTCACCAGCTGGCTTCCATCCCGCCGGCGGCTCCAGCTTCAAGATCCGTTGCCACGCGATGAGTTCTCGTTCTTCCGGAAGAACTTTCGTCGTCAGGATAATATCGAACCGCCGGCGGATTGCCGGGTCGAGATCGTCGACCCTGTTGGTGGCGGCGATCACGGGTGATCCGTGAATGGGATCCTGGTACGCTGAAAGAAAGGCGTTCGTAGCCGAGACGGTGAGATGTTGGTTGATATCGCTTCCCGTAAAACGGTTGCCCATCAAGGCATCCGCTTCATCGTAGAACGTGAGATAATCGCGCCCAGCAGTGGCTGCCTCAGCGATGTTCTTTTCGGTCTGACCCCAGGCTCGTGCAAACAGGCTAGCACCTCCATATTGTTTGATATCAAGCTTCATGAGCCGCGCAAGATGACCGGCGAGCGCCGATTTTCCTGTTCCGCTTGGGCCTGCTAAAATGATCCGGGCGCCTGTTTCTCTTAGGATATGTGCTCGTTCGAACAGGAACCGCGGATCCGGATCCGCGCAGAATAAATCGGGATCGAAAGGTTCATTGCTCACGCCTCGGAGAGCCGCTGAACGCGCGATATGTGGGCGGATCGACAAAGCGAGGTCTTCGGCCGCGTTATTGTACAACCGCTCGAGCACCTTGACCGACATGCGCCCATCGAGGTCCGTCACGTGAAGCCCGGTCTTTGCCTCTCTCGCACCATCGCCCCTTACGACCGGTCTCGTGACCTCGGCGATTGTTTCGCTGGTTGCCCAGGCGATTGCCGCCGCACCTCGCAGAATTTCACGGGCAAAGGCAGGGTCGCCCGCGGCCTCAAGAACTTTTTGAGCCTGATTGTCTCCGAGAAAGTCGCGTGGTGATAGCAATTTGATCGCAGCAAGAGCCGAGTCCCGGTCGAGGCGATAGGGTCCAAAGGCGCCGGAAAACAACGCCGCGATGTCGGGTTCAAGAACAGTGTTCTCAGGAATGACCACGATCGTGGTGCAATCAAGCTTTGGGAGTAACCGGAAGAGCTTATCTGCTCCGGAACCCAGTTCTGGCCTAGCAGGCGGCCGCTCGTCCTCGGGACCCCGGAAATCATCGTCGCTTGATTGGCCCGAGCCTGATTTCAGGAAGTTGGCGGGCAAGGGAAGGACTAGCATCGTATTGCAATCACTGTGGAGAATGGAGCTCAACGCGACCAGGACCGGCGGGTACTCCAAACGGGAAGGGTTCAACTCTTGTTTCGCAGTCAGAACAGATTTATCGCCAGCGAGGTATTTGAGGCCCTCAGCCAAGCGGTTGATTTCGAGCTGCGCGCACCCTGATTCTGGGGCTGAGCCAATACGCCACAGAAAGCGCAGCCCTGCCTCCGACGCACAAGCCGCTGTTAAAATATCGAGGCCCTTACGCGTCGCGGTGTCGGGCCTCAGTTCAGGTCTCGGCTTATGGGCGAGTTCGCTATGAGCTGTGCCCTCGATCAAGCTCCGCATATGGCTTGAGAGTTCAATCGCGGTGCCGCGCGCGCGCTCCAGGCCGAGATTCCGCATCGCTGAAGGCTCGAAGAGCTCAAATCCGAGAGCAGTCTGGCTTTTCTGGTGCGCATCGAACAGAAAAGCATAAGCCTCTGATCGGGTTTGCCCCGCGTTCGTAGCAAGTGCGTCTAGATCGATCCCATAGCCGTCGACAACGAACTCCGCTCGTTCCGATGACAGGTCCGGAGAAGAATCTGCGGTTTGAGCGGCGACGATCTCGCAGATAAGTCCTGCGACGGCGGGTTCCAGAACGCCGAGCAAGGCGGCTTCGAAGCGCCGGAAGCGGTGAGATGTAAGCATTTTATTCCTTGGAAGAATGCAGACGCGGCGCGCGAGAAGACGATCCTTCCGGTGCAAGGGCACAAGATGGGCGCATCTGGCGCGGCCAGACTGAGAAATGGAGGGGATTTAGTGCCCGCCAGGTTGGTCCAACGGGATCCAGCTGGCGTGAGTCAGATCATGGGGATGCGGCGTTCAGACGCGGTCTGAAAAGCGGTCGTAGGCTGTGAGGAGGCTGCGCCTTGGGATCCAACCAGAACCGAAGATAGACGCCCGTAAAAATGCGATCTCGGCTTCGCCGGTGCTTTCCGAGACATCGATGAACCATGCGCGGGGCATTCCATTGCTGCCCGAATTCCAGCGATAATTTCGGGCTTTCAAGAGGTCATTTTTCTCGAACGGCGCGCCGAACGCCCAGAGGCGCACGGTAAGCTTTTGCGCCGTTGCGATGAGATCGCCTAACGCTGGGACCTTGCTCTGCCCAAGCGGACGCATAAGGAGTTCAAGAAGGACGTAGCAGTCGTCGAGCGCGCGCGGGTTCTCTTTAAAGCAACCCAAGGGATTGATTTGGTAAGCGCGCCCGCGTTCAGGCCAATCGAGTTCCATCCAAGAGCATGCCCACGGCTTGGTGGTGAAAGCCGTTGGATGGAGACGCTCTGCGAAACACCGAACGAACTTGGCATCGTGGGCAATGATCCAATCGGCGCTTTCCACAATGTGCCAGACACGATCAAAATCGATTTTGTGGCCTTTCACCGTGTCATTTGTAATGCCGTTCCTGGCCGTAACGCCCGGTGGGATCGCTTTTGCGGGCTGGCGGAATGATTGATAGCTGGCATCAACGCGGACAATTCTAAAATCGTCCGTAAATTCGATGGGGAGCATGCCGATGTCGATAATTTCATCGCGCGCCCAATCTTCGCTTCCGTTTGGGTCGAGCCCGGTGGTGAAGCAATGGAAGATGACGGCGCGCTTTGTCCGAGCGCCTCTATCAACCTGAATATCACTTTGCATTTGTTTTGAGATAATGGCTTTTTCATCGTGGCTGACCACGAGAGCCCGGGCAGTATCTCTTGGCGTATTGGTCATTTTCTTCTTCCATTCCTTGGGGGGTGATGACCGCCTTGGTCACGAAAGAAACCTGAAAATGAAAAAAAGCGCGGCCGCTGGGCCGCGCCTCTGATTTTTAATATGTTTACAAACCTATATTTGATCGAAGCGATGTTTCTCCGAAATGACCTCAGTTCTCCCAGTAAGCTCCAGTTACACCATGCCAGGTCAGTCATTCTGGACCTGCATTTTTGGCGATCGCTTCATATCGCAGGCGGAGACCGGCTGACGCGTCAGGTCGTTGCGTTGTCGCGCTCAACAACGATCGGAGAAGCGGTCATAAGCCGTGATAAGACTGCGCCTTGCATTCCAATCGGGACCGAAGATCGCAGCGCGTAAAAACGTAATTTCAGCGTCCTCACGGCCCTCTTCGATATCTGTGAACCAAGCGCGCGGGCCTCCGTCGTCTCCGGTGTTCCAGCGGTAGCCTCTGGCTTTTAAGAGGTCTTTTTTCTCGAACGGCGCGCCCTGGGCCCAAAGCCGGACCACGGGCTTTTGCGCGGTCTCGATGAGGTGGCCTAAGGCCGGGACGCCGCCAAGGCTCAGCGGCCGCGCAAGAAGCTCAAGAAGGGCATGGCAATCATCGAGGGCCCGATGATGCGCGCTAAATAAGCCCGCCGCATTGACGAGATAGCCCAGGCGTCCGCTTCCGCTCTCAGGCCAGTCTAGTTGCGTCCACGAGCAAGCCCAAGGTTTGGACGTGAAGGTCTCGGGATGGAGGATCTCGGCAAAGCGGCGGTCGAACCTAGCATTATGCGCAATAATCCAATCGGCGTCGTCGACAAGCTGCGCGGCTTGGTCAAAATCAATATCATGTCCTTCGACCATGGCATTGGTAATGCCGGTGAGCGCCTCGATCTTTGCGGAGATCGATTTGCGTGGCTGTCGGAAGGACTGGTAGCCGGGTCCAACCCGGACAATCCTGTAGTCATCGGTGAAATCGACTGGCAACAAACCGAGCTCGATGATCTCGTCCCCCGCGTAATCGCTATTTCCTTTTGGATCGAGCCCAGTTGTTTCGCAATCAAGAATAATCGCGCGCCGTGTCGGCGAGCCGTCGTGCGGCTGAACACAGCGTCCAGGCTGTACGCGACGCAGAACTTTGTAGTTGTCACTTGCCTCGAGTGCCGACGCCATATCTTCCATCGTATCGGTCATTGGTTCTTCCTTGTTTTTGGGGGGTGATGACCTTCCTGGTCACGAAAGAAACCTGAAACGAAAAAAGGCGCGGCCCCTTTGGACCGCGCCTTTGATCTGTAATAATTTAAATCGTCTATTTTAGATCCGGCAAGATTCTTCCAGGATCTTCTCGATGACTTCGAGCAGCATAGTGCCGTCGGCTTTTGAGCCTGGCGCAAATTCATAGAGCTCTTTCGCTTCTGAGATGCGGGACGCGCCCCCCATACCGTATTGGGTATGTTGCTTTGGTGTTGCGTTCTTTTGGAGATGAAGTGCACGGTGCGCCAGAGCCCTCTGAAGCCTTGCATCGAACGCCCGCCGAGTTATAGTTTGGGGAAGATCGATCTGAATCGTACGAGGCAGAAGCGTTAAGACAGGATTGACAGGGAGACGGCTCGTTGTAATTGGGAGGGCGACCCAGTCC
>JBEKFQ010000025.1:0-46543 GCA_050013235.1 Beijerinckiaceae bacterium
CCGCCGGGACGATCACAATCGCAGCGAACCGGCGTGGCGATTTCGTCGAAATCGAAATTACCGATACGGGCGTCGGCATGCCTCCAAACAAGATTTCCGGCCTGTTCAAACTGGACCAACGCATTTCCACGATTGGAACCGCGGGCGAGCCGGGCAGTGGTTTTGGCCTTCTTCTGTGCCGTGACCTCGTGGAACGGCTCGGCGGCGAGCTTACGGTCAGCAGCGCCGTCAATCACGGCACCACGTTTCGCTTCGCTCTTGCGGGTATTTCGATCCGTACGGAGCCGCCTGTCGCGTGATCGATCTGTCTCCCGAGTGCCGGTCATCGGATAAATAAGGCTGGGAATACCAGCGCCTTTCATTGCTGGGATCCCCGCCAGAAAGGGAACTGGCACGCGGTCCTAGTTGTTTGATCCCATGCTTTGATGGTGCGATCTCGTCCTCGGCGTGAAGGGATGAGCCGTGGGACAGGTCCGGCGCGGCAGCGAGAAAGCCTTATCGGCCGTACGGCGGCATTCCCATTTTAACTCGAGAGCCTTACGTCCGGTATCCGGGAGGCAAAAATGTCGCGGACTTTAATTCTGCTCGGACTTACGTTGGTGGTCATCGGCCTCCTGTGGCGATGGATCGGCCCGCTCAGACTCGGGCGTCTCCCCGGCGACATCGTCGTGGAACATCAGAATTTCACGCTCTATATTCCGATTGCAACCGGGCTGCTGATCAGCATTGTTCTGACGCTGATCCTCTGGCTCGCCAACCGCTGACCGGTTGGCCCTTGGTTTTCAGCTCGCGTCGAGAGCGGCCACGTGGGGAGCCGCCTTGCCGGGGGAACCGTCGTGTGACGCAGGCGCCAGCGCGGCGGATACCGCTTCATCGACTCGTTCTAGCCAGACGAATTCCAGCTCCTTGCGAGCCTCTTCGGGAATATCCTCGAAGTCCTTCCGGTTTCGCGCCGGCAGCATGACGCGTTTGATGCCAGCGCCATGCGCGGCGAGGACCTTTTCCTTGATGCCGCCGACGGGGAGAACGAGCCCGCGCAGGCTGATCTCCCCCGTCATGGCCGTGTCTGCGCGCACGCTGCGCTCCGTCATTAGCGACACGAGCGCTAGGAACATCGCGACGCCGGCGCTGGGTCCATCTTTCGGGATAGCGCCCGCTGGAACGTGGATGTGGATGTCGGACCTTTCAAAACTGCCCGGCTCGATTCCGAATGATGCGGCCCGGTTCTTGACGATGCTGAGCGCGGCCTGAGCGCTTTCGCGCATCACTTCGCCGAGCTGACCGGTGAGGATCAACTTGCCGTGGCCCGGAATGCGCGTCGCTTCGATGAACAGAATATCGCCTCCTACCGGCGTCCAGGCGAGGCCTGTCGCCACGCCGGGCACGCTTGTGCGCATCGCCAGCTCGCTCTCGAACTGCGAGGGCCCCAGAATGGCGGCAAGGTTTTCACATCCGATTTGGACAGGCCCGCTTTGCCCTTCGGCAATGCGCACGGCGGCATGCCGGATCGTCTTGCCGATCTCGCGTTCCAAGTTTCTAACGCCGGCTTCGCGGGTGTAACGCTTGATGATCTCGCGCAGCGCTTCGTCCGTAATTTCGATCTGCCCGGGTTGAACCCCATTTGCCTCCAGCTGTCGCGCCACCAAGTAGCGGCGGGCGATGTGGAATTTTTCATCCGCGGTGTAGCCAGCGAGACTGATGATCTCCATGCGGTCGCGTAGCGGGCCGGGAATTGTGTCGAGGACATTGGCCGTCGTGATGAACACGACCCGGCTCAGATCGAAGGGAACCCCGAGATAATTGTCGCGATACGTGCTGTTCTGCTCGGGGTCGAGCACTTCGAGCAGCGCCGCGCCGGGATCGCCATGGATGCCGGCGCCAAGCTTGTCGATCTCGTCGAGCATCATCACGCAATTGCGCGCGCCCGCCTTGCGGATCCCCTGGATGATATTGCCGGGCAGCGCCCCGATGTAGGTGCGGCGATGGCCGCGGATCTCCGCCTCGTCGTGGACGCCGCCGAGGCTCACCCGCACGAATTTCCTGTTCATGGCGCGCGCGATCGATTGGCCAAGAGAGGTCTTTCCGACGCCCGGAGGCCCGGCGAAACACAGGATCGGCGCCTTGCCGTGCGGCGCGAGTTTACGGATGGCGAGATATTCGATGATCCTCCGTTTGATTTTTTCGAGCCCGTAATGGTCCTGATCGAGAATGCGCCGCGCCTCGGCGATATCGATCGGCGTTTCCTCGGGCAGGTGCCAGGGCAGCTCGATCAGCCGGTCGAGATAGGTCCGCGCCATGCCATATTCGGCCGCCGCTTCGGGCATTCGCTGCAACCGGCGCAGTTCCTTGCGGGCTTGTTCCTCGACTTCCTTAGGCATATCCGCCTTGACGATCGCCTCGCTGAGTTCGGCTATCTCCTCCGCCTTGCCCGCTTCGCCCTCGCCGAGCTGGCGCTGGATCGCCGCCATCTGCTCGCGCAGCAGAACCTCGCGTTGACGCTCGTCGAGCGCCGTCTTGGTCTGCCGGCCGATTTCCTGCGACAATCGCAAGACCTCGATACGATGCGCGAGCATGCGCGAGACCTTTTCGATCCGGGCGGCGACGTCGGCGGTTTCGAGAATTTCCTGCCTCTCCTCGGGCTTGAAATCCATGTAGGCGGCCGCGAGATCCGCTAGTTCGGCCGGCGACGTGACAGACCGGATCGTGGCCTGCAATTCCTCTGGCGCCTGCGGCAATAGCTGCAACGCTTCCTTCATCTGAACCTTCAGATGAAGGAAGCGCGCCTCGGTCTCGGGCGAATGCGTCTCCGGCTCTGGAATTCGCAAAACGCGGGCGACAAGAAACGGCCAGCCGGTCAGGAACTCGACGACTCGAAATCTCTGATCGCCTTGGCAGACGAGATGGTGCGCGCCATCGGGCCCCGTTATGTAACGAACGATATTGGCGATGGTGCCCACAAGATGCATGCCGGCCGGCAGGGGCTCCGCCACCTCGGCGTCGCGCTGCATGAGCAGGCCGATCTGACGTTGATCGCGCACCGCCTGCTGGGCGGCGGCAACCGAGCGCTCGCGGCCGACAGTGATCGGCGCCAAATGTCCCGGGAATAGAACCGTGTTTCGAACCGGAATGATGATGATCGCATCGAGCGGCAAAGCGGGGACAAGCGCGGCTGTCTTTGGGGCGCTTTCGCTTATTGCCTCTGGGAAATTCGCCTCAGCCATGAAATGCGCCTTCCTTCTGGACCGAAATCAGCAGGCAACCGTCGACAATCGAGCGCCGGACGACGCCATATTGGCCGGGCGGTAGCCGGATCCGGCGCTCGAAACGTCCCTGCGGAAGCTCCATGCGATGAATGACCGCGGTCTGGAGTTCGGCGGGGAGCGTGCGAATTCCAGCGAACACCAGTTCCCCCGCATCGGTTGCAACTTCGATGCTTTCCGCGCTGACGCCCGGCAGCGCCACGATAACGAGGACCTCGTGTTGGGTCTCCAGAACATCCACCGGCGGCTCCCACGTGAGCAACCGCGCGGCCGGCTGAACCGGCCTGAAGAACTCGCGATGCAATCGCTCTGCCCTGGTCAGCATTTCACATGCCTCCGACCACATCCAGTTTCGCGTAAGGTCATGGTCCATGGCTCTTCCTATCGTCTTGCAGCGACCCGGCGCCGGCTTGGCGGCGCCGCGCATGTCGTCCCACCGGAGTCACACATCGAGATTGTTGCACCTGCTAACGCGCGCGTGGCGCATTCTCTTCTTCGTCAGGGGTAAGAAGCGCGACAATCTGCCCGGGAACATCCTTCAAAGGCCGGCCGGGTCCGAAAACGTCCATATCGCCGGAAAGCCACATGGAGGCCTCTTCGATGTCCGCGATCGCCGGCCGCAAGGCCAAAATCGCCGTCATCGTGGCGTCATCCATATCCCCGAGCGCCCCTTTCACATCGGCATAGGTCGCCAGAGCGGGAAGCTTCCCGGTTTCGGTTGGATTTTGCGTCATTAACGCCTCCTGACTTTTGGCCGCGTGATTTCCAAACGGCCTCGACACATTTCGAAAATCGCGCGCGCTCCCATCGAGGAGTCAACGTCAGGGCGGCGACGCGCGGCGATCGGATGCGTGACGATCTTGCTCGATGTCATTGATGAGACGCGCCAAGTGCGCCTTGCCCGCCGGCTCCTCGACTTCCGCGGAGGCGCTTGCATTTCCCCGCCCAGGGCGGATGAACTCGTCATAGAAGAGGTCGACGCCGATCTCTTGGTCTTCCTCAACCGTTCCGGCCTCGCCGGACGTACACGGGCCGATTTCGTCCTCGACGACAATGGTCAAGATCCAGCCGTCGCTTGGATCAGCCGGTGCGATTTGGAGCGTCGCCACGGTCGCGGTTTCGCTCAAATTCTCGAGCTCTTCGTCGCCGAGGCGGAACTCTTTTCTCGTTGGGAGCTCGCGCGTTTCCAAGGCGCGCGTGGCGACAATTCTGAATTCCGATGGCGTGGACCCGCGCTCGGCGAGGATCCACCGGACGATCTGCCCGGGCTCGATATCGATGGGATAGGTTTGCATTCGCTGCACTCTCCCGATGACTCGCGCTGCGGACACACGGCGTCCGCGCCCGCTCACTTTGGGGGAAAACGCTCGAGGAATCTATCTTTATTGTATTGTCGCGCACGTCCGGCGCTGGCGCCACGGCATGGAAATTACGTATCCGGCGCCGCATCCGCGTCGTGTCCCAATCGCAACGAGGCGAGGATCTCGTAGCCGTTTCCATTGGGAGAAGGTGATTGAAAGAGCTCGATCGAGCCGACCTGCTGGGTGAACGATAAGTCCCGGTCGATCGGCTGTTGCCACGCGATGGCGGATCCATTGCCGCGAATGCGGGCGAGCGTCACATGCGGCCGGAACGACCGGTCGTCGCTTTGACCGAAACTCTGGAGAAGCGCACCGCGCAATAATGCGATGTCATCGGTGGCCGCGCATTCCGCCCACAGCAAACGGGGCCGTCTGGGCTGTGGGCCATAAGACAGATGTTGGAATTTCAACACAAATGGCCCAAACCTATCCGTCACCGCGCGAAGCTTTTCGACCGCCGCCGGGATGGAAGCTTCGTTCCACGGCGGCACGAGCGTAAGATGGATATCATTGGCGGGGACGAGCCGGACGGAAAACCGTTCCAAACTCCGCGCAAGCCGGGCGAGTTCATGCGCAATTTCAGGCGCGACCTTCACGCCGATAAAGACGCGCGCTTGCCGGGCGCCGCTCTCGCCCGCCGCCGCGGCGGTCCTTTCGTTTGGTGGCGTGTCTATTATTGGCATTGCAAGAACTTCCCCGCGACGGACTTTGCGGCTGGCCGCCAGGCTATGATGACTTGGCGCAAAGCCGCCACGTTCGCCAGCGTCTAGATACTCGACATGCGGCCGCTCTTGCATCCTAGTCTGGTCAATGGGCGCTTTGGAGATCCGGCTGTCTACGTCGAAACTCTGTTCGAGACGCGCGCGATCCTGTTTGACCTAGGCGATATCGCGGCTCTATCGCCACGGAAGATCCAGCGTCTGGAGCATATCTTCGTTTCGCATGCGCATATCGATCATTTCGTTGGATTCGATCGCCTGCTGAGGCTGCTAGTGGGACGGGAGAAGAAGATCAGCCTTTATGGGCCGGCGGGTTTCATCGGCCACGTGCGCCACAAGCTTCGCGCCTACCAATGGAACCTCGCGGATCGCTATCCCAACGACCTTGTCTTCGTGGTGACGGAAATCGCCTCCTCCTTCGAAACCAGAACTATGCAATTTCGTCTGAAGACCGCGTTCGCCGATGAGGTGATCGGCGGCGGCCGTCTCGCCGGAGACGTGGTGGTCGATGATCCCGCCTTCCGCGTCTCGACCGCGATTCTCGATCACCACACCCCTTGTCTCGCCTTCGCGATCGAGGAATCCGCGCATCTCAATGTTTGGAAGAACCGGCTTGCGGAAATGGGCTTGCCGGTCGGGCCATGGCTGCGCGAACTGAAGCGCGCCGTGATCGAGAACAAGCCGGATGATTATCCGATCCGGATCGATTGCTCGCCGGCGGCGCCGGAGGTGCGCGTGGCGCCACTTGCCGTCCTGCGCAAGGCGGTCACGGTGACGCCTGGTCAAAAGATCGGCTATGTGACCGATATCGCCGGCACCGAGGCCAATCGCAAGGCCGTCGTCAGGCTCATACGAGACGCCGATCTCTTGTTCATCGAGGCCGCCTTTGCGCAAGCGGATGTGGAGTTGGCGGCTGACCGCGCGCATCTGACCACCACGGCGGCCGGATCGATCGCGCGCGAAGCCGGAGTGCGCCGGATCGAGCCGTTTCATTTCTCCTCCCGCTACACCGGCGAAGCGGAGCGTATGCTGGACGAGGTCATGGCCGCTTTTTCCGGGCGATCGTCCGGGGGACGCGGCCCATGAAGGATTGGCCTCCGGCCGCGCGGCCAGGCCGCCGCAATTAGTCCGGCTCGCGCTCCAACACGCAACAATGGGGTGCTCGCGCGCCTCCCGCATCCTCGCTCAGCACTGTCCCCGTCACGGGATTGGGGCGGAATGCCGTGCAGCCTTTCAGGCCCCGGTCGTAGGCAAGATCGTAAATCCGCCGAAACTCTTGGAATGGATAATCTTGCGGAACGTTGATGGTCTTGGAAATCGCATTATCGACGAACGGCTGCAACGCCGCCTGCATTTCGAGATGGGCGTGGATGGGCAGGTCCGCGGCGCGGACAAATCCTTTTGGAAGCCCGGTAACGGCACCGGCGCTCGAACGCCACAGATCGAGCGCATAGTCGACGAGCGCGAATTCTTTCGCGCTGCCATCTTCCGCGAGCAGCTTGCGGACATAGGTCGCCGCGAAGATCGGCTCCACGCCGCTCGAGACGTTGCCGGCCAGGAGGCTGATCGTGCCGGCCGGCGCGATAGCGAGCAAATGGCTGTTGCGGATGCCGTGCTTCGCGATTGCGTCCCGGATATCTTCGGGCAAGCCGCGGATGAATGCTCCCTGCAAATATTTATCGCGCTCGAAATAGGGGAATTCGCCCTTTTCTTTCGCAAGCGCGATCGAGGCGCGATAAGCGGCGTGGCAAACGACACGCATCGCTTCGGCGGCGGCAGCGAGCGAATGATCGCTGCCATAGACCAGCCCAAGCATGACCAAGACGTCGGCGAGTCCGGTGACTCCAAGACCTATACGCCGCGAGCCACGTGCGCTCCCGGCTTGCCGCGGCAGCGGAAACCGCGACACGTCGATCACATTATCGAGGAGCCGCACGGCAATCTGGGTCGCCTCCGCGAGCGCGGCGAGGTCGATCCGCGCTTCCAAGGTGAATGGCGCCAAAACAAATCGCGTCAAGTTGAGCGATCCGAGATCGCAAGCGCCATAGGGCGGTAGCGGAATCTCACCGCATGGATTCGTGGCGCTGATCCGCTCGCGGTACCAGAGATTATTGAGTTGATTGATGCGATCGATGAACAGCACGCCTGGCTCGGCGTAATCGTAAGTCGATCGAAGAATGAGCTCCCAGAGTTCGCGGGCGCGGATTCGCCGCATGATCCGGCACGGAACCGGAGCCGCCGCGCCTGGCCATTCGCGCGCGATCGTCTCGCCTTCGGCGTCGAGCCCCGTGACAGGAAACAGCAGCGGCCAATCTGCGTCGGCGCGCACCGCCGCCATGAATGCGTCCGTGACCAGGACGGAGAGGTTGAACCGGCGCAGGCGGCCCGGTTTCTGTTTGGCGGTGACGAACTCCTCGATATCGGGATGGTCGCAACGCAACGCCGCCATCATGGCGCCGCGCCGCGCGCCGGTGGACAAAAGAGCGCCGCACATCGCATCCCATATGTCCATGAAGGATACAGGGCCGGAGGCGATGGCGCCGGTTCCTTTCGCCCGCGCGCCGCGCGGCCGGAGGGTCGAGAAGTCGTAACCGATGCCGCCGCCCTGCTGCATGGTGACCGCGCCTTCTTGCAGCGCCCGGAAAATACCGGGGATCGAATCGTCGATCGTCCCCATCACGAAGCAATTGAACAGCGTGACGTTATGCGCGGTTCCCGCGCCGGCTTGAATACGGCCACCCGGCAAAAACTTGAAATCTTTCATTATCTCGAAAAAGCGCTGGTCCCAGATCGCCGTGTCCCTAGGTTCGGCGGCCGCGAGCGCCGACGCGACGCGGCGCCACGTCCCGGCGATCGTGCGTTCGTGGCCGTCAGGATGCCCATAGCGGTATTTCGTCGACCAAATATGATGCGAAATACCGGCGGTTATGTCGTTCATGACTTGAACTCCGCCCGGCGGAGGCCTCGCGGCGGCGGCGCGGACCCGTTCAGCGATCGCTTGGTGGCGAGTGTGCTCCCGTGATTTCGCGTGTCAAGGACGGCGCGAAGCGCGTGGCGCGCGGAAAGCCTGACCGGACGAATTGGGGCCTTTGCGGGAACCCCATCGAGAGCCCTATCCCGCTTTCGCGGTCTCGTGGAACGTCATGCACTCCTCTTCCCGCCCGCGGACCACGCGCTTGCCAAGGAGGGGACCGCGCGTTTCCGTCACGACCGTGCGCTGCGCCCCAGCGCGATCGTCTTCGTGGAAATAGACGACGACCCAGTCGAGGACTTTACCAAGGTCGTGGGCGCGAGCCGTGTTGGAATGGAGCGCCGTGAAATGCCATTTTCCCCGGATCGTGTGGAGCACGGGAAGCCAAGCCTCGGCCTTTGGATTGTGTCGCTTCGGCGCGATACGCGGCAACAGACCGCTTTCGGACTTCTCCCTGTATTCGCGATCGACGTCGAGAAGGACGTCGACGCCAGGCTCCTCGATTTGCGCGCCACGCGCCGGGCGAATGCGCGTCAGAATGTGGTCGAGCCCGGATTGAATCATGGCAAGCCGCCGCCGGCCGAAGCCTTTCAACGGCGCGGTCTTCGAATCCGCCAGAGCAGTTTCGAGCTGTTCGAGCGTCTCGACACCGAGTTCTTCATGCAGGCGTTTCGCCAATCCGGGTCCGACGCCGGGAATGGCCTGGAACAGCTCCTGTGGTTCGGCCGCCCCGCGAAGCCGTTGGAGATAGGACCATTGGCCCGTGGCCGCCATTTCCGCGATCGCCGCCGCGATGCCGCGCCCAACGTGGGGGATGCGGTCGAGTGCTTCGACCCCACCTTCGCCTAAAATATCGCCAACGTCGCGATCGAGCGCCGCGACGCTATCCGCCGCCTGCCGGTATGCTCCAATCCGAAACGGATTGTCTTGTTGCGCGGCCAACAAATCAGCCGCCTCGCGCAGCCGTCCGGCTATCGACGCGTTCGCGGAGCGTGTGAGCGGGCGTTCTGCTTGGCCGGCCATGGATTTCGTCCTCTATGAACCGGCGCCAGGCGGTCCGTGCCGCCGTCTGATCAGGCCAGCTTCCACCCTCGCGAAGAGAACACTCTTTCGCTTGTAGCGCGTGAGGTCGATTTGCAGTTCCCTCGCCATCTTTTCGACGGCCGGCAGCGGCGCGGGATCCGCTTTCCGCCAGTAAGGGCGCAGTTCGCGCAGGAAGATGTTCGCCGTCACCGGCCCGACGCCGTAGAAGGCGAGCAACCGCTCTTCGAGATCGCGCGCATCATGTGCCTCCTGATGCAATCGCTGCAAGCTGCCGCGATAATCGCTGCGCAGCGTCTCGCAGTCGCGCAACACTTGCGTCGACTTGCGGCCGTCATAGCGGACATAGCCACCCTCGCGCATGACAGGATTGACGAGGAAATCCCAGCCCGCATCGATGATCTCGGAGGGAGTCGTGAGGCCGTGGCGGACGAACGCCCGGTAGGTGTTCCTTGCTATCGTCCCGGAGATCCGTGCGCCGAACAAGAGACTGGCGAGAAACCAATGAAAATAGGCTGCGTCGCTGCGCTGGGCGAGATCGATGCCGAGCTCCTCGGAAAAGAGAAGACTGCGTTCCAACGCGCGCCGCATAGGCGACGTCGGCGGCAAAGAGCGCTTTCCGGTCTCCCAAAAGGTTTCGACGGGACGTGACATCGCCATGATCGCAGCAGCCTCCGCCGGGGGGCTCGGCCCGCGCCGGCACCCGCCACCCAGATCGAGGGTCGCAGCATAAGGCCGGCACGGCGGGCGAGGCTTTGATCCTGGTCAAGGCGGCGCGGCCCTAAAACGAGAACCGACCCTTTAGAATTAGCGCCTGAGGAGTTTCCTCAATTCGGCGAGCGGCCGTGTATTGATGACATCGGCGGGCTCGAGCCAGCCGCGGCGCGCCTGGCCGACACCAAACCGCATATAGCCGAGCGCCGCCATCGTGTGCGCATCGGTCGAGATGGCGATTTTGACGCCCATCGATTTCGCGGCTTGCGCATGGACATCGGTCAGATCCAGCCGGTCCGGCTCGGCATTGATCTCGAGGTGGCAACCGCGCTCATGCGCGGCGGCGATGATGCGTTCCATGTCGATGTCGTAGGGTTCCCGCTCTCCGATCAATCGCCCGGTCGGGTGAGCCAGGATCGACATGTGCCGGTTGTCCATCGCGCGGATGATCCGTTCCGTCTGAGCTTGGCGGGACAGATCGAACTTATAGTGGACGGCGGCGACGACCACGTCGAGACGCGACAAGACCTCGTCCGGCAAGTCGAGGCGGCCATCCGCCAGAATATCGACCTCGGCGCCTTGGAGCACGGTGAAGCCATCGAGCCTGTCGTTGAGGCGGGCGACCTCGTCGATTTGCCGTGAGAACCGCGCGGGGTCGAGGCCGTGGGCAACGGTCAGATGCTGGCTGTGGTCGGTGATCGCCATATAGGCGTAGCCGCGTTCCCTGGCGGCCGCGGCCATCTCGGCAATGGGAAGCGTGCCGTCGCTCCAGTTCGAGTGGACGTGAAGATCGCCGCGCAGATCGAAGAGCTCGACGAGCTTGGGCAGCCGGTTGGTCTTGGCCAGCGCGATTTCGCCCCGGTCCTCGCGGAGTTCCGGCGGGACGAAGGCGAGGCCGAGCTTCGCGTAGACTTCTTCCTCGGTTGCACCGGCGATCCGCCGCCTGCCCTCGAACAAGCCGTATTCGTTGAGCTTCCAGCCATGCGCGTTGGCAAGGCCACGAAGCGCGATATTATGGGCCTTGGAGCCGGTGAAATACAGGAGAGCAGCACCATAACTCGGCTGCGGAACGACGCGGAGGTCGACCTGAAGCCCTGAGCGAAGCACCACGGTGGTCCGCGTGGGTCCGTGCGCAAGGACGCTTGCCACGTTCTCGTAGTTTGCGATCCTGTCGCCCACGGCCGCGCCGTCGCGCGCGGTGACAAGAATATCGAGATCGCCGACCGTGTCGCGACGCCGGCGATAGCTCCCCGCCACCACGGCCTGGCCTTGGCCCGGACCTTGGCCCAGACCCTGGCGCAGGAAGCCGGCGAGGGCCTCCGCCTCCGCCTCGGCCACGGCGAGTTTGAACCGCTTCTCGCTTGGAGGCTTGGCGAGCGCGGCAAGGAGTTTTTCCTCGCTCTTGGCGCCGAAGCCGCGCAATTCGCGCAGACGGCCTGCCTTGGCGGCGCGCCGGAGATCCTCGATCGAGCGAATGCCGAGCCCGTCGTAGAGGAGCTTGACGCGTTTCGGGCCGAGACCGGGCAAGGCGGCGATCCCGGCGAGATCGCCCGGCAGTTCGCGTTTCAGGGTTTCGAGGAGATCGAATTTTCCGGTGGCGACGATAGAAGCGATCTTGCCGGCTAGATCCTTGCCGATGCCGGGCAATTCCGAGAGATCCTGCCCCGCTTTCAAAAGACTGGCGACGCTCTTGGGCAGTCCTTCGACGACGCGCGCGGCCCGGCGATAAGCCCTGGCGCGAAACGGGTTATCGCCCTTGATCTCCAGGAGCTCGGCGGCCTGATCGAACATGGCCGCGATCTCGGCATTTTGGACCGGCATCGATCATGGCCCCTATCTCTCGAGAGGTGGGGAGTAAAATCAAATCTGTCACGCACGCTCCTTGCGCGCCAGCTCCTCATGCGTCGAGCGCGTCCGCCACGGCGCGGCAAGCGATCTCGCCGTCATGCACGTCGAGTCCGTTGCGCAATTTCGCGCCGTCTTCCAATGCCAGCCGCTTAGGCCGCGTTCTGTTGCCCGGTATAATCCGTGCGGTAGGATAGAGCTTCCGCCATATGCAGGCTCGACACCGTTTCGACGCCATCCAAATCGGCGATGGTGCGGGCGAGTTTCAGCAGGCGGTGGAAGCCGCGCGCCGACAGCCGCAAGCGCTCGGACGCATCGCGGATCAACTCCAGACCCGCATGATCGGGCCAGCCGATGCTCTCGATGATCGCGGGCGGGGCGGCGGCATTGCAGGTGACATGCGGCAGGCCGAGCGCGCTATAGCGCTGCCTTTGGAGATCCCGCGCGGCGGCGACCCGGACGGCGACCGCCGCCGACCCCTCGGCGGGAGTCGGCAACATCAAATCGGCGGCGCTCACGGCCGCCACTTCGATATGCAGATCGATCCGGTCGAGCAGCGGGCCGGACAGCCGCGCCTGATATTGCGCGACGCAGCGGGCATTGGGCTGGCGGTTGCAGGCAAAACCAGGGTCCAGCGCATGGCCGCAGCGGCAGGGGTTCATCGCGGCGACGAGCTGGAACCGCGCGGGATAGGTCACGCGATGATTGGCGCGGGCGACCATGACCTCGCCGAGTTCGAGAGGCTGGCGCAGACTATCGAGCACCTGCGCCTGAAATTCCGGCAATTCGTCGAGAAACAGCACGCCATTATGGGCGAGCGAAATCTCGCCCGGCCGCGCACGGGTGCCGCCGCCGACCAAGGCCGGCATGGAGGCGGAGTGATGCGGGGCCCGGAACGGCCGCCGGTCGGTCAACTGGCCGTTGGCCAGCGCGCCGGCGATGGAATGCACCAGCGAGACCTCGAGCAATTCGGCCGGCGTCATCGGCGGCAAGATCGAGGGCAGGCAGGCCGCCAGCATCGATTTTCCCGAGCCGGGCGGGCCGTTGAACAGGAGATTGTGGCCTCCGGCGGCGGCGATTTCGAGCGCCCGCTTGGCGCTTTCCTGCCCCTTGATGTCGCGCAGATCGGGCAGCCGCCCGCTGGCGGGATAGACGGCGGGGCGGGGACGGGCAAGAACCTGCGTGCCCTTGAAATGATTGGCGAGCTGGATCAGGGACGCGGGGGCCAGCACATCCAACGTCTCCGACGCCCAAGCCGCCTCGGGACCGCAATTTTTCGGGCAAATCAGGCCGAGATTCTGGCTATTGGCCGTGATCGCGGCGGGCAGCACGCCGGCCACCGCGGTAATCGTGCCGTCGAGCGCGAGTTCGCCCAGCACGAGATAAGAGGAGAGCATGTCCGCCGGAATGGCGCCGATCGCCGCCATGATGCCGAGCGCGATCGGCAAGTCGTAATGGCTGCCCTCCTTGGGCAAATCCGCCGGGGCGAGATTGACGGTGATGCGCTTGGCCGGCAGCGCAAGGCCCGAGGCGATCAAGGCGGAGCGCACCCGTTCGCGCGATTCCGCGACGGCTTTATCGCCCAGCCCGACAACCGTGAAAACCACATTGCCGGGAGCGATCTGAACCTGAACATCGACCGGCCGCGCCTCGATCCCCTCGAAGGCAACCGTCGCGATTCGCACCACCATCGCGCATTCATCCTGATGGAAAAGCTTAGTCTACGCGACTACACCGGGGATGCAACAGAGGGGTGGCAAAGGGGCGGGGGCCGGAGGATTTGAGGGGAAATTTTTGGGGGAGCGCGGCGTGAGACCGGGAGCACCGGCGTAAGAGCCGGGGAAATGCCGGACGACGCTTGTGAATTTGACGCGGGTAGCAGGCGCGGCCCTGCACGCGTATGATACCGGCGGCCGTTCTAGCCCCCCCCCCACGATCTTGTGAACCCGCCCCCTTTGGCTTTCGCCCGTGACCTTTTATAAGTCTCGCTCGTCCCCGCCTCGAAACAGGCGCCGGGGCTGCGAGAGGAGCACATCATGGGCGAGACGATCACGCTGACCACCGCTGACGGCGCGGTGATTTCGGCCTACCGGGCGCGGCCGTCCGGGACCCCCAAGGGGGGCATTGTCGTGGTGCAGGAGATTTTTGGCGTCAATCATCATATCCGCGCGGTCGCGGACAAATTCGCGGCGGCGGGCTATCTGGCTGTCGCCCCCGCCATTTTCGACCGCGTCGAAAAAAACGTCGAGCTGGCCTATGACGCCGATGGGATCGCCCGAGGCTTCGCGTTGGCGCAAAAATCCCCCACGCCCGCCGCCCTGCAAGATATCGCGGCCGCGGCGGCCGTGGCTGCCGAGGGCGGCAAAGTCGGCGTGGTGGGCTTTTGCTGGGGCGGCTCGCTGGCCTATGCCTCGGCGGCGCATCCCGCCGGCGCGATTGCCGCGGCCGTGGGCTATTACGGCGGCAACATTACCAAGGATCTCAGGGCGAGGCTGCATGTCCCCGTCGAACTGCATTTCGGCGCCAAGGACGACTACATCCCTCTCAGCGACGTCGAACTGATCGGCCAGACCCACCCCGACGTCGCCATCTATGTCTATGACGCGGGCCACGGTTTCAATTGCGACGAGCGCGGCAGCTACGATAAAGCTAGCGCGGATCTTGCCTGGAGCCGGACGTTGAAATTTTTCGGCGAGCACTTGAGGTAGGCTTGGCGCGCCTTCCCGTATCGTCCATCAGCTGTTTATAACGATTGCGATCCCACGGGATCGTCACGAAGGGCCACGAAAATAGATGTGTTTTCATAGCTGCAAGACGAGGTTCCTCGCGCGGAACCGTGGTCTCGATATCAAATGAGTGGCCTGTCCCCAAACGCCTCGTCCCCGCCGTTTTCGAGCCCGCCCGGAAGGGACGAGCGCAAAACCGCGGGGCCAGGCGCCACTTGCCCTGCCCCCGGCTTGCAACGCCAAGTCTTGAATCGCCAAGTCTTGCAACGCCAGCCCGATGGCTCCGTCAAAATCACGGGTTTCGATCTCGCCAGCCAGATTTTGCGCGGGCGCAATCTGAAGCAAGCCGGTTTCAACGCCGACATGGTCGCGCGTTTGCCGCAGAAGAACACCTCGATCCTGTTCAAGGATGGCGAGGATCACCGGCGGCAGCGCTCGGCCGTCGCGCGGTTTTTCGCCCCCGCCGTCGTCGCCGGCCGTTACCGGAGCCTGATGAGCGATCTCAGCTTGCGCCTGGTTCAAAAGCTCGTGGCGGACAAACGCGCCACGCTCGACGACATGAGCCTCGACCTCTCCGTTGCCGTCGCCGCCGAGATCACCGGCTTGACGGAGAGTCTGCTGCCGGGGATCGGCCACCGGCTCAGCCGTTTCTTTACAAACGAAATTCCGGCCAAGGCGAATTGGTGGGACATCTTGGTCTTCGTCCTGACCAGCCAGGTCAATTTGTTCCTGGTCTATTTTCTCGATGTGCGCCCCGCCATGAAGGCGCGCAAGCGCGCCCCGCGCGAGGATTTGCTCTCACATCTCGTCGCGCAAAAATGGTCCGTCATCGACATTCTGACGGAATGCATCACTTATAGCACGGCGGGCATGTCGACGACGCGCGAGTTCATCATTCTGGCGGCCTGGCATCTCCTGGAGCGCGAGGATCTGCGCCGGCGCTTTCTCGACGCCGACGAAGCCGGGCGCCACGCCCTGCTGGAAGAGATTTTGCGGCTGGAACCCGCCGTCGGCACCCTTTTGCGCCGCGCGACGCAAAAGGTCACGCTCGACAATGACGGAATCCGGGAAGAGATCGCGGCGGGCACGCTGCTCGAGATCGATGTGCGCGAGGTCAATGCCGATCCCAAGACCGCGGGCCGCTGCCCCTATCATATCGATCCCGGCCGCGCCCAAGGCCGCCCGCCCGCGCATATGAGCTTTGGCGACGGCCCCCATAAATGCCCCGGCGCGGCGGTCGCCATTCAGGAAACCGCGATCTTTCTCGATCACCTCCTCCGCGTCCCCAATCTGCGCCTCGCGCGGGCGCCCGGCGTCAGCTGGAACAAGACGACGGCCGGCTATGTCCTGCGCGGCGCGATCATCACGGCGGAGTGAGAGCGGCGATGGGCCTGAAGCGAACATGGTCCGGAAGTAAACGAACCGGGAAAGACCATGCCGCTTTTTCGCCAATCGCCGTAAGCCACTCTTAAACCGCCGCTGCTAGACTCCAAATCATGCAGCGCTCCTCGGCTCGTGAATTCGGTAAGCGTCAACCGGTGCGACGGGCCGTCCCCGCGCCGGAGGTGCCGCTTGCCGTTCCGGCCGAGCAGGCAGCCGTCTTCGCGACAATCCGGCAAGAACTGGGCGATGCCATCCCGGCGCAGCCCCGGGCGGTCTCCAGCTCCTTCAGCGCCGCGATTCTGGCAGGGCTGGTCACCGGCTTCTTCATGGTTGGCCTCGATATCAGCCAGCCTGTTCCCGCCGATGCCGCGCTTCAGCCGCTGTTGGAGCGCGCCGGGATCGAAAATCTCACGGGCCAAGCAGAGCCTTATATGATTGCCTTGGGCCTGCTCGGCGGCGCACGGGCGGCGGCTACGTCTTTGTTGATCGCCCATCGCCTGCTCGCCAAAGCCGGGCAAAATAGCCTAATCGCCTATGCCCTGGGCGGGGCGGCGATCAACCTCCTCTTCGCGGATCTCCTCTTCGGGCTCGGCGGCATTCCGCCGCGCCACGGATGGCTTCTGGAAATTGCCGCGGGTGCGGCCGCGGGATTTTTCTACCGGTTGTTTGCGGGAACTCAACGGATCGCCAGGGAAGACCTTTCGCGCACGCCCGGTTGAGACCATATTGGCGTCATGCCGAAAACGCCGAAACCCGCCGCCAAATCCACGCGAACCCCAAAATCACGGGCCTCCAAGCCCGAGATGCAACCCTTGGGCGAGCATCTCGCAGCTCTGTTGAACCCCGCGCTGAACTGGCAGCGGCCGGGCTTCGACGAGGGGCAAACCCCTTTCGACGCCGGCCCGGTGTCGCGAATCGACGCCAAACTCGCCTCGGCGCTGGGCCTCGACAGCGCGGGCGAGCTCGATGCCGCTCCGGCCAAGCTACATCCGCTCTCGACCAGCGCCCACCCGTTCGGGATGACGGGCGCGGCCGCCACCGCCGAATCGCTCAAGGCGCTGCTGGAGGCGGGCGACCCCAATCTGCGCGAGCAAAAGCCGTGGGCGCCGCACCGCCCGGCGCGGCCGGATAAATCCGAAGGCGGCATCCGTTTCGAAGTGGTGTCGGAATTCGAGCCCAAGGGCGACCAACCCCGTGCCATCGACGAGCTTGTCGCGGGCATCGAGGCTCATGAGCGCGACCAGGTGCTGCTCGGCGTCACCGGCTCCGGCAAGACGTTCACGATGGCGCAGGTGATTGCCCGCACCAACCGCCCCGCGCTGATTCTCGCGCCCAACAAGACGCTCGCCGCGCAGCTCTACGGCGAATTCAAAAGCTTCTTCCCCAACAATGCCGTCGAATATTTCGTCTCTTACTACGATTATTACCAGCCCGAGGCCTATGTGCCGCGCACCGACACGTACATCGAGAAAGAAAGCTCGATCAACGAGCAGATCGACCGGATGCGCCATGCCGCGACCCGCTCGCTGCTGGAACGCGACGATGTGATCATCGTGGCCTCCGTTTCGTGCATCTACGGTATCGGCTCGGTCGAGACCTATACCGCCATGACCTTCACGGTGAAGACGGGCGAAAAAATCGACCAGCGCCAGCTCATTTCCGACCTCGTGGCCTTGCAATACAAGCGTTCCGGCGGCGACTTCCAACGTGGCGTGTTCCGGGTGCGCGGCGATACGATCGAACTGTTCCCGGCCCATTACGAGGATCGCGCCTGGCGGATCGGCTTTTTCGGCGACGAGATCGAGAGCATCGCCGAATTCGATCCGCTGACGGGGAAAAAGACGCAAGAACTCGAATTCGTGAAGATTTACGCGAATTCGCATTATGTCACGCCGCGCCCGACGTTGTTGCAATCGATCAAGGGCATCAAGGGCGAGCTGCGCCAGCGTCTCGACGAACTCAACAATTCCGGCCGGTTGTTGGAAGCCCAACGGCTGGAACAGCGCACCATGTTCGATCTCGAAATGCTGGAGGCCACCGGTTCTTGCGCGGGCATCGAGAATTACTCGCGCTATCTCACCGGCCGCAAGCCCGGCGAGCCGCCGCCGACGCTGTTCGAATATTTGCCCGACAATGCGCTCGTCTTTACCGACGAATCCCATGTCACGGTGCCGCAGATCGGCGGCATGTACCGGGGCGATTTTAGGCGCAAGGCCACCTTGGCCGAATATGGCTTCCGCCTGCCCTCTTGCCTCGACAACCGCCCCTTGCGCTTCGAGGAATGGGAGGCGATGCGGCCGCAAACCGTTCATGTCTCGGCCACGCCGGGAACCTGGGAGATGGAGCGCACCGGCGGCGTCTTCATCGAGCAGGTCATCCGCCCGACAGGTCTCATCGATCCGCCCGTCGAAGTGCGCCCCGCGCGCGCGCAAGTCGACGATGTGCTCGGCGAAATCCGCGCCATGGCGCTGATGGGTTATCGCTCGCTCGTCACCGTGCTGACCAAGCGCATGGCGGAGGATTTGACGGAATATCTCCACGAAAACGGCGTGCGCGTACGCTACATGCATAGCGATATCGACACGATCGAGCGCATCGAAATCATCCGCGACCTCCGCCTCGGCGCCTTCGACGCTTTGGTTGGAATCAACCTTTTGCGCGAAGGTCTCGATATTCCGGAATGCGGGCTAGTGGCGATCCTCGATGCCGACAAGGAGGGGTTTTTACGCTCGGAGACGTCGCTGGTGCAAACCATTGGGCGTGCCGCGCGAAACGTCGATGGCCGCGTAATTCTTTATGCCGATAAAGAGACGGGTTCGATGCAACGCGCCATGGCCGAAACCTCGCGCCGCCGCGCCCGACAAGACGCCTATAATATAGAGCACGGCATCACCCCGGCCACGATCAAGCGCGGCATCCAAGATATCTTGGGCTCGGTCTACGAGCAGGATCACGTCACCGTCGATGCCGGCCTCAACAGCGACGTCCCGCTGATCGGCCATAATTTTAAAGCCACCATCGCGGATCTGGAAAAGCGCATGCGCGAGGCCGCCGCCAATCTGCAATTCGAGGAAGCCGCACGGCTGCGCGACGAGGTCAAGCGCCTGCAAGCCGTCGAACTCATGATCGGCAGCGACCCCATGGCGAGCCAGCGCGATGTCGAGGATGCCGCTGGCGCCTTCGCGGGCGACCGAAAATATGGGCGCGCCGCCAACATCCCGTCGAACCGTCCGCATAAGCCGACCGATGACGAGATGGGGCCGCATAATTTCGGTGGCGGAGAAGCCAAGCCGCGCAGTTCCGCAGGCAAGGGCGGGACACGGGTGACGCGGGGGAAGCGGCGGGGATAGTTTGAATCCCGGCCGCTTATTCTCCCTACGCCTCTCCCGCTTCACGAAAGAGAGCGCGGAGTCGCTCCAATCTTGCCGAGATCCACATGCCCGCGAGCATGGCGGCAACGAAGAGAATATCGCCGGGCAGCCCGTCGCCCAGCGCGGCGAGAGCCGGGCCGGGGCAAAAGCCGGACAGGCCCCAGCCAATGCCGAAGAGAACCGCGCCACCGATGAGCCGCGCATCGATATCCCGGCGCGCCGGAATGTCGAACGACGGCGCCAGCCAGGGCCGCTTGATCCGGCGCGCGACGAGGTAGCCCACGGCCGAGACGCTCACCGCCCCGGCCAGCACGAACACCAACGTGGGATCCCAATGGCCCGCGACATCGAGAAAACCCAGCACGCGGCGCGGGTTCATCATGCCGGACACGGCGAGGCCGAGCCCGAAGAGCAGGCCGGCGGCAAAGGCAGCGAGAGCAGGTCCCGAAAAAGTTGCAGACTTTTTCGACTGGGGACCTGCTCCAACTTCTTGGCAAGAGCGCGATAAGCGCTTTAGCCGCGGGATCATGACCGGACTCCATGGCGGATCAAAAAGACCGTGAGGATGGCCGCGGTCATGAAAGCCGCGACCGCCACCATCGAGCGGGGTGACAGACGGGCGAGCCCGCAGACGCCATGCCCGCTGGTGCAGCCATGCCCCAATCTGGTGCCTGCCCCCACCAGAAGCCCGGCGGCCAGCAGCACCGGCCAAGACGCATCGATGGCGATTTCGGGCCAGTGCCCCGCGAAGGCCACGAAGAGCAACGGGCCGCCCAATAATCCCGCCAGAAACGCCGCCCGCCACACCGTGCCCTCGCCGGGCGCGAGAAACAGCCGCCCCACAATGCCGCTGACGCCCGCGATTTTTCCGTCGCTCAGCAAGAGAAACGCGGCAGAGAGGCCAATCAGCCCGCCGCCGGCTAGGGCCTGCCAGGGATTCCAGTCCGTGATCATGGTGTTTGGTCCGTTCATCTAGAGCGCGTTCCGCTTTGGTGAAATCACCAAAGCGACAGGAACTCGCTCTCTTTGTAAGGAGTTAGAGCATGTCCTCGATCGAAAAAGTCTGCAACTTTTTCGGGACATGCTAGAGCGCGTTCCGCTTTGGTGAAATCACCAAAGCGATGAGAACTCGTTCTCTTCTTAAAGAGTCAGAGCATGTCCTCGATCGAAAAAGTCTGCAACTTTTTCGGGACATGCTCTGGTTCGGAGACTGCATAAAAGCGTTGCGAGGGCCGCGCGCAAGGGCAAGACGCGGCGGAGGAACTGCGGGGTGAGTAGATAAACCCAAGGGAATGCGGCCGCCTTCAGCCCTCTTTAACCTCAATGGTGAACAATCGCGCCACGGCTTCTTAGCCAAGGTCACGCGGACGAGACATGGACGACCTGATCATCGATTTCGTTACCGAGACGTCCGAGCATCTCGAGGCGGCGAGTTCGCAGCTCGTTCAATTCGAGATCGAGCCGTCGAACATGGCGATCGTGACCAATATTTTCCGTCTGCTCCATACGATCAAGGGCACCTGCGGCTTCCTGGGCCTGACCCGGCTCGAGAAGCTGGCGCATTCGGCGGAAGCGGTCGTGAGCATTCTGCGCGAGGGCTCTCAGGCGACTCCCGATCTGGTCAGTCTGATCCTGGCGGCGGTGGACCGGATCCGCCTGATCCTTGTCGAACTCGACCGCCACGCCGCCGAACCGCCGGGCAACGATCACGATCTGATCCAAGCCTTCGAAAACCACCTCGGCGTACTCGAAGGCCGCGCGCCCGTCCCGGCCGCGCCGGATGCCGCCGTAAAGCCACAGCCGGCAGGCGCGGCCGATGGGAAAACACAAGCGCCAAGCCAACAGAGCCACCATCCCGAGACGATCCGCGTCGAGGTCGGCACGTTGGAACGGATGATGGTTCTCGTCTCCGAACTCGTCCTGACCCGCAACCAATTATTGGAAATCTCGCGGCGTCAGGAGGATGAGGCGGTCAAGGCCCCGATGCAGCGGCTGTCGGCCCTCACCAGCGATCTCCAGGATTCCGTGATGCGCGCCCGGATGCAGCCGCTGAGCCGGCTGTTCTCGCGCTTACCGCGTTTGATCCGCGAGCTTGCGGCGGAGACCCACAAGAAACTCTCGCTCGTGGTGGAAGGCGGGGAAACCGAACTCGACCGGCAACTCATCGAGGTCATTCGCGACCCGCTGACCCATATGCTGCGCAATTCCGCCGATCATGGCATTGAAACGCCGGACGTCCGGATTGCGGCGGGCAAGCCCGAAGCGGGAACGATCCATATCGCCGCGAGCCATGAGGCCGGCTACATCACCATCACCGTTTCCGACGACGGGCGCGGGCTCGACCTCGAAAAGATCAAGGCAAAAGCCCTAGCGCGCGGGCTTGTGACGCCGGCGGATCTCGATCGCATGCCGGACGACGCGGTTTATCGCTTTATCTTTCTGCCCGATTTTTCGACGGCCACGCAGGTCACCAATATTTCCGGACGCGGGATCGGCCTCGACGTCGTGCGCGAAAATATCGAAACCATCGGCGGTTCGATTTCGGTGGCGGCGAAGCCTGGCAAGGGCACGAGTTTCGGCCTCAAAATTCCGCTCACGCTGGCGATCGCGCCGGCGCTGATCGTCGAGGTCGGCCAGCATCGATTCGCGTTGCCGCAGCAATCGGTGATCGAGGCCATCGGCTTCGGCGAGGGCAGCAATCATCGAGTCGAGCGGGTGCAGGGCAGCTTGGTTCTGCGGTTGCGCAATCAAGTCATCCCGTTGGTCGATGCCCGCGAGATCCTGCATCTCGACGATGCGCCGCCCGTGCCGCAAGAAAACCAGCTCGCCGTCATCATGCGCGTGGGAACGCAATGCTGCGGAATGATCGTCGATAATGTCACGGATGTGCAGGAAATCGTGGTCAAGCCGCTCGGCGCCTCGCTATCGCATCTCGTTTGTTTTTCCGGCCACACGATCCTCGGCGACGGCTCGGTGGTTTTGATCCTCGATCCCGCGGGCATCGCCAAGACGCTCGGTCTCGTGCAGGTGCTGGAACTCGGCGTTCAAAACAATGTCGAGCCTTTTATCCCACCGCGAGAAAAAACAAGGCTGATTCTGTTCCGGGCCGGCAGCGATGCGCTCAAGGTCGTGCCGCTGTCGCTGATTTCACGGATCGAGGCGATCACCGACGAGGCGACCGAGGTCAGCGACGGCATGCTCGTGATGCAGCATCGCGGCTTCTTGATGCCGCTGATCAGCATTTCCAGGAACGATGGGACGAGTAAAGCCGAGCGCCCCGTTCTCGTTCTGGGCATTGGCGGGCAAAGCGTCGGCCTGATCGTCGAGGAAATCATCGATATCGTCGAGGATTTCCTGGATATCGAGATTGCCAGCGCCAAAGAGGGGACGATCGGAACGGCCTACATCCAGGATACGGTCGTCGAGATCATCGATATTTCTCATTACGTCAAAATCGCCCGCCCCGACGCCTTGGCGCGCGGCGTGATCAAACGCTTTACCATCCTGCTCGTCGACGACCGGCTGTTCTTCCGCGATATGCTGTCGCCGATTCTCACCGCCGCCGGATATAAAGTGACGACGGCGAGTTCGGGCGCCGAAACGCTATCGATGCTGAAACGCGGCGCGGTCTTCCATATGATCGTCACCGATACCGACATGCCGGGCATGGACGGGTATACGCTCGCCCGCGAAATCAAACGCGACCCCAAAAACGCGGCATTGCCGATCCTTGCGCTGGCGGCCCATGCGGCACCGATCATTTCCGAGGCCGCCGCCACAAGCGGCATGTGTGGCGTGGTCGGAAAATTCGACCGGACCGCTTTATTGGAAATGATTAGCGCCAATCTCGGTGTCGAGGATCTCGGCACCCATGATCTCGAAAAACGGATCATTCAGGAATTTGCGGCATGATACGCGAGCAAGCGGTAAATTACGGCCACGCCGGCACGTTGAAACCCGAGCAGAACCGTTGCTTCACGGTGGTGACGGAGGGCCGCACCTTTGGCCTCCCCGTCGAATCGATCCAAACCGTTTTCGAAATGGTTGCGCTGACGCCCGTGCCTCTGGCGCCTTGCGAAATCCTCGGCCTGGTGAATCTGCGCGGAAAGATCGTGACCGCGATCAGCCTTCGCCGCCGGTTGCACGGCGATCCCACCCGGCGCGAAACCTCGAATCTCGCCATCGGCATGGAACATCGCGGGGAAAGCTTTGCTCTTGTCGTCGATGAGGTCGGCGATGTGATCACGCTGGACCTGGGAACGCAGATTCCGGTTCCGACTCATCTCGGCGCGGAAGGAATCAAGATCTCGGCGGTCCACCGGCTCGAAACGCTGATTCTGCCCGTGCTCGATCTGGATTGGGTCTTCACCTTCTCGCGCGAGACGTGAGATCCAGGGGCGTGAAGTCGAGGGGGTGTGAAGCCGGGAACCGCTTCGCGCTTTGCGGCGCTGCTATCCACGACTCCCGCGCATAGGGTTCTCTCGAGTCGATTCGGGCGGGGAGAAAAAGAAATCGCCGGTGCCCGGGAGACGCCTTCAGGCTCGACTCCCTGCGATTTGACGTTTCCTCGATATCGAACCGAGGCAAAAAATCATGGGGGCAGAACGCGGGGCCAATGAAATCCAGGGGCACGGCAATCCAAGGCTAGCCGGATCCGCCTCCGGCCGGCATGGCATCATGCTGCCATGGCCGCGATCTTGTATTTAGGCGATGATCCGCTCGTCGTCTTCGCTCGGCTCGCGCAGGACGTAGCCACGGCCCCAGACGGTTTCGATATAGTTACGGCCCTGACTTGCATTGGCCAGCTTCTTCCGCAGCTTGCAGATGAAGACGTCGATGATCTTGAGTTCGGGCTCGTCCATGCCGCCATAAAGGTGGTTCAGGAACATTTCCTTGGTCAGCGTCGTGCCCTTGCGCAGCGAAAGGAGTTCCAGCATCTGGTATTCCTTGCCGGTCAGATGGACGCGCGCGCCGGATACTTCCACCGTCTTCTGATCGAGATTGACGATGAGGTCGCCCGTCGTGATGACCGATTGCGCGTGGCCCTTGGACCGCCGGACGATCGCATGAATACGAGCGACCATCTCATCCTTATGGAAGGGCTTGGTCAGATAATCGTCCGCGCCGAAGCCCAAACCTTTTACTTTGTCCTCGATCCCGGCAAGACCGGAGAGAATCAGAATCGGTGTTTTGACCTTCGCCACGCGTAAGGTGCGCAGCACCTCGTAGCCCGACATGTCAGGCAGATTGAGGTCGAGAAGGATGATGTCGTAATCGTACAGTTTCCCGAGGTCGATGCCTTCCTCCCCGAGATCCGTCGTATAGACGTTGAAATTTTCGGACTTGAGCATCAATTCGATGCTCTGTGCAGTCGCGCTGTCGTCTTCAATTAATAGAACGCGCATCTTTGGCCCCCAGCTTGCCCACGTCAGTTGCCCGACGGCACGACAGCATCCTGAAATACCACGCTTGCCCGAAAATGGAGGCGTACCACGCGATACCTCTTTGTACGAATTTTCATAACGTTAACGGGGATTGGTTAACGAATTCCATCAAAACCAGGATAGGCGGAGCCGTCTGCATAATTTTTCCAACCTAGTCGTTTATTATAGCGCGCGGGGCGCCTCTTGAACTCAAGCGTGGCACGGTCACAGCTCTCCCAACAGAGGAGTTTCCTAAGCGGAAGGTCCCGGAAGGGATGATCCTAACCGCGGAACAGCCCTGTTTTCAGAGCCTTGGAAACGTTCCCGTTGGGAAAGCTTGCGGGCTTTTCCAGAAAACGCCTCGTGGATAAATCCGGCATGCAAGAACTGCATGCAAAGTTTTTACGTTTGAGCCGGTGGACAGACACCCGCGCGATCCGAATCACCACACGCCCGAATATACACATTGAAACGGAGGCAGCGCATTTTTTGATGCGTCCGGTAACAAACCAGCAACTTTGATGCGGCAGGATCACATTGTCTCGCGGAAGTCCTGTAAATATGATCGGGCCGGTCACCGGCCCGCATCGCGGAGTCACGGTATGAAATCGCGGGATTCTCTCTTGCGTCTGAAACGCTTTCAGGTCGACGAACGGCGCCGCCGCGTGGCGCAAATCGAGACGATGATCGCTGAATTCCTACGGATGGCCGGCGACCTCGACCGCGAAATCGCGACCGAGGAACAAAAAGCCGGAATCACGGATATGGCGCATTTCGCCTATCCGACCTACGCGCGGGCGGCACGAGCGCGGCGTGAGAATCTCACCCGTTCGGCGGATGAGCTGAAGGAGCAACTCGGGGAAGCCCGGCAACAGGTCGATGAAGCCACGGTGGAATTGACCAAGGCGCAAGGACTCGAAGGCCGGGAAAAAAATGGCGCCCGGACCGAGTTCCCGGTCAAGAAAGCCGAGCCGGTCCTGTTGGGCTTGCGCGCCGGCTAGTTTTTTCGAGCGCCGGTCCCCCGTTTAACCCCAGGGGACCGGCGCTCTTTTTTTTCAAACGATACTCTCGTCTTCATAAATGCTCCCGGCCAAGGCGCGGCGCGTCATTCGTCCCTGGCGGAAGAAGGAGCGCGCCGCATCGCCGCGTCTCATCCGACCGCGAGATTGTCCGCGCTGGCGGAACCTGCGGTCCTGCATTCGCAATAGCCGAAAGATTCAGCAATTCCCGCGTTTCGCCTGGGGAAAGCCTCCATGGCCTTTCCATGGCGCCCTCAAAGGCCTACGAACCTTCGTTCATGCCATTGGCCTGGAGCAGGATGAAACGCGTTCAAGACTTGATATGGCCAGCCATTGGTTTGATTGCCGTCGCCGTGTCCCTGAAGCTCCTGTTTCAGGAGTTTCATGGCGACGCGGTTGCAGCCCAGGTCTGGGCCGCAATCCTAGCGATCACGCCCGCCCATTACGCGCTTGCGATCCTCTCGACGATTCTCGCTTATACCGCTTTGGCTTGGTACGACCGGATCGCCTTGCTGCATCTTGGCATCAAGTCGATTTCCGTCACCTTCATCGCGCTTTGTTCGTTTACGACCTATGCCTTGAGTCACAATATCGGCGCTTCGGTTTTTTCGGGTGCCGTGGTGCGGTATCGCGCTTATTCCTCGAAAGGATTGAGCGCCGCGCAAGTGGCCGTGCTCGTCGCTTTATGCTCCCTGACATTTTTGCTCGGAACGCTGCTTTTGGGCGGCCTCGTCTTGGTGTGCGAGCCCAGACAATTGAGCCGGCTGGATGGGCTGCTTCCGCTGTTTCTCACCAATACGGCGATGGCGCGGGTCTTCGGCACCCTTTGCCTTGGCGTGACCGCCGCCTATATCGCGGGCTCTATTTTGCAATTGAAGCCGCTGGCGATTGGCGGATTCCGGATCGACTATCCCCGCTGGCCCATCGCCTTGCGCCAATTCATCGCGGCGCCGTTGGAACTTTTAGGCGCGGCGGGCATCATTTATTTCGCCCTGCCCGAGGCCGGCAATCCCGGCTATTTCGCGGTGCTGGCGGTGTTTCTGGCGTCCTTTTCGGCCGCCTTGATCTCGAACGCCCCAGGTGGTCTCGGCGTTTTCGAACTGCTTTTCATCAAAGCGATGCCGGGCATTCCAAAAACCGAGGTCCTCGCCGCGCTACTCGTGTTCCGGCTTTTATATCTCCTGATTCCGCTGCTCTTCGCCGCGATCGTGGTCGCGTTTTTCGAGCGGCGTAAGTTCAAGGCGCTTTCCAGTTTGGTGGAATGATTTGGCGATCGAGAACAGCTTGGACAATAAGAACGTCTTGAACAATAAAAAAGCCTCCGGCCGGGTTTTGGCCCGGCCGGAGACTTAATTTCGAGAATTATGCGCGGTAATGCTGCAAACGCGTGGTCCGCAAGCCGGCTAAGCCGTGCTGATCAATCGACATCTGCCAAGACAGAAATTCATCGACGGTGAGTGTGTATTTGCTGCAGGCTTCCTCGAGAGAAAGCAGCCCGCCGCGCACCGCCGCGACAACTTCCGCTTTACGGCGGATCACCCAACGCTTCGTACCACTCGGCGGCAAATCCGCGATCGTAAGAGGACTGCCGTCGGGTCCGATCACATATTTGACCCTAGGACGAAGAGACTCGGACATGACATTTACTCACTTACAGCTAGGCCTTATGTCATGAACCTAGTCCTCCGGCTTTAAGATTTACCTAAACCAACGCGCTGGTATCTAAGGATATTTCGCTTTTTTTCCGGCCATAACTTGCCAAATCATTAGGAAACCGGGAACTGTGTTCCTGTTTGAAACATATCCGACCTTTTTTACGCTGTTCCGCCTTTAATAAGGGATTAAAGACTTGTTCATCACGCCAGATGGGTATTTTCTGAGCCCTAGAAAATAAGCGGGCCGAAAGCTTCGCCTGACGTGCCCGAACCGGCGGCGCCGCGCCAAACTTGCGCCAGGCCTCGTCTCGCCTTACCTAATCCACCAGCGCCGTCCCGCGCCTTGCCCGCCACCCCGTGTCCAGCCGTGAATAGTCTCGAGATCGCCAAGCCCCCCGAAAAAACGCGAGTAGTCGTCGCCATGTCCGGCGGCGTGGATTCCTCCGTCGTCGCCGCGCTGCTTCATGCGGAAGGCTACGATGTCGTCGGCATCACCCTTCAGCTTTACGACGACGGCGCCGTAGCGGCGCGCAAGGGCTCGTGCTGCGCCGGGCGCGATATTGGCGATGCGCGGGCGGTCGCCGCCCGGCTCGGCATCCCCCATTATGTCTTGGACTACGAGGCGCGGTTCCGCCGGGCGGTCATCGATCCCTTCGCCGCGAGCTATGCCGCAGGCGAGACGCCGGTGCCCTGCGCCTCTTGCAACAGCTCGGTGAAATTCGCCGATCTCCTCGATACGGCCCGCGATCTCGGCGCCGATGTGCTGGCGACGGGCCATTATTGCGGCACGCGCGCTCTCCCCGATGGCCGGCGCGGCCTCTACCGGGGCGCCGACCCCGCCCGCGATCAGAGCTATTTTCTGTATGGCACGACGCCGGATCAGCTCGCCGCGTTGCGGTTTCCGCTCGGATTGCTGCCAAAATCCCGCGTGCGCGAACTCGCCCATGAGTTTGGCTTGGCGACCGCGGACAAGCCCGACAGCCAGGACATTTGCTTCGTGCCCTCCGGCCGCTACAGCGCCACGATCGCGCGGCTGAGGCCGGAAAGCCTGGTGCCCGGCGAGATTGTCGACCAGGCCGGCACGGTTCTCGGCCGGCACGAGGGCGTCGTTCATTATACCGTGGGGCAAAGAAAAGGCCTCAACCTCGGCGCGCTGCCGTCGCGGGCGGGCGAGCCCTTGTTCGTCGTGGGGATCGATGCCCAGGCGGCGCGGGTGATCGTGGGTCCGAAAGACGCGCTGTTGACGCGCCAGGTGGTACTGCGGGCGGTCAACTGGCTCGGAGATGCGCCGCTCGGGGCTTGGCCGGAGCGCGGCCTCGATCTTTTCGCGCGGACGCGCTCGACACGCCCGCCAGTCCCCGCGACCCTGTTTTCCACGCCAGACCGAGGAATCGCCGTGAGCTTCCCGCAAGCCGAGTCCGCGGTGTCGCCGGGCCAGGCCTGCGTCTTTTACGACTCGGATGCCCCGGATGCGCGCGTGCTTGGCGGCGGCACCATCACGGCCGGGGTGGTGCCCGCGTTTCACCCGCGCGGCGATCAAGATTCCAAGCAAACCGTGATGGCGCTCTGACGTGACCAGCGCCTTGCCTCACGAATCCTCCATCGGCAATGCCGATGTCGAGGCCGCCTATGCCCGATGGGCGCCGATCTACGATCTGACCTTCGCGCTCGTCATGCGGCCTGGCCGCGTCGCGGCGGCGGCGGCGGCGGACCGTCCGGGCGGGCTGGTGCTCGATGTCGGCGTGGGCACGGGGCTGGAACTGCCCCTGTTCGACAAAGCGACGCGGCTTGTCGGCGTGGACCTCTCGCGGCCCATGCTGGCCAAGGCGCGCGCGCGCGTGGCGTCCAAGAGTTTAAGTCAGGTCGAGGGCCTGCTGGTGATGGATGCGATGCATCTCGCCTTCCCCGATGCGAGTTTCGACGCTGTCGTCGCGCCCTATGTCCTGACGGTGGTGCCCGATCCCCAGGCCAGCCTCGACGAATGGGCGCGGGTGGTGAAGCCCGGCGGCGAAATCGTGCTGGTGAACCATGTCGGAGCCGAACGCGGCGTGATCGCGGCGATGGAGGCCTGGCTCGGGCGGCGCAGCGCCTCGCTCGGCTGGCACCCGCAATTTCCTTGGGCCGTCATCGGCGATTGGATCGCCTCGCGCCCGGATATGACGCTCGCCGAGCGCCGCCCACTCGCCCCGTTCGGGCTATTCACGCTGACGCGGATCGCCAAGGCGAGGTGAAGTTCAGTCGTCGTTGCTGGCGTTGAGACCTTCGACGGAAATGATCGGGGCGATGCCCGGCGATTTCGTGAGCCAGAGGCCGACATTCTCGCCATTGACGACGAAATCCACGCCTTGGCGCTCCAAAGCCTTTTGAAACAGGCCAACGGTCATGGGCGGAATGGTCTGGCCGGACTCGAAACGGGTGATCGTGCTGACCGAAACGCGCGCGGCGTCGGCGAGTTCGCGCGTGCTGATCGAGAGACCTGCCCGCGCCATTCTGCATTGTTCTGGCGTCATCATATTCTTTCCCCGTGAAAGGCGGCCCTGTAAAAATGGCGCCCCAGGCTTAAGCCCGGCGGCGCCACACGATGAATCTAAGTTATGAGGCCGCAGGTAAAGCGGCGTCTAATCCTAGACGGCCTTGAGGTTCACGGCGGATTCTTTTCCGCGGTCAGCCTTGGTCTCGTAGGAGACCTTCTGTCCTTCGTCGAGGTTACGCATCCCCGCCTGTTCCAGAGCCGAGATGTGAACGAACACATCCTTGCCGCCTTGGTCAGGCTGGATGAAACCGTAGCCTTTTTCGCCGTTGAACCACTTCACAGTACCCGTAGCCATAGAACGTCCGATCATTAATAGCTGGCCCAAGCGGGACCAGTGGTTATTCTTAGGCACGAACAATGGGGCGATGCAACGCCAGAAGTAAGGACAAACGGAGATTGGCGTGCAAGAGGGCGGTTATTCGTACCTCAGCTTGCGCTTCAGCCGCCGGAATCCAAATTCCCCGCCCCCGCTTCCAGCTTGCCCGCGAAAGCCGCCTTGAGCTGCGCCGCCACGAGCTGCTGCGCCAGCCTTGCCTTTTCGACGGCGGCGCCCATGCCGAAAAAGTCGTGCGTCACGCCGTCGTAGTCGCGCATTTCGACCGGCACGGTGGCGAGCTTGAGCTTACCGCCGAGCCGCTCGCCATCCGAGCGCAGGGGATCGATCTCGGCCGTGATGATGGTGGTGGGCGGCAGGCCCTCGACATTGCCATGGCCGATCAGGTCGATTCGCGGATCGGTCAGTTGCGCTGGATCGGCCAGCTCGAGGCTAAAGGCCCAGGCCACGGCCTTTTGGCTCCAGGGGCGCGCGGCGGCGTCCTGCAGATAAGACGCGGTCTTCATATCGATGCCGGCGGCCGGCGTGATCAGGATTTGCGCAACCGGCATGGAAAATTTGCGGTCCCGCGCGGCCATGCATGTGTCGATGGCCAGCATGCCACCCGCGCCCTCGCCCACGAGGGCGATCCGCGCGGGATCGCCGCCATACGTCCCGGCATTGGCGAGAACCCATCGATAGGCGGCAATCGCATCCTCTTGCGCCGCCGGGAATTTTGCCTCCGGCGCGAGGCGATAGCTGGGAGCGATGACGATCGCGCCGGTGGACCCGGCCAGCGCTCGGGCGGTGACATCGATGCCAAACTTGTTTTCGATGACGAATCCGCCGCCATGATAAAAGACGATCACGGGCTTCGGCGCCGTTCCACCCGGTCCCGCCGGCGAATAGATCCGCGCGGCCATCGTCCCGCTTGGGCCGGGGTAGGTGACATCCCGAACGCTCACATCATACGGATCGAGCGTCTTGCCCTGATCTTGCATCAATTTCCGGGCGGCTTCGATCGGGGTGGGCTGCTTCCGCGCCTCGCCGGCGCTCAAAGTCTCGAGCGGTTTCGGCCCCAGGCGCCGCCAAGTGTCGAGCACGTGTTTCATGTCGATGTCGACGCCCGCGCTGGGGTCGCCCAAGAAGGTTTCGATGATCTGATCGAACCGGTCCTTGAGCGTCGGCTGATCCTGCGCCTGCGCGGCGCCGGCAAAGACGAACAAAGGGGCGGCGAGCAACACGCTCGCGAGGGTATTTAGCCGAAACGAGAAAGTATTTAGCCGAAAGGACATGGCGCGCTCTGCTTGCCAGAGACCGGTACCCGGCGATTTCCTCATTCTAGAGCAGGTGGAAGTCTCAAGCCAGTCCGGCTTGTGGACAGGCGCAAGGCTGGGCGGAGCCCGCCTCGCCGCGCACCCAGGCGCGCAAAAACGCCTTCAACCATTGCGCCACGGCGGCATCGTGGAGATACCAGCCCTTGAGATGCATTTCACGCGGCATGGCGCCGGGCAGGCCCAGGCGCTCCTCGCCCGTCACGGTCCATTTGCACATCATGGCATAGGTGACTTCCGGGTGAAATTGCAGGCCATAGGCGCAAGACCCATAGGAAAACGCCTGGGTCTCGAAATCGTCGCCTTGCGCCAAAAGCGTCGCGCCGGCCGGCAGATCGAAGCCTTCGCGATGCCATTGATAGACCTTGGCTGGAAACGCGCAGCGGCACAGCCGTCCGCCATGCTCGGTCGCGCGGATGTCGTAATAGCCGGCCTCGATGATCCCTTCGGGATGGGGCGCGACGCGATGGCCGAGATGACGCGCCAGCATTTGCGCGCCGAGACAAATGCCGAGAAACGGCTTACCGGCCGCAAGAGGTTTGCCGATCCAATCGATTTCGCCGCGGATCCAATCTTCCTCGTCATTGGCGCTCATCGGGCCGCCAAAGATTATCGCCGCGTCGTGACCGTCCATATTTTTGGGGAGCGGATCGCCGAAACGAGGCCGGCGGATGTCGAGCCTGTAACCGTTTTCCACCAACAACCGGCCGATCCGTCCAGGCGACGAATGTTCCTGATGCAGAACGATCAAAATCCGGCGTGAAGGTTGGGGGGCGTACGGATGAAGTTGGCCGGAAAACCGGTCCATATCGTCTAACGTCTTGGAATTATCGTCAAACACGTGATCGATACCAGGCGAGTTGCGATGATGGTCTAGAAGACGAGCTAAGGGGTTAACGGAGCCTTAACGGTTGCTCGAAAAACACCTAAAGCCGAAGTTTTCCCGGTTTACCCATGCACAGGCGATGCCACAAGCGAAACAAGCCGTATGCCGCTGGTTTGTGTCTGAATTTATTAGGAAAACGATCTTTATACTGGAATGTGGGTTTTATCGCGGCGTGAGCGATCCTTGCGCGATTCGCGATTGCCGCCGCCGTTCCAAGCAGCCGGCGCCGTCTGGTTCCGTTCATCGAATAGCCAGCATCCGCATGTTTTATTGGCGGGACTGAGATCTGGCGGGCAGGTTGCCCGGAATATTGCGGTTCGCACCAGACTAGGGGGCTTAAAGTGATGGCGGCGATCGCGAATCTGGGGCTGTTGGCGCTCAACCGTTTTGGCTATGGCCCGCGCGGCGATGGGGATACGGCCATTGCGGCCTCCGATCCCCGTGGCTTTCTGCGGGCCGAGCTGGCGCAGCCCGGCATTACGCTTCTTTCGGGCGCGGCGCTGCCCACCACGCCGGCGGCCATCGCTTTGTTCAACAAGGATCAAGCCGAACGCAAGGCGGAGCGCGATCAGCTCGCGCAGCAACAGGCCGATGACGCCACGCGGGCCAAGCAGCTCGCCGCGCTGGGCGCGGTCTCGCCGGTTTTCGCCACGCTCGCCAAGGCCGATGCGGAGAAAGCGGCGGCCCTCTTGGCTAATCCGCCGAAACCGCCGCAAAAGCCACCCTCGCCCGAACAAATCATCTTCCGGGACGAAGCCTTGGCGCGGCTGCGCCGGGCCATCGAGGCGCGCGCCGGATTCGCCGAGCGGCTCGTCGCTTTTTGGTCCAACCATTTCTGCGTCTCGGCCAATAAGGGCGGAATTGCCCGCTCGATCACGGGCGCGTTCGAACGCGAGGCCATCCGCCCGCATGTCCTGGGCAAATTCACGGATATGCTGATCGCGGCCGAAACCCATCCCACCATGCTGCAATTTCTCAACAATGTGCAATCCATCGGACCCAATTCCAAGCTAGGGCTAAAGTCTCACAAAGGTTTGAACGAGAACCTCGGCCGCGAGATCATGGAGCTGCACACCCTGGGTGTGGGCAGCGGCTATAGCCAAGCCGATGTCACCAATCTCGCCCGCATCATCACCGGCTGGAGCATCGCCAATGCGAATGGCCAGAACGCGAATAGCAAGGAAGGCGAACCCGGCACGTTTTTCTTCCACGCCGATGCGCACGAACCCGGCCCCATCGAACTCCTGGGCAAATTCTATCTCGAAGACGGCGTGACGCAGGGCAAGGCGGCCCTGCTCGACGTTGCGCGCCGGCCGGAAACCGCCAAATTCATCGCAGGAAAATTCGCCCGCGCTTTCGTGTCGGACCAGCCGCCGCCGAGGCTCGGCGCGCATCTCGCCAAGGTTTTCCACGACACCGATGGCGATTTGCGCGCCATGACCCTGGCCCTGATCGGCAACGACGACGCCTGGGCGCCCGGACCGGGCAAGGTCCGCACCCCTTACGAATTCATCGTCGCGGCCAACCGGTTGATAGGTCATCTCCCGGATGAGCCGGGCCAGGTGCTCGGGCCACTCAATCTCATGGGCATGGGGCTTTGGACGCCGCCGGGGCCCAATGGCTATGCCGATTCGATTGCCGCTTGGGCCTCGCCCGAGGGCATGAAGCTGCGCCTCGACTATTGCTCGCAGCTCGCGAGCAAGCTGCGCGATCCGCCGAACCCCAGCGACCTGCTCGAAGCCATGTGTGGCGCCAAACCCTCCGCGCAAACGCGCGAGGCCGTGGCCCGCGCGGAAAGCCGGCAGCAGGGCATTGCTTTGCTGTTAATGTCCCCCGAAATGCAATGGAGATGAGCCATGATTGAATTTCATCCCTCGCACCGGGAGCTGGTCTCGCCCTCGCGCCGGGAGCTGGTCGCGGCAGGCACCGCCCTTTTCGGCTCGGCCTTCATCCCCAAAATCGCCTCGGCGGCGGGGAGCCGCGATCCGCGCCTCGTCGTCATCATTTTGCGCGGCGGGCTCGATGGGCTCGCCGCTGTTGGTCCCATAGGCGATCCCGATTATGCCGCGCTGCATGGCACGCTGGCGCTGCGATTCGACGGCCCCAACGCCGGCCTGCCGCTCGATGGATTTTTCGCGCTCAATCCGGGCATGCCGCTGTTTGCCAAAATGTACCGGGACAACCAAGCGGCCTTGATTCACGCCACCGCGACGAACTACCGCGAGCGCTCGCATTTCGATGGGCAGGACGTGCTGGAAAGCGGCATGCCAGGGCCCGGCTTTACCGAGTCCGGCTGGCTCAACCGCGCGATCGCGGCGCTCCCCAAGGGCGAGCGCGTGGGCCATCTCGGCGGTTTGGCGATCGGCCCGGCGACGCCGCTGGTTCTGCGCGGAAGCGCCCCTGTCGTGGGCTGGGCGCCCGAAGTCATTCCGGCGGCGGACGACGAACTCGCGCGGCGCGTCATGGACCTCTATCGCCATTCCGATCCAATGCTCGCTCAGGTTTTTGGCGAGGGTCTGCAAATCGACAAGATCGCCGCGCGCGACATGGGCGGGGATCGCCGCGACAAGGGCGGGCCGGGGACACCGGCGGGCATGCGCCAAGCCGCCGAAGGCGCGGCCCGGCTCATCGCGGCGGATGATGGACCCCGCGTGGTGGCGCTCGCCTTCGATGGTTGGGATACCCACGAGGGCGAAGGCGGCGCGACCGGCCGTCTCATGCAACTGCTCGGCGGGCTCGATAGCGCCTTCGATGCCTTCAAAACGGGCCTCGGGCCGAAATGGGCGGATACCGCCATCGTCGCCATGACCGAATTCGGCCGCACCGCAAGGATCAACGGCACCAGCGGCACCGATCACGGCACCGGCACCGTGGCTTTCCTCGCCGGTGGCGCGATCCGGGGCGGTCGCGTGATCGCGGATTGGCCCGGCCTGAAGGAAGCGCAACTCTACGAGAAGCGGGATCTCGCGCCCACCACCGATGTCCGTTCGGTCGTGAAAGGCCTGCTCGCCGGCCAATTCGGCCTCTCCCCCGCCGTCCTCGGCCAATCGGTCTTTCCCGGCACGATGGCAGTGCCGCCGATGCAGGGGTTGATCGCCTAGGGCATGTCCCGAAAAAGTTGCGGACTTTTTCGATCGAGGACATGCTCTCACTCCTTAATAAGAGAGCAACATCCCCAAAACGCAAAAAGGCTTTGCCAAAGCAAAGCCTCGAGGCATCCGTTGATGAGTTCGCCGGTTTTACCGCGTCAAGGCACCGGCATAAAACGGTACGACCGGCCCGGGCGCCGCAGCCACGGTGCTCGATTGATCGAATTTCACCAGGAGGCAAAGCGCCGACGCCGCAAGCGCAATGACGACGATCAGCACCAAGGATGCCGAAAATTGGCGCCGCGCGCTGTTGGAATCATATTTCCGGACGAATCCCGTGTCGGAAATCTGTTGGAAATGATCCGCGATCGACATGGTGAACCCCATCTACGCTTGAGTTGATGGGAGAATCCTAACGCGCGGAGACGTAAAATTTGGTTTCCTCCGGAGCTTTGCCGCCCCGCCATGCGTTTTGTATTCTCTTGCTCGGCAAACGAACCATTAACAGAAAAGTTTCAGAATTTTTATTTTTTCTTTGACAAATGCGAATCACGGTTAGCAGCAAAGCCTGCGCCGAGCGGAGATGCCTCCCATACATCATTTCGCGTGGTTTTTCGGCAACAATCAAGTGCGCGATTCGTTGCGGGCAACCCAAATCAAATGCCAAAATAAAACCAGCATCAGGGCCGCGCCGGTGGGGACATCGAGGCCTGCGGCCAATGGGCGGGCGAACAGCGGAAGGGTCCAGATCAAAGCGAGCAACGTCTTGCCGTAGGGTGGGAAGCCGCGCGCGACTCCATAACTCACGAGCAACGCTAGGGCCGGGCCGAGCACCGTCAGATCGTAGTCGAGACAATAAGGCGTCGAAAGCAGGCTCGCGACGATCAAACCGGTGGCCTTGAGCCGGTGATCGCTTGGGCCGCGCCAGAGCCAGGCGAGCGCACCAAGTACGCTCAACGTGACGGCGCCCTGGACGGCGTAAGCGAGCGAGGCCGGTCCGCCCAAAAGCCGCACGGCGGCAAAAGCGCTCTGCATCTTGGCAAAGCCTGGCCCGCCCTGTTCGAGAACGGCGCGGCGGGTAAAATCGAGGCTCGCGAAAAACGCCTGCCACGGCTCCCAGCCAAAAGCCGCCAGTGCCGCCAGGGTCGCGGCGGCGACGGCGAGCGCAGCCGCAAATGCCGCGCGAAAATAGCCCCCGGCGAGCAGGGCGACGGGGACCGCCAAAGCAAATTGCGGCTTATAGGCGAGCAGCCCGAGCAGCACGCCAGCCAACACGGGACGCTTTGGCACGAGCAGAGCGCCAGTCCCCAGCAGCGCCGCCGTGAGAAACCCGTTATGCCCGTGCAGCAAATTGACAGTGACGGCAGGGTAAACCAAGGCGGCCGAGACGACCGCCATCCGCCCAGCCTGTTTGACCGGCGCCGCTTGCAAAACGGTGGCGAGATAAAGCGCCAGGGTCGAGGCCTGCCACAGGGCCAAGGCAGCGAGATATGGCAGAGTGGCAAACAACGCGGCCAGGCCCAAAAAATAGGGCGGATAGGGCCAACTATAAAAAGACTCGCTGTGGCCGAAGATGGCGGATTGCGCCGCCGCATGCGCGGCATTGTCGTAGGGTTGCGCGGGATGGCCGGCCGCGACCTCGAACCCCGCGACCCAAAACTGGCTAAAATCCGTGCCGAGCGGCCGGCCCCAATGATCGAGCACGCCGGAGCGGGTCGCGATCAACGCGATCAGCGTGCCGCCAAGGCCGAGGCCGAGCAGCAAGGGATAGACGCGCAGCCGCTCGCGCGTCAGCCATGACCCCGATCTCGCTGCTTCCAACATCCGCCGTCCCGCGTTCGCGCCGCAGATTAAGCGCGAGACGTTAATTCTCCTGCTTCAGGAATGTCCATGAACGGCGACGGCTGCCACCCCAACGGCCGGCAAAACGAGCGAAAGCCGCCATATGCGAAGGCGGCTGCCTTAATTCAACGAGCGGCTCGCGGTCACAGCCGCGGCCGTGGTGCGCGGCGCGCTCGATGTGCCAATGGAAACCCACACATTGGGATCGCTTTGAGATTGCCGCTTGACGAATTGATAGCCCGTCATGTCCCAAGCGCGAATGTCCTCGACCATATTATCGAGAACGAAATCCCCCTTGTCCGTCTTCACCGTCAAGATGGTATGGCCATTATCCTCTTGATCGCGGACGATCGTCATGAGCAGGGCCTGTCGCGGGAAACCCATTTCAATCAGCATCTTACGCTTTTGAAGCGCGTAAATCTTGCAATCGCCCTTGCCGTCGGTGGGATAGTCCCAATGGTCGAGCATGGTGCCCCAATGGTCGAGATTGCTGACCGGCTCGATGGCGGCGTTGACGGCAGCGTTGATATGCCTCAGCGTCCGCATGACTTTCGGCGTCAAGACAATATCGACGGGCTGCAAGGCTTCGACGCGGCATTCGTCCGCGTGCCGGCCGCAGAAATCGGCCCAGCCATAGGGCATGGTGGTGACGGCACCGACCGGCGCCGATTCTGTCCGCAAGTCATCCGCCTGCGCGGATCCGTGCATCGATGCCGGGGCGAAACCAAACGCCAACACGGCAATCGACAATAAAAATGTCCGGGTTAGACCTCCCAGCATCCAGCCGACTCCCAAATTTCTTGGAATCATTAGGCGGCAAGGCCTTGGGGCCGTCAATCCATTGGTTAATTATTAGTTAACCCGCCGCCTCTCACCTTCGTCTAGGTGTAAGGCGCCAAGGGGCCTGGTTTTAGGACCGGTAAGGCCCTGGCTTCGTCTGGCCAAGGGTTCCGCCCTCCCCGTCCGCTCGAGGGATAAGCGCTGCTCACGCGATCGTGTTCGCCGGAATCCGGGAGGATTTTCGCGGCCGGAGTCTCTTGAACAACCGAGATAAACGACTTTTGCCGGACCAAAGGCCAAGCCTTGCATGCGAGATTCCGGAAAATGACTTCGCGTGTCCTCTCGCGGAACCTAATGTCGTGTGATACATTATCAGGTACACGCACCATTGATCCCCCCATCGCGGTGCGCGCTAGAAAGACGGCCGCTCCTTCCCCCCGGAGCGGCCGTTCTTTTTTAGGAGAACCGGGGCCCGCGCCGGGCTTCCGAAAGCGCTTGCGAAAGTTTCGCGGCCAAGCCCGCCTTTTCGCCGGGTCCCAGGAATTTGGCGACCTCGATCCGTTGCCCACGCGACTGCAGGGACAATTCGAGCAGTCCGAATTCCTCGTGATCCTTCCGGACAAGCCGAACCCAGGCGGGGTGAAACCGCCACTCCGCGCGCGCGCCAGCCGCCGTCACTTTAGCGAGCATGAGTTCGAGTGGCGTCACCCTGATATCCTCATAGGCCCGCGCCGCCCGGAAATTGGCCCGGAACGCGAAATAGAGGAGCGCGACATCGAGCCCCATGAAGCCCGCGACCGGCCAAGCGCCGAGAAGCACGAACGGAAGTCTCGAGGCCAGGCTGATCAGGCAGGCCCCCGCCATCACGGCCCTAAATCCCGCAGGCGTCAGCGAGCGGTGCGGCACGATCCGCGCCTCGAACAGCCGGCGCGCCACGGGATCGCCCGGCCGGGACGCCCCGTCGTGAAAATCGCCGCATCCCCTGAAATCGTCACGCTCCAAGGCCAAAGCCGCTTCTCCCTCGTCCCGGCGCAATCTAATATTCTGGAAATGACAGACAAACCATCCAAACGGCCAAGCGATCCGGCTCAAAGTGCCGCAGCCCCGGCCGTGGCGGGGAAACGCCCGTCCAAAGCGGCCCCGCGCGCGCTCACCAAAGCCGAAATCGCCGAAGTCTTCCGGCGGTTTCAAGAAGCCGTGCCAGTTCCGAAGGGGGAACTGAATTCGACCAATGCATTTACCTTTTTAGTCGCGGTCGTGCTCTCGGCGCAAGCCACCGACGTGGGCGTCAACAAGGCCACCCCCGCCTTGTTCGCCCTGGCCGACAGTCCGGAAAAGATGGTCGCGCTCGGCGAAGACCGGGTGCGCGACCTGATCAAGACAATCGGCCTCTTCCGCACCAAGGCCAAGAATGTGATCGCCCTCTCGAAGCGCCTCGTCGAGGATTTCGGCGGCCGCGTCCCGGACAACCGGGCCGATCTCGAGAGCTTGCCCGGCGTCGGACGCAAGACCGCCAACGTGGTCTTGAACCACTCGTTCGGCCAGCCGGTGATCGCGGTCGATACGCATATCTTCCGGGTGTCCAACCGCATCCCGCTGGCCCGCGGCAAGACACCGCTCGAGGTCGAGCTGGGCCTGGAAAAAGTCGTGCCCGCGGCCTTCAAGCAGCATGCGCATCACTGGTTGATTTTGCACGGCCGCTACGTTTGCAAGGCCCGCAAACCCGAATGTCAGAGATGCTTGATCTCCGACCTCTGCCGCTGGCCTGACAAGACTACCTTATGACCTTGTCAAGAGCGTTGTCCGCTTCGGTGGAATCGGCCAAGGGATAGGAAATCGCTCTCTTACTGCTAAGGGTGAGTACGTCCTCGATCGCAAAGGTCTGCAACTTTTATGGGAAATGCTCGAGGCATTCCCTTTCATGTGAAAAGCCATTCCGAGGGAACCGCTCCGGCTTTCGCCTGTTATCCCTGTTCAGACGTGAAAGCAGAGGACAATCAATGATGGAAGGTGAAACGCCTCCGCGCTCGAAGCGCGGGTTCGCATCGATGGATGCAGCCAAACGAACGGAAATTGCGCGAAAGGGCGGGCGCAGCGTTCCCAGTGCCAAGCGAAGTTTCTCACAAAATCACGATCTGGCCTCCGCGGCCGGACGGAAGGGCGGGCATTCCTCGCATGGACGGCGCGGGCACGCCGCGGAGTGATCCCGATCTATTCCGCCAAAAACCCGAGAACGGACGCGCGGAAATGATCGGGCATTTCGAGATGCGGCACATGGCCTGCCTTGTCCACGACGACAAGGCAGGCGCCGGGGATATCCTTCACCGCCTCTGGCGCCGCCTGGGGAATTGAGGGAAGCTTGGCCGCCATTTCGGGCGGGGCGTAGGCCTTGAGCGGCGCGGATTCATCCGCCGACCCCACGATCATCAAGGTCTTGGCCTTGATGTCCTTGTATTCGTCGCGGACCGGCTCCCGGTAAATCATCTGGTAGGTCAGCGCGGCGGCCTTGCAGAAGCGCTCGTATTCGCTGCTCAAGGCGACCCGCATGCGCCATTCCACGAAGGGCTCCATCTCCTTGGCGGGCAGCAGCGGGAAAAAGCGCTTGATGAAGACGCGATAGGTCGTCACCGTCTGCCGCCGCTCGTTGGCGAGCAAGGTTTCGGTGGTTTGCGGCGGAATGAATCGGCGGTAATCCACGAGCCCGATGGGATCTTCGAGAATGAGTTTGGCGACATAAGCGGGGTAAGCCGTGGCGATGCGCACCGCCAGCATGCCGCCGGTCGAATGGCCGAGAAAGATCGCCTCGCGAATCTGCAGGCTTCCCAACAGATTGATCGTCGCCTCCGCCAAAACGTCGAAGGAATAAGCGATGCCGGGCTTCGAGGATTTGTTGAAGCCGATCTGATCGGGCACGATCACCCGGTAACCCGCCCCGGCGAGATCCTTGATCGGTCCCTCCCAATAAGACGAATCGAAATTCTTACCGTGTAAAAGCACAACGGCGAGGTTGCGCGCGCCGCTCGTTGGCGGAATATCCATATAGGCCATGCGGGCGCTTTGCCCGTCGATCACATAGTTGAAAAAATGCACCGGCGCCGGATAGGGCCAACCCTCCAGGCCAATCCCCAAGGGATCGTCATAATGATCGGGGAGGACATCAGGGACTTTCGACCCGCGCGCGATGGCCGGCAAAATGGGGACGGCGGCCAAGGCGGCGATGGGAAGCAGGACAACATGGCGGCGCGGGATCATTTTGGGGCAATCATTGGCTTGCTATCCCTCTCCTTCGAATTGTTCCGCGGTGGCATAACGCAGGCTAATGGGGATGGGATGCACAAAATCGTGATTGGAGACTTCGAACCTTGACGACATCCGTTTCACCGGACGGCCGGCCCGCGGGCGATACGGCCGGAATCACGCGGCGTCTCGCCGAAGTGCGCGAGCGTATCGGCCGCGCCGCGCGCGATGCCGGGCGCGATCCCAAGGACATCACGCTGGTCTGCGTCTCCAAAACCTTCGAGGCCGAAGCCATCGTGCCGGTGATCGAGGCGGGGGAACGGGTGTTTGGCGAAAATCGCGTGCAGGAAGCAATGGGCAAATGGCCGGCGTTACGCGAGCGCTTCGGGGCCCTCGATTTGCATTTGATCGGGCCGTTGCAATCCAACAAAGCGGAAGAGGCCGTCACCCATTTCGACGTGATCGAGACGGTCGACCGGCCGAAGATCGCCGAAGCCTTGGCCAAGGCGATGCATAAAACCGGCCGCCGCCCTCGCCTCTTCGTGCAGGTCAATACCGGCGCCGAGCCGCAAAAAGCCGGCATTTTGCCCGGCGAGGCCGATGCGTTCCTAAAAGCCTGCCGGGACATCCAAGGGTTGGACATTACCGGGCTCATGTGTATTCCGCCGGTGGACGAGCAGGCCTCGCCGCATTTCGCTTTGCTGAACGTCATCGCGCGACGCAACGGCTTGGCCAATCTCTCCATGGGCATGAGCGCGGATTTCGAACTGGCCATCCAACTCGGCGCCACTCATGTGCGCGTCGGCAGCGCGATATTCGGCGGGCGGTAAAAATGGTCGCCGGCGGACGGCATTGCCGCCCACCCCTTTCAAACGAGCAAGCACTTTCGAGCTCGAAAGACCTTACCGTCCGATCCCGAACAGGGGGCCGACGAAAAGATCGCCCACATTCGGGCCGGTGGCGAATTCCGCGACCGGCACGGTGCGTCCGGGCACATAGGGTTGACCCTGCAGTTCGCTATTGCCGAACTTGTCCGGGCTGGTGATCTGATCCGGTGTTTTCAAAAAGATCGTATTGGCCGTGAGATAGGCGGGACCGCCGGTCACGGGCGCCACCGGGCCCGGATCGAGGAAGCTACGCTTGTTGACGGTCAGCGGCAGCGCTTCGTTGCCGACCCTGACATAGCGCGGGGCATGATGATGCCGGTGAACCTTTGGCGCGGCTGTTTCGGCGGAGGCATTGGCAGCGCAGAGCGAAATGGCAACGCCGGCCACGAACAGGGAGATGATCGTCGTGCGCATGGGAAGAATCCTTTCGTTGCCCAGGAAATGCGTGACCTAAGCCTTAGTTCATCCTGATTGAAACTTTGTAGTGATTCCTTAAATGGCGGCGAACAATTTTTCGAAGTGTTGCGCCTTGGCCGTAAAGTTGGGACTTGAGTCCGTCCATCCTAACGCGCTAGGAGATCGGATCTCGTGTACGGCGCCTTTGTGTGGCAGGATATTTTCTATCCCGGCCGAAGCCGCCGGCGCGTCTGAGGCCCCGGTTGAATTGCCGCCCGTTTGAGCGGCCGAGGGGCGATTTGGAGACTTTAAGACCATGGGTTTCAAGGTAGCGGTCGCTGGCGCCACGGGGAATGTGGGCCGGGAAATGCTGGACATCCTGGCCGAGCGCCGGTTTCCCGCGGATCAGGTCGTGGCGCTGGCCTCGCCGCGTTCGATCAACACCGAAGTGTCGTACGGCGATAAAATCTTGAAATGCAAGGTCTTAGAGACTTACGACTTCAGCGACACGGATATTTGCCTGATGTCGGCCGGCGGCGCGGTCTCGAAGGAATGGTCGCCGCGGATCGGCGCGAAGGGCTGTGTCGTCATCGATAATTCCTCCGTCTGGCGGATGGACCCGGACGTGCCCTTGATCGTGCCGGAAGTGAATGCGGCGGCCATCGTGGGCTTCGCCAAGAAGAACATCATCGCCAATCCCAATTGCTCCACCGCCCAGCTCGTCGTCGCGCTGAAGCCCTTGCACGACCACGCGGTCATCAAGCGCGTCGTGGTTTCAACCTATCAATCGGTCTCGGGCGCCGGCAAGGAAGCGATGGACGAACTCTTCGCGCAGACCCGCGCCGTATTCGTCAGCGACCCCGTGCAGAGCCATAAATTCCCCAAGCGGATCGCCTTCAACGTCATCCCCGAGATCGACGTGTTCATGGAGGACGGGTTCACCAAGGAAGAGTGGAAGATGGTCGTCGAGACGAAGAAGATCCTCGATCCCAAGATCAAGCTGGTCGCGACCTGCGTGCGCGTGCCCGTTTTCATCGGCCATTCGGAATCGGTGAATATCGAATTCGAAAACCCGATCAGCGCCGAAGAAGCCCGCGACATCCTGCGCGAGGCGCCGGGCTGCCTCGTCATCGATAAGCGGGAAAAGGGCGGCTATATCACCCCGCACGAAGCGGCGGGCGAGGATGCCACCTACATCTCGCGCATCCGCGACGATCCGACCGTCGACAACGGCCTGGTGCTCTGGTGCGTCGCCGACAATCTGCGCAAGGGCGCCGCGCTGAACGCCGTGCAGATCGCGGAAGTGCTGATCAACCGCAAGCTGATCACCCCGAAGAAGCAGGCGGCCTAATCCGGCGATCATGGCAGCGGAGGCCGCAGCGTGCGCCGCTATTCCGCTAAAACGTGAGCCACCTCTTCATGAGGCGGCTTTCGTCGGTTCCAGATATTTGGACTGCGGAAGCCGGTAGGCGAGACACGGAAAAAAGCGACGGCCCGGCGCGAAAGCGCGAGGGAACCCATTGATTGCTTGGCTGACCCTCGCTCCCGGAGTTTTGCGCGTCAAGGATGCAACCAGCGGAGCTGGCGGCGCTTTGCGCCGTCCTTGATACGTAAAATTCCGGGAGCACACTCGCCACCAAGCGATCAATGGGAAGGTCCGCGGCTTTGCCGCGAAGCGACGGCCAAGAGATCGATAGATTTCCCCGCGCTTTCGCGCCTTGGGTCCACCCCTACGACGTCGTCATCACCGACCACGTCGCCGATGTGACCAAGGGTGAGGCTTCCAGAGCGCTCACCACGGCATCGAGTTCCGCCTCCCCGGCGCTAGCCGGCAACAGCATCGCCGCCAATTCCACGTGATCCTCGGAATTGGAGATCATCTCCACCGACCGGATGGGGAGACCCGCGCGGGTCAATTCCTCGTCCAGCAAATCCCTGACATCGCTGACATTTTCCGGATCGCAGACGGCGTGCACGTGATATTCGGCTTCGGTCGTGCCCGGCGTGACCGGCCGGCGGTCGATCCAATCGACCAGCGGCCGGAGCGCCGTATTGCCGGCCAGGACGAAGCCCGCGAGCGCCGCGGCCTCGGCGGGCATGGCGCTGCCGGCAAAGGTTCCCACCGCCGCCGAGCACCATAGCGTCGCCGCCGTGTTCAACCCGCGAATGTTGGTGCCATCCTTCAAGATCACGCCCGCGCCCAAAAAGCCGATGCCGGAGACGACATAAGCGACGATCCGCGTCGCCCCCTCCACGCCGAGTAGCCGGATGCCGAGATCGGAAAACGCCGCCGCGCCCAAAGCCACGAGCACATTGGTACGCAACCCCGCGTTCCGCTGCCGCCATTGCCGCTCGAAGCCGATCATGGTGCCGAGCACGAAAGCCGTCGCCAACGCGAGCAGCGTATGGGCGAACGGAGTCGCCGCGAAAGTTTCGAGGAGGGCTTGAAGCAAGGGCAAGGGCTGTCCGCGGGGAGGGAGGGCGAGCGGGCCTCTTCTGGCGCGGTTCGGCGCGCGCGTCTAGGGGCAGCACGGGGGCGGAATTTTTTAGGCATTCCACATCTTTTACGAGTGGAAAAAATAATTTAAACCCAGATTGACATTTGTTCTTTATATGTTCCAATACCTCGGCTTGACGGGGGCGCTCATGAGAGACGGCAAGGACGAGGCACGCCAAGGTTTTCCGCTGTCGCCGCCGGGCCATTCGTTCGGCGTGAGTTGCGGCGCGGACGGGCCGAGCCTCGGCCCCATCCGTCTCCTTGAGAAAACGGACGGGGGTTTCGCGCCGCGCCCCGAGGCCGAACTCGACGCCATTCTCAGCACGATTTATGGCAGGCCGTTTTCCAGCGCGCGCCTGATGCCGGGCCTCGCGGCGGCGGCCCGCGCGCTCAACCACGGCCAAATGGCCCGGGCGATGTTCTCGACGCAACATTTGCGTCTCAGTTCGCTATTACCCCACGAGGTAGGCCGCGCGTTTGACATTCTGAGCAAGGCGAGCGCCGACGACGAAAAGCATCCGGGCTGGCCCAAGGACACACCGGATAGCAAGGGCGGAAAGTTTCGCCCAAAGACCGGCGGCGTCGCGGGCGAAGCCGGGAAGGACGTGGCCGAAGCCTCCAGGAGGCTCGTTGTCAAAAATGTCGAAAAGGCGATGGCCCGGCGCACGATGTGGGCGGTGATCAAGACCGCGACGAGCCCAGGGCGTATGTTGCGCTATGCGGGAGAGCTCGCGGGGGCAACGACACCGATCGGGGAGGCAATCGATTTTGCCTTAATGTCGAAGGATATCGCGGACGCGGCGAAGGAATACGCGGACCTTACCGCGCAAGGAGAGCTGGCCGTCAATTTCATCAAAGGCGGCCCCTATACCTTGGATCAGCTTCGCGCGACCCCCGAGGACATAAGCTTTTCGAGTTTCGATGCATTCAAAAAGACCGATACGGACGACAAGGCCCCTATCGACAAATTCGCCGGGCCGGCGGGCGACGGCTACGAATGGCATCATATTGTCGAGCAAGGACCCAACGGACAAATCTTGGATACGGCGGACTTACAGTCGACACGCAATATCATCCGGCTTCCGAAAGCGCTTCATGACATCATTACCTCGGATTATGCGCGAAGCGATCAAGGAGTTGAGGGCTTATCCCGTTGACTCAGGTTCGTCTATATGTAGTAGGCGCGGCGTTGTGGGCGACTCGCGCTTTTGCGTGGATTGTCTCGCTTGATGATGTCCCAATAGCTCGCGGGCTGTTTGTT
>JBEKFQ010000026.1:0-45908 GCA_050013235.1 Beijerinckiaceae bacterium
GTATACCCGGTCTCAGCTTGCGCGAAACCTATAAGACCTGCGTAGGGCTCACACCCTAGAGCGAAACGTTCTCACCTCAGCTTTTCAGCCGAGAGGCAATGGCCCGACAAAATCGAGAGAACGACCCGCGTCCGTTGCTCAGTGGCAGCGGCGCCGTCGATGTCCGTGTATAGGGATAGGACCTCGCCCCTGTCAACACGGTTTTTGGCGAGACCGGCAAAGATTTCAGAAGGCCCTGAAATCAATGACAAAATGAAGAATGTTGGGCCTGTGGATAGTGTTTTTCCACAGGGGACAGAGCCGGACAGGTGCGAATGGTTCCGGCTTGGCCTGAATCGGCGGCAGCCTCGGGGGCAAAGCCCGGCGGCGGGCCATAGACGCCCCCTACCCTGGCGCCCCCGCTCGTCCGGAGAAAAGCCGCCGCGTAAAACATCGCGATCAACGATCAAGCGCCGTCTCGTCGCAAACATAAAAAAAGGCCTGCAAAAGCAGGCCTTTACGCACAAAAAATCCGGAAATCCAGACAAAACCTAGAACGGAATATCGTCGTCGATGATCTCGTTCATCCGCCCGCTGCCCGCTGTGGCCGGACGGCGATCGGGCGTGCGCTGGACCGGCGCAGTCCGGCCGAAGCTCGCGCCGCCGGCGCTGGCATCGGTCCCATAGGACTCGTCGCTATCGCTGCGGCCGCCGCCCTTGCTATCGAGCAAGGTGAGTTCGCCGCGAAAACGTTGCAGCACGACCTCCGTCGCCTTGCGCTGATTGCCGTCGCGATCGGTAAATTCGCGCGTCTGAAGCTGGCCCTCGAGGTAAACCTTGGTGCCCTTCTTGCAATATTGCTCCGCGATCTTCGCGAGATTCTCGTTGAAGATCACGATATTGTGCCACTCCGTCCGGTCCTTGCGCTCGCCCGTTGCCTTGTCGCGCCAAGATTCGGTCGTGGCGACGGAAAAGCTGCAGACGGGATCGCCCGCATTGGTGCGCCGGACTTCGGGGTCACGCCCGAGATTGCCGATCAAAATGACCTTGTTGACGCTACCCGCCATGACACGCTCCTCAAAAGTCCGGCTTCAAAATTCCAGGGACACAGCGAACGCGAATTGGGACCGCGCTGTCAACGCGGCGCTAGATGTTCGCACAGCATAATCGTTGGGAATGCCGCAATCCTATCTTGTGTTCTTTTTTTGTTCTAGCAAAACTCCCGCGCCGTGCCAAGGCGAAAAACGAAGGGAAAATGCGCCAAATTTATGCCGCGCAAAGCCAGATCTATCCCGGACAAAGTGTGGAGCGCCCGTCCAAACCTTCGTGTCCCTGCTCGAAGACCGCCGTGGCGCCAGCTGCCGTCCAGGTGATTTTGATAATGTAGATACTATCGAAATCGTCACTCTGCCATTTCGGAACCACGGCTTCGTCGCCGCCGTGAGCCGTCACGATCAGCTTGGCGACCACGTCGATGATCTTATGCTCCCAGGCGACAAGCACGGTCGCGTCGTGATAGGCCGGTTGCTCCAGCGCCTCCTTCAGTTTGTTGATCTCGGCAAAGCCATAGCTCGTATTGACCGGCAGGCTGAAGCGGATGGCGGCCGGCTCGATCGTGGCGAGTGGGCGCACGTAATCATAGGCCTTGCCCCCGTCGTCCTTTTGCTTGGCCGGATCGGGGGCAAAAATGGCGGCGGGCCGGCCAAATTTGGCTTGAATGACGGCCGGAAGAGCGAGCGCGCGGTTCAGTCCCTGGCAATCGAGTTGGCCGAGGCCCTGCTCCGGCTTCTCGCCATGCCGGACGAACACAATAGTCTCGTGGCCTGGGGTCTCTTGGCCGAGTATCGCTTGGCCCAGCACGGTTTCGGCGCCGGCCGGCGATGGCCCTCCCGCCAAAGCCGCCGGCACGCTGGCCAAGCATGTGGCCCAAGCAGACCATGCGAACCGGGAGGCTCTCGAGAAACGTTTCGTCATCCCGTCGTCACCGCCGTTTCGATGTTGGATGTATCGATTTGACGGTTTAGCGCGGCCGACAGTTTCGTGCGGTCGAGTTCGTTCTCCCAAGCCGAAACCACGATACAAGCGACCCCATTCCCGACGATATTGGTCAGAGCGCGGCATTCGCTCATAAATTTGTCGATGCCGAAAATGATCGCCATGCCGGGCACCAAGGCCGGGCTGACCGCGCCAAGCGTGGCCGCCAAGGTGATGAAACCCGCCCCCGTGATGCCCGTCGCGCCTTTGGAGGTCAACATCGCCACGCCCAGAATCGTGAATTGCTGACCGAGACTCAGATCGACCCCAAGCGCCTGGGCGATAAACAATGTCGCCAGAGTCATGTAAATATTGGTGCCATCCAGGTTGAAGGAATAGCCCGTGGGAATGACGAGGCCGACGACCGGCTTCGAACAGCCCAGTTTTTCCAGCTTTTCCATCAATTGCGGCAACGCCGCCTCGGACGAACTCGCGCCCAGGACAATCAGCAGCTCGGCTTTGATATAGTTGAGGAATTTGAAAATGTTGAAGCCCGCCGCCCAAGCGACCGTTCCAAGCACCGCGATGACGAAGATCAACGAGGCCGCGTAAAAGGTGGCGACCAGACCCAGGAGGTTGCCGAGCGCCCCCGCGCCATAGGTGCCGACGGTAAAGGCCATGGCGCCAAAGGCACCGATCGGCGCGACTTTCATCACGATGGCGATCACGCCGAAAAGCCCGTGCGCGACATCATCGACGAGGCGGGAGACGACCTTACCTCGCTCGCCCAGCGCCATCAGGGCAAAGCCGAACAGGACGGCAAACAGCAGCACTTGGATCACATCGCCCTTGGCGAAAGCACCGACCACGCTTTCGGGGATAATGTTCAGAAAGAAATCGACAGGAGTTTGGTGGGCGGCCTGATCTGTGAAGGCCTTGACCTTCTCGGCGTCGCCGTGGCCGGAAAAACCGGCACCCGGCCGCAGCACATTGCCGAGAACGAGGCCGATCACCAGAGCGAAGGTCGAAACCACCTCGAAATAAAGCAGCGCCTTGACCGCGACCCGCCCGACCTTCCGCGCATCCACGACATGCGCGATCCCGGAGACGACGGTGCAAAAAATGATCGGCGCGATCACCATTTTGATCAGCCGCACGAAACCGTCGCCCAGAGCCTTCATCCAGGCGGCCTTGGCAATATCCGGGAAGAAAATGCCCAGGAGCGCACCGAGGACAATGGCCACGAGGACTTGAACGTAGAGCTGTTTATACAGCGGTTTCTTGGTGCGCCCCGTCATCGCGCCGGTGGCGCCAGGGGGCAGCACATGATCCGAGATCGCGGCCATCGATTCCTCTGTTTTCTTTCGATTTCGTCATCCCTTGATTGTTCTGCGAGAAACCGTTTGATCCCACAAGTCCGACTAACAGCCGGTCGCGCCTCACGAAATTTGTTCCGCGGGAACCGCTGGAAATACGGGCCGCTCGATGTTTGGCGGGCCATGCCGCCGCGCCGCGCCGCCGTGATTCAAGCGCGCGGCGATTTCCCTCACGTTTAAGAATGGCGTGCGGCGTCATCATCTCTTAAAGTCGCGGCGAGACCGCGCGAGCCCCGTGCACAGGACAAAGAAGCCCAAACGTTGACTGGCCCCAAGAAACAAAAGGCCGCCCCGGCCGCCTCGAAACCGCCCGCTCCGAAAGTGCGCGCGGCCTCGCAAAAGCACCCTGCCCTAAAGGCAACCGCACCCGTGCCGCGCGAAAAGGCGCCGCTGTTCGACGGACGGACGATTTCCGTGCGCGGCGCGCGCGAGCATAATCTTAAAAACATCGATCTCACGATCCCGCGCGACAAGCTCGTCGTGTTCACGGGTCTGTCGGGCTCGGGCAAATCGTCGCTGGCTTTCGATACGATCTATGCCGAGGGGCAGCGGCGTTATGTCGAATCCTTGTCCGCCTATGCCCGGCAGTTCCTGGAAATGATGCAAAAGCCCGATGTCGATCAAATCGACGGGCTTTCGCCGGCCATTTCCATCGAGCAGAAGACGACCTCGAAGAACCCGCGCTCGACGGTCGGCACGGTCACCGAAATCTACGATTACATGCGGCTTCTGTTTGCCCGCGTGGGCATCCCCTATTCGCCCGCGACCGGCCTGCCGATCGAGAGCCAGACGGTCAGCGAAATGGTCGACCGGGTCATCGCGCTGCCCGAACGCACCCGGCTCTATCTGCTGGCCCCGGTGGTCCGCGGCCGGAAGGGCGAATACCGCAAGGAAATCGCCGATTTCATGAAGCGCGGGTTTCAGCGGCTCAAGATCGACGGAACCTTTTACGAGATCGCCGACGCGCCTCACCTCGACAAGAAGCTCAAGCACGATATCGATGTGGTGGTGGACCGGATCGCGGTGCGCGAAGACATCCGCGCCCGCCTGTCGGAGAGCTTCGAGACCGCGCTGGAGCTGGCCGATGGCATCACCATCGCCGAATATGCCGATCAAAAGGACGACAAGGGCGAGGCCAAGCGCATTGTCTTTTCCTCGAAATTCGCCTGTCCCGTTTCGGGGTTCACGATTCCGGAAATCGAGCCCCGGCTGTTTTCCTTCAACAATCCCTTCGGCGCCTGCCCGGATTGCGGCGGCCTCGGCTTCGAGCAGACGATCGACGCCGGGCTGATCGTTCCCGACCCCAGCCTCAGCCTGCGCAAGGGCGCCATCGCGCCCTGGGCGAAATCCTCGTCGCCCTATTACATCCAGACGCTGGAATCGCTGGCGCGGCACTTCAAATTCCGCCTCGACACGGCCTTCGAGAAATTGCCGCTCGCGATCCAGCAGATGCTGTTTTACGGCTCCGGCCGCGAGAGCGTGCGCTTTTCCTACGAGGATGGCGCGCGGGCCTATGACGTCAACAAGCCCTTCGAGGGCATCATCACCAATCTCGAGCGCCGCTACAAAGAGACCGACAGCGAATGGACGCGCGACGAGATCGGCCGCTTCATGACGGCGACGCCCTGCGAGGCCTGCGGCGGCGCCCGGCTGCGGCCGGAATCGCTGGCCGTCAAGATCGACGGGCTGCATATCGGCAAAGTGACGGATATGCCGGTGCGCCAGGCCCATGACTGGTTTACCGCCCTGCCCGGCCGGCTCGATGCCAAGCGGAACGAGATCGCCAAACGCATCCTGAAGGAGATTCGCGACCGGCTCTCCTTCCTGATCGATGTCGGGCTCGATTATCTCACGCTTTCGCGCGGCGCGGGGACGTTGTCCGGCGGCGAGAGCCAGCGCATCCGGCTCGCCTCGCAGATCGGCTCCGGCCTCACCGGCGTGCTCTATGTGCTGGACGAGCCCTCCATCGGCCTGCACCAGCGCGACAATGCGCGGCTGCTCGACACGCTGCGGCGGCTGCGCGACCTCGGTAATTCCGTCATCGTCGTCGAGCACGACGAAGATGCGATCATGAGTGCCGATTATGTCGTCGACGTCGGGCCGGGCGCCGGCATCCATGGCGGCGAGATCGTCGCGCAGGGCACGGCCCAAGAGATCATGGACAATCCGAAATCGTTGACCGGGCGCTATCTCACCGGCGCCTTGGAAGTCGCCGCCTTGCGCAAGCGCCGCAAGCCGGACCCCGGACGCAAGCTCAAGATCGTGAATGCCCACGGCAATAATTTGAAGAACGTGACGGTGGACCTGCCGCTCGGCCTGTTCGTCAGCATCACCGGCGTGTCCGGCGGCGGAAAATCGACGCTGATCGTCGACACGCTCTATAAAGCGACGGCGCGGCGGCTGAATGGGGCTTTCGAGCACCCGGCCCCGCATGACCGGCTCGAGGGCTTGGAGCATATCGACAAGGTCATCGATATCGATCAATCGCCGATTGGGCGCACGCCGCGTTCCAATCCTGCCACCTATACCGGCGCCTTCACGCCCATCCGCGAATGGTTCTCAGCGCTCCCGGAGGCCAAGGCGCGGGGCTATCAGCCCGGCCGATTCTCCTTCAACGTCAAGGGCGGGCGCTGCGAAGCCTGCCAGGGCGACGGCGTCATCAAGATCGAAATGCACTTCCTGCCGGACGTCTACGTCACCTGCGACGTCTGCAAGGGCAAACGCTACGACCGCGAGACGCTGGAGGTGCGCTATCGCGACAAGAGCATCGCCGACGTGCTGGACATGACCGTCGAGGAGGCCGCGATTCTCTTCAAGGCGGTGCCGTCCATCCGCGACAAGATGGAAACGCTGGCCCGTGTCGGGCTCGGCTATGTCAAGGTCGGCCAGCAGGCCAATACGCTCTCCGGCGGCGAGGCGCAGCGCGTCAAACTGGCCAAGGAATTGGCGCGGCGCTCGACCGGTCGCACCCTTTACATCCTCGACGAGCCGACCACCGGGCTGCATTTCCACGATGTCGCCAAGCTCCTGGAAGTGCTGCATGAATTGGTCGATCAGGGCAATTCGGTGATCGTGATCGAGCACAATCTCGAAGTCGTCAAGACGGCGGATTGGGTCATCGACCTCGGGCCCGAGGGCGGCGATGGCGGCGGCGAGATCGTCGCGGAAGGTCCGCCCGAGAGCATCGCCAAGGCCCCGCGCAGCCATACCGGCCACTATCTCAAGGAATTGCTGGAACGCCGGCCGAAGAAACAACGCGAAGCGGCGGAATGAGAACGCGGCCAGAAAACGGCAGCGCCCAATAGTTTCCCGTGCGTCTTAAATTCTTAAGTCCTTCGCGCGGCTTGAATTAACATTTATAATAAGAACTCTCGCCCATCTAGACGCAACTATCCCCCATCCGATAGAGACTCAATAGTGCGAAGGACCATCAACTATTCATTAAGACGCGGGCGCTCCGACCGTCGCCGTTTTACAGCTGGCCGGCGCCTCATACACAACCGGTGCCCTGGGCCCGGCATTGTCCTAAAACGCCAGCCGGAAGTGCCGGTCGTTTCCTATCAAGCATCTGATTTTATGAGAAATTATTCAAAATAAGACACAATGGGATTTGTTTGATTTCCGTCGAATTCAAGCGTTTTTCCATGGCGGAATTGTGTTGCGCTTAAGCAACGCTGGTTTGGGAACAGTACCTGAAGAGATAAAAGCCCTAGCTTTCTCGCCAATCTAAATCAATCATGACGCTATCAGAATCGGTCGTCTAAAAAGCGCCGCTGAGTGACGAGCGGCGTAAATGGTGCGACCGCTAGGCTTAAGCGAAAGCTAGGCCGCAATGATATCATCGGGGGAAGGTGTAACTATGAGAAATAAATTACTCGCAACTGTCGGGGCTGCCTGCTTGGCTCTGTCTGCTTCGGCTTCGGTGTCATACGCGGCATCGCTTCTGCCCGGCGAAACCATGGGTCTCGCCGCTCTCTCGCCCTTGCCGGAAGGCATTTACGGCCTCGATCTCGAGAGCTACGGCGGAACCTCCGCGCAACGCGTCGGCGTCAACATCCCGATCTTGGTTTGGTCGACCCCATGGAGCTTCGCGAACACCCGGGTCGAGCTCATCGGCGCAGTGCCCTTCGCGCACTTGGACGGCGACACGAACCATGTCGGTCTGATCACGCCTCTTTACGGCGCCATTTTCGCGCATGACTTCGGCGGCGGTTTGACTGGTGGTGTGCTCGTCGGTCTTCGTGGCGAAGATCCGGACCCCGTGCTCGCGGCTGCGACTGGTCGCACCACGCTTCAAGGCGATTTCCGTGGCGGTCTTTACTACTCGCATGATGGTTGGAACCTTGCGGCAACCGGCTGGGTCACGTCGTCGTTCGGCGGCAACAACCAGAACAACGACTCGGCAGGTGTCGACTACAGCTTGACGCGGACGTTTGACAAACTCGAAGTCGGTTTTGTCGGTTACACGTATGGCGACATTTCCAACGGCGCCCTTTCTGGTGGACGCAACGGCCAGACCGAACTCGGTGGCATGGTCGGCTATAACTTCGGACCGTTTACCGCGCAGGCTCTGGTAACCCAGGCGATTTACACCACGGTGAACGGCATTCAAGACGGGCGGAACGAGACCCGCGGTTGGCTCCGCCTGATCGTTCCGCTTTGGTCGCCGAATTGCCCCGCCGCGCCGCTCAAGGCTCGCTACTGATCCATCCTTTCGGATAGGTCTAGGAACAATGATCCCCGCTGCGGTCTCGCAGCGGGGATTTTCGTTTGTTAAGATGGCAGCGCCATTCTGGGCTCGCCTAGGCAAGACAAAACGACGCCGCGGTGTTTGTCGTAAAATATTTTATGGATATTTATCAGTATATTAAATAAAATAGCTCATCTTAAACATCTGGTACTTTTCACCCATCCCCGCCTATTTCCCCGCTTGCGCCCGGCCCGGACGGGGTCTACTCACGGCGGATGACATCCCCCTTCTCTTCCGTTCACGTCATCGGCGGCGGCTTGGCCGGCACCGAGGCCACCTGGCAGATCGCCAATGCCGGCGTCCCCGTCGTGCTTCACGAAATGCGGCCCCTCCGCGCGACCGAAGCCCATCGCAGCGGCGATCTCGCCGAACTCGTCTGCTCCAATTCGCTCCGCTCGGACGACGCGGACAGCAATGCGGTCGGCGTGCTCCACCGCGAAATGCGGCGCATGGACTCGCTCGTCATGAGCGCGGCGGACCACAACCAAGTGCCGGCCGGCGGCGCGCTAGCAGTCGACCGGGAGGCTTTTTCCGCCGAGATCACAGCCCGGCTCACCGCCCATCCCCTCGTCACGATCGAACGCGGCGAGATCGAAGGCCTGCCGCCGGCGGCTTGGGACAATGTGATCGTCGCAACCGGCCCGCTCACGTCGCCAGCGCTGGCGGAAGCCATCCGGGGCTTGACGGGCGAGGGCGACCTCGCCTTTTTCGACGCGATCGCGCCCGTCGTGCATCGCGAATCCATCGATCTCACGAAGGCCTGGTTCCAATCGCGCTACGATAAGGCAGGACCGGGCGGCACCGGCGCCGATTACATCAATTGCCCGCTCGACCGCGCCACCTACGACGCCTTCGTCGATGCCCTGCTGACCGCCGATTGCACGACCTCGCCGCATGATGGCACGACACCCTATTTCAACGGCTGTCTGCCCATCGAGGTCATGGCCGCGCGCGGCCGCGAAACCCTGCGCTACGGCCCCATGAAACCCGTCGGCTTGACCAATCCGCACGACCCCGCCGTCAAGCCCTATGCGGTGGTGCAGCTCCGGCAGGACAATGCGCTCGGCACGCTCTACAACATCGTGGGATTCCAGACGAAGATGCGCCACGGCGCCCAGACGGCCGTGTTCAAGATGATTCCCGGTCTCGAAAAGGCCGTTTTCGCCCGGCTCGGCGGCATCCACCGCAACACGTTCTTGAATTCGCCCAAGGTGCTGGACGATCAACTGCGGCTCCGCGCGATGCCCCGATTTCGATTCGCCGGTCAGATCACGGGATGCGAGGGCTATGTCGAGAGCGCGGCCATCGGCCTGATCGCCGGACGGATGGCCGCGGCCGAGCGCCACGGCGCGAGCTTTGAACCGCCACCGCCCACGACCGCCGCCGGCGCGCTGCTCAATCACATCACGGGCGGCCATATCGAGAGCATCGACGCCGGCCCGCCGTCGTTTCAGCCGATGAACGTCAATTTCGGCCTGTTCCCGCCGATAGTGGACAGACCACCGAGCGAACCCGGAAAGAAGATGCGCGGTCCGGAAAGAGGCGCCGCTCGCAAACGCGCGCTGAGCGCACGCGCCGCCGCCGATCTCGAAGCTTGGCTCGGCGGCAAGACCGCGGCCAATCAAGGCCCCGGAAACAGCGCATCCGTCTTGTCCGTGAGCCAGTAACCCGCCAGGCCGAACCATTCGTGCAACGCAATTTCGAGCCGGTCGAGTGATCGCAATCCGTTGAGGGAGAATTGCCAATCCCGGCCGTCGCCAAACGTCTGGTAATCCACGGGATAGGGGGTGACCGCGAAACCGGCGCGGCGGAATATGCCGGCCGAGCGCGGCATATGGGCGGCGGAGGTGACCAACAGCCAAACCTCGCCAGGCTTCGGCGCGGCGAGATCGCGCGTATAGATCGCATTCTCGAATGTGTTGCGGGACCTGTTTTCGAAGGTCATTCGGGAATCCGGCACACCGAGGCTCAGCCAGAGGCTGCGCACGTCCTCCGCCTCGTCGCGTCCCAGGCTCCAAATATCGGAGGGACCGCCGGTGAAAATAAGCCGTGCCTGGGGATAGCGCAGGGCCAGCGCGACCGCCGCCGTCAGCCGGCCGGCCGGCCGCATGGTTCAGGGCAATCTCGCCCCGGCTGGCGCTCAGCTCCTGATCGATCGAACCGCCGAGAACGATAATACCCGCAGGCTCGGGCATGATGCCGGTCGCGCGCGGAAACCGGTCCTCGAGAATCCGTGTCAGAAGGCTACCGAGCGGCGAAAAACAGAGGATCATCAAAACGATCACCGCGGCGGCGGTGAGCGCCCGGCCCGCGCGGACATGACCACGCCAGGCCAGCAGCAAACCCGCGAGCAGGCAAAGCACGATGAGATTGACGGGCTCGAAGATCAAACCAAGCAATTTGGAAACGACAAAGAACAAGGCGCCCACTACTCGAGAAATACTCTAACTTCTTATGAGAACTACTCTTCGTCCGGCGGCAGCTCGTCGTCCGCTTCGCTGGCGGGGACGGCATAGACGCCGCCGAGCCAGCGGTGCAAGTCCACATCCGCGCAACGCTTGGAGCAGAAAGGCTTCGCCGCCTCCGTGGCCGGCTTGCCGCAAATCGGACAGGGACGCAAGGCCGTGGGCTTTTGGGACTCCGGCGCGCCGGATTTGTCTTGGGGATCCTCTTGATCTTGCGTCATGACGCCTCGGCCTCGCCGGAGCGGTGCCAAGCGGCCAGGGGATTCACACCCTCCCCGCCGAGGAGAACCGCGGTTTCGTAGAGCGGCAGGCCGACGACGCTGGAATAGGAGCCCACGAGCTTGATCACGAAAGCCCCCGCAAGCCCCTGGATCGCATAGCCGCCCGCCTTCCCGTTCCATTCCCGGGACGCCACATAGGCCGCGATTTCCTGGCCGGACAAGCGTTTGAAGCGCAACCGCGATTCCACGACTTTCTGCCGCACGGCTCCCTTGGGGGTAATGAGACAGAGGCCGGTATGCACGCGATGCGCGCGCCCCGACAGCAGGCGGAGACATTGGCCGGCTTCCTCGGCCAATTCGCATTTCGGCAGAATCCGGCGCCCGACGCTCACCACGGTATCGGCGGCGATCAGATAGGCCCCGGCCAAATCGGGGCGCGTGCGCATGACCTTGGCCGCCGCCTCGGCCTTTTCGGCGGCGAGACGCACCGCGAGCGAGCGCGGCGATTCCCCTTTATGCGGGATCTCGTCGATGTCGGCGGGTAACAAAGCATCCGGCTCGAAGCCAATTTGCTGAAGCAGCGCCAACCGCCGGGGCGAACCCGAGGCGAGCACAAGCTTAAAACGGTCCGCCGCGCCCTTCATATCAAAATCGATCCGGGCTTTACTTGAAGCGATAGGTGATTCGGCCCTTGCTGAGATCATAGGGCGTCATCTCGACCAGCACCTTATCGCCCGTCAGCACCCGGATGCGGTTCTTGCGCATCTTGCCGGCCGTATGGGCGATGATTTCATGATCGTTCTCAAGCTTGACGCGGAAGGTCGCGTTCGGAAGCAATTCTTCGACAACGCCTGGGAATTCGAGCAATTCTTCTTTCGACATTTGTGTCCTATCTATCCGGCCTCGGGGACCGGCGGTGGCAAAGCGAACCGGGATATCACGCGATCGCCCTGCGAGAGCGCCGGTTTCTCCACGGAAGAAAGGCCCGGAAAGCGGCACGGCGCTCACCAGACCCCTCTTGTCGCGCGGACCCTAATCCCAATACGGCCCTTTGTGAACACCGCTAGACCGTTTTGACAGGGATCGAAAGGAAATAGGCCTGAAAAAGTCTCAGACCGGCGGCGGAACCGGGCGCGGACCCTGCGGGGGCGGGGCGCTCAGGCCCTCGGCGGCCAAAGCCTTGGCGTCGTCGGCTCGCTCGCAAAGCTGGAACCGGCGGATCGCAAACGGCACGGTCGCGAGGTACAGAAGCGAGATCGCCACCATCACTTCCAGCGGAAATGTCGCGATCAAGAGCAGCAGCGCGGCCACCGCGAAGAGAACCACGATCACATATTCGCGCGGGATCCGACCGATCTTCTTGCCGGAAAAATGCGGAATGCGGCTCGCCATGAGGAACGCGACGAGGATGACATAGCCAATCTCCACCCCGACTGGGAGCTTGAAGCCGGCGGGAATTTCCGTGGACAATTGGAGATAGAGCGGCAAAAGCCCGACAATGGCGCCGGCCGGCGCCGGCATGCCCGTGAAGAAATGCGCATGCCAGTGCGGCTTGCCGGGATCATCCAGCATCACGTTGAAACGCGCCAAGCGCAAAGCCGCCGCAACGGCGAAAACCACGGCGGCGAACCAGCCGAAACTCTTGATCTGCTGAAGCGATGAAAAATAGAGGATGAGCGCGGGCGCCACGCCGAAATCGATGAAATCGGCCAGCGAGTCGAGTTCGGCGCCAAAGCGCGAGGTGCCGCGGATGGCGCGCGCCAACCGTCCGTCGAGCCCATCGAGGATCGCCGCGATCAGCACGGCATAGACGGCGTAATCGAACTTGCCCTCCACCGCGAAACGGATGGAGGTGAGGCCCATCGACAGCGCCAATAAGGTGACGAGATTGGGCAGGACGAGCCGGACCGGCACCGCCTTGAACCGGCGGCGGCGAGCGAGCACCGGCGCATGCGGCCCGGCTTCCCCCGGATCGGCCTTGAACCCCAGACTATGAAGATGAAATTTCGGCATGACCGGACCATAGGGGGTCGCGCCGGGCGGGACAAGGGGAAGACCTAACCCGGCAACAAAGCGGCATAGCCGCCCTCTAAGACCCGGTCGAGATAAGTCTTATAGCTGGCGTAAGACGGATCGCCTGCCTTCACGCGTCCGTAGGTCCAAGCCTCCGCCTGCTCTGCTTCGCGCACGAGAACAATGGATGAGGATACGGGCGTCAGATGCGAGCCCCGGCCCGCCATGAGGGTTGTCGAAAGACCATACATATCGCCCTTGACGGTCGGGTGCCCGAGGACGGCCAACCGGTATTGCCCGCGCTGGTTCGTGACGAGATAGACGTGTCCGGATTCCGGCGGCAGCGAAACCACCCCGGCATGGGTGAAATCGGCATCGACCCGCTCGCCTTCGCGAAACACCAAATGCCGTGCCGATGGATCCCATACGATCTCGGTCTGATAGGCGAAAATGGCTCCGGGCGCCCCGAAAGACGGCCGCAACGTGAGATAACGGCCCTCGATCCATAGAGCCGCTGTCTCGGAATATGAGCCGAGCGTTTCCGGGGCCTGCCCCGCGCCATCGCCTTTCTCGTGCGCGCTCACGCCGAGGAGCGGGACGCCGAGCGCCTCCTGCAGCCGGAGCATGGTCGCCTGCGTGAACGGCCGCCGGCCGGCCAGCACCTTTTCCAAGGTGGAGAGGCTGATCTTCGCCAAATCGGCCAAAGCCCGCCGCGACATGCGCCGCCGCGCCAAGGCATCGCGCACGCCAGCGGCGATGACGGCGCTTTGATCACCTGGTAAGTCTCGATCTGGCCCGGACATCCGACAAGACCTTTCTACCCTAGAAATCAGCACAACCGCGCCCGCTCGAATTGTGCGCGCGCGGATCGTGGCAAAAGATTGCTAAGCTTGACGATAGTAACGCATAAGCTGTTTCGCCATAGTCCTTACGGCCAGCGAGAACGAAAGATTTGAGTCATGATACGGCACGCACACCGCCAATTGTCCGCCCAAGCAGGGATCACGGCAATTCTGCTCGCCGCCGCCGGACCCGCCCACGCGCAGATCGTCACCCCGAGCTTTTCATGCGCTAAGGCCACGGCGCCGGTGGACACGGCCATTTGCAGTGATGCGACTCTGGCCGGGTTGGACCTACGGCTCGAACAGGCGTTCCGCGCCGCGCTGAAGCGCGGGGCCGCGGGAAAATCCAAGCTTATGAACGACCAACGCAAATGGCTCGCGAGCCGGGCGAAGGCCTGTCACATCGGCGAAAACGGCGACACGCCGGCCGACGCGCCCGGCTGCCTCATCGAACTCTACACCGTGCGCCTGGCACTGCTTAACCCCGCAAAGGCCGAATTCCACGGGCCACTTTGTCAAAGCGTCGCCAAAACCATTGAAGCCGATGGCGGCTATTTGGAGAACAATAATTGGAACGCGCTGACGACCGGCCTCGGGACGAGTCCGAACAGCCCCGTGCATTTCGTGGGCGACGGCAAGAAAATCGACAAAAACGATCTCGCGGCCTATCCCGGCCTCGATCCCTTACCGACTGGACCTGCCAATTATATTGTCGCCTATGAATTTGGGCCCAAAAAAATATTGACCGCCGTCGAAACCACGAGCGGTACGGCCGCCTGCAAAAAGATGTACTTTTTTATTAGGAAGAGCGAAAGCCCCGAGCCCATCGGCGGGCCGCCGCAGGAGAACGAGGGCACTTATTGCTGGAACGCATCGATTTTCGTGGGCGAGACCACCGGGCCGGAACCGGTTCCCGTTTACGCCGCTGAGAATTTCGAGCCAAAAGTTTCCACTCTGACTCTTTGGACACGAAAGGGGAGCGCCTGGCAGGCCGCCTGCCAGATCAAAGCGAATTACAGCACCGATATCGTGTTGAGCGAAAGCTTTTCGAGTTCGGGCGAGCCCAGCGCTGCTTTAAAGGCACTGGCCTTGTCCGCCGCCCATTCCCGCGATTCCAACGCCTTGGAGTTTTCCCCGCCGACACCGGAAGGCATGAAACCGGTGGATACGGCCACACCCAAAGGCGCGGAAGACCGCGAACTCCCGTTATTCGGCAGGGAGTCGAAATCGAACTTTACGACCTTCGCGGAAGGCGCCCCTTTCTACTCCGGACAAGGACCATCAGGGCCCATCGTGCTTCGCATTTCTCACGGCACGATCGGATGGCACATGAACGAGGGCTACCTGGTGGCCATTTACGAAAAGAGGATCGACACGCTCACCCCGGTCGCCAGCTTCATCTTCGATAAAAACCGGGTGGCCCTAAAAGGCGTCACCGCTGGGCCAATCAGCTCCCCCTGAACCTCCGTGCCGGCGCCCCAAGCTCGAAGTCGGCGAGCACGGTTTCGCCGGCGATGGCCTTGCTGCCAAGGCCCACCAGCGGCCGGGCCCCGGCGGGGAAATAGACGTCGACGCGGGAGCCGAAGCGGATCAGACCGAAACGCTCGCCCGCGCCCAAAACCGCATCGACCGAGGTGAAGCAGACGATGCGCCGGGCGATGAGGCCCGCGATCTGCACCACGCCGAACCGGCCCCGCTCCGCCTCGATGACAAGCGAGTTGCGCTCGTTGTCCTCGCTCGCCTTGTCGAGATCGGCATTGAGAAACAGGCCGGGCTTGTAGGCGATCTTGGCGATCCGGCCGGCGACCGGCATCCGGTTCACATGACAATCGAACACCGACATGAAGACGGAAATGCGCTGCAAGGGATAAGCGCCCAGGCCCAGCTCTGGCGGCGGAACGAAAAAGCCGATCGACGAGACGATGCCGTCGGCCGGCGAGACCACGATATCGTCGCCGAGCGGCGTCTGACGCGGCGGATCGCGGAAGAAATAGACGCACCAGACGGTGAGAATCGCGCCGATCCAGCCGAGCGGCTGCCACAGAAAGTCGAGGCCGATCGCCACCGCGGCGAAAATGGCTATGAAAACATACCCTTCCGGATGGACCGGGACGATCTGCCGGCGGATGGAATCGATCATGGACATAAAGCACGCTTCCGGTTTGGCCCCGAGGCCGTCATCCGGCCCTGCTGGCCACCTTCTCTCGCAAGCGCGAGGCGGAGTCCAGCTGGCAACGTCGAGCTATTCCGCCGCCAGGGAATCGTCGCGATCGATCAATAGGTCTTCGCCGCCGCTCCCGGCCGTGTCCATCTCGAGCTTCGGCGCCCCGTCGGCGGCGAGCGCGCGGCGCAGCGTTTCCTCGGCCTCCTCGACCTGATGCTGACGATCCCACATGGCGGCATAGACGCCGCGCTTGTCGAGAAGCGCCTCGTGGGTGCCGCGCTCGACGATCACCCCGGCGTCGAGCACCAGGATCTCGTTCGCGTTGACGATGGTCGAGAGGCGGTGGGCGATGACCAGCGTCGTGCGTCCGCGCGCGACGCTCTCCAGCGCGGATTGGATTTCGCGCTCGGTCAGGGAATCCAAGGCCGACGTCGCCTCGTCGAGAATCAGGATCGGCGGCGCCTTCAGAATCGTCCGGGCGATCGCCACGCGTTGTTTCTCGCCGCCCGATAGTTTGAGGCCGCGCTCGCCGACCTGCGCCTTGAAACCGCCCGGCGCCATTTCGATGAACTTGTCGATCTGGGCGAGCTTCGCGGCCTCGCGCACCTCGGCATCGCTCGCATCCCACCGGCCATAACGGATGTTGTAGGCAATCGTGTCGTTGAACAGCACGGTATCCTGCGGCACCATGCCGATCTGATCGCGCAGGGAGGTTTGCGTCACCTCGGCGATGTCTTGCCCATCGACGGTGATCCGCCCCGAGGCCGGCTCGTAGAAGCGAAACAGCAGCCGCGACAGGGTCGATTTGCCGGCCCCCGACGGCCCGACGATGGCGACCGTCTGGCCGGGCTTCACCTCGAACGAGACGCCGCGCAGAATCTCGCGCTCTTTCTCGTAGCGGAAGACGACATTCTCGAAACGGACATGGCCTTGCGTCACGCGCAGCGGTAGCGCGCCGGGCTTGTCCTTGATCTCGGCGTTTTGGCCGAGAATGGCAAACATCATCTCGAGATCGATCGTCGCCTGCTTCACCTCGCGATAAACCATGCCCATGAAATTGAGCGGCTGATAGATCTGGATCATCATTGCATTGACGAGGATGAAATCGCCGATGCTATGGGTACCGTTGCGGACGCCCACGATCGACATCATCATCACCACCGTCAGGCCGATGGTGAAGATCACCGCCTGGCCCGCGTTGAGGATCGTGAGCGACGTATAGGTTTTCACGCTCATGGCCTCGTATGTCGCCATGGAGCGGTCGTAGCGCTGGGCCTCGCGGGCCTCGGCCCCGAAATATTTCACCGTCTCGTAATTCAACAGGCTGTCGATGGCCTTGGTATTGGCATCCGTATCGCTCTCGTTCATCGAGCGGCGGATCGACATGCGCCAATTGGTGGCGATGAACGTATAGGCGAGATAGACCACGATCATCGAAACGACGGCCAGCACATAGGTCCAGTCGAACTGAAAATAAAACACCACCAGGATCAGCACGAATTCCACCGCCGTCGGCACGGCGGTCAGCATGATCACGCGAACGATGGTTTCGATGGCGTTGCGGCCGCGCTCCAGAATCCGCGTCAGCCCCCCGGTCTTGCGCTCGAGATGAAAGCGCAGGGAGAGCTGATGCAGATGAACGAAGACCTCTTGCGCCAGGCGGCGCACCGAGGCCATGGCGACGGCCGCGAAAAGCGCGTCCCGCGCCTGGGTCGAGAGCGCCATGAAAATGCGCAGCAGCCCATAAAGCAGGGTCAGCGCCAAAGGCCCGAGAAGCAGGCCGAAAAGCTCGTGCGTGCCCCGGCTGTGGGATGCGCCGCTCACCGCGTCCGTCGCCCATTTGAACGAATAGGGCACGGCGATGGTGATCAGCTTGGCCGCGATCATCAGGGCAAAGGCCCCATAGATGCGCCACTGCAAATCCGGCCGGCTGGAGGGCCAGACATAGGGCAAAAGCTTGCGCAAGACCTCGCCAAGCCGGGGTTTGAGGGCTAGCGACAGCGAACGGTCGTAGGGTGACGGAGGTAAGGAAGCCATTCAAACCGGTGGCGCTGGGAAGTATCAAATCTGTGGCGCAAGGAAGTACTTGGGCCGGGCGGAGCGCGAAGCCACCTCCGCGGATATAGGGCCGCGCTTCCGGTTTCGCACGCTTTTTAGACGCGCACGATCAATTATTCCCCCTCAATCGTTCTCATGGGGAACCACGAAGACCTGTCCGGGATAGATCAAATTGGGATTGCGGATCTGCGCCGAATTGGCCGCGTAGATCCGCGTATAGCGCCAGCCCTTGCCGAGCTGGACGCGGCTGATGTCCCAGAGATTGTCGCCGCTGCGCACGACCGCCGTCTTGACCTCGGCGACGACCGCGTTGGCCGGTGTTCCCGCCGGAGCGGCTCCAGCCTGGGCGGGCGTCTCGCTCGCCGCTGGCGCGCCCGCCGGCACGTCGAAGGGAACCTCGGCACGGGCGGTCACGGCCTTGCCATCCGCCACGGCGTCGGCACGGACGTCGTAATGGCCCGGCGTCAAACCCTGCCGGAGCTTGACTGTCCAGCCGGAATCCGCTCCCGCCACGACATCCGCCAAATGGGAATTATTGAGATAAATGCCAAGTTTGGTGCCGGGCGGAGCCAGGCCCGAGGCAAAAAAGCCATTGCCGTTTTCAAGTTCGACGGAGCGGATGGCCAAGGCCGAAGCTGGTCCCGGAATGGGTTTGCCAGGTTCAGGTTTGCCTGCTTCAGGCTTGCCAGGTTCGAGCTTGGCTTGCCCCGGCAGAGCCGCGGCTTGCGGAGGTCCGGCCGGCTGGGGCGCCGTTAAAAGCTTGGTGGCCTGCCCTGGCTCGGCCAAGGCGACGACGAGGCCCCCCTTGTCCTTGCCTTTTTCCGGCACGGACACGGCCACGCTTTGGCTCGATTCGACACTCACGCCCCCGCTGGTTTCCCGCAACGTCAAGGACGTGCCGCCAGGCGGCAAGGCAGGCGGCACGACGGCAAAATGACCCGTCGCATCGGTCTTCGCTTCTCCAATCACCTTGCCGGAGGCCAAAAGCGCGACGGTGGTATCCGGCCTGCCCTGCCCGGCCACGACCGTGCTGCCATCGGGTTCGACACGGACGACGTCGAAATGCGGCGCGGGCGTGAGAGCGGCCGGCGCTGGCGCGGGCGGCACGGCGGCGGGCGGAGCCGGCGGATTGAGAGCGCTCAAGGCGCCGGCCAGCGGATTGGTCCCATGGAACCGCAGCGCGACGATTTGAACGGCAGCCGCCCCAGCCACGATCACGAAGCCCGACACAATGGCCCATCGCTTGGATAATGTGATCATGGACTCTCTCCTCGACACGCTGGTCCAGCGGCAACGTCGAGCGGGCTCATCAAAATCGCTCTCGCGCCAAAAAATTAGGCATGGACCACCCCGGCCATATTTTCACATCTGTTGCATCATACCAAGAGCCGGGACCATAAAGTATCATATGCCGTGCCGCTGCCTCGAATCACGCGGCTCGCGGCTGCCCCAAAACGCATCGGGACAAAGAAAACGCATCGGGATCAAGAAAGACCTGGGGATCAAGAAAAGACCTTGGGAATAAATCAAGCATTCGCGCGAGAGGAACGAAATGTTTCAAAGCAATAAAGTGAGCCGGTCGCCGAAACCTGCCAAGGAAGCGTCCCCTTTCAAGGCGATCTGTGTCTATTGCGGTTCGGCCGGCGGGGCCGATCCCCTCTACCTCGCCGCCGCCAAGCATTTCGGCGCGCAACTCGCGGCCGAAGGGATCAGTCTCGTCTATGGCGGTGGCGGCCGGGGCATGATGGGCGCCGTCGCCCGCGCCACGATCGAGCATGGCGGGAATGTCATTGCGATCATCCCGGACTTTCTCACCGATCAAGACGCCATGCTGATCGAGGCCCAGGAGCATATCGTCGTTCCCGACATGCATACCCGCAAGCGCCTGATGTTCGAGCGTTCGGATGCCTTTGTCGCTCTGCCCGGCGGCATCGGCACCTTGGAGGAGCTAGTGGAGCAACTCACCTGGATTCAGCTGGAGCGGCACACCAAGCCCGTGCTCATCGCCGATATCGGCGGCTTTTGGCGGCCGTTGCTCTCCCTGTTCGAGCATATGCGCGAACGCCGCTTCATCAAGCCGCAGACGGAAATCCGCTATCACGTCGCGGAAAAGGTCGAGGACATCCTGCCGATGCTCGAGGCCGCAGCGGCCCGCGTGGCACTGACCGGGGTGAAGAAAGAGACGGTCGACAGCACGCGGCTGTAGAGGGCCCTCATCCGGCCCTCCGGGCCACCTTCTCCCGCTCGCGGGAGAAGGAGAGCCTTGCCTCCTAAATCACCCGCTCCATCCGCGTATTCCCGAGCCAGTAATCGCCGATCGCCACGGTCTGGCGGTGGCGAGGCTCGAAGCCTTTCATCTCGAAGAACGCGCGGGCCGTATCGCTCGCATCCACGGTCAGCTTTTTGGCGCCACGGGCCGCGGCGAGCTTTTCGATCGCCTCGTAGAGCATGGTGCCCACCCCTTGGCGCGCGACGGCGGGATGAACATAGAACATTTCGATATGGTCCGCCCCCTTGAGGGCGATGAAGCCCACGGGCGAACCCTGGACCGTCCCAATCAAGGTGAGCCAGCCACCGAGCTTCTTGGCAAAAGCGTCTTCGTCATCGGCGGCCGAAGCCCAGGCCTGACGCTGCCCTTCGTCGTAATCCTCCTCCGTCAGCTCCTCGATGCTGGCTTGGAAAATCGCCGCCAACAGCGGCCCGTCGGACGGCAGCATCGGACGCAACGCCGGTTTGGGAAAGGCCGAGGCGCTCATAGTTTTCGCTCCCAACTCACAGTGCCGTCCTTGTTGTCCTTGACCGCGATCCCGAGAGCCGAAAGCTCGTCGCGGATGCGGTCCGACTCCGCCCAGTTTTTCGCCGCGCGGGCCTCTTTACGGCGAGCCAGCAATGTCTCCAGCTCCGGCGGCGCATCTTCCCGCACTGGCGTCGCCGCGGAAAGGCCGATGCCGATGAGGGCCAGCGACCCCTTCAACGCGGCCGGATCGCTCGTCCGTAAAGCGTAAAGCTCCGAGAGAGCCTTGGGCGTATTGAGATCGTCTTCCAAGGCCTCGACAAAGGCGGCGCTCGGGGCGCCGACTTCCACATCGCCGCAGGCCTTGGCGAAATCGCTCAGCGTCCGCTCGGCCTCTTCCAAGGCGCGGATGGTGAAATCGATGGGCTGGCGGTAATGGGTCCGCAGCATCGCCAGGCGCAAGGCATCTCCGGACCAGGCCCGGCCGCCGAAGCTCGTGGTCGCCCATAAATCTCGAATTGTCACGAAATTTCCGAGGCTTTTCGACATTTTCTCACCTTCTACTTGAAGGTGGCCATTATGCATCCAGACCTGGGCCATGATGGCATGGCCGAAAGCGCAGCGGCTCTGCGCGACTTCGTTCTCGTGATGAGGAAAGATGAGATCGATTCCGCCGCCGTGGATGTCGAAGGTCTCGCCGAGATGTTTCCAGCTCATCGCGGAGCATTCGATATGCCAGCCCGGCCGGCCCCGGCCCCACGGGCTGTCCCAACCCGGTTCCTCCGGCGTGGAGGGTTTCCACAGCACGAAATCGCCGGGGTTGCGCTTGTAGGGCGCCACCTCGATCCGCGCGCCGGCGAGCATTTCATCGGCCGAGCGGTTGGACAGCCGCCCGTAGTCCGGCATGGAGGGCACGTCGAACAGCACATGCCCCTCCGCCACATAGGCATGCCCGCGCGCGATCAACCGCTCCATCATGGCGATCATGGGTTCGATATGCTCGGTCGCGCGCGGCTCGATCGTCGGCGGCAAGCAGCCGAGCGCTTCGGCATCCTCGTGGAAAATCGCGGTCATATCGTCCGTCAAGACGCGGATGGGAATCCCCCGCTCGGCGGCACGGGCGTTTATCTTGTCGTCGACATCGGTGATATTGCGGACATAGGTCACGTGATCCGCGCCGTAGATATGGCGCAACAGCCGGAACAACGTGTCGAAAACGATCAGCATGCGGCCATTGCCGATATGCAGGCGGTCGTAGACCGTGGGGCCGCAGGCATAGAGGCGCACATTGGTGCGATCGAACGGCTCGAAGTCCACTTTTCCGCGTGTCAGAGTATTGTAGAGCCGTAACGTCATCGCAATCATCCAAACAGGGCTTCCCGCCCGGCTCCGCACCATCAGACGGGAACGGTTCTTGTCAAGGCGCGAGATCGATCGCCATCGATTCTCATTTTGGCAACCCACCACCGTCAAGGCCGCGCTTGCCACACGGCCAACCGCTTTCCTTGAAAGAACGTTAAAAAACGGTTTCCCCCACGAGCCAACATAACTCATTGGTATAAAAGGAATTATAACAAGCACTCTGGCCGCGCCCAGCGCCATCCGCGCCACGCTTTAACATCTTGTTAAGGGCGGCATGCGCAAGATTGGTTACCGGGATAAACACTCTAGGTCCGAAGATGCATTCCCTCGCCGGCGATTATCGCAAAATCATCCAATTCGCCATCACGCTGGCAGCGGCGCTGTTGGTGCTGTCGGCGATCCACTTTCCCGCGCAAGCCGAAACGGCCCCGCATATGGTGATCGTGCCGGCTTCGGATGGTTACGGATTCGACGATTGCCTCGGCGACAATAAATCTTGCGGCAAGGTCATCGCCGATGCCTGGTGCCAAGCGCACGGCCTCTCGGCCGCGCTCTCCTTTGGCCGTTCCGACGACATCACCGGTTCCGTGCTCGACAAGAAAACCCCGAAGATCGCGCCTGGCTCCTTCGTCGTAAACTGCGCGGAATAAAGCGCTCGCCTATCCCTTCAAGAAATCCGCGCATCGCGGCACGTCGCCGCCGGCACCCCAAGGCTGCACCGGGACGGTCGAGGTCGAATTTTTCGGCGAGCCGTCGATCAGCTTGTCGGTATAAACCATATAGACCAGCACGTTACGCTTGGGATCGCAGCCCCGCACGATTTGCATGTGCTTGAACAGAATCGAGCGCCGCTCCGAAAAGACCGTGTCGCCCTGCGCGAATTTTTCCCTAAATTTGATCGCGCCATATTGCCGGCAGGCGAGCGACACGTCGGAGGTCTGTTCCACCAAGCCCAAAGCCCCTGAAATCCCGCCCTTTTCCGGGACGGTATAGTAACAGGCGACGCCTTCGACGAGCGCATCGTCGATCGCATAGGTCGCGAGCTTGTCGTTGGGCGTCAGCAGCCGGAAGCGCGTCGATTCCCGGAAGATCAAATCCGGATCTTCGCCCGCGCGGGCCACGCCGGAGAGGCTGAGGATCGCCGCGGCGATCAGGCATAATTTTGTTCCAACCGGCATCATAGGGCTCTCCCGCACCAGAACCGGTCAATCCGCGAACCGGCTTTCATGGCACGGGAGATAAGCGCTCATGCCGGTTGACTCAACCGTCCCCGTCCGGCCATGACGGGCCATGCTCGAGCTTCCGGACACCGCCCTACAGAGCGTCATTCACGTCATCCAGACGTCGCTGACGCCGATCTTTTTGTTGAGCGCGATCGCGGCCCTGCTCGGCGTGTTCACCACCCGCCTCTCCCGGATTTCGGATCAGGCCGCGAGCTTGACGACGGCCACCCGCACCGAAAACTCCGATCCGATTGCCTTGATCCGCCTGCAGCACCTCCGGCGCCGCTCCCACGCCCTCGATATTGCCGTGTTTCTCGCGGCGGTGGGCGGCGCTTGCACCTGCGCCACGGTTCTCGCGCTGTTTGTCGGCGCCCTCAATTCCAGCGGCCTGGGTCCGGTGTTGTTCGTGCTGTTCGGCCTGGCGGTCGTCTGCACCATCGGAGCCCTGTCGGCATTCCTTACCGAAATGCTGATTGCCGGGCGGGGCTTGCGGGCGGAAGTAACGCACCACGAGAAGCGGCTGGGATAGCGGCGGCTCCGGTGAACGCGGCGCCCGCATTAGCCCCCCAAGCCAAGCAAACCTGTTGCAAAAACAGCATGGCCTCACGCAAATACACGCCCCCCGCCTACGGCCTTGTTTGGACCATGAAGCAATGGTCTTTCGGCGACTTAACAGCCGTGCTTGCCACCCTTGGCGGCATGGCGATTCGCCTGTATTCCGTGAATGGCTCGAGACGCCCCCGGCGGCTCCTTGCCAAGAAAGTGCTGTCACCCCGATGCGGGGCAAGCGCTCGAGCTTGAGGATTGAATGCGTCGTCGTCCCCCAATTCGAAGCTTTGCCCACCGGTGGCATTTGTCTTCCACCTGTTTCGCGTTGAGCGCCTTTGTCCTTTTGGCCGGAACAATCCAAAGCCAAGCCCAGGCGGTGGATTGCGCGCGGCTGCAACAACAGCTCGTACTGGCCAATAATGGCGGTAGCGATCAATTCGTAGCGGCGGCGCGCAAGCAAACTGTCGAGCTCCAGCGGACCACCGCTTATGCCCATCAATTGGGCTGCGACCGACAAGGTGGATTCTTCGCCGCCGCGCCCCCGCAGCAGTGCGGCGCGCTGAATGCCCGGATCGCCCAAATGCAAGGAAACCTCGCGCAGCTGCAAACCGCGAGCCGGGGCAACAGCGGCCATGCCGAGCTTGTCGCCCGCTATAACGCCTATTGCCACGGTGGGGCGCAGACCGCGGCCGTACAGCCGCAACAACCCCCACATCAACGAGGCTTCTTCGAATCCTTGTTCGGCGGCGGCCAAGAAGAGTCACGCCCGCCGCCCGCGGTTGTTCCAACCGATTCCGCGCTGGAAGGTGGCGCCGGAGAAGAAGACGGCATCGGCGCGCACGGCGGCTCCCAAGCGGTCTGCGTGCGCAGCTGCGACGGCGGCTTCTTTCCCCTGCCGCTCTCGTCCCACCATCCCGGCGACAGTCTGACCGAAATGTGCGAGGCGCTCTGCCCCGGCACCGAAGCTTCGGTCTACACGCGCAACCCCGACAGCGAGATCAAGACGGCGGTCAGCATTCACGGCACGCCCTATATGGACATGCCGAATGCGCTGAAATTCCAAAAGAGCTTCGATCCCGCCTGCACCTGCCGCCCGCCGGGCAAGACCTGGGCGGAAGCCTTGGCCAATGCCGAAACCGTGCTCGGCAATCAGCGCAAGGGCGACATCATGGTCACGCCCGAGAAATCGGCGGAAATGGCGCGGCCGAAATTGGACCCGAAAGCCAAGACCTCGATCCAGAACGAGCCTCTGCCCGCGGCGGTCCCGGCCGGGGGTGCGAAAGCGCCGGTGTCACCGCCGGCCAGCAATGATGCGGCGCCGAACGCGCCTACGCGTCCTGTCCGGCAAGTCGGTCCGCAGCCTTAGCGCGGCCGATCAAGGGGAGAAGCGCCGCCAGCTCCGGCCCGGTTTCGCGGCCGGTGAGCGCCAGGCGCAAGGGATGAAACAAGGCTTTGCCCTTGCGTCCCGTCGCGGCTTTGATCAGGCTGGTCCAAGTGGACCAGATACCGGCATCCCAAGGCTCGGGCGGCAGCAAGTCCAAGGCCTGGCTCAGAAACGCCGGGTCTTCGCTGGCCGGCTCGATGGGACCCTCGACGATCCCCCACCAGACCTCGGCATCGGCGAGCCGTTCGAGGTTGCCGCGCACGGCAAGCCAGAACGGTTCCGCCTTTTCGCCGGCGATGCCGAGAGCAGCCAAGCGCTCCGCCACATCCTCGAAAGGCAGGCCATGGATCGTGCGCGCCGAGAGCGTCTCGACCTCGGCCGGATCGAACCGCGCGGGATTGCGGGAAATATGCGTGAAATCGAAAATCGCGGCGAGTTCGTCGAGGCTCGTGACGGGATGCACCGAATCCGATGAGCCCGTCAGCACGGCCAAGGCGGCAACGGCCAAGGACTCGATCCCCGCCTCGCGCAAGCCGCCAATCGACAAGGCGCCCGAGCGTTTCGATAGCCCCTCCCCGCTCGCCGTCGTCAGCAAATTATGGTGGCCGAAGACCGGCGCCTCGCCGCCCAAAGCCTCGAACAACTGGATCTGCACCGCCGTATTGGTGACGTGATCCTCGCCCCGGATAATATGGGTCACGCCGAGATCGAGATCGTCGGCGACGGACGGCAAGGTGTAGAGATAGGTTCCATCCTCGCGGATCAGCACCGGATCGGACAGCGAGGCGCAATCGATGCGGCACTCGCCCCGGATCAGATCGATCCAGATCACCGGCACCATATCGAGTTTGAAGCGCCAATGCGCGCGCCGCCCCTCGGCTTCGAGACGCGCGCGGTCCTCGGCAGTGAGTTCGAGCGCGGCGCGGTCATAGACCGGCGGCAGATTGCGCGCCTGCTGGCGCTTGCGGCGCCGGTCGAGTTCCTCCGCGGTTTCATAACAGGGATAAAGACGCCCTTGCGCCTTCAGCCGCGCCGCCGCCTCGTCGTAAAGCGCGAAACGCTCGGACTGCCGGACGGTAATATCCGGCTCGACGCCGAGCCAGCGCAGATCGATGGCGATGGCCTCGACATATTCCTGCCGGGAGCGCTCGAGATCGGTATCGTCGAAGCGCAGAATGAACCGCCCCCCGACCTTGCGGGCGTAGAGGGCGTTAAGCAACGCGGTTCGCGCATTGCCGATATGAATACGCCCCGTCGGCGAGGGGGCGAAACGAACCGTTGGAGTCGCCATCACTCGGCTGCGCGAATGACGGGCGCGCCGCGCGCGATCCGCTCTTTCTTGAGGAGTTCCGCCACCAAGAACGCGACTTCGATGGCCTGTTCGGCATTGAGGCGCGGATCGCAATAGGTGTGGTAGCGGTCGTGCAGATCGAGATCGCTGATGGCGCGCGCGCCGCCGGTGCATTCCGTGACGTTCTTGCCGGTCATTTCGAGATGCACGCCGCCGGCATAGGTGCCCTCGGCATTATGGACCTGGAAGAAGACCTTGATCTCGTTCATGATTTTCTCGAACGGCCGGGTCTTGTAGCCGCTCGAGGCCTTGATCGTATTGCCGTGCATGGGGTCGCACGACCACAGGGGCAGACGGCCCTCGCGCTTGACCGCGCGCAACAAGCCCGGCAAATGCTCCGCCGCCTTGTCGGCGCCGAAGCGGCAAATCAGCGTCAAGCGGCCAGGCTCGTTCTCGGGATCGAGAATGTCGATGAGGCGCAACAGCTCGTCGGGCTTAAGCGACGGCCCGCATTTCAAGCCGATGGGGTTTTTGATGCCCTTGGCATATTCGACATGGGCATGATCGAGCTGGCGCGTACGGTCGCCGATCCAGAGCATGTGGCCGGAGGTCGCGTAATAATCGCCGGATGTCGAATCGACACGGGTCATCGCCTCCTCGTAACCGAGGAGAAGCGCCTCGTGCGAGGTCCAGAAATCGGTCTGGCGCATTTCGTAATGCGTTTCCGGATCGAGCCCAATCGCGCGCATGAAGCCGAGCGTCTCCGTGATCCGGTCGGCAAGGTTCTGGTAGCGCGCGAATTGCGGACTGTCGGCGACGAAGTTCAGCATCCAGCGATGGGCGTTTTCGAGATTGGCATAGCCGCCCGTCGCGAAAGCGCGCAACAGGTTCAACGTCGCCGCCGACTGGCGGTAGGCGTCGATCTGACGCTGCGGGTCCGGCACGCGCGAGGCCGCGTCGAACTCGATTCCGTTGACGATATCGCCGCGATAGCTCGGCAGTTCGACATCGCCGATCCGTTCCGTGGGAGCCGAGCGCGGCTTGGCGAATTGCCCGGCCACGCGGCCAAGCTTCACCACGGGCAGAGCGGCGCCGAAGGTCATGACCACGGCCATCTGCAAGAAAACGCGGAAGAAATCGCGGATGTTGTCGGCGGCATGTTCGGCGAAGGCCTCGGCGCAATCGCCGCCTTGCAGCAGAAACGCCTCGCCAGCCGCCGCCTTGCCCAGCATTTTCTTCAGCTTGCGCGCCTCGCCCGCGAAAACCAGCGGCGGATAGCTCGCGATCTGACGCTCGACATCGGTAAGGGCAGCGGCATCGGGATAATCCGGCACCTGCTGAATGGGCAATCCCCTCCAGCTACGTGGCGACCAGGCGGCGCTCGACATAACATTCTCCTACAGACCCGCGCAGGCTTCGCAGCGGGCAGACGTAAAAAGCTAGATATACAATCTTCCGCGGGGATGCGACCCCGAAATTTAGAGCGACGTTTCAAGCAAGCGTATCGGCCCTACCCCGCTGGCGCCGCCATGCCGGGACCCGCCGGAACCGGTTCGATTCGCTCGTGGCGGATCCGGCGCGTGCGCAAGGTCACCAGCTCTTCCGCCGCGGTCGGATGCACCGCCATGGTCGCATCGAAATCGGCCTTGGTGGCGCCCATCTTCACCACGATGCCGAGGATTTGCGCCATCTCGCCGGCCGCTTCGCCGAGGATGTGGACGCCGAGCACCTTGTCGCTTCCGGCGTCCACGACGATTTTCATGATCGTCTTCTCGCTTCGCCCCGACAGCGTCGCCTTCATCGGCCGGAACGAGGCGGCGTAAATATCGACGCACGGAACTTGGGCGCGGGCTTGAGCCTCGGTCAGCCCCACCGTGCCGATTTCAGGCGTCGTAAAAACAGCGGTCGCGATCTTGGAATGATCGGCGAAGCCGGGCTTCCCGCCGAACACGCTATCGGCGAAGGCATGCCCCTCGCGGATCGCGACCGGCGTCAGAGCGACGCGGTCCGTCACGTCGCCGACGGCGTAGATAGATGGCACGTTGGTCCGCGATTGTTCGTCGACGAGGACTTCGCCCTTGGGCCCAAGCTCCACCCCGGCCTTGTCGAGACCGAGCCCCTGCGTGTGCGGCGCGCGGCCGGTCGCAACGAGCACTTCGTCCACCTCCAGGAGGCCGCCGTCGCTCATCGTGACGGCCAAGCCATCCGCGTGTTTCTCGATTTTTGCCGGCAGGCAGCCCGCGCGCAGCGTGACGCCCGCCTCGCTCAAGCCCTCGCGCAGACCGTCGCGCAGGTCTTCGTCGAAGCCGCGCAGCACATTCTCGCCGCGAAAGGTCAAGGTCACCGCGCTGCCGAGCCGGGCGAAAACGGAGGCGAATTCCACCGAGATATAGCCGGCGCCGACAATCAACAGCCGCTTGGGAAATACGGGCAAGTCGAAGATTTCGTTGGAGGTTATGGCGTGCTCCTGGCCGGGGATGGCGGGATGCAGCGTGGGCGAGCCGCCGGTCGCGACGAGAATTGTCCCGGCGCTGATCCGCCGGCCGGTGCTCAGCGCCACCGTATGCGCGTCCTCGATGACGGCACGGGCGGCCACGATCTCGACGCCGGCCTTTTCGAGATTGGTCCGGTAAATCGCGGAAAGGCGGGTGATCTCCTTTTCCTTGGCGGCGACGAAGCGCGGCCAATCGAAGCTCGTTTCGCCCACATTCCAACCGAACCCATTGGCCTCGGCAAACGCATCGGCGAAGCGGCTGGCATAGACCATCAGCTTTTTCGGCACGCAGCCGCGAATGACGCAGGTGCCGCCGACCCGGAATTCCTCCGCCACCACGACCTTGGCGCCATAGCCCGCCGCGATCCGCGCCGCCCGCGTCCCGCCGGACCCCGCCCCGATGACAAACAAATCGACGTCATAAGCCATGGTATGCGTTCTTCCCCTCGCGATATGTGAGGCGCTACCGTAACCCGTCTTTCACCTAATCCCAACAAGAGCTAGGGTCCGCGTAGCAAGCGCGCGCAAAGATTAGGCAGAACGTTGGGCCGGACCGGAGAGATGGAACCTGAATTGTCGCGCGCGTCGAAAATAACCAAATCCATCGCGGCGGCATCGATTTGCGCGCTCCTAGTCCTGGCCTTTGCACCTCTGCCGGCGGAGGCTGGCCCTCCCTATCTCACCGATGATCCCGAGCCCGTGGATTACCAGCATTTCGAACTGATCACCTATTCTATTGGCACGCATGTCAAAGGCGACACCAGCGGCATGGCGCCGGGTTTCGATTTCAACTACGGCCTCATCCCAAACGGTCATTTGCATCTCGGCGCTTCCTTGTCCTTCGACAGGCCCGGGGCAATGGCGCCGCAATTCGGCTACGGCGATTCGGAAATCGGGTTCAAATACCGCTTCATCCAAGAGGACGAGCAAGGCTGGCGTCCGCAGGTCGCGCTCTATCCCATCATGGATTTCCCCACTGGCGACCAGTCTCGCGCGCTCGGTGCCGGCCACACCCGCACGCTTCTGCCAATCTGGGTACAGAAAAGCTACGGTGATTGGACGGTCGACACCGGCGGCGGCTATTGGATCAATAACGGCGGCGGCACGCTCGACAAAGACTACTGGTTCTCCGGCTTGCTGGTTCAACGCAAGGTGGCGCCCAATCTCACGCTCGGCGGCGAGCTATTTCACCAGACGGCCACTGTCATCGGCGGCAAGGACAGCACCGGCTTTAACCTCGGCGCCGTCTACGATTTCGACGAGCACAACCATCTCATGCTGTCGGCGGGGCGCGGCCTCCAGAACGCCGTGGCGTCTAACGAGTTCTCATGGTTTTTGGGATATCAAATAATCTATTAGAGCCTGCTCAAAGCGGAATATTCCCGTGCTTTTTCCACGGGTTCTCCAGCGTCTTGCCGCGTAGCATGGCGAGGCCCAGCGCCACCCGGCGCCTTGTCGAATGCGGCATGATCACCTCGTCGATATAGCCACGCTCGGCGGCGACGAAGGGCGAGAGGAACCGGTCCTCGTAATCCTTGGTCCGCGCCGCGATCTTTCCGGCATCGTCGATATCGGCCCTGAAAATAATCTCGACCGCGCCCTTGGCGCCCATCACCGCGATCTGGGCGGTCGGCCAGGCGAAATTGAGATCGCCGCGTAGATGTTTGGACGCCATCACGTCGTAGGCGCCGCCAAACGCCTTGCGGGTGATGATCGTGATCTTCGGCACCGTCGCCTCGGCATAGGCGTAGAGCAGCTTGGCGCCATGTTTGATCAGGCCGCCATATTCCTGCGCCGCGCCCGGCAGGAAGCCCGGCACATCCACAAACGTGACGATGGGAATGTTGAAGCAATCGCAAAAGCGCACGAACCGCGCGGCCTTGCGCGAGGCATCGCTGTCGAGCACGCCCGCCAAGACGATGGGCTGGTTGGCGACGAAGCCCACCGTGCGGCCCTCGACCCGGCCAAAGCCCACCACGATATTTTTGGCATGAGCTTCCTGGATCTCGAAGAAATCGCCATCGTCGGCGGTCTTGGCGATCAACTCCTTGATATCGTAGGGCGTGTTGGGACTGTCCGGGATCAGGGTGTCGAGCGAGAAATCCTTGGCATCCCGCCCCCCGGCGGATTCGGCTGGCCAATCCGGCATCGGCGCCACGTTGGAGGCGGGGAGAAAATCCACCAACCGCCGCATCTGCAACAAGGCCTCGACGTCGTTCTCATAGGCGCGGTCGGCGACGGAGCTGCGCACCGCATGGATCGAAGCGCCGCCCAACTCCTCTGCCGTCACGGTCTCGTTGGTGACGGTTTTCACGACATCGGGGCCGGTCACGAACATATAGCTCGTATCCTTCACCATGAAGATGAAGTCGGTCATCGCGGGAGAATAGACATCTCCGCCGGCGCAGGGTCCCATGATCACGGAAATCTGCGGAATGACGCCCGACGCCAGCACATTGCGTTGAAACACCTCGCCATAACCGGCGAGCGCCGCGACGCCTTCCTGGATGCGCGCGCCGCCGGCATCGAAAATACCGATGATCGGGGCCCGGTTGCGTAGCGCCATGTCCTGGATCTTGGTGATCTTCTGCGCATGGGTCTCCGAGAGCGAGCCGCCAAACACGGTGAAATCCTTGGCGAAGACGAAAACGGTGCGGCCGGTGATCGTGCCCCAGCCCGTTACGACGCCATCGCCTGGTATTTTTTGCGTCTCCATGCCGAAATCGACGGCACGGTGTTCGACGAACATGTCGAACTCCTCGAAGGAGCCTTCGTCCAGCAAAAGCTCGATCCGCTCACGGGCGGTCAGCTTGCCCTTGGCGTGCTGGGCCTCGACGCGCTTTTCACCGCCACCGGCTTCCGCCTGGGCGCGGCGCTCGGCAAGCTTGGTCATGATCGTCTTCAAAAGCTTGCGTCCCTCAGAAAAGTTTAAGGCGGGCTCAAAAACAGTCAGGCCAGTAGCATGCCTTGGGCTATGGCGAAACATTTGCTCTGGGCGTAGACAAGAGCCAGCTGGGATATGCCGGGGGAACGCCCCGGTCCTTCCGGCGTGGCCCTACTGACCTGTACCCCTTGCCTGGGAGAGTTGTCGTGACAATCGAATCGGAAACCACGGAATTCGCGGAATTCAGCCGGTTCGCCGACAAGGACGGACCGCTGCGCGAGGATACCCGGTTTCTCGGCCATGTGCTGGGCGACACGATCCGGGATCAAGAGGGCGACGCGATTTTCGACACCGTCGAGGAAATCCGCAAAACCTCGATCCGCTTTCACCGCCATCGCGACGATAAGGAAGCCCGGGCGCTCGAACAGATCCTCAAATCGTTGACGCCGCGGCAAGCGGCTTTGGTCGTGCGCTCCTTTAGTTATTTCTCGCATCTCGCCAATATCGCGGAAGATGCCCATCACGCCCGGCGCACCAGGGCGCATGCGATCGCGGGCTCCAAGCCACGCGTCGGCACGATCAAGCGGGCGCTGGACAATGCGCAGAGACATGGCGTGACCCGCGCCGGACTCCAGGCCTTTTTCGAGGAAGCCTTTATCGGCCCCGTGCTGACCGCGCATCCAACCGAGGTACGCCGCAAGAGCACCATGACCTGGGAGATCGCCATCAAGGGTCTCCTCGAGCGCTACGGCCATCCCGACAATACGGAAGAAGAGCGCGAAGAGATCAAGCAAAGCGTTCACGAGGCGATGCTCGCCCTGTGGCAGACCAGCCTCTTGCGCCGCCGCAAGCTGACCGTGCTCGACGAAGTCGCCAACGGCCTCAGCTATTACGATTATTCCCTGCTGAAAGAGCTGCCGGGCGTCTACCGCACGCTGGAAAAGCAGGTCGAACAATTCGAATCCAACGAGCCCGGCCAACCCATCCCCTCCTTCCTGCGCATGGGGAGCTGGATTGGCGGCGACCGCGACGGCAATCCCTTCGTGACATCGGAGGTCTTGGCCGAAACCGCCCGGATGCATGGCTTGAAAGCCATGAGTCATTATAATAACGAGCTGCGCAAATTGCGCGACGAGCTGACGCTCAGCGCCAGCATCGTCACGGTGAGCCCGGAATTGAGCGCGCTTGCCGATCTCGCCGGCGATAATCGCGACAGCCAGAAAGGCGAGCCCTACCGCCGCGCGCTTTATGGGATGATCCGGCGCATCTATTCCACCTCGCAGCGTTTCGACAACCAGCCGCTCGGCCAAAAGCCCCCCTACGAGAGCCCGGCCGAATTCGACGCCGATCTCGCCATCATCGAGCACAGCTTGGCGAGCAACGGCTCCGGCATTTTGACGCGCGGACGTCTGCACCAGTTGCGCCGCGCGGTGAGCTGCTTCGGCTTCCACCTCGCGAGCATCGACCTGCGGCAAAATTCGGCGGTGCACGAACGCACTATCGCGGAGCTTTTGGAGGCCGTCTCGCCCGGCACCAATTATCTCGATCTCAGCGAGAGCGACCGCGTGGCCATTCTCGGCCGGGAGCTGGAGACGGCCCGCCCGCTGGTCTCGCCCTTCGTGACCTATGGCGAGGAAACGCAAACAGAATTGGCCGTGTTCCGCATGGCGGTCGAGGTCAAGAAACAATATGGCGACGCGGCCATCCATACCTCCATCATTTCGATGGCGGAATCCGTCTCCGACATGCTCGAACTCGCCGTGCTGCTCAAGGAAGTTGGCCTCGTCCGGCCCGATGGCAGCAGCGCCGTGACGCTGGTTCCGTTGTTCGAGACCATCGACGATCTGCGCGCCAGCGCCGGGATCATGGATGCCGTGTTCCGGAACAAGCATCTCGCCAAAATCGTCGCCTCGCGCGGCAAGGTGCAGGAGGTGATGCTCGGCTATTCCGATTCGAACAAGGATGGCGGGTTCGTCACGTCAGGCTGGGAACTTTACCAGGCCGAAATCGCGCTGATCGAGACGTTTAGGGCACATGACGTCAAACTGCGTCTGTTCCACGGGCGCGGCGGCTCGGTCGGGCGTGGCGGCGGCCCGAGCTACGACGCGATCATGGCCCAGCCGCCCGGCGCGGTGAGCGGCCAAATCCGCATCACCGAACAGGGCGAAATCATTTCGTCCAAATATTCCAACGAGGACGTGTGCCGGCGCAACCTCAACATCCTGATCGCCGCGACGCTGGAATCGACCCTGCTCGACACCCACCGCCCGACGATCCCGCAACTCTTTATCGAGACGATGCAGGACCTCTCGGACAAAGCCTTCCGCGCCTATCGCGGCTTGGTCTACGAGACGCCCGGTTTCGAGGATTATTTCTGGGGCTCGACCGTGATCAACGAGATCGCGACCTTGAACCTCGGCAGCCGCCCCGCTTCGCGCAAAAAGACCCGGCGGATCGAGGATCTCCGCGCCATTCCTTGGGTGTTCAGCTGGGCGCAGTGCCGGGTGATGCTCCCCGCCTGGTACGGTTTCGGTTCGGCGGCCCAGCAATGGCTGGCGGAACCCGGCCACGACGTCGCTCTTTTACGCCGCATGTACCGGGAATGGCCGTTTTTCCGCACCCTGCTCTCCAATATGGACATGGTGCTCGCCAAAAGCAGCCTGGCTGTGGGCTCGCGCTATGCCGATCTCGTCGAGGATGTGGATCTCCGCACCTCGATCTTCGCGGCGATTACCCGCGAGCACGAACGGACGATCGGCGCCGTGCTCGAAATCATGAGCCAAACCCGGCTTTTGGAATCGAACCCACTGCTCGAACGCTCGATTTCGAATCGCTTCCCCTATCTCGATCCGATGAACCACGTGCAGGTCGAACTGTTGAAAATGCTGCGGGCGAATCAAGACGACGAAGAGGTCCGCAGCGGCATCCACCTCAGCATCAACGGCGTGGCGGCAGGGTTGCGCAACAGCGGGTAGATGCGCGGCTAAACCAGGAAAAAATGATCATCCAGCTCTGTCATTCCGGGGCGAGCCTCTGGCGAGAGCCCGGAATCCATGACAACGCGGCACGTCCAGAAGCACGGAAAATCCGCCCGCTGGATGATTCAGCCTCTTCCGCCGACAGCGTTGGCCTAGGTTCCGGGCTCGCCTACGGCGCCCCGGAATGACATCGCGGCGCCATTTCCCCCCGCGCATAGAAGATCGCCCGGCGTAAGAAAAGCCTAGCGGGATGGAAATCCCCGTCATTCCCAGGCCTATCCCATCACGATCTTACCAGCGGTCCGGGTTTCAAGTTTTGACTCGTCTGCGCGGCGCGCCCATGCCACAAATACGCCCGGCCGCCGCGCGTACCGGGCCGCCGATTCCCAGCGGATGAGATATCCGCCTCTTGGATCAAATATCGACATGAGCGTGATGGACCACGCGGGGGGACGGCTGTCCCTTATCGCGAAACAATCGAGTGGCAAGGACGCGAATTTCCGCGTGGCGCCGCATAATATCGAAGCGGAGCAGGCTCTCCTCGGCGCGATCCTGATCAACAACGATGCCTACGACCGGGTCTCGGATTTCCTCAAGCCCGACCATTTCTCCGAGGAACTGCATCGCCGCATCTTCGAAATTGCCTCGCAATTGATTCGCGCGGGCAAGGTCGCGACCCCCGTGACGCTGAAGACCTTCTTGGGCGATCACGATCTCGGTGGCGTGACCATTCCGCAATATCTCGCGCGTTTGGCGGCGGAAGCCACCGCCATCATCAACGCCGAGGATTACGGCCGCACCGTCTACGATCTCGCGATTCGCCGCGACCTGATTTTGATCGGCGAGGATATCGTCAACGGCGCCTACGACGCGCCGGTCGAGCTCACGCCGCGCGACCAGATCGAGGAAGCCGAGCGCAAGCTCTATTCGATTGCCGAATCTGGCCGCTACGACGGCGGCTTCCAGCGCTTTTCCGATGCCCTCACCACGGCGGTCGACATGGCCGCCAAGGCCTTCGAGCGCGATGGCCAGCTCTCCGGCATTTCGACGGGCATGACCGATCTCGACCGCCAGCTCGGCGGGTTGCAAGCCTCCGATCTCGTGATCATCGCGGGCCGACCGGGCATGGGCAAAACGGCGCTCGCCACCAATATCGCCTTTAATATCGCGAAAGCCTACGAATTTCGCACCAAGCCCGACGGCTCGCCGGAAACCATCAATGGCGGCATCGTCGGCTTCTTCTCGCTCGAAATGTCCTGCGAACAGCTCGCCACCCGCGTCATCGCGGAGCAATCGGCCGTCGCCTCCTACAAGATCCGGCGCGGCGATATTACCGAGCACGAATTTCACCGGATCGCGGAAGCGGCGCGCGAGATGCAGTCGATTCCCTTTTATATCGACCAGACCGGCGGTATTTCCATCGCCCAGCTCACCGCCCGCGCGCGGCGGCTCAAGCGGCAACGCGGGCTCGATCTTCTCGTCGTCGATTACTTGCAGCTACTCTCCGGTTCCAAGTCGAAGGGCGAGAATCGCGTTCAGGAGTTGACGGAAATCACGACCGGATTGAAAGCGCTCGCAAAGGAACTGGCTGTCCCCGTCGTCGCTTTGTCTCAGCTTTCGCGGCAAGTCGAATCCCGCGACGACAAGCGTCCGCAATTGTCGGATTTGCGTGAATCCGGCTCGATCGAACAAGACGCCGACGTCGTGATGTTCGTGTATCGCGAGGAATATTACCTGAAGAACAAACAACCGCGCGAAGGCAGCGAGGAATTCTTGACCTGGCAGGCGGATATGGAACGCGTGCATGGCCGCGCCGAAGTCATCATCGGCAAGCAACGTCACGGCCCCACCGGGACCGTCGAACTGGCTTTCGAGGCGGAGATGACGCGCTTCTCCAACCTGGCGCAAGAGGATCATCTTCCCGCACACCACTAAAGCGCTTTCGGCGCCGGAGCGGCCAGGCCATACCCTATCCGGCGCCCGCAGCCACCGGCGATACTTGGCGTGGTCGGGCAAGACGCCCCTTCCCTTTGTCCCTGTTTTGTTCTAGTCACTCCCCATGATCGCCTCCCGCCCCGGCCGCTGACGTGGCCAAACCCAAATCCGCCTTCGTCTGCCAGAGCTGTGGCAATGTCACGCCACGCTGGCAGGGCCGCTGCGAATCTTGCGGCGCTTGGAATTCCATTATCGAGGATGGCGGCGTGGCGGGCATCGGGGCGCAGGCCGCGCGCGGCGCCAAGAAGGGGCGCGTGTTCGCGCTGGGCGAACTCGCTCATGCGGATGCGCCGCAACGCCGCCTCGAGACCGGCATCGGCGAGCTCGACCGGGTGACCGGCGGCGGCTTCGTGCCCGGTTCCGTGCTGCTGCTCGGCGGCGAGCCGGGAATCGGAAAATCCACATTGTTGATCCAAGCCTGCGCGGCGCTGGCGCGGCGCGGCGAGCGTGTCGTCTATATCTCGGGCGAAGAGGCGATGGATCAGGTACGGCTACGCGCCACCCGGCTTGGCCTCTCCTCCGCGCCGGTCGAACTCGCGGCCGAAACCGGCGTCGAGGATATCGTCGCCACCCTCTCCCACGGCGCGCGCCCGGCCCTTGTCGTGATCGATTCGATCCAGACCATGTGGACCGACGCGGTGGAATCCTCGCCCGGCACGGTCACGCAGGTGCGCGGCTCGGCACAGGCGCTCATCCGCTTCGCCAAGACCACCGGCGCCGTGGTGATTCTGGTCGGCCATGTCACCAAGGACGGACAGATCGCCGGCCCCCGCGTCGTCGAGCACATGGTCGATGCCGTCGTCTCCTTCGAGGGCGAGGGCGGGCGCGACTTCCGGATTCTGCGCGCGGTAAAAAACCGGTTCGGACCGACGGACGAGATCGGCGTCTTCGAGATGACGGGCGGCGGCTTGAACGAAGTCGCCAATCCCTCGGCTTTGTTCTTGACCGCCCATGACGAGGTGACGCCGGGCGTCGCGGTCTTCGCGGGCATGGAGGGCACACGGCCGCTTCTCGTGGAAATTCAGGCGCTCGTCGCGCCAACTTCACTCGGCACGCCACGCCGCGCGGTGGTCGGCTGGGATACCAGCCGCCTCGCGATGGTCGTCGCGGTGCTGGAGGCCCATGCCGGGCTGAAACTCGGCCAGCACGATATTTATCTCACCATTGCCGGCGGCTTGCGGGTCAGCGAGCCCGCCGCCGATCTGGCCGCCGCCGCCGCGCTCGTCTCCTCGCTGTCGGGGCAAAGCCTGCCGCCCCATGCCGTCTATTTCGGCGAGGTGGGCTTGAGCGGCGCGGTCCGGCCGGTCGCGCATGCGGCGGCGCGATTGAAAGAGGCGGCCAAGCTCGGCTTCACCAGCGCGGTTGCCCCGCGCAGCGCTCAGGCCGCCCCGGATGGCGGCGGCGACCCCATGAAATTATCGGCGTGCGAACATATCGGCGCCTTGGTCGCGGAGATCGCGAAACCCCGGCCGGCCGGTGCGCCAAAGCAACAGCAACGTGTGGATGAGCGGCGAACGAGGTGACGTGGCGATTGGCCTTCGCTATAAGCCACTTGCGCCGCCGGCGGCGTGTTTCGCTAGAAAAGTCTCTCTTGAACGGCGTTAGAGGCCGAAGGCTAAGACCATGCCCTCCTATCTCGACCTCGGCCTCATCGTTATCGTGCTGATCTCGGCCTTGCTCGCCATGCTGCGCGGCTTCACCCGCGAAGTCTTGGCGATTGCCTCCTGGGGCGCGGCGGCGGCGGCCGCGATTTACTTCTATCCGTCCGTCCTGCCTTACGTGAAACCCTATATTTCCAAGGATGTCGTGGCCATGGCCGCCTCGGCGGCGCTGGTCTTTTTCGGCACCCTCGTGCTCGTCTCGATCGTCACGATCAAATTGTCGGACGTGATCCTCGACTCCAAGGTGGGTGCGCTCGACCGCTCGCTTGGCTTCGTGTTCGGCGCCGCGCGCGGCGTGCTGCTCTGCGTCATCGCTTATGTCTTCTTCTCCTGGCTCGTTCCGCCGGAAAAGCAGCCGGAATGGGCGAAAAACGCCAAGATGCGGCCCTTTCTCGCCGCGACCGGCGATCAGTTGACGGCTTTGCTGCCTGACGATCCCGAGGGAATCATCGGCCGCTTCAAGAAGGCCAAACCCGCCTCGGCGGCGGACGAGCCGCCGCAGGAAACCGACACGGCCAAGCCGCTGCCGACCCCGCCAAGCCGTGACCAGAATACAAAGGTGCCATGATTTACGAGGATATCGCACCGATTATCCTAGCATTTGGGCATATTCCGATTATTTAAGTTTCGTGACGATATATTGTCCGAAACGAACGTGCCCGGTGCCGCGAGGTGTCTATGACAGAGCCAAACCAAGACCGGTCCACGGCGGCCTTCGATTCCCATAAGGACGATCCCTACGATCCCGAGGCGGATCGCCTCCGGGAAGAATGCGGGGTTTTCGGCATTTTTGGCCATCCCGACGCGGCCGCAGTCACGGCGCTCGGGCTTCACGCCCTTCAGCATCGGGGCCAAGAGGCTGCGGGTATCGTCGCCTTCGACGGTTCCCGCTTCAATTCGGAACGCCGCCTCGGCTTGGTGAGCGACCATTTCTCCAAGGCCTCGACCATCGCGCGGCTGCCCGGCACCGCAGCCGTCGGCCATGTCCGCTATTCCACGACCGGCGAAACAATTCTCCGCAACGTCCAGCCTTTGTTCGCGGAACTCGATACCGGCGGCATTGCCGTTGCCCATAACGGCAATCTCACCAATGGCTTGACGCTGCGCCGCGCGCTCATCCGCGATGGCGCGATCTACCAGTCGACCTCCGACACCGAAGTGATTCTCCACCTCGTAGCCCGCAGCCGCAAACCGCGCGTGATCGAACGGTTTATCGAAGCGCTCCGCGAGCTCGAGGGCGCCTATGCCCTGGTCACGTTGTCCAACAAAGCGCTGATCGGCGCGCGCGACCCGCTCGGCATCCGGCCGCTGGTGCTCGGCGAATTGGATGGCCACTTCCTCCTGGCCTCGGAGACCTGCGCGCTCGACATTATCGGCGCGCGATTCGTTCGCGATATCGAAAACGGCGAGATCGTCGTCATCACGGAAAGCGGCGTGGAATCCTTGCGCCCCTTCCCGAAAGTACCGGCAAGGCCCTGTATTTTCGAATATATTTACTTTGCCCGGCCGGATTCGGTCGTCTACGGCCGCTCCGTCTACGAGACCCGCAAGGCGATGGGCGCACAGCTTGCGCGTGAAACGCCAATCGCCGCCGATGTCGTCGTTCCCGTACCCGATTCCGGCGTGCCGGCGGCGATCGGCTATGCCCAGGCCTCGGGGATTCCCTTCGAACTCGGCATTATCCGCAACCATTATGTCGGCCGCACCTTCATCCAGCCGACGCAATCGACCCGAGAGACCGGCGTGCGGCTCAAGCACAGCGCCAATCGCTCCGTCGTCGAGGGCAAGAGCATCATCTTGATCGATGATTCGATCGTGCGCGGCACGACATCGGTGAAAATCGTGCGGATGATGCGCGAAGCCGGTGCCCGCGAGGTCCATTTCCGGATTTCCTCGCCGCCGATCAAATATCCCGACTATTACGGGATCGATACGCCGGAGCGCGACAAGCTGCTCGCCGCGACTCACTCCCTGGAAGAGATGCGGGAGTATATCGGCAGCGATTCCCTGGCCTTTCTCTCGGTCGAGGGCACCTACCGCGCGATGGGCGAGGAACGGCGCGATCCCATCCATCCGCAATTCACCGACCATTGCTTCACCGGCGATTACCCCACCTATCTCACCGATGTGAATGGGGAAACCCGAAGCCAGCTTTCGCTTCTCGCGGAGACCGGCTAGAGCATTTCCCACGAAAGTTGCAGACTTTTGTGATTGAAGAAATGTTCTAACCTCTTAAAAAAGAGAGCGATTTCCGATCACTTGGGTGATTCCACCCAAGTGGAAGCGCTCGAGTAGCTCGTCTCATGAACGATCCAAACGTCAAAACCCTCGAGGGCCGCGTCGCTCTCGTCACCGGCGCCTCGCGCGGCATCGGCCGGGCCGTCGCGCTGGCCTTGGCCGGGGCGGGAGCCCATGTCGTGGCGCTGGCCCGCACCCAGGGCGCGCTCGAAGAACTTGATGACGAAATCAAGGCGCTGGGGAGCCAGGCAACACTCGTCCCCGTCGATATCAGGGATTTCGACGCGCTCGACCGGCTCGGCGCCGCGATCCATCAGCGTTGGGGCAAACTCGACGTGTTCGTCGGCAATGCCGGCATTCTGGGGCCGCTGACGCCTTTGGCTCATTGCGATCCCAAGAGCTGGGACCAGGTCATGGCGGTCAATGTAACCGCCAATTACCGCCTCATCCGCTCGCTCGATCTCCCCTTGCGGATGTCGGATGCCGGGCGCGTCGTGCTGTTGAGTTCGGGCGCCGGCCACCGCGCCGATTTCAAGCCCTATTGGGGACCTTACGCCATCTCCAAAAGCGCGGTGGATAGTCTGGCGCGGACCTATGCGGCCGAGACGGTGAATCTCACGCGCGTGCGGGTCATGGCCATCAATCCCGGCGCATTGCGCACCCACATGCGCGCCGCCGCCATGCCCGGCGAAGATCCGCTCGAGCTAAAGACACCGGAAGATCTCGCACCGAAGCTCCTTCAATTCTGCCTACCCAGTTCGACGGAGACCGGCCGGCTCTATGATTTCCCGAGCGACAGAGTATTAAGTTTCCAAGCACCGGCTTAGAGCGTGTCCTGAAAAAGTTGCGGACTTTTTCGATCGAGGACATGCTCGAACCTCTCAAAAAGAGAGCGCGTTCCGGTGATCGAAGCGGGCAAGGCAAGATGATGGCTCCGCTCAAGCGCGTGAGACTGACGCTCACGGTCCTGTCGCTCTACGCGTTCCTGATCCAGGGACTGCTCGGCGCGGCTGACGCCAGCGCTCCCGGCGTGCCGGCGCTATGCCAGAGCCAGACGACCCCCGATAGCCCAACGGGGCCCCGGAAACATGCGGCGGGCGATTCCTGCTGCGCCCTCGCCTGCCGCCTGATCGCGATCGCATCGCCAACGGCCACGCCGGAACCCGCCCGCCTAGCCATGATCGAGAAACCCGTTTCGCCGCGCGGCGAAACGGCGCCGGCCGCGGCGATGCCGCCGTCCCCCCATGCCAGGGGACCGCCCGCGTTCGTCTGACGAACAAGAACCCCCTCCATCAGACAGGAATTCATCTCATGAAACAGCTCGTCACGACCGTCGCACTCATCGCATTCGGCCTATTTTTGGCCGCCTCCCCCGCCCGCGCGGCGGAACAAGCCGCCTCCGCCATCACCGTCAAGGATGCCTGGATTCGCGCCACGCCTAACGGCGCCAAGGTCGCGGGCGGCTATGCCACCATCACCAATACGGGAACCGTCGCCGACCGTCTCACCGGCGCCGCCATCCCCCAGGCGCCAAAAGCCGAAATCCATGAAATGTCGATGGAAAACGGCGTCATGCGGATGCGCGAACTCGACAAGGGCCTGGAAATCCCGGCGGGGGGCACTGTCACGCTGCAACCCCGCGGCTTTCACATCATGTTCTTGAACCCCACCGCCCCCTTGAAGGAGGGCGACACGGTGAGCGGGACGTTGACGTTCGAGAAGGCAGGCACCGTGCCCGTCACCTTCGCCGTTACCGGCTATGGCACGAAGGCCGCGCCTGGCGCCGGGGATCACATGCATATGGATATGAAGTAAAAAGAGAGTTTTAAATCAAACTATTCGCTCTCGCCCTTCGAGACGCCGGCCAAAGCCGATTGCTCCTCGGGCGAGAGTGTCGTTGGTCTCATCTCAGCGCTGCGGACTCTTGCGATCCTTGTACGGATTGTCGCTGGTCTTTTTCGAAATGCGGATCGGCACGCCCGGCAGGTCGAAGGCGGTGCGCAGTCCGTTCACCAGAAACCGCTCGTAGCTCACCGGCAGGGCTTCGAGCTGATTGCCGAAAATCACGAAATAGGGCGGGCGCGCCCGCAACTGCGTCATGTAGCGGATCTTGATCCGCCGTCCCGCCACGGCCGGCGGCGGGGTGTGCTCGATCGCCGCCGTCAGCCAGCGGTTCAGCCGCGCTGTGGAGATGCGCTTGTTCCAGACTTCATGCACCTCGATCGCGGCTTCCATCAGCTTTTCCACGCCGAATCCGGTCGTGCCGGACACGGGAACCACCGGCGCGCCCTTGACCTGAGGCAATAGACGTAACGCTTCTTCGCGAAGCGCCTTCAAGCGGTTGCCCTTATCCTCGATGAGATCCCATTTGTTGAGCCCGATGACCAGCGCGCGCCCCTCGCGCGCCACGAGATCGGCAAGGGTCAAATCCTGCTTCTCGAAAGGCATGGTGGCATCGATCAGCAGAACCACCACCTCGGCGAATTTCGCCGCGCGCAGGGCATCGGCGCCGGCGAGTTTTTCGAGCTTGTCGTCGACCTTGGCGCGGCGACGCAGCCCCGCCGTGTCGAACATTTTCATGTCGCGCCCGCGCCAGACGAGATCGATTCCGATGGCGTCGCGCGTCAGCCCCGCCTCTGGGCCAGTGAGCAGACGGTCCTCGCCGATAATATGGTTGAGCAGCGTGGACTTCCCGGCATTGGGCCGACCGACGACAGCGATCCGCAGCGGCTTCGTCGGATCCAGCTCGGTCCCGTCCTCGTCGTCTTCAAAACTCTTGGCGCTGGTCTCTTCTTCCTCGACAGGCAAAGCCGTCTCGGCGGGCAGCGCCTCGAGCAGCGCGCTATAGAGTTCGGAAAAACCGTCGCCATGTTCGGCCGAGAGCGGGATCGGATCGCCGAGGCCAAGCTGGTAGGCCTCGACGGCCCCGGCCTCGCCAGCCTTCCCCTCGGCCTTGTTGGCGATGAGGATAAGCGGCTTTCCGGCGCGCCGGACCAGAGCCGCGAAGGCCCGGTCGTCGGGCGTCAAGCCGACCCGCGCATCGATGACGAAGAAAATCCCGTCGGCCATTTCAATCGCCGCCTCGGTTTGGGCGCGCGTGCGGCCGGACAGCGAAGCGGCGTCGCCCTCCTCCAGCCCTGCCGTGTCGACGATCGTAAAGCGGAGATCGCCTAGTTTCGCCTCGCCCTCCCGCCGGTCGCGCGTTACGCCCGGCCGGTCGTCGACCAGCGCGAGTTTCTTGCCCACCAGGCGATTGAACAGGGTTGATTTGCCGACATTGGGACGGCCGATAATAGCAATCGTGAACATGGCCGTTTCTTTCAGCCGGCCTATTTGGCCGGCGCTTCCGTCGCTGGAGCAGCCGGAGCTTCATTTTTTACCGGCGCTTCCGCCGATGGCGCAGCCGGAGTTTCTAATTTTATCGGCGCTTCCGTCGCTGGAGCAGCCGGAGCTTCACCTTTTACCGGCGCGTCTGCCGATGGAGCAGCCGGAGCTTGCGCCGTCTCGACGGCCCCGCCGGCAACCAGGCCCAGAAAGCCCTCGGCCCGGCCGCGCAGAGCGTTCGGCGCCTTGGGATCGATGATGATCTGATCGAGCCAGCGTCCCGCCGCCTCGTTATCCCCCCGCTTCAGCGCCGACAAAGCGAGCAATTCGCGCAACGAGGCATGATACGTAAAGCCGTCGACCGCATAGGGGGCATAAAGCTTTTCGAACACTTCCGGCTGTTCGCGATCGGCCCGGATCAACGCGCCGCGCCAACGCGCGGTATCGCGAAACCCTTGATCGAGCGCCCCATCGCTTGCAATGGCATCGAAGCCTTTGGCGGCGGCGGCAGGATCGCGCAAGGCCAAGGCCTCGACCGCCTTCATCCAGGCGAGCTGCGCATAACCAACGGGAGCATCGTGCTGGATCTCGTCGAAAGCCGTCTGCGCCTCGGCGCTCTTGCCGTCGCGAAGCAACTGCAGCGCGGCTTCGTAACGCACGTTGGCCGCCTCGGCCACGCTGACCTTGTGATCCATGTAAAAACGATAGCCGCCGGCGCCGGCGATGATCGCAACCACGACGCCAACGAGAAGATACTGGTGTTTCGTGAGAAAGTTCACGACGCGGTCGCGGCGGTATTCCTCGTCGACCTCGCGGATAAAATCGGACATGGTTTCGTTTCTAAAGCGTTCTGGAGTGGATTTCTGCGGCTGGCCTAGCACAGTCCCGCGCGGGACGCGAACTTATCGCGCCACGCCGCGATAAAGCCAGCACGCGCCGCCCAGGCGGACCGCGCCGTTTTGGACCTTGGCTTCGAGCGCGCGGCGTAAAAGCGGCTTCGCTTGCGCCCGCGCGGCGACCCCCGCCTCGTTGAAAAGACTCGCGAAAGGACCGGTCTGAAGCAGCAACGCCAGAGCATCGTCCACGGGGTCCGGACCCTCGCCGATGGTCAAAGCGGCCTCGACGGGATCGGCCGTCACGGCGGAAAAACCAGCCTGCGCCAGGAGCCGCATGGTGGTGGATTCATCCGCGAGGCCGAACGGGCCGGGCGTGCCCAGCGTGGCCGGGGTCGTGGGGAAAACGCTGGAGACTTGATCGAGTGGCCATTGCATCCACTCGACGGCTTCACGCCTCTGCCAGCAGAGAAAGGCAAAGCGCCCGCCGGGTTTGAGGCCGCGCCTCAGATTGATGAAAGCGGCCAAGGGATCGGCAAAAAACATCACGCCGAAACGCGAGATCAGAAGATCGGCCGTGGGCTCGAAGGCATGGGTCATGACATCGGCCTCGAGCCAGTCCAGCGCGAGTCCCTGCCCTTCGACAGCCTGACGCGCCCGCGCCCGCTCCAGCATCGGCCGGGAAATATCGGCGCCCAGCACATGGCCCGTGGGGCCAACAAGCGCGGCGGCGGCCAAGCTCAAATCCCCGCAGCCGCAGCCAATATCCAGGACATGCTCGCCGGGCCGGGGCGCCGCAGCCGCGATGAGCGCTTGCGTCAGGGGCGCGAAGAGCCGGTCGAGCCGCGCCTGGTTCGCCGCCCATTTCGCGCCGGCGCCTTCGTTCCAATAGGTGACTTGGTCGGTGTTATCCAAGGGTGGGGGCTTTTGTGAAGGAGGGCATTTCAATCTTACCCATATTAAGGCCGCGCTGTCATTCCGGGGCGCCGTAGGCGCAGGGGAATCGCATATCGAATTCGCTTGCGTGTGATTTGGTGATCGATTCTGCGCCGCTCAGGCTTTTTGGCTTGAGAGGGTGGGTCGATGGAAGGGTTCTTGGCCTGTTTCGCGGGGCTT
>JBEKFQ010000027.1:0-44845 GCA_050013235.1 Beijerinckiaceae bacterium
CCCCAGTAAATGTCCTCTTCGGGCTCCCAGATGTCCTCGCGCCCGCCGCCGAAGCCGAAGGTCTTGAACCCCATCGATTCCAGTGCGCAATTGCCCGCGAGGATTATCAGGTCGGCCCAGGAGATCTTCTCGCCGTACTTCTGCTTGACCGGCCAGAGCAGCCGGCGCGCCTTGTCGAGGTTTACATTGTCCGGCCAGCTGCTGAGCGGCGCGAAACGTTGCGAGCCCGAGCCAGCGCCGCCACGACCGTCACCGGTGCGGTAGGTGCCCGCGCTGTGCCACGCCATCCGGATGAAGAGCGGCCCGTAATGACCGTAATCGGCCGGCCACCAATCCTGCGAATCGGTCATCAGCGCATAGAGGTCCTTCTTGAGGGCCTCGAGGTCGAGCGTCTTAAACGCCTCGGCGTAGTTGAAGTCCTTGCCCATGGGATCGGACAGGGCAGAGTGCTGGTGTAGAATTCCGAGATTCAGCTGGTTCGGCCACCAGTCCCGGTTCGACCTGCCCGCGAAAGTCGTGTTGGGGCGAACCCCATGAATTACCGGGCACTTGCCGGCGTTTCCGGCATCATTTCCGTCCATATTTTCTCTCCCATCGTGGCTGCGTTGATTGAAATGGTTCTCGGACGAAGACTATGAATTCCTTGGAAGGCGATCCGGCTTCATGGCAAGCGCGATGACAAATTGCCGGACAAGTGGGATGTCCCTCATCGCCAACGGCTTTCCCTAGAGATGACCGTCCCGGAACAAAATCGGGCCGGGGACACAAAATTCATGGATAGTTTGGACGTCATTGACCGGCATACCGTCAGTAGCCGTGACGCGAGGCGAGGCGGTTGTGAAATTGGCTACTCCTCGTCTTCGCTGCGAAGCTCATATCATAGCCGGCTCATTAGATTAAGTTGCATTTTCTGATCGCACCGATAGGCTGCGGTTATGATCAAACTAACGCTCAAGCAGCTTCGTTATTGCGAGGCGTTGGCACGACATGGCCACTTTGGACGCGCGGCAAATGCTTGTGCGATCTCTCAGCCTGCTTTGTCGGAGCAGATTAGAGAATTGGAGGGGTCGCTGGGCGCGGCGCTCTTCGAAAGAGGCGCACGACAGGTCAGGCTTACCAGCTTCGGAGAAGAGTTTGCTCTGCGCGTCCCCGACATCCTGCGGTTGGTAGACGAACTGGAAGACTTAGCGCGCGCTTCGCACGACCGGCTGTTGGGACGGCTGCGTATTGGCGTGATCCCGACGATCGCACCCTATCTGCTGCCAACAATAATCCGCAACCTCACTCGCCAGTATGCCGACCTCGACATCAACGTGCGTGAGACACTGACGCCGAAGCTGATTCAAGAGCTGGCGGAAGGCCGGCTCGACACGGCAATTGTCGCTCTGCCGGTATCCGAACCTTCGTTTGCCGAGGTTGCGCTGTTTGCTGAGGATTTCGTACTGGTCCGGCCCGGGGAGGACGAGGGGACGCCGGCGCCCAATATCGAAACGCTTCGCGAAATGAGGCTTCTTCTGCTGGAAGAGGGGCACTGTTTTCGCGATCAGGCTCTGTCGTTCTGCAATATGCACTCCGCGCGGCCACGGGAGTTGCTGGATGCTAGCTCTCTGTCGACACTCGTCCAAATGGTCGGCGCGGGAATCGGTGTTACGTTGATCCCGGAAATGGCCGTGGCGGTGGAGACACGCTCGGCGTCAGTCTCCATCTCGCGCTTTAAGAGTCCAAAACCATCGCGAACAATTGGAATGATCTGGCGCAAGACAAGTCCTTTGACCAAACAGCTGTTGCAGATTTCCGAAGTCGTTCGTCACTCCGCCGACATGCTGCGCGAGCAGCAAAATCAAGTTTCGCCGCCGTTCAGACCCTGCGCCTAGGGCCTCCGCTCGCAGCAATCCGCAAGGTCTTGAAACCCGGCGGAGTGGGCGTGACCGGCGCCACTGACCGCGTCTTGCAAATGGGGCTTTTGCAAATAGCGCTGATGGCTTTTAGCGCGGGGACGTCGACACAAGCGTTGCCGCGCGTCGCCGATCACAACCGGACCCAAATCAGCGGCGATTTCGCGCCCCGAACATGCCGCCTGATAATCCGGTCTGGCTCCGCGTGCCGTGGCTACGGCGCGGACGGATGATTGCCCATGGCAATAGCCGCATTTCCCCTCCCCCGCCCGTCTCAACTATGCAGCCCCGGCGCCTCCTGACCCGTGCGGGCCACATATTCCGTATAGCCGCCGCCGTATTGGTGAATACCTTCGGGCGTCAGTTCCAGAACCCGGTTGGACAAAGCGGCGAGGAAGTGGCGGTCGTGCGAGACGAACAGCATGGTGCCCTCGTATTCCGAGAGCGCCGTGATGAGCATTTCCTTGGTCGCGATGTCCAAATGGTTCGTGGGCTCGTCGAGCACCAAAAAATTCGGCGGATCGAACAGCATCTTGGCCATCACCAGCCGGGCCTTTTCGCCGCCCGACAGCACCCGGCATCGCTTTTCCACATCGTCGCCGGAGAATCCGAAGCAACCGGCCAGCGCGCGCAGCGAGCCTTGGCCCGCCTGCGGAAACGAGTCCTCCAGCGATTCGAAAATCGTGCGCTCGCCGTCGAGCAATTCCATGGAATGTTGCGCGAAATAGCCCATCTTGACGCTGCCCCCTAGCGCAACCGTGCCGTCGTCCGGCTCCGTCGAGCCCGCCACCAGTTTCAGCAGCGTGGATTTGCCCGCGCCGTTGATGCCCATGACGCACCAGCGCTCCTTGCGGCGCACCTGAAAATCCAGCCCGGCATAGATATGCTGATTGCCATAGCCCTTGTGGACGTTCTTGAAAGTCACGACGTCGTCGCCAGAGCGCGGCGCGGGCGGGAAGTCGAAGGAGACCGACTGGCGGCGCTTGGGCGGTTCCACCCGGTCGATCTTCTCCAGCTTCTTCACCCGGCTCTGCACCTGCGCGGCATGCGAGGCGCGGGCCTTGAAGCGCTCGATGAACTTGATCTCCTTGGCAAGCATCGCCTGCTGGCGGTCGAACTGCGCCTGCTGCTGCTTCTCGCCCAGCGCGCGCTGCTGCTCGTAGAATTCGTAGTTGCCGGAATAGCTGGTCAGCGAGCCGCCGTCGATCTCCACCACCTTGCCGACGATGCGGTTCATGAATTCGCGGTCGTGCGAAGTCATCAGCAGCGCGCCGTCGTAGCCCTTCAGGAAATCCTCCAGCCAGATGAGGCTCTCCAAATCGAGATGGTTGCTCGGTTCGTCCAGCAGCATGAAATCGGGCCGCATGAGGAGGATGCGGGCCAGCGCCACGCGCATCTTCCAGCCGCCCGACAGCGCCCCCACGTCGCCGTCCATCCGCTCATCGCTAAAGCTCAGACCGGCCAGAACTTCCCGCGCGCGCCCCTCCAGGGCGTAGCCGTCCAGTTCCTCGAAGCGCCCCTGCACCTCGCCGTAGCGCGTAACGATGGCGTCCATGTCGTCCGCCGGATCCATGTTCCCCATGGCGGCCTCGAGCTCGCTCAACTCGGCTGCCAGTGCGCTGACCGGGCCGGCGCCGTCCATCACCTCGGATACGGCGCTGCGGCCAGACATCTCGCCCACATCCTGGCTGAAATAGCCGATGGTCACGCCGGCATCCACCACCACCTGGCCCTCGTCGGGGCTCTCCTCGCCCGTGATCATCCGGAACAGAGTCGTCTTGCCGGCACCGTTGGGGCCGACAAGGCCGGCCTTCTCCCCCTTTTGAAGCCCCATCGAGGCCTCGATAAAGAGAATCTGATGGCCATTCTGCTTGCTGATACTGTCGAGACGAATCATGGGCTCACGGGTTCCGGGAGAAGTTGTGGCCGCCCTTATGCCATGGGACGCGCTTGGGGAAGAGTGTTGCGAACCGCCTGTGCCGCCCGGCGCCGGTGGTCAAACCCTAGTCTCCCGACGCCCCCGACAACGCCCCGCCGACGAGCGAGCCCACCCACACCGCAATGAGGCAAACCACGACCGACACCACCACATTGGCGCCGGCGCGCAAGACGTCGCCGGTGCGCGCGAGCACGAGGGTTTGCAGGCCGAAAGACGAAAAGGTGGTGTAGCCGCCGCAGATTCCCACCATGAAAAAATGCCGGACCTCCAGGGGCACGTTGAATCGCCCAGTTGGCACCGTCAGCGCGAAGAAGAATCCGATGACCAGGCAACCCGAAATATTGACCAGCACCGTCCCGAGCGGGAACGTGTCCCGCACACCGCTATCGACCACGCTGGCCACGGCAAACCGCGCCATCGACCCGAGCGCCCCGCCAATCGCGATCCAGAGATAAGTCAGCATCTTTCGAGGTTCTTTCGGGTTTTTAGAAAGTACGGCAAAACCTAAACCGTTTTTCGCGATGACCGCAAACCCATTGCCTCGCCACTCGTTTCGGGTGAAATGGGCGGAAATCCTTGGAGCGGACGATGGACCCCAAAAAGCGGCCGGACAGCGAGACGGCTCGGCCGAGTGCAATCACGAAGCTGTTCGAGCAAATCGAACATGCGATCTCCGTCACGATCGGCGCGATCCTGATTTTCGCGACTCTCCTCGTCCTCAGTAGCACGGCCGCGCAGATGTGGTCGTCGATTCGCGAATGGCCGGAAACCGGCCGGGTGTTCGAGATGGTCGACAAGCTGCTGTTCGTCCTGATGCTGGTGGAAATTCTCCATACCGTCCGCGCGTCGATCACCTCGATGCATCTGGCGGTCGAGCCGTTCCTCATCGTCGGCCTGATCGCGACCGTCCGGCGCATCTTGGTGGTGACGCTGCAATCCTCCGGCATGGCGACGGACGACCATCCCGCCCCGCCATTCGACCATTCCATGATCGAACTCAGTATTCTCGCGCTGCTCACTCTGGTGCTGATGTCGTCGATCTATATTTCCCGGCGCAGCCAGGCCATCACCCACGCGGCAGTGGCAGAATAGACAGCGAGCGCACACCCTGCGCCCCATGGATCAACACGCCCTCGATATCCGCCGTCGCCGAAGGCCCCGTATGAAACACGAGGTATCGCGATTGCGCGAATTCAGGGCGCTGATAGGCGTGGTGGATATTGATCACGACGTCGGTGGGATCGAGCAGCACGATCAGATGCTGCGCGAGATAAGCGAGCGTATTCACGCCGAGTTCGCGCTCGCTCAGCGCGATAGAGCCGGTCTCCGCGACCCCGAACGCCGCGCGCACGATGGCGATATCGACATCGGCCAAGCTCGACGGCGGCAGCGTAAGATCGAGATCCCGGTTGCCCGCGATCTCCGGCACACGGGAGACGACATCGCCGGCGGACGCCAGCCTTGCGCGGAGATGGGCGAGCGGATCGCCATCGCCGCCCACCTCCAGCACCTTGCCGCCCATGGTCTGGAACGCCGCGAAGAAACGCCCCAACAAGCCGTCTCCCCTGCCCTCGTCGAACAAGGGAACCTCCGGCAGATCCGAGGGCGCCGGGCGGTTCGCGCGGATCGCGCCGAGAATCGCGTCGCGGCTGCTCATGAGCTTTGATCCCCTTGTTTGTCTGCCCCCTGCTTGCCCGCGCGGTTTCTCGCCCACCAGGCGTGAAAAGTCTGACCCGCGCCTTGCGGATTCTCGCGGCCCTTCCCCCAGGCGTTCAACGCATTGTATTGCGCAAAACGCGGCAGGCTCAGCAAAGCCTGATCCGTCGTCGCGATCGCGGCGCGGAAAAGTTTCGGGCTGGCGAGCAAAGCTCCCGCCGCGGCCATCGCCGCCTTTTTCACGAACGGCAGTTCGTGGCTTTCCGCCATCACCGTCCGCCAAGCGTAGATTTGCTCGTGCAGATTGATCTTCACCGGGCAGACGTTACTGCAACTGCCGTTCAAGGTGGAGGCAAAGGGAAGACTCGAAAATTTATGCTTGTCGAAGGTCGGGTCGATCACGAGCCCGATGGGGCCGGCATAAGTGAAGCCGTAGCTCAAGCCTCCGCTGCGCCGGTAGACCGGACAAGTATTCATGCAGGCGCCGCAACGGATACATTTCAGCGAGGTCCAGAATTCCGGCATGCCGAGCCGTTTCGAGCGTCCATTGTCGACCAACACGATATGCATCTCCGCGCCCGGCCGGGGCCCCCGGAAATGTGAGGTATATTGCGTGATTGGCGAGCCCAAGGCGCTGCGCGACAGCAGGCGGATGAAAACGCCGAGATCGCTTGTGCGCGGCAAGAGCTTTTCGATGCCCACCGACACGATATGCAGCTTCGGCGTATTGGCGGAAAGATCGGCATTGCCCTCGTTGGTGCAGACGACGACGGCGCCCGTCTCGGCAATGATGAAATTGCCGCCGGTCAGGCCGGCATCGGCCTCCAGAATCAGCGGCCGCGTCGTCATGCGCTGACTTTCCGCGAGATAGTGGATGTCGTTATTGCCTTTCTCCGTGCCGAGCGTGCGGGCAAAGACATCGGAGACATCGCTGCGCAGCTTGTGCACGGCGGGCATGACGACATGGCTCGGCGCTTCGTTGTCGAGCTGCTGAATCCGCTCGCCGAGATCGGTTTCCGTGGTCTTGATTCCGGCCTCCGCCAAGGCCTGCCGCATGCCGCATTCCTCGGTGAGCATGGACTTACTTTTGATCAGCGTCTTGGCGCCATGATCGCGGAGGAGACCGAGCACGACTTCGTTATGCTCGGCCCCGTCTTTCGCCCAGTGGACGTGGACGCCGTTGGCCTTGGCCGTCGCCTCGAATTGTTCGAGATAGATGTCGAGATGGGAGAGCGTGTGCTCCTTGATCGCCGAGGCGAGCCGGCGCAGCTCCTCCCACTCGGGAATGCCGTGCATCTGCCGATCGCGCTTTGTGCGAATGTCCCACAGACGTTCGTCGTGAAACTTCAGATGCTCTGGCGCGGCGATGAAACGCTTCGCGGCCTCGGCATGGTCGATCCGGCCCCGGCCAGGGTCGGACGCGCCTTTTGGTTGCGCTTCGCGCGCGGCTGGGGATTGCGCTTCGCGCGCGGCTGGGGATTGCGCTTCGCGCGCGGCTGGAGGTTGCGCTTCGCGCGGGGAAAGCGGCGTCTCGCTCATTGCCGCGCTCCGTTCAAGACTTCCGCGATGTGGATGAATTTCATCTTTAAACCGTCCCGCGCGGCGCAGCCCTTTTGATGCATCAGGCAAGACGTGTCGGCCGAAACGATATAATCCGCGCCGGCTTTTGTATGGTCGGCGACCTTATCCTGCCCCATCTTGACTGAAACCGCCTCCTCGAACACCGAAAATGTCCCGCCGAAGCCGCAGCATTCGTCGGGCCGGTCTGGCGTGACGAATTCGATCCCATCCACTTTCTGGAGAAGATCGAGTGGTTTCGAGAAAAACGGCTCGTTCAACTCCGAGGGACGCGCATGATGGAGTCCGCGCAGAGATCCGCAACCATTGTGCAACCCGACTTTATGCGGAAACGACGCCCAGGGAAACGCCTCGGCCTTCAAGATATCGTGCAAGAATTCGACGAGTTCGAAGGTCTTTGCACGCACGGCCGTCACATCGGGCGTTTGCTCGATCGCGTCGAATTTCGAGCGGACATGATGGACGCAACTGCCGGAGGGGCAAACGATGTAATCGTACTGGCGAAAATTCTCGACGAACAGCCTTTCGGTTGCCGCTGCCTCGGCCTGGCAGCCGCTGTTGGCCATCGGCTGGCCGCAGCAGGTCTGATCGAAGGGATAATCCACATCGAGCTTGAACCGCTCGAGAAGCTCGAGCGTCGCGATCCCCACCTGCGGGAAAAAGGCATCGATATAGCACGGCACGAAGAGACCGACTCGCATAGGGATCCCCGTTATGTCCGAGGGTTTCATATCACGGGCCGGGCGTTTGGATCCTCCCGCTTTCGGGCCAGGACGTTTCAGCGCCGGGGCGTTTCAACGCATCATGGCCCGGCGGCATTGATCAATCCCTGCCAAGCTCAGGCCGTACTTTTCTAATTGCGCCCAGGAATCACTACGCGGTCCAATCGACGTTGTGGCGAATCTGCGATAGATAGCCTTGGGATAATCGAGATTTGCCGCGGCACGGCGCGTAAATCGATCGGCTTCAGGGTGATCGCGCATGCCAGACGGTAACGGACCCAATCTTTTCCCCCGCTTCGAAGGGCGCAAGCCAACGGTCGTCATCGTGGGGTGCGGATTTGGCGGGCTCGAGGCAGCCCATCGCCTCGTCAAATACGACGTCGAATTGGTGCTGATCGATCGCACCAACCATCATCTCTTTCAGCCGCTGCTCTATCAGGTTTCGACCGCCGCGCTTTCGCCGGCCGATATTGCGTCCCCAATCCGCGCGCTGCTTGGAAATAGCCCCAACGTCTCCGTCATCCTGGGCGAGGTCACCGGGGTCGATAAAGACAAGCGCGAGGTCTTCATCCGCGACACCGGCATCGTGTCCTACGACTATCTGCTGCTGGCGACGGGCTCCGCCTATGCCTGGTTCGGCCATGACGAATGGGCCAAGCATGCCGCGGTTCTCAAGACGTTGCCGGATGCCTTGCAGATCCGGCGCCGCATTCTCGAATCCTTCGATTGGGCGGAAAGCCGCCGCGACCCCCAAGAGGTCAAGGCGCTCACGAGTTTCGTCATCGTCGGCGGCGGCCCGACGGGGGTGGAACTCGCCGGCTCCCTTGGCGAATTGACCCGCGCGACACTGCGCTCGGAATACCGGCATATCGATCCTTCAAAAGCACGCATCGTCTTGATCGACGCGGCGCCACGCATCCTCCTCGCATTCCCGGAAGAGCTTTCGGCCTATGCCACGCGGGCGCTGGAAGGTCTCGGCGTCGAAGTTCGGTGCAACGCGTCCTGCGAGATGATCGATGGCAGCGGCGTGACGATCAATGGCGAACGGATCGAGGCGGCCAACGTGTTTTGGTGCGCGGGCACGCGCGCGGAGCCCGTCGCGGAATGGCTCGGGGCCTCCGCCGCCCGCAATGGCGGCGTCGAAGTCACGAGCGAATGTTCGATCCCCGGCTATCCCGAAATCTTTTCGGTGGGCGATGTCGCCAGCTTCAAAGGCGAGGATGGAACGCCCCTGCCCGGCCTGGCGCCTGTCGCCAAGCAGCAAGGTGAATATGTCGCGAAAGTCATCGCCAGCCGGATCGGCGCGGGCAAACATCCCGGCCCCTTCGTCTACAAAAATCTTGGCACCATGGCCGTGATCGGCCGTTCCCATGCCGTTGCCGTGCTCGGCAAGATCAAACTGACGGGATCGCTGGCGTGGCTTGCCTGGTCGCTCGTCCATCTTTTTCTGCTGATCGGCTTCCGCAACAGAATCATCGTCTTTGTGAATTGGGCCTGGGCCTATGTCACCTATGGCCGCGGCTCTCGTCTCGTGGAAGGCCGCGTGCGTCAGGAACTCGAGGACGACCATCTCGCCGGTCTGGAGAAATGCCGGCCGGCCTCGCCGCCGGAGCATGCGTAAGCCTGTCAGCCGGCCGGGGCGCTCGTTTTTAGAGATGAACCGGGTTTCACCGCAAAAGCCGGCCTGGCTTTTGCGGGACAGACTCGAGGGCCCATTGGCTTAGCGGCATCTTTTCATCCGCGGCGAGAACGCCACTGCTGTTCCACACCGGAACAATATGCCTGCGCGCATCGATCCGCCCGATGAAACAAGGAAGGCGGGCATGTAAATTGGAATCGACGCGAATGTCGAAACCGTTTGGAGCCGGAATCGACAGATTCAAAAGCGCCCGGCGGACCCAGCCCGTTTCCAATGTTCCCGCCGTTTCCACGGCCTTTTTCCAAAGCGAGAACCTCGCCCACGTCGACTCGAGAGAATCGTTGGTCGCGGCCGAGCGATCACCCGAAATATCCCGCCAAAACGCGATAAAATCGGCGTTGCGCGGGGTCTCGATCATTTGAAGATAATTCCATGAGACATAATGGCCCTCGATGCTTCGCGCGTCGAAGACAGGCAATTCCGCCTCGCCAATGGAGAGCGACATGAGCGGCATTTTGCTGGCCGTAATACGCTTGCGCTCCATCGCCCGGATCAAATGAACGGTCGCATCGGCCGGTAAGGTGGAGATGATCGCCGCTTGACCCCATTTTTCCGCCCGGGCGATCGCGGCCGCAACGCCACTCCAGCCCGCCGGCGAGGATGGCATCGCGAGATCCTCGATTATTTGCATGCCGGCGGCGGACGCATAGCCTTTGATGGCCGCATGCGTGCCCCGGCAATAGGGAGAATGATCACCGATCAGCATGAGCTTGTCGCGCCCGAGCCGGCGGAGAAACGCGACGGCGGGCTGGGCCTGCTGCGCGGGTGTGGGAGCGAGATACACAATATTGGGCGAAGATTCCCCGCCCTCGTATTGGCTGGGATAAAAGAGAAGCCGATCGTATTTTTCGACGACGGGGCGGACTTCCTGACGCGACCTCGATGTCCAACAGCCAAAAATGACCGCCGCGCCGTCGCTTAAGAGCTGCTTGGCGCCCTCGCCATAGGCCGTGGCCACGCCGTGAGGATTGACGATATGGGCCTCGAGCGGACGGCCCAACAGGCCTCCGGTTCTATTGGTCCGGTCGATCAAGCCCAGCACCATTTCCTGCAAGGGACGCTCGGCGGCCGTTACCGAACCCGACAGGGAGTGAAGGATACCCACCTTGATCGCGCCGGACGCCAGATCCTGGAAATAGCCCTTGAATCCTTCCACCAGGATTTCGGAACCGGTGATGAGGGAGCGCGCGTTCTCCAGCACGGAGCGCCCGGCGCTTTCGATCTCGCCAATCCCGGCGGCGAGATCGGGCATGCTCTCGGTCACGCGGGCCGTAATCCGCGTCGCATTGGCGCCAATCCGCTGAATTTCAGCGGTCCCAGCCGCCAACGAGCGGGTGAAAGCTTGATGCGCTTCCGTCATCACGCCGACATGCGCCGTGACCGCATCGATCGCGCGGGATGTATCGTCCACCGCCAATTGCATCGCTTCGATCTGGCTGCGGATCGTCCCGGTCGCCTGCTCCGTCTTGGTGGCAAGAAGCTTGACCTCGCTGGCGACGACGGCAAACCCCCGGCCCGCCTCGCCGGCCCGCGCGGCCTCGATCGTCGCGTTCAGGGCGAGCAAGGATGTTTGCGACGCGACCGACCGGATGATCGCGATGATTTCGCTGATCTCCTGACCCGACCGCTTCAGCCGCTCGATCGTATCGCGGGCGTGCAGGAGATCGGCCAAGGTCGAGTGGGTGGCCTGTTCGGATTTGGAGATCTGGGCGGCGGTTTGCGCCACCGCGCGCGACACTTCACCAGCTGCATGCGAGACCGCGCCGACATCCTGCGTCGCCCCCACGACGGCATCGGAAACGACGAGCACGTCATTCAAGAGATTGGCATTATGTGTCGTGATCTGCTCCACGGTGGAGCAGATCTCCTGCCCTTTACCGGAAAATCGTTCGAACGCCTGTTCCACAGAGGCATGAAACCGTCCGGTGAAAAACTCGGCGCTGCCCCTATGACTTCGCGCTTGAGCAAGCATCCGCTTATGATCGGCGATAGCCGCGTCGGCGGCGATCAAATCCGATCGCATGGTCTCGCCGGCTTCCGCGAGCTGCTTGCAAGCCGAGCTTTCAAACAAATTTGCCGGGAACACGACGAAGCGGTCGCCCGCGGCCATCGCCGATAAAACCGAAGCCGAACGGCGCAACTGGATGAATGACGTGAGCGCGGCCGCCAAGGCGACAATCCCCGTGACGCGCCCGATCCAGCTTTGCGCGTCATATTCGACAAGGACGAAAGAGGCGGCCGCGACCGCGGACATGATGGTCCACGTGAAGAGAACTCTCAGTCTAGAAAGAGCAGGTTTCATCGACACCAATTTCGATTAAGATAACTTACAATAGACAATAAAATTTAAAGAAAGCTAAATTGAAAATCGCCTATTTATTACGCAGATGAAAAAGGAATCCTGCGCTCAAGGTATTTGATATTTAAATATGCATATTGATAATATATTGAGCAGAACGCCCTCCTGAACCAAGAAGCATTCGTTCATCCTCGGCATCGCCGCCAGGCCGCCGCAGCAAAATATTCCTTGGTGGCTCAATCTTGGAAAGTGGCCGCCATAGCCGGCGAGGCCTATCGCCCCTTGGGCTCGTCGCTCAGCGTGGCAAACGCCGGGCGCGCGTGAATGCCGGCGACATAGGCGCCCAAACGCGGCCAGCGCGAGACATCGAGCGGATGGCCCGCGACAGCCATGTTGAAGAAGGGTGCGGCCACCGCAATATCCGCCAAGCTGATCGCGCCGCCAACCAGAAACGGCCCATCCACCCGACCTTCGAGGAAATCGTAGAGCGGCGGGATTTCCCTTTCCAAGGCCTTCGCCACAACGGCCAGATCGGGCTCTTGCTTGAGGATCCTCGGCTTGACGAACAGGTTGAAAAAGACCTTGCCGAGCGCGGGCACCAACATCGTATCGTTAAATTTGTCGTACCAGATGGCCTGCCCGTAAGCCCGCGCCTCTTGCGGCATCAAGGCGGGAGCCGGATATTTACGCTCGAGATAATGGCAGATCGCCGAGCTGTCGGAGAGGCGGAAATCGCCATCCTCCAGCGCCGGAATCTTGCCGAAGGGACTTGCCGCCTGGAATGCCGGGAGAGGATCGTGAAAGGCGAGCGGCACATGCTCGAAGGCAATCCCCTTCTCTCCTAGGAAAAACAGGGTCTTGCGCGCGAACGGCGAGTAGCTCGAGCCGTAGAGGATCATGGTCGCTCATTCCCTGAAAGTGGGGCGCGCCAGGTGCCCCACCTAACTTTATCCAGTCTCGAGCATCTCGTCGACACACGTAAGACAGGCGCAGGGGCCGGGATCGCCCGGTCGCAAGACCAGGCTTCCCGGCGGCCGGGCGGGCGTCCGCTCAGCGCGGGATCGTATCTGCCTTGGCGATCAGGGCCTCGGCCATGCGGATCGAGGCAATATCGATCAAGCGGCCGTCGAGCGAGACGGCGCCCTTCCCGTCCCGGGCGGCTTGCGCCATGGCTTCGAGAATGCGGCGAGCCTTGGTGACTTCGGCGTCCGACGGTGAAAAGATCTCGTTGGCAAGGCCGATCTGGCTGGGATGAATCGCCCATTTGCCCTCAAACCCAAGGACAGCCGCGCGGCGCGCAGCCGCCTTGTAGCCATCGGAATCGCCAAAATCGCCGAACGGGCCATCGATGGGGCGCAAACCATAAGCGCGGCAAGCCACCATCATGCGGCTTTGCGCATAATGCCAAGGATCGGCCCAATGAAAGTCGCGGTGGCCGTGCTCGTCCTTATCGGTCAACACGCCGTAATCGGGATGAACGCCGCCGATGACCGTGGTCCGCGCGCGGGTGCTCGCGGCATAATCGGCGACACCGAAGCTCATCGCCTCGTTACGCCTAGAGCTTTGGGCAATAGTCTCGACATTGGCCATGCCGAGCGCCGTCTCGATCAAGATTTCAAACCCAATCCGCTTGGTGCGTTTCTTCGCGGCCTCGATCTGGGTGACGAGCATGTCCACGGCATAGACATCTTGCGCCGTCCCGACCTTGGGGATCAAAATCATATCGAGGCGCGGGCAGGCTTCGACGATATCGACGACATCGCGATACATGTAATGCGTATCGAGACCATTGATGCGAACCATCATGGTCTTGGTGCCCCAATCCACCTCGTTCAGACCCTGGATGATGTTCTTGCGCGCCTTTTCCTTGTCGTCGGGCGCGACGGCATCCTCGCAATCCAGAAAAATAATATCCGCGTCGCTCTTCGCCGATTTCTCGAAGAGGGAGTCATTGGAACCGGGAACGGCAAGTTCGGACCGGTGCAATCGTGGTGTCGCCTGGTCGATCAGGGTGAAACTCATGGGGATTTTCCTTTGTTAACGGCGATCTCCGCTCCTCCCGCGCACGGGCGAAGGGGCTGTCCGCCTAAGCGGACTTGCGTGGAGCGCCCACGCGAAAGTCTGCTTAGGTTCTTGTTTGAGTGCGGAGTCTTACCGCTTTTCCGGACTCCGCTTAGGCCGCGCGGAGGTGGTTCTCGAGAACACGCGCCATCGTCGACCCGAGTTCGCCTGGGCTTGGCGCAACCGTCAGGCCATAGCTCTGCATGATCTCGGCCTTTTCCTTGGCGCTATCGCCCTCGCCGGAAATGATCGCCCCGGCATGCCCCATGCGGCGGCCCTTCGGCGCGGTCAGACCCGCGACATAGCCGACCACAGGCTTGGTCATGTTCTTCTGAATCCAGGCGGCGGCTTCCGCTTCCTGCGGCCCGCCGATTTCGCCGATCATCAGAACCGCGTAGGTGTCCGGATCCTGCTCGAACAATGCGAGATGATCGAGGAAGGAGCTGCCGTTGATCGGGTCGCCGCCAATGCCGACGCTGGTCGAAATACCGAGACCCAGAGCCTTCAATTGTTCCGCGGCCTCGTAGCCGAGCGTACCCGAGCGCGAGACGACGCCGACATGACCCTTGGCATAGATATTACCCGGCATGATGCCGAGCATCGCTTCGCCGGGGCTGATGATGCCGGCGCAGTTGGGCCCGACGAGCAGCGTACGGCGCTCTTTGGGATAGCGGCGGAGATAACGCTTCACGCGCATCATGTCCTGCGCGGGAATGCCATCCGTGATGGCGCAAATCAGCTTCAGCCCGGCATCGGCGCCTTCCATGATCGCATCCGCGCAATAAGGCGGCGCGACGAAGGTGATGGAGGCCTCGGCGCCCGTGGCCGCGACCGCTTCTTTCACGGTGTTGAAGACCGGACGGTCGAGGTGGGTCTGCCCGCCCTTGCCGGGCGTCACGCCGCCGACCACATTGGTGCCGTATTCAATGGCTTCCCGCCCGTGAAATGTCCCCTTGTCGCCGGTAAAACCTTGGATGAGGATCTTGGTGCTTTTGTTGATGAGAATGCTCATGGCTCATCCCTCCCTTAGGCTGCGGTCTTGGTTTGTTTGGAGACCTCGACCGCGATCTTCGCGGCTTCGGTGAGGCTTTCCGCCGTATAGAGATCGATGCCACTCTCTCTTAGAATCTTGCGGCCGGCCTCGACATTGGTGCCCGCCAAACGAACGATCAGCGGCACGCCGATATTGGTTTCCTTGACCGCCTTGACGACGCCCTCGGCAACCCAATCGCAACGGTTGATGCCGGCGAAAATATTGACCAGCACGGCGTTGACGTTTTTGTCGGAAAGAACCAGCCGGAAAGCCGTCGCCACGCGCTCGGCGCTCGCGCCGCCGCCGACATCGAGGAAGTTGGCGGGCTCGCCGCCGGCATATTTGATCATGTCCATGGTCGCCATCGCGAGACCGGCGCCATTGACGATGCAGCCGATCGTGCCTTCGAGACCGACATAGTTGAGGTGATGCTCGGCCGCTTGCGCCTCGCGCGGATCTTCTTGCGCGGGATCGTGCATGTCGGCCACCTTGCGCTGCCGGAACAGAGCATTGTCGTCGAAGCTCATCTTCGCGTCGAGCGCGAGAATGCGGCCATCCTTGGTCAGAACCAGCGGATTGATCTCCAACATTGTCGCGTCGTGATCGCGGAACGCGCGATAGCAGCCGAGAATGGTTTGCACCGCGCTCTGCACTTGCTTGATACCGAGACCCAGGCGGAAGGCGATCTCGCGGGCTTCGAATTGCTGCATGCCCACCGCCGGCTCGACGATGATCTGAATCAAACTATCGGGCCGCTCCGCCGCGATCTGTTCGATCTCCATGCCGCCGTCGCGGGAAGCGATGACGCGGACGCGCTCTTCCTTGCGGTCGAGCACGAAGCTGAGGTAGAATTCCTTCTCGAAGGGATCGGCGACTTCGACATAAACGCGCTGCACGGGCTTGCCCTGCGGGCCGGTTTGGTGAGTCACCAATGTCCGCCCGAGCATGCTTTCAGCCGCTTCGCGGACTTCGTGATAGGTCTGGCACAATTTGATACCGCCCGCCTTACCGCGCGCGCCGGCATGTACTTGCGCCTTGACGACCCAGCGCCAGCCGCCGAGTTCCGTCGCGGCATAGACCGCTTGCTCCGCGCTGAAGGCCACGGCGCCACGCGGCAGGCCGACGCCGGCTTTTTGCAAGATTTCCTTGGCCTGATATTCATGAATGTCCACGGCATACCTCCCGTTGCGTAGCCTGGGCGGGGACGTGGCCAACCCAAGGCCTAATGGTTCATAGACAATGCCGGGCGCAAAAACACTTTCGGCGCCCAGCCGTTAAAACTCGATAAATCGATACATCCCTCGAACGAGCGGGGATTATTCCACGATGTTTCTCGGTGTCCCGCCGACAAACAGCTCGATATTCTCGATCAGTTGATCGGACAGAATTTGCATCGCCTCGCGGCTTGCCCAAGCGACATGCGGCGTGACGATCAGGTTGGGGATCGTAGGATCGAGAAGTGGATTGCCATTGACTGGAGGTTCCTGCGTCAAGACATCGAACCCAGCGCCGGCGATCTCGCCCGCCTTGAGAGCCTCGGCCAGCGCCAACTCATCGACAAGTCCGCCGCGCGCGGTATTGATCAAAATCGCGGTTTTCTTCATCGCCTTGAGCTGCGCCGCGCCAATCATGTTCTTGGTGTCCGGCGTCAAGGGCGCGTGGAGCGTGATGACATCGCTGTCGCGCAGGATTGTGTCGAAATCGACAAGCCCTTCCTGCGGAAAGACGTCGTAGCCGATCACGTTCATGCCGAGAGCCTCGGCGCGCTTGCCAATCGACTTGCCGATCGCGCCGTAGCCCACGATCCCGAGCGTCGAACCCGCGATATCGTGAATATCGTGATCGAGGAAGCAGAACTGCCGCGCTTTGTTCCAGACGCCATTTTGGACATCGCGGGTGTAAGCAAGCAGGTTGCGCCGCAGCGCGAACATCAAGGCGATGACATGCTCTGGCACGGTATTGAACGCGTAATTGCGGATATTGACGACGGCCACGCCGCGCTCTTTGGCGTCCTTCTTGTCGATAATATCGGTGCCGGTCGCGGCCACCGCGATCAGCTTCAGCTTCGGCAATTGCGCCAGCACATCGGCGCCCAGCGGCACCTTGTTGGTGATGCAAATCGTCGCATCGCGTAACCGGTCGACAATCTGACCCGGCGCGGTCACGTCATACTCGACATAGGTGTGATCAAAACCCGGCTTCCGGACAGTCGCGCCAAGTGTTTCGCGATCCAGAAAGACGATCGATTGCTGCATGATATTTGTCCTGACGAAAACCAAAACGGAACGCATCTACAACAAAACACATGGAGGGCCGGCGAATCCGCCGGTAAAACAGCCGCGAGGTCGTCAAAACGCAGGATTCACTCGAGCCCGGTCGCGGAGATTGGGCGGTTGCCCGCCGAAATCTCTAAGGGCTGGGCGATCACGAGCGTCTGGCGCTTCTCCCGGTACATTTCCATCCATTGCCGCGGGATTTTACGTGCCCCGCCTTGAAATGACCGTGAAACAGAATCCGGCCTGTTGCAAGCAGACGAAAGGTTTCAGGCGAGCAAAAATTTTTCCAGCCGCGCAAGTTAAATTGCACATGAGCATTGTCTTCTAATTGTTACTCGACTTGACGCGCGTGCGGCCGCGATTTTTCCGGCCGCGATCCGGACAACACATCCCGCGAAAGAGAGAGCGCCGTCTTTTGGATACAAAGGGTGGCTCGCACTGCGGCGCGCAACGAATGCGCCGCATCGCAATAAGAACTTAGCGGACGCCGGACAAATTTTTTATAATTCCGGCCGCTCCTAGAAAGATATCCTAAAATCAAAAATTTATCGATCATCTCTTGTCGTTGACGGGACAATAATTCTCCATGAAGATCAAGAAACTACGGCTCAGTCATCCAACCCCGGCGACGCTTTAATCATGGTCACGAAAGCTGATAAGCTGACCTCTTCGCCAGGATGAAACTGGCTGGCCGCGCCGGCAGCACGGCATAATATGCTCAAATTTTATGCATTAGCGATGCCGGCGCGCTTGTACTCTTCGTATCGACCATATCTCGTCTCGACCATATCTCGTCTCGACAAGGAACCACACCATGGCACTTCAACTCGGCGATATCGCTCCAAACTTCCAAACGGACACGACAGAGGGTCCAATCGATTTTTATAACTGGGGCGAAGGCTCCTGGGTGGTTCTGTTTTCCCACCCGAAAAATTTCACCCCAGTTTGCACCACGGAACTCGGGTACACGGCAAAGCTCAAGCCGGAATTCGACCGCCGCGGCGTCAAGATCATTGGCCTCTCCGTCGATCCTCTGGAAAAACACGAACTTTGGGCCAAAGACATCGAAGAAACTCAGGGGACCGCGTTGAATTTCCCCTTGATTGCCGATCCCGAGCGGAAAGTCGCGGATCTCTATGGAATGATCCATCCGAATGCGAGCGACACGCTCACGGTCCGGTCCGTCTTCGTGATCGGCCCCGACAAGAAGATCAAGCTGACCCTCAACTATCCCGCCTCGACGGGCCGGAATTTCGATGAAGTGCTGCGGGTGATCGACTCGCTCCAGCTCACGTCCAAGCATCAGGTCGCAACCCCGGTGAACTGGAAGAATGGCGAGGATGTCATTATCGTCCCCGCCGTCTCGGACGAAGCCGCCAAGGAGAAATTCCCGGGTGGCTGGAAGACGGTAAAGCCCTATCTGCGGATTGTTCCACAGCCGCGGGGTTAACCGGGACCGCAGGCTTCGCGGACAGCGCGTGGATCAAACCACTGCCCACCCCGGTGATGCCACCGGGGTGGGCAGTCTTGGCTGCCTTGAAAAACGGTACACGCCCATATTAACCGGACCGGGGACAGGGCCAAAAAAATTGCGACGCTCCCTGTTGCACCGGAGCATAAAAATCTATTATCTCTAAAGTCTATTGAATGACTATCAGTTAGAAAGCACCACTCGATGTCCGAAGGTAAAGCACTTGATGCAATCGACAAGCGCATCCTGCAAATCGTGCAGATCGATGCGTCACTGGCGATCGGCGAGATCGCCCATAAAGTCGGGCTCTCGCAAACACCGTGCTGGAAACGGCTTCAACGATTGGAGCAATCTGGTTTTATCAAACGGCGCATCGCCATTCTCGATCAAGCCAAACTCGGCCTCGGTCTCACGGTATTCGTCGCCATCGTGGTTGGCGAACACGCGGCCGAGACCCAGGCCAAATTCGCCTCAGATGTGAGCTCCATGCGCGAAGTCATGGATTTGTACCGAATGGCCGGCGACGTCGATTATATTCTCCGCGTCGTCGTGCCCGATACGGCCTCGTTCGATTCCTTCTATAAGCGGCTGACGGCGCTGACCCCGCTGAAAAGCGTCACCTCCCGCTTCGCGCTGGAAGGTATCAAGAACGAGACCGCTCTTCCGATCCTGAGTTAATTTTTTTCAGGAGACGCGCGGTTCAACCAAGCCAAGGCGCCCCGCCCGGCGGTGGCGCCGGTGGCGAAGCAGGCTTGCAGGAGATAGCCGCCCGTCGGCGCATCCCAGTCGAGCATCTCGCCCGCGACGAATGTGCCGGGGTGCCGACGCAACATCAAGCTCTCGTCGACTTCCGTAAGGGCGACACCGCCCGCGCTCGAAATGGCCTTGGCGAGCGGCATGGTGCCAGTGACGCGAACCGGCACGGCATTGATCAACGTGGCGAGTTCCCCCGGCGTCATCGACGCGATGGCACCGGCTCCATGGGCTTCCGCCTCGCGGAGAAGTCCGATCGCAACGGGAGAAAGGTTCAAGAGTTTGCGCAGTGCCGTCGAGAGAGACTGCTTGGGCTGGCGGCTCCGCAGCCGCGTTTCGATCGTCTCATGCGAGAGATCCGGTTTCAACGCGAGGGCGAGCACGGCCTCGCCCCGGTCCGCGAGCGCGTCGCGTAGCGGACCGGACAAAGCATAGATCGCACCGCCCTCGAGCCCCGTCCGCGTCACCACAAGCTCGCCCCGGCTTGTCCGGTCCCCGAGGCTGAGCGCAACGGCTTTCAACGGCTGGCCCTCGAACTTTTCACGGAAATGGGCGGACCATGCCACCGCCGCCCCGCAATTCGAGGGACGAAGCAGCGCCACATCGAGGCCTTCCCCGCGTAGCAGCGCCGCCCAACCGCCGTCCGAGCCGAGTTGCGGCCAACTCGCCCCGCCCAAAGCCAGGATCGCGGCCCCGGACTCGACCTGGACCACGCCATCTGGCGTCTCCATCAAAAGATGTCCCGCCGCGTTCCAGCCGGTCCAGCGATGGCGCGTCTTGAAGGTCACGCCGAGAGACACCAGCCGCCGCAGCCAGGCTCTCAGCAAGGGCGACGTCTTGAACGCCACGGGAAAGACACGCCCGCTGGTCCCGGTAAAAACGGGCTGCCCCAACCCCTCGCACCAGGCGCGCACGTCCGCCGGCGTCAAGCGCTCGATCATCGGCCGCAAGTGGGCAGCCGCGGCGCCATAGCGCGCGAGAAACGTCTCCAGCGGCTCGCTATGCGTCAAATTAAGGCCGCCGCGCCCGGCGAGCAGGAATTTCCGGCCAACGGAGGGCATGCGGTCGTAAATTGTCACGCGCGCACCGCCCAGCGCGGCAACCTCCGCCGCCATCAAGCCCGCCGGCCCCGCGCCAATGATCGCGAGACCGGGTTTGCCCGGCTTATCCATATGTTCCAAGCCGTGCGTTCCCTTTTGCGAGCCGGTGTCCAACCAGCACCCCTATAGAGTCCGCGCGGGAAAAGCACGGGTCTTGGTCAGCCCCGCCGGCGCGAGACCCGGGTCAGCCGCTCCCAAAGGCCCGGCGGGGCGATCATAATGCCATCCACCGGCGGCAACCCGTCATCGGCGCCCGGGACTTGGGCCTCCGCCGCCTGCCACGACCGGCAAATGTCGCGCGCCAGGGGTTCGAGGGGCGGCGGCGCTAAAGACGCCTGCCCATAAAGCGCGGCATCAAGCTCCGCGAGACGGGCCGCGAGCACGGGTTCACGCGCAAGAGATTGCCACCGTGGCGGATCGGTTCGCGCCAAACCCGCCAATGCCGCCTTCACCGCCTCGGGCTTCGCCTGCCGTGCCGCGCGGGACAGCGCCCGCAGCTCCCGCGGCTTCACCAGCAAAGTCCAGAGGCCGCGGCCGGATCGCGCGGAAAAGGCGAGAAACCCCAGGCTCAACGCCCACAAAAAGCCCACCCCCCCGGCAGCAAGCGGACCGGAGGCGAGAATTCGCGCCCGCAAAGATGTTCCGGACTTGGCGACCCCCCCGATCTGCGTCCCGGCATAAGCCACCCAATGCTCCGGGACGGTCACATCGCGCATGCGCCGCTCCCGCACATCGAACCAGGGAATTTGGATCGTTGGCAATTTCGCGGGCGAATTCGAAACGGGACGCAAATCCCATTGATAGGTCGCCCGCGCGACCGGACCATTGGGTGTCAAGATTGTCTCGCGGGTCACCGGCCCGGTAAAAGTGATGATGCCGGGCGCGCGCATGACGGGCGGCGGCGGCAGGCGGTCGGCCATCACACCGGCGGCCTCGATCGTCAGGATCCGGCGGGCGACCTTCCCAGGCTCGATCTGATCTGGCTCCGGCGACCAGCTTTCCCGGTAAGTCACGGCGCTCGAGGGGAGCCACCACTCGCCAGGCCGGCCCAGGCCCTCATGCCGCTGCACATCGACGAAGACCGGCTTGGAGGCAAAGTTTACTTCGACCCGCTCATTTTCACCCACCAGCATGGTCACGTGCCGCACGAAAGGCTCGATGATCAAACGGCCCGGCTGTTGCGGAAAAATCGCGATGTCGCGTTCGATCCCCGGCACGTTGAACCCATCGACGTTGACATCGATGGGCTTGTCGCGGCCAAGCTGCTGCCAGTTGAAATTGGTGAGCGGCGGTTGGCGCAACTCGTCCAGCGCGATAAAGCCGCGAATGGTCGAGCGCACGCGCAGCATGATCATCTCGCCGGTATAGGGCACATCCTTGGGCAGATCGAGCGTCACATCGACATGGCCGATGGAGGAATTCATCGCTGCAAGCGGCATGATCGCTTGCGCGCGCGCGGAGGCGGCGCCGAACGACAGGAGTAACGCCACGAAAACAGGAATCCTCAATCGTCATCTCCCCCGGATGTGGCGGCACGGGCCGCGCGGCGGATTTGCTCGGCCTTGATGCGAAGCTTGAGATATTCGCCGGGATCGTCGTGCAAGGTTTGCAGCCATTCGATTGTCGGCACGACGGCCTCGTCCGTATGACCCCGGACCATCCGGCGCTGATTTTCCCGCAGCACTGCCGTGACATCGGCCAGATTGCCGCCGGCGCGGCCCGCGCCCGATCCTTGACTGGCGGAGCCCGTCGCCTTGCCCTCGCCGGAATCGTCCGCCGCTTTCGATTCCGCGCCCGCTTTGGAAACTTTACCGTTCCCTTGCGCGCCCGATGTCGAAGCCCCCTCCTGCGTACCCGTATAGCCATTGCCGGAACTGCTGGTTTCCCCATCGCCAAGGTCGGACGATTTGCCGTGATGCTCCTTATTGGCCGATGCGTTCGCCATGCTGCGCGAGGGCCCGGCATCGATTGCCCCGCCCTCGAGAATCCGCCGGATCAGTTCCTTGTTGAAACGCGCATCCTCGTCCTCGGGATTGGCGTCGAGCGCGTCGTCATAGGCCTCGATCGCGTCGTGATAATGATGCGACCGGGCAAGCGCATTACCTTTGTTATAAGCGTTGGATGGCGCATCGCCGAAAGCCTCCGCAGCCTCTTCCCAATGCCCCGCCGCAGCCAAAGCATAGCCTTTCCAGGCGGGATCATGCAGCAGAACGGCCGAAGCGGAGGAATAGCCGAGGGAGAACAAAATATGCCCGAGCGCGGCGGTGCCGCCGGTGAACAGCGCCGCGAGCGGAATGCCAAAAACGAGGACGAGCAAAAAGCGTCTCATGAGATCGCCCGCCGGAAGCCCAGCAGCAGCGGGAGCGCGGCCACGGCCAACAAGAACCGGCCGAAGTCTTGCCATCCCACGCCGCTAATCGCGCTGTTTTCGAGATTGAAAGCGGTTTGATCAGACAATGCCTCGAGCACATTATCGGGCGCCGCAATCGTTCCCGCAAGACCGCCACCTGCGCTGGCAATCGAAGCCAGCGCCGCTGCGCGAAGCGTATCATCGGCCCGGTCGACACCCCCGCCGGGCACGAAAATCGTATCGAGACGATGCCCGCCGGCATGAAGGCTGGCAGCCAATTGCCGCGCGGCATCGCCATTCAACCCGCCGCCGCCGGAAATCAAAATAATATCGCCCTGCAGGATATGCGCCTCGCCCAAAAGCTTTTGAGCGAGTTTGAGGGCGCGCTCGGGACGCACGCCGGGATCGGGCACGGTCTGACCGTCAAGCGCGAAAAGCAAGGGATCGATCCCGCTGCGGTCATCGCTCAAGGCACTCGCGAGATAAGCATCGCCGGCATAAAGAACCAATCCGGTCTGCCGCGCTCCGGCATGATCGAGCACTTCGGAGGCCACCGCCGCGGCGGCCCGCAACCGCGCGCTATCGGTGACGTCGCTCGAGAGATCCATGAGAATCAACGTCGCATCAAGATTGCGCAGACTGTGCTGGTCATGAATGCGCACAGCCGGGCCGCTCAACGCGAGAATCCCGAGAACGAGAGCCAGAATCGCAGGCTGCCAAACCTCTTTGCCGCCACTGACGCCGCCGCGCGCCGCCATGGCCGCGAGCAAGGGTTGATCGGCCGCGCGCGCCCAGCCCGTCAGAGCGCCGCCGCCGGGCTTCGTCAGATAAAAAAACAGGCCCAAAGCCGGCAAAGCCAGCAACCACCATGGCCGCAGAAGAGCGAAACCGGAGAAGACAATCATCGGCGCCCCCGCCGCACGGCGACGAGCCCGGCACAAGCCAAGAGAAAGGCGGCAGCCGGATAGAACCAGAGATCTCGGCGGATGATGGTGGGCGGCGCCAAGGCTTCACCCGCCATTTGCTTTTCAATCGCCTGCCCGGCGGCCTCCAGATCTTCCCCCGTGCGGGCGCGAAACGCCTGGCCGCCGCCGAGCTTGGCATAGTTTTCCAAGGCCTCGAAATCGACGGATTCGGGATCGTCGCCGGGGTCGTTGGTTTCGTTGGGGCCAAGGCCGATCGTATAAACCTTCATGCCAAGCGAGCGGGCCAGCACCGCGACGCCCGCGGGGTCTTGCGTCCCCGCGTTGTTCCCGCCATCCGACATCAAAACGATGATGCGCGAGGGCGATTTCGAGTCCGCGAGCCGTTTGACCGCGAGCCCCAGCCCCACCCCCATCGAGGTGGACCGGCCGACGAGACCAATCGTCAATTCGTCGAGCGACCGGCTGACGCTCTCGACATCGAAACTGAGAGGGACCGCCGCCAAAGTATTTTCGGCGAAGATCACGACGCCGACCCGGTCGCCCGCGCGGCGGCGGATCAGTTCGGCCCCAATCTTCTTGAGCGCCGCGATCCGAGTAATGGGCTTGCCGCCCATCACCATATCCTCGGCAACCATGCTTCCCGAAAGGTCCAAGGCAAACATGATATCGCGGCCGGAGGCAGGCAGCGCCGGCGTCGCGGCGAGTTTACGCGGACCGGCGAGTGCCAGCACCAAAAACAGCCAAGCGAACCAACGCAAGAAAAGATCGCGCGAGGATGGCGCGCGCAGACCGGGATTGGCCGCGAGATTTTGCGGGAACGCCGCGGGAATCCGTAGGCCGGCGGCGGCAAGAGGCGCGTTTTGCCGCCACAGCGCGAAAAGCAGCGGGAGAGGCAACAACAGCAAAGCGAGGGGCGCCGCGAGATCGAACCCGGCTATCATTGCCGCACCTGCCGTGGCCTCAGACGCGCAATCAAGCCTGCGAGAGAACGATCAATCGCTTCGATATCGGGATTGGCTCGCGGGCTGTAAAGCTCCGCCCCAAAAACACGACCCTCACCTTGGCTGAAAAAGGACGTCGCGAAAAGCTGGTCGAGCCGGGCGAGCCAGGCGGTGCCCTGCTGCCGCGCCTCGGCGTCCGGCCCCAAGACGCGGGCCAAGCGGCGCAAAAGCTTGGCCTGCGCGGCGAGACGCTCGGGCGGCGGAAGGGCGCGGGATCGCACCAATTCAGCTTCCGCGGCCCGCCTTATCCTCTGGCGGCGCGCCAGAAGCATCCGTGCGGCAACAAGGAAAAGCGCGGCGAGGAGGAAGCCGGCCAAAATCGTCACGACATAGGGTGCGAGGGAATCCGGCGCCGGCGGCGCGCGCAAGCCTCGCAAAGCATCGAGTGAAGCCACCGGCTCAGCCATCGATGAGGTCCAAAACGGGAAGGTTGGCCTCGGGCGTGTTGAGAGCGGGTACCCGGAGGACCTGCGCTCCAAGCCGCCGCAACGCCGCGGACCGGGCCTCGAGCGCCGGATGCTTGGCGCCGGCATCGACGCGCAACCAGCCGCCCCCGCCCCGCGCCGTCGTGAAGGGATAGATCCCCGGCACGGGCGCACGCTCGAATTCGTCCTCGATCAAACAAAAGATGAGGTCATGCCGCTGGCTCAGGGCTAGAGCCACCGCCTCGAAATGCTCGCCGGGCGTATCGAGCGCCGTGGCGACGATGATCGTGCTGCCGGTGCCTGGCAACATTCCCGCCGTTTCCAAAACCCCATCGAGCGGCGGGTCTTCGCTGGACGTGCCGGCTAGCGCATCGCGATGCGCCTCGGCGAGGGTGCCTGTCAGCGCGACCATGGTCCGCTCGCCCCGGCCGCGCCGGGCATAATGCATGCCCCCGGCATGGGCGGCGGCAAGCCCCACCCGGCCGCCGCGCGCAACCGCCCGCCAACCCAAAAGCGCCAAGGTCTCGGCCGCCGCCACCGAGCGAAACGCGCGGCGCGTGCCAAAGAGCATCGAAGGCCGGAAGTCCGCGACCAGCAAGACCGTGCGCTCGCGTTCGTCGAAATAGGTCCTGGTATGGGGAATGCCCGTCCGCGCCGTGGCATTGTGATCGAGGTGGCGGATATCGTCGCCCTCTGACCAAAGGCGGATATCGTGCACCTCCAACCCCCGGCCCCGCCGGCGGTGAACGATATCGCCGGGCATCATGGAGCGCGGCGGTCTCCGCGAGTCGCGCATGCGCGCGGCCAAGTGCCGCAACCGCAGCAAAGCATCGACATCGAGATCTACGCCTGACACCATCTCCCAGCTCAAACCGGATGAACGCTATCGAGGAATTCGCCGATAACCTGGCGCGCCCGCTGCCCGTCGGCCAAAGCGCGCCACGTCAAAATAGTCCGGTGCGAGAGAATGTCGGCGGCAAGATCGGAGATATCCTGCGGCACCACATGGTCCCGCCCATCGAGATAGGCCTTGGCCTTTGCGGCGGTGGCGAGCGCCAAGGTTCCGCGTGGCGACGCCGGATGCTCGATCTTGCCCGCGAGATCGGGATAAAGATCCGGCCGGCGGGCCGCCGTTACGAGCCGCACGATATAATCCTTGACCGCCGGCGATAGAAACACGGCCATGGCCGCGCGCCGCGCTTCCGTGATCTCGGCGGGTCCAATCGGCGCCAGCTCCACGCTTGCGCGCGCGCCGGCCGCCTCGCCTTCCACCAAATCCAAGATCAACCGCTCGGTCGCGGCATCGGGCAGGCTCACCTCGACCTTCAGCATGAAACGGTCGAGTTGCGCCTCCGGCAACGGAAAGGTGCCTTCATGCTCGATCGGGTTTTGCGTCGCGACGACCATGAAGGGATTGGGCAAGGGGTGAGTCACGCCGCCTGCCGTGACTTGGCTCTCGGCCATGGCTTCCAGCAAAGCGGACTGGACTTTGGGCGGCGCGCGGTTGATCTCGTCGACGAGGACAAGGCTATGGAAAACCGGACCGGGCGAAAATTCGAACGTCCCGCTATCCGGCCGCCAGATCGATGTGCCCGTGAGATCGGCGGGCATGAGATCGGGCGTGCATTGGATGCGAGCAAATGGCGCGTGAAGACCTTGCGAGAGCAGCTTGACCGCCCGCGTCTTGGCCAGGCCCGGCGAACCTTCGACCAGCACGTGACCATCCGCCAGAAGAGCGATCAGCAGCCGCTCGACAAGGACGGCTCCGCCGATCAACCTGTCTTCCAGAAATTGCTTGAGATCACTCAGCCGGGCCTGAATACTCCCGCTCTCCATCCGCACAGCGTAGAGTCCCGCATCAACCGGCCGCATGCACCTAACCTCCCCTTGCCGGACACGGACCTCGAATGAAGGTCTTCTTTACCTGAACCTCCGGTTGAACCCAGATGGCGCGATCATGTCTGACATGTTTAGTTTGAGGCCCGCGACGCCGGGTGTCAACGCGGGCGATCAACAGCCAGGCTGAAGCTTGCCTGTCCGTTCGGGGGTATTGCACTTCCCACATCAGTCACATTCTCATCCGGAAGAAGCCGGTGGCAACAGGAAAGAGATAGTCACGATGGGAGAAGAACGCGGGAAAAATGGGCCGCCCCCGCCGGACCTCGCAGCCGCGGCGGCCCGCCTCGATCGCTGCCGGATCACTTCCGGCAAAGGCTTTAAACTGGCAAATTGCGGTCCCAGCGACATCCATCCCGCCGCTCTCGAGGAAACCGCCGCCGTTGCCCTGTTGAGGGACCGCATCACCAGAATATCGGCGTTGCAAGAGAGACTTTACATTTCGAAAGCCGCCGCCATTCTGGTCGTGGTGCAAGGCATGGACTGCGGCGGTAAGGATTCCACCATCAAACATGTGACCGAGGGGATCCATCCGCAGGGCCTCACGGTGATGTCGTTCAAGACTCCAACCCCGGACGAATACACCCATGATTTCCTTTGGCGCATTTCCCGCGCCTTACCCGCGCTGGGCATGATCGGTGTCTTCAACCGGTCGCATTACGAGTCCGTCCTGGTCACAAGGGTGCATCCCGAAATTCTCGGGCAAGAGGGCTTTCCCAAAAGCCTGTTGGACAAGGCAGGGTTCTGGGACAAACGTCTCGAGGATATCGCCGCCTTCGAACACCACCTCGCTCGCGAGGGAACCCGTATCGTCAAAATATTCCTCAACATCACGTTCGAGGAACAAAAGAAGCGATTGCTGGAACGCCTGAACGATCCGCTCAAGAACTGGAAATTCGACCCCAGCGACGTGAAGGAGCGTGAGTTCTGGCCCGCCTATATGGAGGCCTACGATGCCGCCATCGCAGCGACCGCGACATCGCACGCGCCTTGGTTCGTCGTACCCGCCAATCACAGATGGTACGCGCGGCTCGTGGTCGCCGAAGCCATACTTGCCGCCTTCGACGGTCTCGATCTCGAACGGCCCGCTTTATCGGAAGCCGAAATCAGCGCAATCGACGCGGCCCGGCGGGCGTTGGAAGGCTAAGACAAGACTCGCGGCGATTTGCACCCCGCCACGAGTCCTAGAGTCTAGAGCATGTCCCGAAAAAGTTGCAGACTTTTTCGATCGAGGACATGCTCTAACTTCTTAAAAAGAGAGCGAATTCTCTTCGCTTTGGTGATTCCACCAAAGCGGAACGCGCTCTAGCCACGGCTCAAGCCTCCTCGTCCAAATCCCCGGGCTCCGCGCCATGGATCACCCGCGCGCGGCTATGGGCCAGAATTTCGCGCTTGCCGCTGTGGTTGGCGGGCCCGAGCACGCCTTCCTTTTCCATCCGCTCGATCAGCGACGCCGCTTTATTATAACCGATCTGCATGCGGCGCTGAACGTAGGAGACCGAACATTTCTTGTCGCGCAGCACGATTTTGACGGCTTGATCGTAGAGTTCGTTGCCATCCTCGGAGGCCATCGCGCTTTTGTCGAAGACCGCGCCGTCGGCATCTGGCTCGGAAGCCTCCGCCGCGGCCGTCTCGACATCGTCGGTGACGCTCTCGAGATAATCCGGCTGTCCCTGCGCCTTCAGATGCGCGACGACCTTTTCGACCTCGTCGTCGGAAACGAAGGGGCCGTGGACGCGGTAAATCCGGCCGCCGCCCTGCATGTGCAGCATGTCGCCTTGGCCAAGCAGTTGCTCCGCGCCTTGCTCGCCCAGAATCGTCCGGCTGTCGATTTTCGACGTGACCTGGAAAGAAATGCGCGTCGGAAAATTGGCCTTGATCGTGCCGGTGATGACATCGACGGAGGGCCGTTGCGTCGCCATGATGAGATGGATGCCGGCCGCGCGCGCCATCTGCGCCAGGCGCTGGATCGCCCCTTCGATCTCCTTGCCCGCGACCATCATCAGATCGGCCATTTCGTCGACGATGACGACGATATAGGGCAGCGGCGTCAGATCGAGCGCTTCCTCGCCCAGGATCGGCTTGCCGGTCTCCTTGTCGTAGCCCGTCGTGACACCGATCATGATGGTCTCGCCCGCCTCGGCCGCCTGCGTCACGCGGGCATTGAACCCATCGATATTGCGCACGCCGACCTTGGACATTTTCTTGTAGCGATCCTCCATCTCCCGGACCGCCCATTTCAGCGCGACGACGGCTTTCTTGGGATCTGTGACGACCGGCGTCAGAAGATGCGGAATGCCGTCGTAGACGGAGAGTTCGAGCATTTTGGGATCGACCATGATCAGGCGGCATTCGTCCGGCCGCAGCCGGTAGAGCAACGACAGTATCATCGTGTTAATCGCAACCGACTTGCCGGACCCGGTGGTACCAGCGACGAGAAGATGCGGCATTTTCGCGAGTTCGGCGATGACGTTCTCGCCGCCAATCGTCTTGCCCAGGCACAGCGCCAGCTTGTGCGGCGTGGAGCGAAACGCTTCGGAATCGACCAGCTCGCGGAAATAGACGGTCTCGCGCCGCTCGTTCGGCAATTCGATCCCAATGGCGTTGCGGCCAGGCACGACGGCCACGCGGGCGGACAGAGCCGACATGGAGCGCGCGATATCGTCGGCAAGCCCGATGACCCGCGACGATTTCATCCCCGGCGCCGGTTCGAGTTCGTAAAGCGTGACCACCGGACCCGCGCGCACATGGATGATCTCGCCTCGAATGCCGAAATCCTCCAACACGCTTTCCAACAGCCGCGCGTTTTGCTCCAGCGCCTCGGCGGTCATCGCAAGGCCCTGGGGCTTGCGCGGCTCGGCGAGAAGAGGCACTGGCGGATAGTCCCAGCCACCATCCGCGATTGGGCGCTTGGAGGCTTTGGCGCGCGGGTGCCGCGCCGCCTGCTCTTCCACGGCCGGCTCTTGCACAGGCAAGGATACGCGCGATGCCTTGGGGCGCACGACCACGGCGAAAGCCTGGGCATTCGGGCTAGCGTCCGGCGTCCGCGCCTCGACAGGCGGTGGCACGTGCTCCGCGGGAGCCGATGGCGCATCCTCGTCATTGGCGGGCCGGGGCGCTTCGATGCCATAGCCGCTTTTGAGATTGAGCCGCTGCGGCCCGCCAAGCGGTGTGGTCAACCCCGGCGCGATGGCGGCTTCTGGACCCGCATCCTCCTCCGCCTCGGCGGCTGGCCGGGGCTGGAGAGCGGCCAGCTCATCCACGGCCAACGGCGGGATGGGCGCCTCCGGTTCACCGGCGTTTTGGTCTGTCTTGGCCCGGCGCAACAAACTATCGGGCGTGCGGACGTAGCGGACGCCGGGCAAAGCGATAAAGGGCGTGCGCCACAACGGCTGCGTCAAGCCGGCAAAGGCGCTTCCATAATCCACGGGCATCGCAAGCTTTTCCGCGGCAGGCGGCGGAGGCGCGAACGGTGCGCGATCCGATCCCGGCGCGTCCGGAGTGGCGGGTCCGGTGACGGGATCGCGGAGCCGCAAGGGCTCGAGTTCGTCATCGTCCCATTGGGAATCGAGGAAGACCGCTGGCGGATAGGCCTCGGGCAAAGGCTCCCAAGACCCTTCATAGCCAACATGCAGCCGGTTGGGATCGCGATCGCCACGGTTCTGTTGATTTTGCCGTTCGAGCGCCACGCGCACCCTGTCGCGGTCGATCGTGCCGAGATTCTCGAGCAGCAGGAGAATCAGCCGGGTGAGCGCCCGCGCGCCGGAAAGACCGGCGGAACGAAGGCTCGATTCATTGGCTGGGCGGCGGCCAACGCTTCGCGATGCCGGGGAACTGTCTTGACGATGGTTCGGACGCATTTACACGCTTCAATCACAGCTAGTGGTCCGGCCCTGACATCCGTAGCCACGGCTGTCAGGGAAAACCGGCCCACGCGTTTCTGGGCTGGTGGATCAACGATCCTGACACGGCGAGACGGCGCATCAGGTCGATCCACGAGCGGGACAACCCCTGGGCCCATGATTAAAGTTCGACCGTTAAAAGTTTGCCTCCGCTAGCCAGTTTCCGGGCTTCCGAGGACCGAAACGCGAGACTCGCCCGCTTGCGGCTTGGGCGCAAAGACTCGCGCTTTGGTTAATGAATTGCGCTATCCGGCCGAACCATCCGGACATCGCCTTGCAGCATCAGACACAGGGAAAATTTCGACGCCGTCAGTTCTTTAAGAAGGCGCGCGCCGTCACTTCTCCACGAAGGCCTTTTCGATCACGAATTGGCCTTGCTCGCCGTGGTTGCCTTCTTGCCAGCCCTTGGCGTCGAGCAAGGCGCGCACTTCGGCGATCATTTGCGGGCTGCCGCAGAGCATGAAACGGTCGTCGTCGCGGTTCATGGGCGGCAAGCCGACATCGGAGAACAGCTTGCCGCTTTCCATCAGCGCCGTGATCCGGCCCTGGTTGCGGAAGGGTTCGCGCGTGACGGTGGGATAATAGATCAACTGATCCCGCACCAATTCGCCGATGAGTTCGTCCTTGGGGAGGATCTCCGTGATGATCTCGCTATAAGCCAAATCCGCGACATGACGCACGCCATGGACGACGATCACCTTCTCGAACCGCTCATAGGTCTCGGGGTCCTTGATGACGCTGAGGAAAGGCGCGAGTCCGGTGCCGGTGCCGAGCAGATAGAGATGTTTGCCGGGCGCGAGATTATCGAGCACCAAGGTGCCGGTGGGCTTGCGGCTCACCAAGAGCGTGTCGCCCTCCTTCAAATGTTGAAGGCGCGACGTCAACGGCCCGTCCTGGACCTTGATGCTGAAAAATTCCAGCTCGTCCTCGTAAAAACCACTGGCGACGCTATAGGCGCGCAGCAGCGGTTTCCCATTGACGGGAATGCCGATCATCGTGAACTGACCGCTCCGGAAACGGAACGAGGGATCGCGCGTGGTGCGGAAACTGAAAAGCCTATCGGTCCAATGATGGACGCTCAGGACGCGTTCTTCGTTGAAATTACTCATGAATCGATCTGACTCTGCCTTTGCTATTTTGTCATAATAGCGCGGCTAATACCGCACCGCACGCAAAATGAACAGCGGCGCGGTCAAAATTTAAATGTGCAACCCTCCGCCGTGCCCGAAGAGCAAGAATAGAACGAGCACAATCAAGACGAGGCCGATGATCCCAAGGCCGCCGCCGCCGTAATATCCGGCGCGATGGCCATAATATCCCCCGCCGCCGAACAAGATAACAAGCACGATAATAAGAAGGAGCAAGCTCATAACCAGTTCTCCGCGCACAGACTTTATATAATCTTAAGCTTGGGGAACCGGCAAAGGTTGCATGGCGTGCCGAGAAAAAAGCGCGAATCCGGCCGGGCTCCGCCGCTTACTTGGACCGCGAGGCCGCCGTCGCGGCTGGCTCGATCACGGCGGCTTTGAGGACCATGGGCGCGATATCACGCGCGAGTTCGGCATAGCCGCCATCCGCCATATGCAGACCGTCCGGGGCGAGCATCTGGGCACGAGTCATCCGACCCTCGGCGATCCACTGGTGCATCATGTCCGAGCGGCGGATGACGGGAACGTCGAGATCCTGCCCGATCTTGCGGACCGCCTGCCGGTAATCATCGGCATGAGCGGCTTGGTCGAGGCGGGGGCACCATTGCGGTTCCATCAAAATGACGGCCACGCCGGCCTGGCGCAGGGCTTTGATACCTTCGCGCATATCGGCCTCGAACCGGCCGAGCGGCACTCCGCGCAGAGGATCGTTGCTGCCGGTTTGCCAAATCACGACATTGGGTCTCGGCGCAATCACATCGGATTGGAGGCGCTGGATCATGTCGTCGGCATCTTGACCGCCGATGCCGCGATTCACGACCTCGACGGTTTCCCCCTTGGGCACCATGCGCATCAGGTCCACCTGTAATTGCGCGGGATAGGACGCCGAGGGCGAGGACGCCCCGGCGCCTTGGGTCGAGGACGAACCAAAAGCAATGACGCGCAATGCGGCGTGGGATGCGCCCGCTCCGGGACCGGTCGGCTTGGCGGCGGAGGCAGGCTTCGAAGCCTCGCCGCTTGGCGCGGAAAATCCAGTCAACTGAACCGCCAAGAGCGCGAAGGCCAGCACCGCCGCCTTTTTGGCGGGTCCGTCATGACGATCGAGGGAGGCATGCTGCTTAGCCATGGATACTCTGTTTGATCGCGCGGTCACGACGCCGTAATCAAGCTCTGTTTAAGCTTGGTTTCCCGGTCGCGCAATTCCCAAAATTTACGATTTTTTAAGCTTCGATGATCGGGAGATCATCCAGCCTCCATTTTGGGAATTTCAGCCCGAGCATAAAAATAATTCTTTAAATCGCGTTTTTAAAAGCCATTAAAGTTTTATGGATATGGGCTTTCGGGCGAAAATTTTTTACATGCTGGGATCTACGTCAGGCTCGCACTCTTATTTACGGGAACTATTGGCCCATAATTTAATCGCGCGCTATCATTTGCCCGCGCGAAAACGCCTCGAGAGCTTGCCTATCTTTATCGTCCAAGCAAGCTCTTCCATGCCTCCAAGCCATTCCTCGCCTCTACCGCGCCAAGCGCACCACATTATCGAGGCTGCCGCTATCGGCGGCATCCATCAGCCGGCGGAAACCGCGCGCGGCTTGCCGGATACGTTGCTCGTTCTCCACCAGGGCCAAGCGCACGAAGCCTTCGCCCTGCTCGCCAAAGCCAATCCCCGGCGCGACGGCGACCTCGGCCTTCTCGATCATCAGCTTGGAGAATTCCAAACTGCCGAGATCGCGGAAGCGTTCGGGGACCTGGGCCCAGATGAACATGGAGGCATCGGGCGAAGGGAGCGGCCAGCCGGCTTTGCTGAAGGCCTCCACCATCACGTCGCGGCGCTTTTTGTAGATGGCGCGCATCTCGTTGATGCAATCGTCGGGGCCGTTGAGCGCGGCGGTGGCGGCGACTTGGATCGGCGTATAGGCGCCGTAATCGAGATAGGATTTGACCCGCGTTAGCGCCGAAATCAGCCGCTCGTTGCCAACCGCAAATCCGATGCGCCACCCCGCCATGGAATAGGTTTTCGACATGGAGGTGAATTCCACCGTCACGTCGAGCGCGCCTTCTACTTGCAGAACGGAAGGCGGCGGCTCGGCGTTAAAGTAGAGTTCGGCATAAGCGAGATCGGAGAGGATGAAAATCTCGTGCTTCTTCGCGAAATGCACGAGGTCTTTGTAGAAATCGAGCGAGGCGACGTGCGCGGTGGGATTGGAAGGATAACACACCACCACAGCGATCGGCTTGGGGATGGAATGGATCAGCGCGCGCTCGAGCAGCGCGAAAAAATTCGGCGTCGGCTCGGCCGGAATCGAGCGGATCGTCCCGCCGGCCATGAGAAAGCCGAACGCATGGATGGGATAGGAGGGGTCCGGCACCACGATGACATCGCCCGGCGCGGTGATCGCCTGGGCCATATTGGCGAACCCTTCCTTCGAGCCCAAGGTCGCGACGACCTGGGTGTCGGGATTGACCTTCACGCCGAAGCGGCGGGCGTAATAGCCAGCCTGCGCACGCCGCAAACCAGCAATGCCCTTGGAGGCGGAATAGCGGTCGATGCGGGTTTTGTTGACCGTCTCGATCAGCTTGTCCTTGACGTGCCGGGGCGCATCGAGATCGGGATTGCCCATGCCGAGATCGATAATATCCGCCCCCGCCTTCCGGGCCGTGGCCTTGATGCGGTTCACTTCCTCGAAAACGTAAGGGGGCAGGCGCTGGATACGATAGAACGGCGTCATGGTGTGCTTCGTGATCTCTCGGGACGTCCGTGATCTCTCGGGACGTCGATGTGTCGAAATGGCCCGCCACCGGTTAAGGCGCCGGATGAATCGAGCGGGCCGCAAACGCACAGAATACCACGCTTCGCGCCCGCGTATAGGGTATGACTTTCGCTCTGTCAGCCGGAGAGGATCGCCAAAAACGTGGGAACAACTCCCGCGAATAGGCCGTCTTTGCGTCCAGACCAAGCTCGCGGCGGCAACGCGGGGCCTTCGCGGCTTTTTCGATTTCCAGTTCTTCCCGCTCTTTTCGACCGCATTCCCCGGCCAAGGAGCGCGAAGACTCTTTTCAGGCGGCGGGACGGCGGTTATCAAATGATGCGTTGTTCCCCCGGTGATTCGAAACTTAAACGCCGTATTAACCATTCGCCGGTTAGCTACCGTTTGAGTTCGACCCGAGCAGCCAGCTTATGGATGAGACGATGACGGCCTATTCCCTCGATTCTCTCGACCTCGCCGCCCTGTTGTGCTCGCGCGTCTGCCACGACGTGATCAGCCCGGTCGGCGCGATCATCAACGGTCTCGAAGTTCTCGAGGACGAAAAAGACGAGGATATGCGGGGCTTTGCTCTCGACCTCATCAAGAAGAGCGCGCGCGGCGCCTCCGCCCGCCTGCAATTCTGCCGCCTGGCCTTTGGCGCGGCGGGCTCGGCCGGCGCGTCGATCGATACGGGCGATGCCGAACAAGTCGCGCGCGGCCTTCTCGCCGACGAACGCACGAAGCTCGCCTGGAACGCCACGCGGGCCCTGCTGCCGAAAAACAAAGTCAAACTCATCCTCAACCTTTACCTTATCGCCGTCGCCGCAATTCCACGCGGCGGCGTGATCGAAGTCACGATTTCGGGCGTCGACGACGAATTGACGATCCAGCTCGAAGCCAGCGGCCCGAATTTCAAACTGGCGAGCCATGTGACGCATCTCCTTGCGGGCGAGGTCGAAGGCTCCGTCGATGCGCATGGCATCCAACCCTATTACACCGGCCTGGTCGCCAAGGCGGCGGGCATGGATCTCTCGGTCGCGACCGAGGACGGCAAAGTGATCTTGCGGGCCGTGCCTGCCGCCAAGGCGGGAAGCGCCGGCGCGGAAGCCGCCGAAACCGAAGCCAGCGCGGCTTAAGCCAACGCGCTCGACTGGTGAGTCCGGCAGATATACCGGCAACGCAATGCAGGCCCCGGCTTGTGATTGGGCGCGGACTGGCCCATATCTCAAAAGAATTTGCTGCGCCATTTAATCGGCGAAACGGGAAGAGGCCGCCCCATGTTCATCCATACCGAGACCACCCCCAATCCGGCGACCCTCAAATTTCTTCCGGGAAAGCCTGTCCTGCCGGAGGGAACGCTCGATATCCGCGACATCAAATCGGCCGCGCGCTCGCCGCTGGCCCAGGCTCTCTTCGACATCGAAGGCGTGACGGGCGTGTTCTACGGCACGGATTTCGTGACCGTGACCAAGAGCGACAATACGGACTGGCAGGGTCTCAAACCCGCGGTGCTCGGCACCATCATGGAGCATTTCACCTCCGGCGCGCCGCTGCTCGCCCCCAACAAGACGAGCGATGGCGCGGAGACGGACGAGTTCTTTTCGGCCGATGACATCGAGATCGTCGATACGATCAAGGATCTCATCGAAACCCGCGTGCGCCCGGCGGTGGCGGCCGACGGCGGCGACATCACCTTCAAGGGATTTCGCGACGGCACCGTCTATCTCGCGATGAAAGGCTCCTGCCAAGGCTGTCCCTCCTCGACCGCGACCTTGAAACACGGCATCCAGAACCTGCTCCAGCACTTCATCCCGGAAGTGCGCGCGGTGGAGCAGATTTGAGGGACGGCGAGCGATCCCCCGCTTCCGAGGCGGACCGCACGGAAACTTACGAAAGGCACTGGATCACAAAAAGTTAGTGCCATTTCTTGATGATAAGTGTCCGCAACTTTTGTGGACAAGGCTTCGAGGCCGAATCGAATGATTTGATCGGCGGAGATAAACCGGTCACAGTCGTCCCAATGAAAATCCTCGCGATCGATACGGCGCTGCCCGCGGTTTCGGCTTGTGTCTTGGCGGACGGAGCCTCGGTGCCCGAGGCGCAAGAAACGCTCGGCATGGAACGCGGCCATGCGGAAGCCCTCATCCCGCTCATCGAACGGGTCATGGCCAAGACGGAGGGCGGCTTTGAATCGCTTGGGCGCGTGGCCGTCACGGTCGGGCCGGGCTCCTTCACCGGCTTGCGTGTCGGGATCGCCGCCGCCCGCGCGATCGCTCTCTGCTGGGGGATCCCCGCCGTCGGCGTCTCGACGCTTGCCGCCCTCGCCGCCCCTCTCATCCTCGAGGAGAAACCGGGAACCATCGCGGTCGCGATCGATGCCCGTCACGGTCACGTCTATTACGCGGCCTTCCTGGAAGACGGCCGGCTCTTGCAAAGCCCGCGCTTCGGCGACGTCAAAGAGGCGGTCCGCAAACTTGGCGAGGGTCCCCTGCGTCTGGCCGGGTCCGGCGCGCCGATGATGGCCATCGAGGCTTGGTCGCTCGGGATCGAGGCGGAGATCGTGGGAGACCGGATCACGCCGGATATTGCCTATGTCGCGCGCCTTGGTCTTTTGGCAGATCCCTTGACCGCGCCGCCGCGCCCTCTTTATCTCAAAGCGCCCGACGCCAAACCCATGGCGGCGCCAGCCCCGGTTTGATTGTCATGTTTGGCCTTTTTACGAAAAGCTTTGGCCTGTTTACGAAGAGCTCCCCGCCGGCGATCCGGCCGCTACGCGTCGAACACGGCCAAGCTTGCGCGGCCATTCATGCTGCCTGTTTCGCATTTCCTTGGCCGCAAAACGATATCGAAGCCCTGTTGGCCGCCCCCTCCACCCTCGGAGATGGCGCTTTTGGCTCGAAGGCCGACGACCTTCAAGGCTTCATCCTGTCCCGCCGCGCGGCCGACGAGGCGGAAGTCCTGACGATCGCCGTACTGCCGCGCAAACGGGGCCAGGGCATCGCGGGCCGTCTTCTCGAGGCCAATCTGAGCTTGCTCGCGGCCAAAGGCGTCAAGAGCCTGTTTCTAGAGGTGGAAGCGGAAAACCAGCCCGCCTTGGCGCTCTACAGACGTTTCGGTTTCGAGACCGTCGGCGAGCGCAAATCCTATTACCGCAAAGCCGGCGGCGAAACGGCACTCGCTTATATCATGCGCCGGCCGGTGGCTTAGTCTATCCTTTCATTAAAATTGGATAGCCCTGTTCTCATCGAAGTGAAAAGGGCTTAAATTTGCAAGGCGTCTTATGGCAAACGCCCGGACGACACCTTACATTGCGTTAAAAAAGCGCTGATTTCTTGTCTCCCGGGGCATTTCCGCCTAAGGAACAAGCGCAATTGGAGGCGTGTGACAGTCAATTCCATGATCGATTCGCAATGACGGACTTGATCGAAAGGCAGGGCGCGACTGCCGGCGAAGCCGGGGACCGCTCGCGGCAAAGCCGCGAATCGCCGAGGCCAGAACCGGTCGGCGCCGCTCCAAACCGGCGCAAACTCTTCGTCAAATCATACGGCTGCCAAATGAACGTCTACGACGCCCAGCGCATGACGGACCTGCTGGCGCCGGAAGGGTTCGACGAGACCGCCGTCATCGAGGAAGCCGATCTCGTCATCCTCAACACCTGCCACATCCGCGAGCGCGCCTCGGAAAAAGTATTTTCCGAACTCGGCAAGATCCGGGAGCTGAAGCAGGAGCGCAAAGCCGGGGGCCTCGCGACCCAAGTCGTGGTGGCGGGCTGCGTCGCCCAAGCCGAGGGCAGCGAAATTTTGCGACGCGAGAAGGCTGTCGATCTCGTCGTGGGGCCGCAAAGCTATCACCGCCTGCCCGGCCTGATCGCCCGCGCCAATTCGTATAATCGCCTGATCGATACGGAATTCGAACTCGAAGGCAAATTCGCGGAGTTGCCCCAAGCAACCCCAAAGCAGACGCGGGCGCGGGGCGTCAGCGCTTTCCTCACGATTCAAGAGGGTTGCGACAAGTTCTGCACCTTCTGCGTCGTCCCCTACACACGCGGCGCGGAATTGTCGCGGCCGGTGGCGCAAATCATGCGTGAAGCCGAGGGATTGGCACAGGCCGGTGTCCGGGAGGTCACGCTGCTGGGACAAAACGTTAACGGCTACCACGGGTTGGACGAAGCCGGCCGCACGGCCAGCTTGGCCTCGCTCTGTGCGCGGCTCGCGGGCATCGAGGGATTGAGCCGGATTCGTTACATGACCAGCCATCCCAACGACATGAGCCGCGATCTGGTGGAAGCCCATCGCAACCTGCCGGCCCTCATGCCTTTCCTGCATCTGCCGGTGCAATCGGGTTCGGACCGGATCTTGAAGGCGATGAACCGCAAGCATACCGCTGCCGCCTATCGCGATCTCGTGGCTCGAATCCGCGAGGCACGGCCCGGTATCGCGCTTTCGTCCGACTTTATCGTGGGCTTTCCCGGCGAGACCGAAGCCGATTTCGAGGCGACGCTCGATCTCATCCGCGACGTCGATTTCGCCAGCACCTATTCGTTCAAATATTCCGCCCGGCCCGGCACGCCCGGCGCGGACTTTCCCGATCAAGTCGGCGAAGATGTCATGAAAGACCGGCTGATCCGGCTCCAACAGCTTGTCGAAGACCAACGCCAGGCCTTCAACCGAAGCATGATTGGGCGGACCTTCGACGTCTTGTTCGAGAAATTGGGCCGCCATCTCGGCCAGATCGCGGGCAAGTCGCCCTATCTCCAGCCGGTGCAAGCCGACGGCCCGGCCGCTCTGATCGGCGAGATCGCCTCTGTCACAATCACGGGGGCCAGCACCAATTCGCTGTTCGGCACGCTGGTTTTATCTGAAAATCCCGTTCCCACCCCCCTATCCCGAGAGGTTTAAGGCTTGCGACCATCGAACCGTCCCGCCGCCGCTCCTGCCTCACCCCTTGGCCTGGGTGGTCTTGCACCCGCCGCCTTGCCGGGCCAGCTCTCTCTGCCGGGCGAGGTGATCCTCACCTTCCCCGACAATCGTCTCGCCTCCGTCCTTTTCGGGCAATATGATCAGAACCTTGCCAAGATCGAACGCAGCCTTGGCGTCGTCGCCCATGCCATCGGCAATCAAGTCACGCTCAAAGGGCCGCCGGAGAGCTGCGAGCGAGCGCGTGTGGTGCTGCAAGACCTTTACGACCGCGTGAAATCGGGCCAACGCGTCACTCTAGGCGATGTCGACGGAGCGATCCAGGAAGGGACGCTGCAAGGCATCCTGTTTCCGGCGGGCACCGGCACGGAAGGCGAGAAGCTATCCTTCGAGCAAATCGCGACCCGCAAACGCGGGCCCGTGCGCGCCCGCAATGCGGCGCAAAATGTCTATTTGCGCGCGCTGAAGCAAAACGAACTCGTCTTTGCCGAGGGGCCGGCCGGAACCGGCAAGACCTGGCTCGCCGTCGGCCATGCCGTCTCGATGCTGGAACAGGGCGTGGTCGAGCGGCTGATTCTGTCGCGTCCCGCCGTCGAGGCCGGCGAGCGGCTCGGTTTCCTGCCCGGCGACATGCGCGACAAGGTCGATCCCTATCTGCGTCCGATCTTCGACGCTTTGAACGATTTCATGGACCCGCGCATCGTCGAGCGCGGCATGCAGACCGGCATGATCGAAGTGGCGCCACTGGCGTTCATGCGCGGCCGCACCCTCACCAATGCCTGCGTCTTGCTGGACGAAGCGCAAAATGCCGCCTCGATGCAGATGAAAATGTTTCTGACGCGCCTCGGCGAGGGGTCGCGCATGATCGTCACCGGCGACCCCACCCAAATCGACCTGCCGCATGGCCAGCGCTCCGGCTTGAGCGAGGCGATCTCGCTGCTCTCGGGGTTCGAGGGCATCGGCCACGTCATCTTTCGCGAAGGCGACGTGGTCCGCCACGATCTGGTGCGCCGGATCGTCGGCGCTTACGAATCCGCATCGCGGCGCGCCCATGACGCGGCGGCCGCCGCCTTCAAGGGAACGCCGGAACGATGAGCCTCTCGATCGACATCGCCATCGAAGCCGAAGCCTGGAACAGCGTGGACGGCATCGACGCACTCGCCCGGAACGCCGTGGACGCGGCCTTGGCGGAGAGCGGCGAGACCCTGACGGCGGATACCGAAGTCAGCATCGTGCTTTGCGACGATGCTTTCATCCAAGCGCTCAATGCGAAGTGGCGCGGCCAGGACAAGCCCACCAATGTGCTCTCCTTCCCCGCCGATTTCGAAGGTTATGCGCCAGCCCTTGGCGATATCGTCATTGCCTATGAAACCGTGGCGCGCGAAGCGGCGGAAGAGGGCAAGAGCCTGCGCGATCATCTCGCGCATATGATCGTGCATGGCTTTTTCCACCTTCTCGGGTTCGATCACGAAGACGAAGCCGAGGCGGAGGAAATGGAAGCGGCGGAAATCAAGGCGCTTGCGGCGCAAGGCATCGCCTCGCCCTATCGCGATCCCCTCGCCGAACCCCCTCAAACCGCGGAAGACAGACGCGTTTCGCCATGACGAATGCAGAGCAATCAGGGCCGGATTCGACCGTGACCGGCGATGAACGGTCAGGCTCCAAGCCGCGGCTGATCGACAGGCTTCGCGCGGTCTTTGGCCTGTCGGGCGCCTCTATCCGCGACGACATCCAAGACGCTTTGGAGGATACGTCGGCGCAGACGGATTTTTCCGCGCAAGAACGCACGATGATGAAAAACGTGCTGGCCTTGCACGAGCTGCGCGTCGTCGACGTGATGGTGCCCCGCGCGGATATTTGCGCGGTCGCCATAACCATGACCTTGGCCGAAGTGCTCGCCGTGTTCCGCACGGCCGGCCATTCCCGCCTGCCCGTTCACGGCGATACGTTGGACGATCCGCGCGGCATGATTCATATCCGCGATCTCATCGATTACATCGCTTCGGCGGAGAAACCCGCGCCGGCAAGCACGGAATCCGCGGAAGGTGAGCCGGGGCACAAACTTGTGATGTCGCTCGGCGCGCTCGACCTCGGCTTGCCGCTCTCGGCCGCCAAGATCCTGCGCCCCGTCCTATTCGTGCCACCCTCCATGCCGGCGCTCGATCTCCTGGTCAAGATGCAGACCACGCGCACCCACATGGCGCTCGTCATCGACGAATATGGCGGCACCGACGGTCTCGTCTCGATCGAGGACATTGTCGAAATGATCGTTGGCGATATCGAGGACGAGCACGACCTCGACGACGGACCCAAGATCGAATCTTTGGAGGACGGTGGGTTCATCGCCGATGCCCGCGCCGGAATCGAAGAGGTCTCCATCGCGCTCGGCACCGACCTCAACACGATTAGCGATGCCGAAGAGGTCGATACCGTCGGCGGCTTGGTGACCGCGCTTGCCGGCCACGTCCCCGTGCGCGGCGAAATCATTGCGAAAGACGGTTTCGAGTTCGAAGTGTTGGACGCCGACCCGCGCCGGGTGAAGCGGCTGAAGATTTACCGGGCCGTGGCGGCCCCCACGGGGAGTCCGGCGGCTGAAGGGGCGGATGGAGAAGCGATCTCGATTTAGAGTGGTTTCCACCCGGCTGTATCACGGGGGGATATTCCAATTGGATCCGTGGCCATGCCGGGGCAAGCGAATTACGCAATGCGAGCGCACCAGGCCCCCAAAACTCACGCCACAAAAAATTGCCGCCCTGGCCAGAGGAAGCCGCAGCCAGGGCGGACCAAAGCCGGCGGAAGAAGTCTGCTAGACTCAGGCAGCGTTTAATTTAATAGAAAGGCCCGATCAGTCAATTTGAATTATACATAACCCACATTTATCGTTCGCTAACGGTTCGCCCAAGTCATTCACGGGCACTGCTTCGTCCCATGCAATTGCTTGGTCCAGCACATTTGCATGGCCCCACGCATTTGGAGACTCCGCCTATGAGCACATAGGCCACGCTCGTTCGCTCCGGGAGAATCGGCGGACACGAGAATCGGCGGAACGGCCACCAAAGAGCGGCTCAGCGCCCGGACAACTCTTTGATCTTCGGGCAATTGGCTCCCTGAGCAGGACTCGAACCTGCGACAAGTCGATTAACAGTCGAATTCCACGCTGCGAAATAGCCAGACGCATCAAGACATCCCGCATCAAATTTCTCTAGTCTTTCCTTTATGTTGAATAGAATGTTTATTAATGTTCAGGACACAGGGCAACAGCCACAGACAGCCCTATTTTGTTACCCCATGTTACCCCGAGATGACAAATTGATTTTGCGGAAAACGGAAATGGCAAAGGCACTCACGGTCAAAACGCTCGAAAATCTCCGGCCTACCGGTGCCCGGCAAGAGGTCCCGGACGGGCTCTTAGCGCCGATCTTGATGAGCTTTTCCTTGAGGCTCGTCAGCGAATGGCCATTCAAAATCGTCATCTTTTGACCGGCCCTTCAGCTTTTTGCTCCCCGGCATCAGCAAAGTCGCCGATTTTAAAAATGGGTATGGTAGGCATATCGATCGCACTCAATTTCTTTGCTTGCCGTATCAACGGTAGGATCGCTGCAAACTTCTTCACCCTCCTTTGTTACGCTCCACCTGGTCAACGTTCCAGTTCCGAAAAACGCCAGCCCCAAGCGCAGCGAAGAGACCTCCAAGAACCAACCCCACGATTATGCCCGCCACAAATTTTCGCATATAAATCTCCTCTTGCTTTCTTTGGACTAAGCATAGCATGGGAGGCCCCGGCGAGAGCATCCGTCAAGCGATTCAAATTTCAAATTAGAGTACTATCCACCATCTATCCCTTGCGCATCGCCGCGATAAGTGTTCTATATTTAGACGCGATTTCACGGTCAAACAGCACACACACAGGAAAATCGGTTCTTTCCTCTCATGTCCAAGGTGCGTCGTGTGGTCGATTGTCAAGAAATCCCAAGCCCGCGTCGACGGCCGCACCCGTCTGGGCCGGCAATTTCGTGACCTTTGCGCCGAGCTGTCCGGCCGCCTGGGCTCTGACCGGCAAGACGACGTTCTCACGCGCACCGCGATTCACCGTGCCGCCAGTCTCATCCTCGCCGCCGAAACCCTGACTTCATCCATTGCCGCAGGCGTGCCCGCCGACGCTGGCGAACTCGTGCTCGTGACGGACGCGTGCGGCCCGCAGCCTTGGCGCGCTTGGTCTGGCCCATGCCATTTCCAAAGCCGAGGAATAGAGGATGAGTACCCAATCTCCCATGGCCCCGAAATGACAAGGCGCAAGAGGCCGTCAAACGGGCGGCGTTGTTCGTCAAGATCGCCAGGAGCGGCCTTGAGCAATTCGATGGCGTCGACGATCTCATTGCCGCCGAACGGGCAGCCGGTGACGGCGGCCCACAAAGCCCATTGAGCGATGGCTTACGCGAGTTGATCGCCGCCCGTGACGCCGCCGCCGATCAAGTCCTCCTTGCCGAGGAGAGGCTTTCCCAGGTCGCAGCGGAAGCGGGGATGCTCAAGTGGCTCTCCGGCGGTCGGACCAGTTCTAAGAATTCCGGCCGCGGGTTCTCCTTCTCCCGGCCGGAAAAGCGCAAGGCCGGTCCTTCGGCATGCGCATCAAGCCAGGCATGATGCCGACTCTTATCGGCGCGGCCTCGGGAGCGTTCGAATTTCGAGTGAGGGCGGCGGCATTCACTGTTATTTCGCCCACCTCGATCCGCGCCAAAGGGAAAGAGGCCTTTGGGTCCGGCGGCAGGTGGGTCCGGCGGCAGGGCAGCTAAGGCGGTGAGGAGTGGCTCAATGAGTGTTTCCCGAGCCTATACCGGCCCGATCATCCGCTGCTATGTTGCTCGTTCCGAGCAACAGAAGGAACACCGGTTGTGACGACAAGCAAAACCACGCCTAAACCCGGCACAGGTTCTCCGGCAAAAGCGGCGTCCGTGGCCGGGAAGAAACCGACCGCCGAAGCTCATCTCGCGGCCGCTTCTCAACATGCGGCAGCTGAACATCATCATTTGGCGGCGGCTCATAAACTCAATC
>JBEKFQ010000028.1:0-43837 GCA_050013235.1 Beijerinckiaceae bacterium
GCTGTCGTTCAAGACGATCTGCCGAAACTTATTACCACGCTTAAGCTACTAATTCCGCCCGCGGGCAAAACCCCTTAGGCGACTATATATAGTCCACCCTTAATCAAAGGGATAAGCCTCTTACAGTAATATATATGTGTGAGCTATACATAAAATACCTATTTGTATTAGCGGTAAAGCCGGGCATCCTACCTGTGTTTCATATATATAAATTATTGAATTTTACATATTTACGACGTTAACTTTAAATATATATTAACACAACCATGTCTAATACTCCGGTCTGAGAGGCCTTCAAAAATTTGCGCCTAAAAAGGGTCACGCGAGGATCGAAATGAAGCACATACCGATCGCTGGCAAATTCATTATTATTCTCTCGGTATTAGGTATTCTTTCTATTGCCTCGGTGGTTTTCGCGACGACCGGAATGCAGAGAATCGACCGGGGTTATCGCGAGGCGTTCGAACATCAGGGACAGGCCTCGGTGACTCTGACGCGCGCGAATAGGGCTCTCAATCAAGCGAGAGCGGCGATCGCCGTTCTCCTCCTGTCCAAAACCGCTGAACGCAATCGCCAAGCTCTCGATGAATTCGAAGCATCCCGGAAGACGTTCGTCGATTTCATGGGAGAGGCGAAAGCCGCTGACGAAACACAGGGCCCCGCCATTGATGAACTCCTTAAGCGCGGCCTGGGCATTCTCGATCAGGCCTGCGGAAAGAGTGTGAAGCTTCATCTGGCAACCGATTCCTCTGGCCTCGAGGCGCAAACCGAATTTCTCGAGCATTGCGACCCGGAGTTCGCGCCCGCGGCCAAGGCCATGACGACTTTGACAAACGGGGGCAGGGCGGCGCAAGCCAAGGCCAACGAGGCTATGTCGGCCTTGGCAACCAGCACGATCGTAATCACCTATATTGCCGTGATTGGAGGGCTGGTTCTCGTTTTGACCGGCGCTTATTTCGCGATCCGCGCCTGGGTCTCCCGTCCCATCGACAATATCGCGCTGACGATGCGCAAACTGGCCGATGGCGATCTTACCGCCGCCGTCACGGGGACGGAGCGCAAGGACGAAATCGGCCCCATGGCGCGAGCCGTCGAGGTCTTCAAGAACAATGGGTTGAAGCTCAGGGCGAGCGAGGCGGAGGCGGAGCGTCAACGCCAAGCCGCCGAAGCCGAGCGCAAGATCAACGAGGCGGCGCGCGCCGAGATTCAGCGGCAGCAGCAAGCCGTCGTGACCGCGCTCGCCACCGGCCTCGCTCACCTCGCCAAGGGCGATCTCACCAGTCAATTAGACCAATCGTTTTCGGCCGAATACGAAAAGCTCCGGGCCGATTTCAACGCCACCGCCGCAAGTCTGCGGCAGGCGATGCACGCCATCACCACGGCGGCCACCGGCATCAATTCGGGCTCCGACCAGATCGCCAGCGCCTCCGACGATCTCTCCCGCCGGACCGAGCAGCAAGCCGCCAGCCTGGAGGAAACCGCCGCGGCGTTGAATCTCATCACCGACACCGTGAACAAGATGGCCGCCAACGCCGGCGAGGCCGCCAAGGTCGTCGCGACGACGCGTGGCGCCGCCGAAAACTCAGGCCAGATCGTCCGGCACGCGGTGGACGCCATGGGCAAGATCAAGGATTCGTCCCAGCAGATCACCAATATCATCGGTGTCATCGACGAGATCGCCTTCCAGACCAACCTGCTCGCGCTCAACGCGGGCGTCGAGGCCGCGCGGGCGGGCGACGCCGGACGCGGCTTTGCCGTGGTTGCCTCGGAAGTGCGGGCGCTGGCGCAACGCTCCGCCGAAGCGGCGAAGGAAATCAAAGCTCTCATCTCGGCCTCGACCACCCAAGTCGAAAGCGGTGTCATGCTGGTCGACAAGACGGGGACGGCGCTCGGCGAGATTATCGAGCGAATCGCGGTCATGGACGGATTGGTGCGTGAAATCTCCGCCTCGTCGAAGGAACAGGCGACGGGCCTCGCCGAGATCAATACGGCCGTTGGCCAGATGGATCAGGTCGTCCAGCAGAATGCCGCGATGGTGGAGGAATCGACCGCCGCCGCTTTCGCCCTGAAAAACGAGACCCAGGATCTTACGGAAATGGTGGGACGCTTTCAGATTGGGCGGTAGCCGGCGGCGCGCCCGAAATTTCTCGAAAGCGTAAGAAATTCTAAAGTCTTAGCGGCGACGCTGTGGCAGGAAGGCCGCGCTCGCCGGTAAAATCGAGGCCTTTCCGGGTTTCCGCTTGGCCGATTGCGCTGCCCTATGAGAAGCCTGAGGCGATGATTTGAACTTCAGAGGTTTTTCGAATGCGCGCGTCCGTTTTCACCTTGCCCGCTTTAGTCTGCGCCGCCGCTTTGTCCTTCGCGGCACCGGCCGCGGCCACCGTCGCGGTCTCAATCGATCTCACGACCCAGCATATGCATGTCCAATCTGCCGATCACACTTACGATTGGCTGATTTCCAGTGCCCGGGAAGGCTATGTCACGCCGGACGGCAACTTTACGCCGCAAGGCATGTTTGCGGAATATCATTCCAAAAAATACGACAACGCGCCGATGCCGCATGCCATCTTTTTCTATTATGGCTTCGCCATCCACGGCACGAACGAGGCCAGCCATCTCGGCAAGCCGGCCTCTCATGGTTGCATCCGCTTGTCCCGCGCCAATGCGGCCACGTTGTTCAGCCTGGTGAAGGCGGAAGGCGCGGCGATCACAATCACCGGCGCGCCGGCGGGTCAGCAGCTCAATCCCGTCGTGACGCAGGCCAGCACGACCGGTGGAAGCAACGTTTTCCGGGCCTTGTTCGGGAATTAAAACGGCGGCTCCGCGTTGCATCTTCATCAGTTGGACGATCCGCGGAGCCGATGCCCATGTTCGAGATCCTCAAAGCTTTTATCGCCGAAGTGACGGGGCCGGCGGCTCCCGAGCGTGAGTTTTTGGATGACGATTACCGCCTCGCCACCGCCGCGCTTCTCGTCCATGCCGCCAGCGCCGATGGCGTGATCGCCCCCTCGGAGCGCGTCCGGCTTCGCGCGATCATCGAGACGCAATTCGGCCTCGATGCCGCCGCGACGTCGCGGCTGATCGCCCTGGCCGAGCAGAGCGACAAGGAAGCGGTCGATTTTTTTCATTTCACGAATGTTCTCAAACGCGCGCTGGATGATCGCGCGCGTCACAGGATCATCGAAATGATGTGGGATATCGTCTTCGCCGACGGCGTCGTTACCGAATTCGAAGAAAATGTCGTATGGAGAGTCGCCGAACTTCTCGGGGTTTCGACGCGTGATCGCGTCTTGCTCCGCCAGAAGGCCGCCGGCGCCACCCAGCCCGGAGAGGCCGGACTGGGTCCGTGGGGTGCGGTTAACTCGAAGGACTAGAGCAGATCATGCGCGATATTACTTTGGTCACAGGTGCATCGGGCGGCATTGGCGCCGATCTCGCGCGGGTTTTCGCGCGGAACGGACATGATCTTGCGCTCATGGCCCGGTCCGGTTCCAAGCTCGAGGCGCTGGCCGACGAGATCGCGGCCTCGGGGCGTCCCCGGCCGCTTGTCATCGTCCAAGACCTCATCGAGCGCGATGCGGTGGAACAGACCGCCGGCGCCCTCGCCCAAGCCGGCGCGCGCGTCACGATTCTCGTCAATAATGCGGGATATGGGATGGCGGGCGTGGTGAGGAAGCAGGAGCCTAGCGAGCTGATGGGGATGGTGGATTTGAATATCCGCGCCTTGCTCGATCTCACCCTGCGCTTTCTGCCCGATATTATCGCCACGAAGGGAAAAATCCTCAACGTGGCCTCGATCGCCAGCTATTTCCCCGGTCCCGGCATGGCTGTCTATTATGCCTCCAAGTCTTTCGTCTCCTCCTTCTCGCGGGCTTTGAATCAAGAGCTGAAAGCGGCCGGCGTGACGGTCACGGTCTTGAACCCTGGCGTCATCGCGACTGGGTTCCAGGAGCGCGCGGGGTTCCACAAAATCAAGGAACTCAGCAAAATGAAGGGCGCCAGCGCGCTGCCGGTGGCGGAAGCGGGCTATAAGGCGCTGATCGCGGGCAAAAGGGTTGTCGTGCCCGGTCTCGACAACAAGCTCGCGACCTTGATCGTGCCGCTGGTCCCCGACGCGCTGCTGCTGCCGCTCGTTGCGCGATTCCAGGGCGGGCGGCACTAGGGCGCGTCCTGAAAAAGTCGCGGACTTTTCGATCGAGGACGCGCCGTCTCACCCTTTCTTCGGCGGCTCGAGCTGCAAAGCCGCGCTGGCGTTCGATTTCACCAGCGTTTCGATCGCGTTGGAAAACGCGGCGAAGAGCCAGGGTAGGTGAATTTCGACGCGGATTTCGGCGGGCTTGACCTCGGCTTGGGCGGTGATGGTCTGGCCGAGCGCGGAGACCCGGACATGCCCGGTATCGCCCTCCCATGTCAGTTCGCCCGAGCCGATCTTATCGACATAGGTCCGCATGGCCTTCTCGGCTTGGGCGGTAATCCGCCGTTTGGCCTCGGCGATGCCGAGCCGATGCGGGAAGACGGCGACGATAGACTGGCTCATGCTCGGACGCTCCGGCCGCGGGGTTGGATTCGCGTTACATGGGAACGGTGCCCGGTCCAGTCCAAGTTCCCGCGCGAAAACCTTGCGCGCTCGCGTAAAAAATCCCATGTCTTGCGCACAGCCGTTCGTTCCAAGCGGCCTGGGGCATTTTCCGCGAAGGGCGCGGACTTTTGTGATCGAGGAAATGCTCTCACTTTCTATAAAGAGAGCGGGCTCTTGTCACATGGGTGAGGCCGCCCAGGTGGAACGCGCCAAGGAGAGCGTCATGTCTCAAAAAAGTGGCCGTCTTTTCGATGATTTGTCGCGCTTAATGTCCGATGCCTCCGGCGTTGCCCAAGGGGTCAAGCGGGAGGCGGAAACCGTCCTGAAAGGTCAGGTCGAGCGCCTGCTTGCCGCCATGGATTTCGTGAAGCGCGAAGAATTCGAGGCCGTGAGGCAAATGGCGATCATGGCTCGCGACGAGAACGACCGGCAGGAACGCCGGATCAAAGAGATCGAAGCCAAGCTCGGCCTCGCGTCGCTGCCGCCCGAAGCGGCTGGCGATGCGTCGATTTAGAGTTTGTCCCGAAAAAGTTGCAGACTTTTTCGATCGAGGACATGCTCTAACTCCTTAATAAGAGAGCGAATTCTCTTCGCTTTGGTGATTCCACCAAAGCGGAACGCGCTCTAGCACGGCGCTGGGAACACGGAAAATTTGGCTGCCGGACGTTTAGCTTGTTTTGTCTCGCGTCTTGTCCCCGCGGGCAAATCAGGATCTTGCCCCGAAATTTTAATTTTACCACGAGGTTCCGGGCGCGCCTCCGGCATCCCGGAACGACGTTGCCGCCCTCGACGGCCATCCGCCGGCGCCGCCCATGTTCGGGCGCTATCCCCAGCCTATTCCGGCATCATCCCGCATCATCTGTGGACACCCTGCCGCGAGCCATGGACGGATTCGCGCGAATCCACGACCGTGTTTCCTAAGGATTCGCCGGGCGGGCCGCGAACTTGATCGTCATCCCGCCCTTGTGATTCATTCGCGGCGCGTGCCGGCGATTCGGAGCTGGGAACGCCTCGACGAACGGCCTGTCGAGTAGAGTCCCGCGGTTCCGTTCACTGGCATGCGCGAGACGCGCCGTCTCGTCGTCCGCCTGCACCGAGGCCATGGAATGTCGCTTTCGCATATCGAAGCCGATCGTAACGAAAACCCCGTCGATCTCATCGAACGGCTCGCCGCGTCGAATCAATGGTCGTTCGACCGGGACGAGGAAGACGAGATTTCGATCACGGTCGGCGGCGGCTGGACCGATTACAGTATTGCCTTCACCTGGTTGCAGGAGATCGAGGCGCTCCATGTCGCCTGTGCCTTCGATCTCAAAGTGCCCGCCGCCCGGCGGCACGAGGTTTTGTCGCTGGTCGCCTTGATCAACGAGCAGATGTGGGTCGGCCATTTCGATATTTGGCCAGGCGATGGCGTCATCATGTTTCGCCACGCTTTGTTGCTGGCGGGCGGGGCCGAGCTGAACCGCAAGCAATGCGAGGCCGTGTTGACAAGCGCGGTCATGGCTTGCGAGCGTTACTACCAAGCCTTTCAATTCGTCGTTTGGGCCGGGAAGTCCGGCCGGGAGGCTTTGGATACGGCCATGATCGAAACACGCGGCGAGGCTTGATGGGGATGGATGACGCCCATTGGCCGCGTTCCCTCGTACTACTCGGCGCGGGCAAGATGGGGGGCGCGCTGCTGCGCGGGTGGCTGGCGCGAGGGCTCGACCCCGCCTGCGTCCATGTCGTCGATCCGCATCTCAGCGGGGTGATGTCCGCGGTTTGCGACAGTTACGGGGTCAATAAGGGCCCTCTCGCCGGGCCGCCCGAGGCTTTGGTTCTGGCGATCAAGCCACAGACGTTTTCGAGCAATCCGGGCGCTTTTGCCGGTCTCGCGGGGCCGGCGACGACCGTGGTTTCGATCCTGGCCGGGCAGACGCTGGCCAATCTCCGGGCTGGACTTCCCCATGCGGGTTCGATCGTGCGCGCCATGCCGAACCTGCCGGTATCGGTCGGGCGCGGCATGACGACGCTGGCGGCCGAGCCGGATTTGCCGGAATCGCACCGGGCCGTCGCCCAGACCCTGTTGAGCGCCGTGGGCCAGGTCGAATGGCTCGACGAGGCGCTGATCGATGCTGTCACGGCCGTGTCCGGTTCTGGCCCGGCCTATGTGTTTCTCCTGGCCGAATGTCTCGCCGAGGCCGGGGAAGCGGCCGGCCTGCCGAAGGATGTCGCGGCCCGTCTCGCGCGCGCGACCGTCGAGGGCGCCGGCGAGCTGATGGCCGCGCAGCCCGGCACAGCGCCCGCCGCTTTGCGCGAGGCGGTGACGTCGCCTGGCGGAACCACAGCCGCGGCCCTCGACATTTTGCGCGGCGCCGATGGCCTCGCGCCCCTCATGATCAAAGCCGTCGCGGCGGCCAAGGCCCGCGCCCGTGAGCTGGCGGGATAGAGCCTCCTTCGAACTTTCGTGGGGCGGGCCTTTCCGCCCGCCGATGATTTTTCAGGGTAGCGGGCGCATCCGGACCCGCCACGAAGTTCTTGAAACACGAAGTTCTTGGAAGGCTGGCGCCGAACGTCTACATATCAAGAGTGCGAAGGCAGTCGTCTGGAGGACTCTCGAACATGGCGCAGGAACACGGCGAGCCCGAGTCTCGGGATCACGCGGCGACGATCGATCCGCCCGGCAAGAGCAAATTGCCGTCGAGGGATGCCGTGATCGAGGCGCTTCTGGAGCTGGCGGGCGAGCGGGTCTGGGAGGACATCACCATCTCGGATATTGCCGCGCGCGCCAATCTTTCGCTCGCCGATTTCCGCGATCTCTACCCCTCCAAGGGCGCGATCCTGGGGGGCTTCGCGCGCAAGATCGACCGGGTCGTCCTCGAGGGGACAAGCGACGATCTTCTGGGGGAACCCGCGAAGGAACGGCTTTTCGACGTCTTGATGCGCCGTCTCGACGCCTTGGCCCCCTATAAGCTTGGTATCGAGGGCATCGCCGAATGGCTTGCCCGGGCGCCGTTGGCGGCGGCTTCCGTCAACCGGCTGGAATTGAATTCCATGCGCTTCATGTTGGAAGCGGCGGGGATTGAGTCCGAGGGCGCTCTGGGCGCCATCAAGATCCAGGGGCTGGTTTTGCTCTGGGGGCGGGTGTTGCGCGCCTGGTTCAGGGACGACGATCCCGGCTTCGCCACGACCATGGCGGTGCTCGATAAGGAATTGACGCGCGGCGCGCAGTTCGCGTCGCGCGCCGACGATATCAGCCGTCTCGCCTCGCCTTTGTTTTCGCTCGCCCGGGCGTTCTTCGAACGCCGCCCCACGGGCTCCAGTCCGGAGAGCGGGGACTCGAAGAAAGAAGCGGACGAAGCCGCGAAGGTTTGAGCATTATTCCGAGGATAGGGCGGACAAGAAGGCTCTCCTCGAATATTTGAAGGCGCTGTAAAGCCGAAGGCTGGAACCTGCATGGCCGCGCCCCCCGCGCGCGCTCCGATAGCCCCGGACGTTCCCGTCCCGGCACGGCACACTTATCCCTGGCGTGAATTTTGAGACATTACGGAGCCGGGCATCGTGCCCGGCCAGCTTGTCCAGTTTCGAGACATTTCGTCCGGCAAAGGAGAGCGGCCCGTGCGTTTCGCCAGAGATCCCATGATCTCGAGATCGTCTTCCTCAGCCCCGGCAGCAGATGCCGGGCCGGCCGCCTCGATTCGAGTCGAGCTTGCCGATACGCGCGCCATGATCCGTTCTGAGCCAGAATGGAGCGATTTGGTCACGCGCGCCTTGGAGCCGAACGTCTTCTTCGATCCCGCGTTTGCCTTACTGCTCCTGCAGCATGACGGCTTCGCGGGACAACCGGTTTTTCTTCTGGCGTGGCAAGAGGATGGCTCGGTCTCGCGGGGCCGGCTCGCCGGTTTGCTTCCCGTCATGCTGCCGCCGCGCTCCCGCCTGTTTGGGCCTGGATTCGTCCGGGGCTTTCAAAACAAACAAATCGCGCTTGGCGCGCCTCTGCTCGACGAACAATGCGGCATGGAAGCCTTCGAGGCCATGCTGACGGAGCTGAGCTCGCGAGATTCCAGCCTCAATGGCGTGATTTTGACGGAAATTCCAGCGGATGGCCCGTTTTTCACGGCATGGCGCGCGTATTGTGCCGAAACGGGCCGGTCGATCGCGATTTTAGGAGAGCATCAGCGCGCCGCCGTCTTTCAACGGCCCCACGACCGCGCCGGGAATTTCGTCTCGTTACCAAAGGCGAAACGGCGCAAGGAGTTGCGGCGCAAAGGCCGGCGGCTTGGGGATCTCGGTAAGATTAGCTACCGGAGCGCCGCGACGGTCGCTGAAGTCCGCGTGGCGGTCGAGCAATTCCTGGCTCTCGAAACGAACGGGTGGAAGGGCCGGCGGCGGACCTCGCTGCTCTCCAGCCCGAGTCTTGCGACATTTACGCGCACCATGACGCGCCTCTTGGCTTATGAAGGCCGATGCCGGATCGATAGTCTCGAAGTCGACGGCAAGCCTGTCGCCATGGGCATTTTATTGACGGCGGGAAAGCGCGCCTTTTTCTGGAAAACCGCCTTCGACGAGAGCGTCGCGCATTTGTCGCCGGGGGTGCAATTCGTGCATGCGTTGACGCAGGCGCAGGCGGAAGGGCCGCATGACATGACGGATTCCTGCGCCATTCCGGACCATCCGATGATCGACCATGTCTGGCCAGACCGGCTCGCCATGGGCGAATATATCATCGAGCTTTGCGTCTCTTCGAGTTCGCCGGGACGCTTCGCCGCCGCCATGCGGGCGGAAATCGCCCGCCGCCGCGTCCGCAAGATGCTTCATACGGGAATTCACATGCTCCCGCGAAAAGCCGTTCTCGAAGCGAGAATCGCCTTTGCTCGCTTGAATTTTCTGCGCCACCGCGTTGTTCTGTTCCTCAAGAACAGGATCGCAAAGGCGTTCTATGGCGCTGGAAAGTCAGAGACTGGATAAGTGGTTATGGTTCGCGCGCGTCGTGAAATCGCGAAGCTTGGCGGCGCGTCTCGTCGCCGAGGGCCACGTCCGGTTGAATGGAAAGCGAATCGAAGTGCCGGCGCGCCTCATCGGGCCAGGCGATGTCTTGACGATCGCGCTCGAACGGCAAGTCCGTGTGTTGAAAGTGCTTGGTTCCGGTGAAAGGCGGGGGCCTTTCGCGCAAGCGAAACTGCTCTATGAGGACTTGAGCGAACGCTCTTGACGGCAATTCCACAACCGCGTCTTGCCATGCCGGGGTGAAGCGACTAGCAAACCGTTCGGGATAGGCGATGTGTCTGGCGGGTTGATCCCCCATGCGCTTCGTCCGCCGCGGGCGCAGGGTCCGCGGCATATGGAAAGAACGGGTTAGGGTTGGTGCGGGAGCCGCCGTTGAGCGCTTTCCGCACAGGCGCTATAGCAGCCGGCGCGAAAGCCGGAGAGGATTTGAGCGATGACGTATGTGGTTATTGAAAACTGCATCAAGTGCAAATACACGGATTGCGTCGAGGTATGCCCGGTCGATTGTTTTTATGAAGGCGAGAACATGCTCGTCATTCATCCCGACGAGTGCATCGATTGCGGTGTTTGCGAGCCGGAATGCCCGGCCCAAGCCATTAAGCCCGATACCGCCAAGGGGCTGGATTCCTGGTTGAAGCTCAATCTCGATATGGCCAAGTCCTGGCCGAACATCACGAAAAAGCGCGACGCTTTGCCCGAAGCCAAGGAATTCGACGGCAAACCCGGCAAGTTGGAAGCTTATTTCTCGGATAAACCCGGCCAAGGCGATTAGAGCCCTTTCCATTTTGGTGGGCTCGCCGAAGCGATGAGAACTCGCTCTCTTGGTAAGGAGGGAGAGCATGTTCTCGATCGAAAAACCCCGCGACTTTTTCGGGGCATGCTCGCGGATCCCGTTCCACCTGGGTGGGGACCGTCTCGGCCGGCGATGGGCCTGGCTCTCCTCCGGATTCCGTCCGGAAGGGCTCTCGCCTCTCGAAACGATGTCGTTTCAACGTCCCGCGGCGAAATATTTGGTCCCGCGGCGAGAATCTTGCGCGGGGGGAGCCGGTTCGCGTCGAAATATCGCGTTTTTTGTGCCAAGGTATTAACTAGCCGCGCCCGTCAAGACGGGCCCGGCGGGTTTTCTTTGATTTTCGTACATTTCTATGATAGACAAAAGGGATGAGGCGGCTAGCTCGCCGGCGACCTAAGTTTCTGGCCGTTAACCTGTCCCAATTTAATCTGTTCCGATGGGGATCATTAGTCCATGAGCCTCTGATCCCGTGAAAACCGATCCATGACCCAGCGGGGTCGTATCCCGCACTGCTATCCCGTCAACTATGTATCGAGACAGACGCGCTGAAACACGGCGCGGGCTGATCGATACGTGAGCGCCGGGGGCCTCGCTAATTGGCCCGTCTCCACAGCGGGCGCTTCAGGAGTATTACGTCTCATGTCCGCGAAAACGAAAACCAAGACCGAGCCGAATCGGGAAGCGCCAGATCAGCGGATTGACGTGTCTTTAAAGACCGGAGCAGCGCAATCCAAGCCAAAAACCACGTCCATTCTAAAGAAGACGGACGGGGCGGCTGTCTTGCAACAATCCATCGAAACACCGCGCGCTCCGGAGCGCGCAAAAAAAGCGGCGTCCAAAGCGCCTGCATCCGCGCCTCGCGACGTCGCGGAATCATTTGATACGGCCGCGACGAGCGGCAAGGTTCTAGTTGGGAAAGGTGAGGTCGAGGTGCCGGATAGAAAACTCAAGAAGACCACGGGAATCAGTGTTGCTGTTACGGCGCCCGTCGAAGCGGCCCCCGCTCCTCAGGCGGCTACCCTTGTTCAAGTCAAGCCGGAGCAGATCCTGCCGGAGCAAGCCAAGCCTGTCGTGACCAAGAGCGATGACAAGACCGCGCCGAAAGCCGCCGCAAAGCCCACGGGCAGCCGCACCGGCTTCAAGACATCCGAATATATTGTTTATCCCGCTCACGGCGTCGGTCAGATCACGGCGATCGAGGAGCAGGAAGTCGCGGGCTACAAGCTCGAGCTTTTTGTCATCAGCTTCATCAAGGACAAGATGATCCTGAAGGTGCCGACCCCCAAGGTGACCAGCGTGGGCATGCGCAAGCTTGCCGAAGCGCCGATTGTCAAGCGCGCCTTGGACACGTTGACGGGCCGCGCCCGCGTGAAGCGGACGATGTGGTCGCGCCGTGCTCAAGAATATGAAGCGAAGATCAATTCCGGCGATCTCGTTGCCATCGCGGAAGTCGTGCGCGACCTATACCGCTCCGATGCGCAGCCCGAACAATCCTATTCCGAGCGGCAGCTCTACGAGGCCGCTTTGGACCGGATCGCCCGCGAGATCGCCGTCGTGCAAAAGCTGACGGATCAAGAGGCGCTGAAGCTGATCGACGAGCAACTTCAGAAAGGTCCGCGCCGCGTCAAGGTCGAGGAGACCGATGCTGGCGAAGAGGATACCGAAGAGGACACCGACGGAATCGTCGAAGCCGCGTGATCATCCGGCGTTGACTTCTTCGTACGAGAAGCCTCTCGCTACATAACTTCAGAAACATGAAAGCCCCCGTCATCGCACGGGGGCTTTTTGCGTCCATGCCTTCACTGGCTCCAGGGTGCGCGTGATTCCAGCGTGATTATTCGATGACGAGCTTGTAGCGCTGGCCGGGCTTCAGCGGTCCCGCGCTTTCCAACCCATTGAGAAGCTCGAACGTTTCCAGAGGCTTATCCGGCACGACCATGCGCGTGGAGATCAAGGCGGCGGTATCGCCCGGCTTGGCCGTGACGAGCCCGATGCGCAAGGGCCGGACGGTGCCCGCCTCGTCCGGATTGATCTTGCGGAAGGAATCGATCGAGGACCGGAACTGCTTTTCATGGGCGGGATCGAGCGCGTGGGTCGCGAAGATCAAGCGATAGACCTCGTCATCGTTGAAGCGGATCACCGCGAGGCGGAAATTCCATTCGCCCGCCCGCGCCGTCGCGGTGATGGCCGGCATGCCGTTGACGTCGATCGTTTCGAGCGAACTCGAAACCAGCCCGGCGATCCAGCCCGACGCGATATAGGTTTCGAGCGGCTTGTCGCTGGACAGGGCGACGCTGTCGAGACGTAACGCCTCGGCGCCGCCTTCCTTCACGCCGAGCACCGCTTGCGTCGAATTCTCCAAGACGAAACCATCGGGCGCGCTAAAGGTGAAACCAAGCCGGGGCTGGGTGAATTTACGGCCCCGGATGGTGCCCTCGGAGGGGTCGTCGCCAAACATCATCGTGTCGATGGCGGAAAGATACGCCTCGCGGTCGTTGTTGCCGGTATCGGGCGCGGCGAGACCGCGCGCCACCTTGACCGCTTGCGCGACGCGTTCGGGCGTCGAGGGATGGGTCGCGAGAATATCCGGCCTGTCGGAACTGGCGTTTTGCCCGATCAGCGAGGCCCGCAGGGCGCTGGAGCGGCCGAGCGAAGCCAGAAACCGGCTGGCGCCATAGGGATCGTAACCCGCGCGGAAAATCGTCTTGATGCCGGTCTCGTCCGCCTCGAGTTCTTGCTGGCGCGAGAAGCCCGCGATCGACAGCTTCGCCGTGGCCTCGACCTCTTCACTGCGCTGGCGGTTTTGAATCACCAAGGCCGCTTTGCTGATCACGGCGGCGCGCTTTTCCTGCTCGGCGCGGGCCAGGGCGTGGCGCTTGGTCACATGGGCGATTTCATGAGCCATCACCGCCGCGACCTCGGAGCCGTCATTGGCCAGGGCCAACAGACCGCGTGTCACGAACAGGTCGCCGGAGGGCAAAGCGAAGGCATTGACGATCGGCGAATTCAAAATCGTAATCTTGTAGGTGCGGTTTTCGTCGTCGATCACGGTGGCGAATTTGGCGAGAATGCCGTCGAGATAACGTTCGGCCGCGGGATCCTTATATTCGCCGCCGAACAGGGCGACCATGCGCTTGTGCTCGGACGAGGAATTGCTCTCGACCAGCACGCGTGGCGCGGCGGCCGGGGCCTCGATCGGCACCGCCCGGTCGCCTTGCATGTCCATCGAGGCGCAGCCGGAAAAAAGCAACGGCACGAGGAGAGGCAGCAAGACGGCGAGCGCCATCCACGCCTTGGCTGCGCTTTGCCTCTGTCCTCGCGGCGAATGCGGCGCCATGGTTCCTCGCGTCACTTCGATCCGGCGGCGAGCGCCGGCGCGATCACGGGCCCGAGCACGTCGAGATCGTCGGGGCTCAAAAGCTCGATCTCCGGCCCAAAGCGCAAGTCGAGCAGGCCGCGGATCCGCAGCAATTGACCGGTGAGAGATGACACATGCACGCCATGGGCCTCGAGGATTTTGATCGTCCGGGGCAAGAGTGTGGCGGATAAAAGCTGACTGCCGCGTGAACCATTCCGCTCCCCGGCAAAAATCAGTTGGCTGCGATAGGGACTCGTCTTCACCGATGCCACGCGCCCCTCCGCCACGACCAGCGTGCCGGCCCTCTCGGCGAATCCCGCGAGGTCGCTGGCGGCGAGCACGGCATAATACGGATCGGCCCAGAGACCAAGTTTTTGTGCGCGGGACGTGTCCTCCGCCGTGGTCAAAATGGCGCGGCAGGCATGGGCGGCGGGCTCCGGGAGATAGCGCCCGAGGCCCGAGGCAATCGCCGCCGCGGCCACGCCGCCGGGCTGATCGTCCCCGATAAAAGCCAGTACCGCGAGCCTGCCCCAGCGGTCCGGCGCGGCGGAAAGCTTTGTGATCGTGAGGGGATGGCCCGCGAGAAGCTGGGTCAAGGCTTCGCGGGCCTGATCCTCGCCGTCCGGCGTCGAGGGCGTCGACGATGCGGGATCGAACCCCGCGAGCCGCAACAGGCGCCCATCCTCCAGCCGCAATTCCAGCCGCGCCTCGATGCCGGCGAGTTGGACGCTCTCGCTGCCCGCGGAAGGACAATTTTGGTCCGGGGACGCCAAGGCGAGCGTCGGGAAAGCGCAGGCGAGCGCCAACTGGAGCGCTAAAGAATGTCCCACAAAAGTTGCCGGCTTTTGTGATCGAGGACATGCTTTATGTTGTTGTAAAGAGGCCGCATTCCCACGAGTTGGAACGCGCTGTAAAGCGCGCCCCGCCATCCCCATTTGCCCCGTCCGCCGCAAACACCCGTCCGCCATGCACCCGCCGTCTGGCCCATCCCTCGGACCCATGATATAGGCATTCGACGCGGGCGGCACAGCGAAGATTTCGCTAAAAATCGTCCCGCCTCGCGCGGTCCCGGTAGCTCAGCAGGATAGAGCAACGGTTTCCTAAACCGTAGGTCAGGGGTTCGAATCCCTTCCGGGACGCCAATAAAATCAAGTGGTTAGGTGATAAAATGGCCTGCCATGGCGCCCCGCAAATCAGTCCGGGGTAAACATTGGGGTAAACATCGGGGTGGAGGCGCGCCTTGTCAAGGACAGGTGCCTTGATCTTGCGGATGGCGGAGCCCATAGGTCAATCGTCGTAGAGTTGCCCGTTGAAGACCGGGGCGTTGGCCCAGGTGCCAGGCGGGGGCGGCACCGGCCTCCCCAGATGGCGCAGCGCTCCGCGTAGGCTTCCACCCGCTCCGCCCAAAAGAAGGTATAGGGTCCACCTTCACCTATGAAGGGAGACGGGAAGCCCCAAAGTTTCATGATTTCATTCGGCGGCAGGTCCAGCCATCGGCTGACTTCGCCCAAGGTGACCTAAAGCGTGTCGTAGGGAGGCCCGTCGGTGACCGGCAGGCGTGCCCAATGCGGCGGCACGGGCGGCACCGGTGCTCCTGTGTGGGCGCGTCGCTCGGCGAATTCCTCGACCTGTACGGCCCAGTAGAAAGTGAACGCGGGATGAGCGCCGCTGCCCAGGAACTGCGCCGGGAACCCCCAAACACGTTGGAGCTGGTGAGGCTCAACTTGGAGCCACTGGGCGGCCTCGTATTGAGTGATGAAGCGCGCGCGTGAGCGGATGCGGGGTTGCGGCCACATGGATCAGAGCCTGGATGGCCGCTTGGGATCGGGCGTAAGGCGTGGGGAGAGACGTGACGGGACCGCCGCGACATGCGCTTGGCGGGCGCGGCAAGCCGCATATGCCTCGATCTCGGTCGCCCAATAGAACGGCCGGGCACCGGTCATGTGCAAGACCGGCACCGGGAAGCCGGGCAGGTCTTTAAGATCGGAAGGCCGCACGTCCAAGAAGATACAAACAGAATTTTCACTCATTACGCGTGGGTCGTTTTGCATAGGTTTTCCTCTCGCATGCCGTCACCCAAAACCTTCAACCAGCGGGGGGCGTAGGGTGGCCCTGTTTCCCCCCACGCCCGCCCCGCTGGTCCCCGACAGAAGCCCGGTGGCTGGCTGGATACCGGCCCGAGCCCCCCTTCGGTAACGTGAACCGCGTAAGGAACCACGGGCCACGATTCGTTTTGCAGGCGGCGGGGGCGTGAGAAGGCTCTCAAACCACCCACACTCCCCGCCGACACGGCGCACCCAATGTCCGAAAAGCGCGCCGGGAACGTGAACCGCGATAGCTAGGGCGCGCGGCCCACGATTCATGAAATCAGGCAACCAAGAAGACCAGGATGGCGTCGGCCGCCGCCAAGCCGGTCGTCTGCTGAATGTGGCCCGCGACGGAAATCGTGGCCTCAAAATCGGCGCTCACGTCGGCCCACGTCACGGCGTCGATGACCTTCTGGACCGTGGCAAGGTGGGCTGCCCCGTCAGGGTCACGGAGCCCGCCGCCGTCCCAGCCGTGCCGACGAAGGGTGCCGGGACCGGCGTGGCCGGAATGGCGGCGATGGCCATTGTGAGGGCCGTTGCCGTCACGCCGTCAACGATCCCATAACCGCCGAGCGTCGTGGGGAGTTGGCCAAGTTCATTAAAATTTGTTGTGCGGGGATAAGGCATGGGACTTGTCCTTTCACTACCAGAGACGCTGATCAGCAGCGACAAGCTTCATTTGCCCATGCGATTCCTGATAAATCTTGACAGGCGGCAATGCGTCGGAGCGCCTCTTGAGCTCCGCGGGCGGCACCGGAGGCAAAAATGCCTGGCCTGCTAAAATGGCCCTCCAAGCGTTCGTGCACTTGAGCCCGGTGTGGGGGTCCAAACCAATTTCGAGCAACGCGCCAAGCGTGGGATCGGCGGATTGCCAGGGGATATCCCCGTGTGCGAGCGCGGCGGCCAAAAACGCGGAGCTCGTCACGCTTGCCATGCCCCAGCGAATAAGGATTTCATTTGCATCGTCGACGAAGCTGCCAAAGTACCGCTTTTTTGAAGGCACCGGAAGGCGGTACATAAGGCCGACGACGAGGAATGCCCTTGTGAATTCCGGCACGGCGTCGGGCCCGTCGCTCTTGAGGTGAGGGCACCTCCCGAAGACAATGGAAGCAAGGGATTCCAGCTCGGCGTTTGACGGTTTAACGAAGCCGGTGTTGGGCGATGCCGTCGTGACGGAAACCATCAGATTTCTCCCCGGCGCTTTTTGCCAGCAAGAACGATGGCCGCCGCCAAAGTCCCGGCAGCCGGCTCGGCATCGGCCACTTCGTTGCGCCGTTTCCGGCCAGCGGCCAAGATCGACGCTGCCAACGTTCCCGGCGTTGATTCGGCGGCTCCGTTGCGCCGCTGACGCGAACCTTCATGCTTTGCCTTCATCTCGGCGACGAAATCTTGAAATGCAGTCATAGCGGTTTCTCTCCCGGTTCGGCGCGGCGTTTCCGGCCCGCCTCGATGATGGCCCGCGCGGTGAGATCGGTGGGGAGTGGCGTGACTTCCCCACGCGCAATCGCATCGGCGCGGGCAATATCGGCCGCCGTTGCTTCGACCACCGTGAGAGCCGGAGCCGGAGGCAAGAGCGACTTGCCCGCCTGAGCCCTCACGATTTCATCTGCCGCCGCCAGCGTCTTGGCCCAGCTGGAAAGTGCGCGTGTCTGCGGGGTATCGGCGCCAAGGTCTACGCCCGCAAGGTGGGCAAACGGATCAGACGCCGGTTCGTAGAACGCCTTGATGGCGGAGACGATGCCGAGCGCGTTCTCTTTGGTGATTGACGCTTCCGGCACGGCCTCAAAGGCCGCGCCAATGGCCGCGAAGACGGCGGCGTTCGATGCGCCAGAGGGGGATGATTTGTGCGCGTCAAAACGATATTCTGGCTTCGGCTTTTCGGCAGGACGGGCTGCAAGCGCGGCGGCCATCTCGGCAGCCGTGAAAAATTCCTTGGGAGCGGGGGTCAGGCCCGCCTTGGCCCGTTCTTTGTTCAGGCGCGTTTCTGCGGTTTCGACGTCATTAAGGGCTTCCACCACTCGCAATTCTAGGAGTTTTAAGCCAACGGCGGACATTGCCGCAGGGGGTTTGGGCGTGAGGTCATTTGCCATGAAACCATAATACGCCCGCCCAAAAAGTGCGCGTTAAAGGTCTTTTGACACCGGGAGAGAATCGGCGGCGATGAGGACGCGGCCCCCCATCCGTTTGGTGGCAACCTTTCCGGCCTTCATCCATTTATGAACCGCCGAGGAGCTGTAGCCCGTCTTTCCAGCGGCTTGTTTGACCGTGATCCAAACATCTGTCCCTGGCGGCGAGGCCAACCCATGCCTCGCCTCGACCTCCGTCAGGCGGCAGGTGAGAACGACGTTAACGCCCGCAAGCCTCTCCACGTTCGTCTTCAGTGTGGTGTTGTCATTTTCGACGGCAATCAAGCGGGCCATCGTCTCGCCGAACAGAGATAGAAGGCGCTGGTATTTCTCGTCGGGCAGCAAGCTCCGGGGAAAGGGGATGACGCGGGTCATGCGAGAAACCTCGTTTGGATTTCAGCGACGGTCAGCTCTTCTAGTGCGCGTGTCACTTCGATGTCGAGCAGGGCGTGGATCGCCTGGGCGTCGTTTAACAACGCGATGCGCGGCCCTAGCCGGATGCCAAGACCGAGAAGTTTCGTGCGTGTGATGGTAAGGACTCCAGCGAGAGCCCGCGTCACGGCCGCGACCTCAATCACGATGCCAGATTCCCTGTCGAAGTCTAATTGCTTCAGCTTGGCCGCATAGTTCTCCTTGACCCGGTTGGCTTCGGCGAACGAAAAAGGCGAATTGGCGTCTGCCGGTGAAAACGAAGACGGCGGCGCGTCGCCAGTCGGGCGGTCCCCACACGGCCCTTTTGTGCGCCCGCCGCGATACGTGGCTGGCCGTTCGGAAAGCCGTGCGTTGGTTGCCAAGATGTCCACGAGGCCGCCCCGGAGGACGATATGGCCAGCCCGGTTCCAGACCATAACGGTCTTGCGGCTTACGCCGTGCATCCGGGAAAAAGCAGCTTGCGTGATCAGGCTCATGGTGGCCACTATCCCCTTGATTTGACGATGAAAAATAATGCACCACGTTACCACGTTTTCAAGTCCCGCGCCATCGCCTCGGTGCGTTGCCGTGCGGTATCCTGATACCTAGTTTTCGAGCTCGAAATCTATTCACGCGTTGAGATCGCGCGTACCTCTAGGTTCAGCTCAAGCTAGGCTAGGACCCGAAATAATTGTGCACTTCGGATTGGTGCGCGTGGGGATGGCCATGATGCGGCGGGGCATGGCCGCTCCGTGGCGCGTTGAGGGAGGCGGCAGGGGAGCTCAAGGGCGGGATCCTTTGGCCGGGGCGGCTGGGTAGCCGCTTGGCACGGGTGCAAGCGGGTGCAAGGAGGCCTAGCAGCCTATGCGTGTAGAGAGGTGATAGGGAATGCCCAAGGCGTGCGGAGGGCGGGGGCAGAGGAGCTCAAGGGCGGCATCCTTTGGCCCAAGAGGTGGGGGATAGCCGCTTGGCGCGGATGCAAGCGGGTGCAAGCGGCGTGGCGTGCCGTGCCATGGCGGCATCACCCGCATAGCGGGTTGGGGCATATATCCCATATGGGGGTATGTTTTAGACCTCGCCTTGCAAGATAGACGATTTTATATAATACACACATTTCGTCTATCGTACGTGTAACGGTCTAGAACATACCCCCATATTGCCCCCATGCCCCCACCGCTCTTTTCTTCAAGGGCTAGTAATGTTGTTGTCCTCGTATATATTTTCGCGTTCTTCTGCGCTAACCCCGCCCAGGCACCCATCTTTATTCTTGCCCGCTTTGCTTTCGATCCACCAGTAAGTTGGTGTGCTCTTTGACTTCGTTGCCTTTGAATTGTTCACAAACCGCCAATCGTCGACGAAGGTCCCGTGGCGGCTTCGCATCCAGTAAGCCAGCTTCTGCGCGTCGGCGGGTTCCCTACCCCGTGCGGCGGCGGACTGGACCGCAGCGTGCAGCCGGGGATGGGTCAGTTGGAAATTTGCAGTCATCTCTTTCGCTATCGCCATGACCTCGCCCAGCGTGTGGCGGGTGCCGTAGCCGACGCCGATGACGTCGGCCCAGGCCTCTAGCATCTCCTGAAGCGGTGCCCGCTCGGGGTCGTCCCTTTGCATACTTTCGATAGAACTTACGGGGTCGGTCTCCCCGAGCCACATCAGCGCGGACCGAACCGTGTCTGATCACCCGCCAAACGACGCCAGCGGGTCGGCCTTGCCGGGGCGCCCGGCAACAAAGTACGCCCGGCATATTGTGAGGGCCGAGGCAATGTACACGCCCCGGTTTGCAAGGATGCGCTCGAACGGGTCGCCCTTGAACTTGCGGAGCTCCGGCCGGTCCTCCTTGGGGTCCATCGTCGTCGTGATCGTGCGGCGGCATAGGTCACCGGCGATGGCAATGTTGTTCCCCGTGCAAAATATCGACGTGCCGCCCGCCTCGATTTGCACATGCTCGGACCTGCCAAGGATTCGTATTTCTAGCAGGTGCCGCTCGATCGCCTGACCCAGGGCATCGCCGCGCAGCATGCCGTTGACGTTGTCAATGCTGATGAGCGGTTGGCCCGTCATCAGCACAGCGCCGAGGCGTTTTTCCAACTCTTCCTCGCTTGCGCCCGCCGACATGACCGGCATGCGCTGGCCCGTGGCGATTGCGGCCGCAAGATCGAAGAGGAAGGATTTTCCAGACCCTGCGGCGGGCGCGCTTGCGCAGTGCATCGGCGTGACCTTGAAGGCCCCACGAACGACGGGCGTGATCAAGGCGCTCAGCGCGACGGCCATGTCTACGAGATCAACATCAACAAACGGAAAGTCAACAAGCAACTCCTTGAGCAGCGTCAGCGCCCCCCTAGCGTCGTCTAAGGTCGGCTCGTCGGGGATCGGCGGCATTGGCGGCAGCCCCACGAGCAACAGCCCCGTGGCGGGATCATACCCCGGCCGGGAAAAGATTGATCCATCTGGCCGCATGGTCGGGCAATTTGTGACGCCGGTGATCGTCGGGAATGTCCACCGTCTTTGGCGCGTAAGGATGGATAGTGCCACCTCGGGCGGCACGTCTGCCGGCACCAGTCCCTTGGAGCGGCCATCGTACTTGCGCCACGCCGCCGCCTCCCGCAGAAGGTCTCGCATATTTGGCGCCTCGACTTTCAGAAGTTGGGCGGTCTCGGTCCGCCGCCCCTCTGCGGCCACCACTTCTCTGACGACCGGCTGGACCAACGTCCCGCCCCGTTGGAATATCTGAATGCTTGACTCCACCAACGCCTTCTCGCCCAGGGTCGCGGCAACGTGAACTTCGTCAACTTTTATTTGGATGACAGGCTTGCCAGATTCATCGGGCGACAAGGTGACGGATTCCGCTTCCCCAAGCCATTTCGCAATGGCCTTCGCGTGCGGCTCTCCAAAGGTCTCCTTGAGATGCGTGAAGCCGTAGACCTTCCCGCCTTCGGCGTGATTGGCAACGCTATCCCCAACGCACCGCAAAAATTCCCGCTCATCTGCGCCAACGCCACAAGCCACGGCTGCGGCAAAGTTTTCAATGCGGCCCGCGTCCCAGTCAAGGCGCGCGAGGAAGCCGCCAAGCGTCAATTGCGCGTCGTGACCGCTGCCCCCCGGCCATGCCTGGACGAACGCGACGGCCGCCGCCAATTCGCTCGCGTTTTGTTGGAGATCCGCAAAGGCAACTCTTGCCGGCTCGACATCCGTTTCCCATTTGATCGGCTCGCCCGTTTCCCTGTGAATAGAGCCGGGAAAGACAGATTGCGCGCCCAAGCTGCCACCACCGCACCGGATTTCGAGAAGCATCGAGTGTTCGGGCTTGTCCTTGCCTTCAACCTTTTTAGCCACCGGGTCTTTGAATGGAATATGCGCCTTCTCTGGGATTTCGGCGGGGTCGGAGGTGAAGAGCCAGTGAGAATTGAGAGACGAAGGACGGCCAAACTTGGAGCCGGTTGCGGGCAGGAAATAGGCCGCAAGCTTGATCGCCTCCGGGCAGTCAAGATCGACGTCGACCAGTCCCCCGGATTTCGGCCCCAATTGGACGCCGATGTTCATTTCCAGTCTGTCGAAGACCGCCCGCACGGTCTCTTCGGTGACGGTGCGGTTTTGCCAATCTTTGCCGATTGGCTTCTTTTCTTTGAATGCGATTGGAACTGGATTCCAGCCGCGCCGGATGTATTCGAGCGCAATTTCGAATGCGGGCGGGGATGGTCTTTGCCCGGCGTTTGGGGTATTTTGAACTGCATCACCTTGTGTAATCCTTAGGTCCTCGGCGTTTCCCCCGCCGGGGCCTTTTTCGTTCAAACCGGAACTCATGGCGTTTTACCTCGAGATGTAGGGCCGCGTGGGGTTCTCCTTTGCTGTTCCCGCCACCGGCACTCAGTAGTACGCCAGTAACTAGCCATTTTTATCAAATAGAAATGGCACTATACACTTTAGTCTTTCTTCTACGCCGTCATCACCTGTGACGAGAAAGCGAGGCGACGTCTGTTTGCGCCGCTTATTGCGGCGCTCAGATTTGCCCGATGTTCGTCGGAAAAGATGCGTCCCCTTTGGGCGGCGCTCATTTTGGTCCTCGTCTCGTCGGAATGGATGCGCCCCTTGTGCGCGGCGCCGATCTTCGCTCGCGTTTCGGGGGACTGGTTGCTCGCGGCGGCGCTCAGCTTGGCCCGCGTTTCGAGGGAGAAGATGCGGACCTTGTTCGCGGCGCTCAGTTTGGCCCTCGTCTCGGCGGATGCGGTGCGACCCATCCCGGCAGCGCTCAGTTTGGCGCGCGTCTCGGGGGAAGGGACGCGCCCCTTTAGGGCAGCGCTTATTGCGGCGCTCATCTTCGCCCTCGTTTCTGCGGAACGAACCGCCCCGCTGGCACCATCCCCACCATCCGTGAGGTTGAACAGCGGCCCGTCGGGCGCCCGCCCGATTGCCCGGATGAACGCAATTTCCGCCTCGAAGGCCTCGGCCTCGGTCAGGCCCTCGCGGACCTTCACGCACGGCGTTCCGCCGTACTTCTTGATGGTGTTGCGTAGGTGCGGATTGCTCTTGCCTCGGCCATTTAGATGCCCAAGCCAACGCTCCCCCCGACCCTTGCCGACGTAGCAGGGCTGACCCGTCGCCGGGTGAAAATAGACGTAAACATAGAACGTGCTGAGGGCCGCGGACATCAGGGTCAGCCCTCCATTCTCGCGAGGCCCAAGGTGAAATCGTCGTCCGGGATTTTTTCTCCCACGGCACAATAGATGACCTGACGCGCGTGAACCCCCGGCGCTATACATTTCACCAGCACCCGCCATCCGATCCTCGGCGGGGTGCTGGTGATTTCTCCAGGGGAAAATTCGCCCGGGAAGGGACGGCGCAGCCGATGCAACCGGCCAGGGCGGGCGGCGAAGAACTTCAAATCATCGCGCGTCCAGGGGGTGTCGGCGTCGAAGTGCTCGACCGACGCCCTTTCCTTTTTAGTCACGGGATGCGCCCTTCTCTGCCATTGCGGCGGCTCCGCCGCGTGCCTTGAGGGCCTGCCGGAATAAGCCCTCTTTGAAGGCGTCCAGCGCACGGCGGCTGCGATAATTGCGGCCGTTGATCTGGACTGCGTCCGGCCAGCCCGCCGCCTTCATCTTGGGGTTCTTGCTCCAGCGAAAAACAGTCATCAGAGTTACGCGGAAAGCCTTGGCGGTTTCGGGGTCTGGGATCAGCTCGTCCGCAGGCAGGCTGACGGCAGCTATTTCCTCTTCAGTAATCATTTCTCGTCCTCTTCTATCGTATACTATGTTTGACCAGACATTATAAATAAGCCCACCTGACGGCGATGTAAACCGCGCGAAAAGTCATTATTTATGGGGCCATTTTCGCGAAACTATACTTCACGAAGAAGAATAGGCGCGCCAAGCTTCATGTGCCGGGCGCGCCTATTTTCGTCTTTACTAGTCGACCAGGTCTTCCTCAAGCTCGTCGAGGTCTTCCTCGCACTCGTCGGGGTGCTCGTCTTTCAAGAAGTCCCAGAGCGCCTGATGTATCCCGTTGCCCGTCGTGAAGATCAGTTCCCGAAGGATGTCTTCCCGTTGTTCGTGGAAGAACAAGGCGATGAGGTTGACGAAGCCGAGGATTGATGGACCACTCCCGCCGATGTCCGCCTTCATGTCTTCGTAAGAGGCGTAGCGGATGTCCCTGAACTTACGGACGACCGCGGAGGGATATCCGACCCCCTCCCGAAGTCTCTTAAGATGTTCGTCCTGGCGCACATGCCCGGTTTCAGTCTCTTTCTCTGCCATTTTGCTTTGCCTCGTTGGAATCGCGCCGGTTCATCATGCGCAAGCGCATGCGCGCCCCGGCGCTATTGCGCCACTCTTTGTTCTTTACTCGACGAAGTGTTTCTCAAGCTCTCCGGAATACTCTCCCTTAAGCAGGCCAGGAGCGCCCCGTGAAACCCACCGTTCTTCACGAAGATGAGGTCCCTGAGGAGGTTTTCCCGGAGTTCGCGGAGCGTCTGCTCCGGCTCCACGCCGGTGGCGTACTGGATGGGGTAGGAGCAGGTGACGACGGCAAAATTGATGACGTCCAGGACCGATGGACCGTTTGGCTCGCCGAGGTCCGCCACCATTTCTTGGTAACAGTCGTACCAGATGTCCTCGCTACCCGACTCGTTCGCCGCTTCGATTTTCTTATCAAGGTCGTCCGGGCATCCGCACTCGGGACAGGTTCCGATTTTGTCCTTGGGCATTTCCTTTATCTCCTAAAGTGCACCGGCCGAAATGGCACGGTGCGTCTCATGAGATGGCGGACCGTATTGAGGGTTCCTAGACGCTTGTGATAATGATCATGCGTGATCATTATCTCGCGTGAAAAAGCTCTCCGCGCTTCTTCATCTCGCGGCGCTTCTGCTCCTTGCGATTTTTCATGTCGCGTTCAGTGACGCCATGGCGCGCGGCGGCGAACCATCCCGCAGATTTCTCGCCATCGTGGGTGCGGCGGTTCTGCCCTCCGAGTTGCTCTTTGTGCTCTTTCCAGAGATCCCGGATGCGCTCTGCGTCCTTCAGCGCAAGGTCGACCTTAGCCTCGTGGGCAAGCGGGGGGACCACCGGCCGGTCGCGGTGTTGGCCGTGCGGCATCGTGGGCAAAAACAGGAACGGGGTAAGGTGCGGATAAAAGTCGTGCAGCGGCCGGATGTCGCCACGCCACGCGGCCTCTATCGCGAAGCTCTCAAAGCGCGTGGGGTCTAATGCGAGGCCCTCATCTTCCACCCATTGGGCAAAAGCTTCGAAATGGTTGGGTGGGATGCTAATTTCTTTTTCTTCTAGTTTCCTGAGCTCTCCGTCCAGCCAATCGCGCATCTGCGTGTTATCGGTCCGAATACGCTTCCAATCCTTGTCGGTCCAAGGCAGCTTGGGCAACGTCATGCTTTTCCTCCAGCCCGTGGACGAATGCCGCCCAGGCCAAAAGCGCCTCGCGCTTTTCTGAAGAATACTCATGCCTCTGATAAACACCAACGATGCCGGCGAAGCTTCCGCTGACGTGGTTCAGAATGCGCTCGGTGACTGGGAGCGCGACGCCTAAGCGTTGGAGGCCAGCGGCGCAAGTCCGGCGGAGGTCGTGGAGCCGCCACGGCGGGACGGCCGCACCGGCCAATTCCGCCATCCTCGCGTCAAGCCGCCGCTTCGTCTTGGACCAACCAGAGACATGCGTCTTGCCGGTCGTGCTGAAGACGTATTTCGGCTTGCCCGCTATCGCATGGACGCCAGCAATCACGGCGCACGCCTGCGGGGATAACGGAACGATATGGGGCCTCTTGTTCTTGGTCCGGCTCGCAGCCAGGGTCCAGATCGGGCGGCCCGCGTCGTCCGCCCCCAGCTCGGATCGGGTCATGCCCGCCACCTCGTTCAGCCGTTGCCCCGTCAGCAGCATCAGCTTGAACAAGGGCCCAAACGGCTCTCCAAGGTCCCCGCATGCAGTAAGGAAGAACCGAAGTTCGGCGTCCGTCAGAACCCGATCTCGGGCCTCCGGCGCATCGGGGCGGTGGACGCCAGCGCACGGGTTCTTCTCGACGCGTTGCCGCTGCAAGAGCCAATTGAACAGCTTCGACAAGGCGGCAAACATCGCCCGCGCCCGCGATTCGGTCGGGCCTTCACTCCGCCGCTTCAGGCCGGGTGCGCCATTTTGCCGCGCCTCGTCGACAAGGGTGTGGATATCGCGGGGGGTGATTTCGCCAATCGCCCTGTTCGCCCATCGGCTGGCCAACCCATCGGGTGTGATTTCAAGCTCGTCTCCGTTTGGCTTGAGGCCAAGCAGACGGGCTACCTCTTGCCAGCGCCGGACCTTGGGCTTTGCGTGGTGTTCGATGAAGTCTCGCGCGGCGGCGGGAAAGGTGTTGGCGGCAAGAGTCTCCGCCGCAGACTTCTGGCGGAGCTTGGCGGTGACGCGGTCGTCTACCACGTCACGTCCCATGGCCCTCTCGCGGTGCACCTCGGTCGCCAGCCTCCGGGCGGCGGCCAAGGTCAAGGGCTGCCCGATGACCGGCTCGCCCGCTAGTTCCTTTCCCAGAAGATCAACAGGCCCCAACGTAAGCTTGGCGTGCTTTCCATCCGGGCGACGAAACCTCAAGGCCCAGCTCTTGCGGCCGCTCGGCTGAATCACAAGATGGAGGCCAGGGCAGCCGCCGTCTGGAATCTCGCGCCGCACCTTACCCGGCAGGAAGTTCTTCACTGCGGCGGCGGTCAGCGTCTTCGCCATGGGAAAAATTCTCCGGGGTTAACATGGGGTAAACAGATAGGGGTGTTACGCCCTGTTAGCCCATGTCATATAAATACCCTGACAGAAGGATTAAACCCCTGAAGAAGTAAGATTTTCGGGCTTTCGGCAGTCCGGCCAAGTTCCCCTTAGTCCAGACAAAACAACTTTTTCCTAAACCGTAGGTCAGGGGTTCGAATCCCTTCCGGGACGCCAATATTTTATGACACAATATTGTTTGTTACCCTGGGGAAATCCCGGCGCGCCATAAAATATTAAGGAGGTTCACATGTCCGGGACCACACGTTTTCTCGCGCGGCTGATAGGTCTTTTCATCCTTGTCGTCGTGGCAGCCACGTTCGTGCGCGGAAGCGCGGTCGTCGAGACCATGGTGGGCGACCCTTCCATCATGTTTGTCCTCGCCATGATCAGCGTCGCGGCGGGTCTCGCGATGGTGCTCGCGCACAATGTCTGGTCGGGCGGGGTGTTGCCGGTGGCCGTCACGCTGGTGGGATGGTGGATCCTCGCCAAGGGCCTGATGCTGTTGTTCCTCACGCCCGATATGCTCGCCCGTTTGCTCGGCCAGATGCATTACGGGGAGCATTTCCATCTGTTTCTCGTGCCTTCCCTCGCGATCGGCCTTTATTTCACCTGGGCTGGCTTCGCCGCGCCGCCGCCGGACGCGCGTCCTCCGGTCTGATCAGGGCTGGCCAAGCCGCTGAAACCGTTTCGGATCTTGAGCGCGCGTGGCCGTTTCTCCCCAAGCGGGAGCGGGGCAAGAAACCGCGGCCCTCGACTAAGCTTCGGCCGCCGCCAAAACACCGAGGGAGCGGGCGAAATTCAGGATCAACGCCGCGACATCGCCGGGGCGTTCCTCGTGGGCGAGATGTCCGAGCCCGCGCAGCACTTCGGCCTTGGCGCCGGGAACGAGAGCAGCGACGGCGAAGGCTTCTTCCGGCCGGGTGGTCTTATCGTTCTCCCCGGCGATCAGCAGCAGCGGCACGTCGAGGCGCGGCAGCTCCTTGTCGAGCGCCTCGAGTTCCCAATTGGCCATCATCCCGAGGGTCGCGGATACGTGGTCCGGGCTCGACGCCAGCCGGCGGTAATATTCGAGACCTTGGGCATCGATGGTCGAACCGGTGCTCCGGATCACGTGATCGACGGCGGAGGTATCGTTGCCCTTCCAGGCGAGAAGGCGCGGGATCAGCGGGCTGATGGACAGAAATTTGGCGAGCGGCGCGAAAAAGTGGGTCGCGACGCCACCGAAGGGGATCAGGGCGCCGTTGAGGCTGACGAGCCCGCGCGGCTTGATCTCCTTGTCGAGCGTCATGCGGACGATCACGGCGGCGCCCGCCGAATGGCCGGCCGCCAGGTCCGGCACGACATCGATTTCCCGCAGCAATTCCGCAATGGCCGCGGCCATGCCCGGCAGGGTCAAGAACTCGCGCGGCGGCGATTGGGTGAAGCCATGGCCGGGGAAATCGAGCGCGACGACCGTGAAATGTGGCCGCAAAAGCGGTTCGAGGAGGCGCCAGGAGTGAGTCGAGGCGCCGGTTCCGTGCAGCAGCAGCAAAACCGGGCCTTGCCCGCTGATTTGCACATGCCAGGTTAGACCCGCCGCTTTCACAAACCGGCTCGCCTCGCGGTTCGGCCAATCCCGGCCATCGGTCGTGAAGGAAAGCTTACGTTGTGAAAACATGAGGACGCGGGATCCAAGATTGCTTCCCGTTTATGGCACGGTGAAACGTTTCGGCAAAATAAGCGCTTAATCCCACCGGCCATGCCCGCGCGAACCCCGGCCGCTAACCTCCCTCGGGCCGCCCCTCGACGCGCGCGCGCTCTTCCGAGGACAAAGCGGCAAGCCAATCTTCCTCGCCGCCGGGTTCGGGAAGCATGTGGCCGTATTCCGCCATGGCGCGGGACGGCAATTCGCTGAGATAGACCCAAACCGCATGACGCGGCATGCCGGCGATTTCCATGACTTCCGGCACCAGCTTGCGGATCAAGGAAGCCCGCTCGACGGCGCTGCGTCCGGCCCGGATATGTCCTTGAATGAACAAAAGCTCGCCATCCAGCGGCTTGCCGCCGAGAAAAACATCGCCAGGATCGACTTCGCGAAAGATGACCTGCGTGAAATAGGGCTGCGTGCCTATAATTTCGGCCTGCGTGCGGGTGATCGTCTGCGCGATCCGGGCTTTTTGCTCGGGAGACAGGCGGTTGGCGGGGGCACGAACGATATATGTCGGCATGGTATCCTCGCTAAAGCGCGATAGGAGAAGAGATATGGCCGGTGCGCCATGCGCGGCGTCTTCCCGGATTGAAAGAGCGTCTTCCCGGATCGAAAAGGTGTCTTGCCGGATTGAAAAAGAGACGCGCGCGTCTTTCATGCGAAAAGCTACGGGGGCCTCCGCGCCCGGCGCATATGTGCCCTATCGAAGGCGGACATTTGCCGGAGAAATGGCGAGCTGTTTGCGCTAAGGCATCATTCCAAACACTTATGGGTAGAAATGGCTTTCGAGCGACGCTGATTGGCGGGGGTTGGCCGTCGCCGCCACATGGGGAGTCCATACGAAAGACTACCGTCCATAAAAAGTCTAAGCCCATACGAAAAGAAAATAGGTTTTAACGGACCATACTTCTATCTTAAAAGCAGCCGATGTTCCCGTTGTCGCGACATGTTGCGGCTGGAACACAATATTGCGGGAGGAAGGGCGACACCATGAGCAACACAGAGCCGCGTAAGGCTGGACGGCATTTCTTACAGATTCCGGGTCCGACACCCGTTCCCGACCGCGTGCTGCGGGCGATGCACAGCCAAATCCTCGATCATCGCGGTCCCACGTTCCAGAAGCTCGCCTTGCGCGTTCTCGAAAAGGTGAAGACGATCTTCAAGACCACGAGCCATGTCGTGATTTTCCCGGCGTCGGGCACGGGCGCGTGGGAAGCCGCGCTGGTGAACACACTGAACCCCGGCGACAAGGTCTTGATGTACGAGACCGGTCAATTCGCGACGCTTTGGAACGCCATGGCCAAGCGCCTCGGCCTCGTCACGGACTTCATCCCGTCGGATTGGCGCACCGGTGTCGATCCGCAAAAGATCGAAGAAAAGCTGCGTGAAGACAAGGGCCATGCCATCAAGGCGGTCTGCATCGTTCATCACGAGACCTCGGGCGGCTTGCTCACCGATGTCGCCGCGATCCGCAAGGTCATTGACGAGGTCGGCCATCCCGCGCTCCTGCTCGTGGACACGGTTTCGGGCCTCGGCTCCGCCGATCTGCGCCATGACGAATGGGGCATCGACGTCACCGTCGCCGGTTCGCAGAAGGGCCTGATGTTGCCGCCCGGTCTCGCTTTCACGGCGATCAGCGCGAAAGCCTTGAAGGCCTCCGAATCCGCCAAGCAGCCCAAGGGCTACTGGGCGTGGGACGACATGATCAACGCCAACAAGAGCGGCTTCTTCCCGTACACCCCCGCGACGGGGCTTCTCTACGGGCTCGATGTCGCCGTCGATCTCATGCATGAAGAGGGTTTGGATAACATCTTCGCCCGGCATAATCGCTGGGGCGTGGCCACCCGCGCTTGCGTCAAGCATTGGGGCCTTGAAAACCTCTCCCGTGAAGAGCGTTACCACTCGCCCGTCATGACCGCCGTTCTCATGCCGGAAGGCAAGGGCGCGGACGCCTTCCGCAAGCTCGTCTTGGAGACCTTCGATATGTCTCTCGGCGCGGGTCTGAATAAAGTCGCGGACAAGGTGTTCCGGATCGGCCATCTCGGCGACAGCAACGACCTGACCATCCTGGGCGCCCTCAGCGGGGTCGAGATGGGTCTCGAACTCGCCGGCATCAAGCACAACAAGGGCGGTGTTCAAGTCGCCATGGCGTCCATCGCGGCTGCCCATCAACGGCCCGTTCGCGCCGCCGCCGAATAAGCGGTTCGAATATATGGCTTTTAGAGCCCCCGGCCTCGTGCCGGGGGCTTTTTTGTTTGAGGAAGCCGTCTCTCATTCCGGAAACTAATCCGGCCCCGGCTCTTCCACAGCCCATTGCGCCCGCGCGCGCAGCTTTTCCGTCTCGCTCTTGAGCTGACCACAGGCGGCCAGAATATCGCGGCCGCGCGGCGTTCGGACGGGGCTGGCATAGCCGGCGTTGAACACAATGTCGGAGAAATGCTCGATCGCGTCCCAATCCGAGCATTCGTATGCCGTGCCCGGCCAGGGATTGAAGGGGATGAGATTGATCTTGGCGGGAATGCCCTTGAGCAGCCGCACCAATTCGCGCGCCTCGGCGGGGGAATCGTTGATCCCTTTCAGCATCACATATTCGAAGGTGATGCGCCGCGCGTTGGAGGCGCCGGGATAGTCGCGGCAGGCGGCGAGCAGCTCCTTCAGGGGATATTTCTTGTTGAGCGGCACCAAGACGTCGCGAAGATCGTCGCGCACGGCATGGAGCGAAATCGCCAGCATCGGTCCGGCATCGCGGCCGAGCGGGCCGATTTGCGGCACGACGCCCGCCGTCGAAACCGTGATCCGGCGCCGCGACACCGTCAGTCCGTCGCCATCCGAAATGACGCCGACGGCATCCCGGACATTGTCGAAATTATAAAGCGGCTCGCCCATGCCCATGAAGACGATGTTGGAAATCGCCCGTGATCCCTCGGCGGGGATCAACCCGTCGGTGGGGGCGGTAAGGCCCGGATAATCGCCGATCCGGTCGCGCGCGACCACGAGCTGGGCCACGATCTCCGCCGTGGTGAGGTTGCGCACCAGTTTTTGCGTGCCGGTATGGCAAAACGAGCAGGTTAGGGTGCAGCCGACCTGGCTCGAAATGCACAGCGTGCCGCGGTCGCTCTCGGGGATATAGACGCATTCGACCTCGGAGCCGAGACCGCCCGCCGTCCGGTCTTGCGGATGAGGCGCGAGCCGCACCAGCCATTTGCGCGTGCCGTCCTTGGAAACCTGCTCGCTCACGACCTCGGGCCGGGCAAGCGTATAAAGCTCCGCCAGCCGTCCGCGTAACACCTTGGACACATTGAGCATCACGTCGAAAGACGGGGCGCCTTGGAAATAAATCCAATGCCAGAGCTGCGCGACCCGCATCTTGCGCTCGCGCTCCGGCACACCGGCAGCTCCAAGCGCCTCGGCGAGACCGGCGCGGGTCAGGCCAAGCAGGGAGGTCTTTTGCGCCGTGATGGCAGCAGGGGCCTCGTGGGGCAGGGTTTGAAGAGCGATAGTCATGGGATCAGTTAGCATGAAAACGCGGTCATACGCATGTCTTCCGGGTGGATTTGTTGCGGGCAGGGTTCTGGCGCAAATCATATGGGGCGGCTAGCCGAAACCGCCAAATCCACCGGGGCAGCCGCCGGCGAAATCAAGACCGCCTCCGCCACTTTGACGATGGTCCATGACGGCGAGTACGATCAATCCGGCCGCCGCATCGAGCATAGCTTTCGTGGCTATCGAGCGAGATGAGGCTTAATGAGGCCGCGCGCTCTCCTTCTTCCACGCTTGGGAGAAGGCCGGATGAGAGTCTCGCGGCCGCCGGAAGGATCGGGGTTGTGGCGGGGCCTCTTCCGGCGATGCCCGCATCCGTCCCTTGCTTACGCAACGGACACCTTCTTCCGCAAGCGGGCGAAGGACTAGGCGTTCCGCACCGCTTGCCAAGTTTTGGCTCACCAAGTTTTGCTTCTTCCGGGAGACGACACGATGACCAATATCCTCCGGGCCTGTGCCTTGTCGGCGCTTCTTTTGGCCGCCTTGCCAGCCTATGCTCAGGACGATGACGCGGGCACCACGGCGCTCGACGACATTCCGCACATCACGATCATCGGCTCGGCGAGCGTCGAGGGCGTCCCCGACATTGCCGAGATCAGCCTGGGCGTCAGCACGGAAAAGCCGCGTGCGGTGGATGCGGCCAACGAGACGGCGCGGATCGCGCATGACATTATCGAGGCCGCCAAGGCGCAAGGCGTGGAAAGCCGCGACATCCGCACGCAGTCGGTGACGCTCACGCAAACCTTCGATAATGTGAGCGATGCCAACGGCCGTTACACCGGCCGCAAGCCGCGCGGCTTTTCCGCGAGCAATGTCATCGTCCTCCGTATCCGCGCCTTGGACAAAGCCGGCGCTTTGGCGCAGAGCCTCATCGACAAGGGCGCGACCCAGCTCAACGGGATCAGCTTTTCCATCGAGCATCCCGAGCTAGTGATGGATACGCTGTTGGCGTCCGCCGTCCGCGATGCCAAGCGGCAAGCGGAAATTGCGGCGGAGGCGGCCGGCGTGAAGCTCGGACGTGTCCTTCTGATCGAGAAGCCGGAGGCCAAGGACGGCGTCGTTGTGCGCTCGAAAGCGATGCCAATGGCGATGTTCACGCCTAGCGCTGCTTCGATGCCGGTCGAGGCCGGGACTCAGACGCTGCGCAACGAAATGCAAGTGACCTGGGCGGTGGAGCCGTAAGAGAGCGCGGTGATCCCGGCCTCGTCCTTTACCGCGCCTTGTCCCCCAAAACCGCTGCCAAGCTCACGGTCGCCGAGCCCCTTTTGGCTGGCTTTTGCTGGCTTTCGTGCGGTGCCCAGCCCGACAACGAGACAATCTCGAAGGTCGCGCGGATGCGTCCATCGGGATCGCTGTAGCGCTCCCGGTACAAAGCCGCCGCGCGGAGAAACAGCGCCCGGCGCGTTGGCGTTTTCGTGCGATCCGTCAGCGGGTTGGTGGCGCCCATGGCGCGCAGATCGGCCATTAGCGCGAAGAGATCGCCGTAGCGAACGATGACACTGTCGCTGTCGGCCACCGGGAGAGCGAGACCCGCGCGCTGCAGCAGACCGCCCATGTCGCGGACATCGGCGAAGGGGGCGACGCGCGGACTGACGCCACCCAGTAGCTCCGTCTCCGCTTCCGTCAGCACGGCGCGCAATTCCTGCAACGTCTTGCCGCCCAGCATGGCGCCGAGAAACAGCCCGTCCGGCTTGAGCGCGCGCCGGATTTGCACCAGCGCGCCGGGCAGATCGTTGACGCTCTGGAGCGCCAAGGCGGAGACCGCGAGATTGAGGCTTTCCGGCTTCAGCGGCAGATATTCGAGATCGCCGGTCAGATGCGGACCGGCTTCGGGAATTGGCGAAAGGCGCAGAATTTTCGCCTGGGGCCAGCGCGCCGCCAGCATGGCTGCGAGCGACGGTGTTGGCGTCCCAAGGTCGGCAATGGCGCTAAAGCCACGGGGAATCGTGTCGAGCCGCTCGCCGAGATCCTCGATCGCGCGGGCGAGGAGGAAATCGGCGGGGCCATTGCGCGCCGCGCGGGCGAGACGCGCGCGGATCAGGGCGCTATCGAAAATGGGGGGCGGAGCGGTCATGCCCGCCACCCCCTCAAAACGCGACGTTCAAGATCTCGTAGCTCTTGCCGCCGCCGGGCGTGTTGACCTCGACGGTATCGCCGCGCTTTTTGCCGATCAGCGCGCGAGCCGTCGGCGAGGTGATCGACACCTTGCCGCCCTTCACATCCGCCTCGCTCTCGCCGACGATCTGATAGACTTTCTTCTCTTCGGTATCTTCATCCACCAAGGTCACGGTGGCGCCGAACATCACGGTCGTGCCCGAGAGTTTCGACACATCGATCACTTCGGCGCGGCTCAGTTTGTCCTCGAGCTCGGCGATCCGGCCCTCGTTGTGGCTCTGCGCCTCCTTGGCGGAATGGTACTCGGCGTTTTCCGAAAGGTCGCCGTGGGAGCGTGCTTCCGAAATCGCCTCGACGATTTGCGGGCGCTCGACCTGCTGGCGCTTCCTCAGTTCCGCTTCCAGGGCCGCATAGCCGCCTGGTGTCATCGGGATCTTGTCCATAGTCCGATCTCATTCGTATCTTTGGAATCGAAAACACGCCCGCTCCCAGCGAGCAGGCGGAGATTAGGCGAAATAGTCTTGCAGAGCACGCACTTCAAGGTCACCGGCCTGATAGGCGCGGATGCCCTGCGAAGCGGCGATGGCCCCAGCTAGAGTGGTATAGTAAGGGACCTTATGCAAGAGGGCCGCGCGGCGGAGCGAGCGCGAATCGGACAAAGCCTGGGCGCCTTCCGTCGTATTGAAGACCAATTGAATTGCGCCATTGGTAATTGCGTCCACGACGTGAGGGCGCCCTTCCGACACTTTATTGATCTTCTGCGCGGGGATGCCATTGGCTTCGAGATAGCGTTGCGTCCCGCCCGTGGCCCGCACCGTGAAACCAATTTCCGTGAGGGATTTGACGGATTCGAGCACCCGCGGCTTGTCGATATCGCGCAAGGAGACGAAGACGACGCCCTCGACCGGCACTTTCGTGCCGCCGCCGATCTGGCTCTTGGCGAAGGCGATCCCGAAGGAGCGGTCGAGCCCCATGACCTCGCCGGTCGAGCGCATTTCGGGTCCGAGCACCGTATCGACGCCGGGAAACCGGGCAAAAGGAAACACGGCCTCTTTCACGCCGACATGATCGAAGCTCATCCGCTCGAGGCCGAAACTGGCCAAGCTCTCGCCCGCCATGATTCGCGCCGCGATCTTGGCGATGGGCTGGCCGATGACCTTGGCCACGAAGGGCACGGTACGGGACGCGCGAGGGTTGACCTCCAGCACATAGATATCGCCGTCCTTCAACGCATATTGGACATTCATCAGGCCGCCGACATTGAGGGCGAGGGCCAGTTTCTTGGTCTGGCTCTCCAGCCGCTCGATGATTTCGGGGCTGAGCGAGCGCGGCGGCAGGGAACAGGCGCTATCGCCGGAGTGGATCCCGGCTTCCTCGATATGTTCCATGATCCCGCAGACGAACACATCCTTGCCGTCGCAAAGCGCATCGACATCGACTTCGACGGCATCGGTGAGATAGCGGTCGAACAACAGCGGATTGGTGCCGAGCACCGTATTGATCTGGCCGGTTTTATCGTTGGGATAGCGCGCCTTGACGTCGGAGGGCACCAGCCCCGGCAGCGTATCCAGGAGATAGGCGCCAAGCGATGTTTCGTCGCGCAGAATCGCCATGGCGCGCCCGCCGAGCACATTGGAGGGACGCGCCACCAGGGGCAAACCGAGATCGCTCGCGACGAGCCGTGCTTGCTCCACGGAATAAGCGATGCCGTTTTTCGGCTGACGCAGATCCAATTTGTCGAGCAGGCGCTTGAAACGGTCGCGGTCCTCCGCGAGATCGATCGAATCGACCGATGTGCCGAGGATCGGAATGCCCGCTTTTTCGAGACTCGGCGCGAGTTTCAGCGGCGTTTGGCCGCCAAACTGCACGATCGTGCCCTTCAACGTGCCGCGCGAGCTTTCGACGGCCATGATTTCCAGCACGTCCTCGATCGTAAGCGGCTCGAAATAGAGCCGGCTGGAACTGTCGTAATCGGTCGAGACCGTTTCGGGATTGCAATTGACCATGATGGTCTCGTAACCGCGATCCCGCAGCGCGAACGAAGCGTGGCAGCAGCAATAGTCGAATTCGATCCCCTGGCCGATGCGGTTGGGACCGCCGCCGAGAATGACCACTTTCTCGCGGCCGCTCGGCTGGGATTCGTCGGCCGGCGCGCCGCCGAAAGGCTCGGCGTAGGTCGAATACATATAGGCCGTCGGCGAAGCGAATTCGGCGGCGCAGGTGTCGATCCGTTTGAAGACCGGCCGGACGTCGAGGCCATGGCGGGTGGCGCGCACGTCGCTCTCGCTGGCGCCGGTCAGCGTGGCGAGCCGCGCATCGGAAAAGCCCGCCGCCTTGAGCATCCGCAGATTGCCGGCGTCCTTGGGCAGGCCGAAGCTCTTCACTTTGCTCTCGAGATCGACAATCTCCTGCAAGCGCTCGATGAACCAGCGGTCGATCTTGCAGGCTTCGTAGATTTCGTCATGCGGCAGGCCTTGCCGCAAAGCCTGGCCCACGACGAGCAGCCGGTCCGGTGTCGGGCGGCCGAGCGCGGCGCGTAAAATATGGCCATCCTCCCGGATATCGCCGGTTTGCCCCTCGATCTCGATCTCGTCGAGACCCATCAGGCCGGTTTCCAGGGAGCGCAGCGCCTTTTGCAAACTCTCGGCGAAGGTCCGGCCGATGGCCATGGCCTCGCCGACCGATTTCATCGCGGTGGTCAGGGTTGGCTCGGCGCCGGGGAATTTCTCGAAGGCGAAGCGCGGGATTTTCGTCACGACATAATCGATCGAGGGCTCGAACGAGGCGGGCGTCGCGCCGCCCGTGATGTCGTTGGCAATCTCGTCGAGCGTATAGCCGACGGCAAGCTTGGCCGCGACCTTGGCGATGGGGAACCCCGTCGCCTTGGAGGCCAGCGCCGAGGAGCGCGAGACCCGCGGATTCATCTCGATCACGATCATCCGGCCGGTGGCGGGATCGACGGCAAATTGCACGTTGCTGCCGCCGGTCTCGACGCCGATCTCGCGCAGCACCGCCAAGGAGGCGTCGCGCATGATCTGATATTCCTTGTCCGTCAGGGTCAAGGCCGGGGCGACGGTGATGCTGTCGCCGGTATGCACGCCCATCGGGTCGATGTTCTCGATGGAGCAGATGATGATGCAATTGTCCGCTTTGTCGCGGACAACCTCCATCTCATATTCCTTCCAGCCGAGCACGCTTTCCTCGACGAGCACTTCGCTGGTCGGGGAGGCATCGATGCCGCGCTCGATGATCTCGATATATTCCGTCTTGGTGTAAGCGATGCCGCCGCCCGTGCCGCCCATGGTGAAGGAGGGGCGGATGATCGCGGGCAGGCCGATATCGTCCATGATGGCGAGCGCCTGGGTCAGCGTCTTGATCTGATGCGAGCGTGGCGTCGAGAGGCCGATCTTGGTCATGGCCTCGCGGAATTTCTCGCGGTCTTCCGCCTTGTCGATCGCCTCGGCCGTCGCGCCGATCATCTCGACATCGTATTTTTTGAGCGTGCCCATCTTTTGCAGCGAGAGCGCGCAGTTGAGCGCGGTCTGCCCGCCCATGGTCGGCAGCAAAGCGAAGCCGCCGGGGATGGCATAGCGCTCCTTGGCGATGATCTTGGCGACCACTTCCGGGGTGATCGGCTCGATATAGGTCCGGTCCGCCATGTCCGGATCGGTCATGATGGTCGCCGGGTTCGAATTGACGAGAACGACCCGGTATCCCTCGGCGCGCAGCGCCTTGCAGGCCTGGGTGCCGGAATAATCGAACTCGCATGCCTGCCCGATGATGATCGGCCCCGCGCCGATGATCAGAATGGTGGCAATGTCTGTGCGTTTCGGCATGATGGGTCCCCGCGCGGCCACAGGATTTGGCGGCGCGCAAAAAAGGGCCGCGAACGGCCCGGTCTGGTGGCAAGCCCCTTTGTGACCGGGACCGGCCCGGAAGGCAAGCGGAATGGTTGGCGGGCAGCCGGGGAGGCCGGAAGGAACCGGGTAACGCGCTCCTTCTCCCATGAGAGGGCAAAGGAGCTCGCCGGCTCCGGAAAGAGCCCGCGGCGATGGCGGATCGCGTTGCGGAAGCTATCCAGTTCCCTCTGGAATGCCGCGCTCAAGCCCTTCCAATTCCGCCAGCAGCGGCCCCAAGAATTCCTCATGCGCGTGCCAGCGGCCAACCGAGCTTTGGAACAGGGGTTGGCGCACTTGGGCTTTGCTGGCTGTCCGCACGGGGCGCTCCGCCTTGTGAAAGTCGAGGCAACGCGGGTCCCAGTCGAGGCCGCAATGGTCTAGGATTTGGCGGGCTTGGCCTTCGAGACCGGCGATCACCTCCTCGTATTGCACTTCGAGCATGACATGCGCCGGCAAAACGCCGCGCCAATGCGCCATGAGGCTTTCGTAGGCGCGGTAATACCGGCCCAATTCGCGCAGGCCATAGGTGTAGGGGAGGTCGTCGGCGAATTGCTTGGAGAAGCAGGACACGCAGGTGTCGATCGGGTTCCGGCGGATATGGATGATCCGCGCCTGGGGCAAAGCCAAATGGATGAGCCCGGCAATGCGGAAATTATTCAGTTTCTTGTTGGTAATGCGCGCCGCCCCCGGCGCGGCGCGTTGCAGTCTTTGGACATAATTGGCCCCGGCTTCCCGCCAGGCGGCCGAAGGCAGGGTGGCGAGCGATTCGGGTGAAACCGCGATCCGGTCCCGGCAAAGCTCTTGAATGGTCCTGTCGAAATCGTCGATTTCGCCTGCCGCATAGACCTCGGGGTGGCTGGCCAGGATCTGTTCGACGAGCGTGCTCCCCGATCGCGGCATGCCGATGATGAAGACCGGAACCCGCGAGCCGTCGCCTTGGCCGGCATGGGCGCGCATGACATCCGGCGTAAAGGCCATCCGCATGCGGTCCATGATCTCGAGCTGAGCCGCCTCGTCGTAGCTCATTTGTTCGAGTTTGAGCGCGTTGCCGTCGAGCAGATGCCGGAACGATTGGCTTTGGCGTCCAAGGTCCGAATAGGCCTTGCCGAGAGCAAAGTGCAAATCGATTCGTTCGTCGCTGTCGAGCGCGGACATGTCGCGCGCCAGTTCCTCCATCGCGGGGATATGGGGATCGTCCGCCGTCAGTTTTTTGTGTTCCGTCAGGTTGAAGTAAAAGCGCACGGTCCGGGGCGCGAGCCCGACCGCCGTCGCGATGGCATCATTGGCCTCTTCGAAACGGCCGAGTTCGGCCAATAAAAGCCCTTTGTTATTATAGGCCTCGGCATGGCCTGGGTTGAGAGCCAGGGCCCTGTCGTAGCTCGTCAGCGCTTCCCCGGAGCGTCCGAGATTTGCCAGCACATTGCCCCGGTTGTTATGGGCTTCCGCATTGGCGGGTTCGAAGCTCAGCAAGCGGTCGAGGCTCTCCAGCGCTTCCTCGAATCGTTTGAGCGAGCGCAGGACACTGCCGCGATTGTTGAGCGCCCCGGCATGGCGGGACTGGCAGGCGAGCGCCCGGCTGCAGCTGTCCAAGGCCTCGTCAAGGCGTTTGAGGTCCACGAGCACCGCGCCGCGATTGTTGAGCGCGTCGGCGTAATTGGGCCTGAGGGCGAGAGCTTTGTCGAAACTCAGCAGCGCTTCCGCCGGGCGCTTGAGGTCTCGCAGCGCGATGCCCCGGTTGTTGAAGGCCTCGGGATAATCGGGCTTGAGCGCGATGGCCTTATCGTAGTTTGCGACCGCGTCTTCCAGCCGCGCGAGATCCCGCAGCACATTGCCGCGATTGTTGAACGCGCTGGCGAAATCCGGCTTGAGCGACAAAGCTTGATCGTAACGCGCCAGGGCCTCGTCCAGCCGCCCGAGCCGGTGATAGACCATCCCGGATGTCAAGTGGACAGAAGCGTTTTTGGGATCGACCCGGAGAGTCGCGGTGATCAGTTCGAGAGCATTATCGATTTTGTTGTTTTGAATTTCAATGAGGCTAAGCAGATGGAGAGCTTCATTGTGGCTCGGGTTCAACGCCAGAATTTTTTTATAGAGACTGCCGGCTTGATCGAGATGCCCTTCCTTGTGCAGCCGGCTCGCTTCCCTAAGCGTGTTTGGCAGCTCCGCAACCTTGCTTCTCATGGCGGAGCGCCGGCCTATTGCCATCGGGTCACCGGGGTTCGTTTGTCAATAAACGCATCGAGCGATCGAACCTATTCAGGTTCCCAAAAGCAGACGGCTGCGAATCAGCGGAAGATTACCTGATTTTTTTGACTAAATGTCGCGCGATGGTCCGGGTAAACATTATTTGATGTGTATAGGCGGCCGTTGCTGGGGACCATAAGTCAATTGACAATCAACGGTCTGCGCTTTTCCCGGCACAAACTTGGCGCTTTGAAAAAGCGCGATGATTTATTTCCCGGTGTCCTCAGGGGAACGTCTTCAGGCGGGAGAGACGGCCGTTCAGCCTTGCCGCAGCGCCGCGAGCAGGGCCGTCAAATCCTCGGGCAATCGACTCTCGAATTCAAGCATTTCGCCGGTCACAGGATGTTCGAAACCGAGGACGGCGGCGTGCAGGGCTTGGCGGCCAAGCGTCTCCAGCAGGGCACGGGCCTCCGGCGCGAGCAGGCTGGCCTTGCCGCGAAACCCCTTGGCATAGAGTGGATCGCCCAGCACGGGGTGGCGCATATGAGCCATGTGGACGCGGATTTGATGGGTGCGGCCGGTCTCGAGTTGGCAGGTGATCAGGCTCACCACCGGCGTCTTGGGGTCGGGTCCGAAACTTTCGTCGAGCCGCCAATGGGTGATGGCCTCGCGCCCGCGGTCCGCCGCCACCACGGCCATGCGCTGGCGGTCGGCGGGATGGCGGCCGAGCGGCGCGTCCACGGTGCCGAACAGCCGTTCCGGCCGGCCCCAAACGAAGGCGCGATAGCTGCGCGTGAGCGGCAAGGTGCGGCCGTGGTCGGCGAAGAGCTTGGAAAAGCCGCGATGCGCCGCGTCGGTCTTGGCCACGACGAGCAGGCCCGACGTATCCTTGTCGAGCCGGTGGACGATGCCCGGCCGTTTGACTCCGCCGATCCCCGACAGGCTCGCGCCGCAATGGCCGATGAGCGCATTGACCAGCGTGCCCGAGGCGTGCCCCGGCGCCGGATGCACCACGAGCCCCGCCGGCTTGTCGATGACGATGAGATGTTCGTCCTCGAACACGACGTCGAGCGGCAAATCCTCGCCATGGGGCTCGGCATCGACGGCGGCCGGCACGCTCAGGCAAATGTCTTGGCCGGCTTTCACCTTGCGATTGGCGTCGAGGACCGGCGCGCCGTCCAGCGTCACCTGGCCCTCTTCGATCAGCGCCTTGATTCGGGTGCGGGACAACACCTCGCCGAGAGCCTCGCTGGCCCCGGTAAGCACGACGTCGAGCCTCTTGCCGGCGTCTTCGTCCGCCACAGCGAAGCAAAGCGGAAGCGTTTCGTCGAGGAGGTCGAGATCGTCGATATGTGCGGCGTGCATTGCGATTCCAGATCCATATCCCACGCGAAAACGGGACGAAGGCGTCCGCGAGGGCCGGACGAGTGGTGAGCCGCGTCACATATCACGACTTCCGCCGGTCATCCCAACAAATCCACTTTCCCGCGCTTTACCTCGTCGTTCACGCCTGATTCAGTTGCTAAGCCGCATGTCCTTCGCCGCCATCAGTCCAGACCCAAGGTCCCCATGTCCTTCTTCCGTCTCTACCGGCGCGTGATCGCGCTGTTGCGGCCCGAGGCGCGGATTGCCATCGTGCTCGTGCTGGCCAATATCGTGCTGGCGGCGGCGCAATTTGCCGAGCCGGTGTTGTTTGGCCGGGTGATCGACCGGCTGACGTCGGGCGCGGCGAGCCGGGTCTTGCCGACGCTCGGCAGCTTGAGCCCCCTAATCGCGGCCTGGGTTGGATTCGCCCTGACCTCCATCACGCTCGCCATGTTCGTCTCGCTTCAGGCCGACAGGATGGCGCACCGGCAGCGGCTTTCGGTCATGGCGCGCTATTTCGAGCATGTGCTATATCTGCCGCTCAGCTTCCACGCCAAAACCCATTCCGGCCGGTCGCTAAAAGTGATGATCGAGAGCGCCAACGGGCTCTTCATGATCTATCTCACCTTTTTCCGGGAAAGCCTGGCTGCCTTGGTCGCGGCCCTCGTCCTGCTGCCGCTCTCACTCGTGCTCAACTGGCGGCTGGGCTTGCTGCTGATGGGGCTGATGCTGGTGTTTTTCGGTCTCATCGCCTTCGTGCGGCGGCGCACCGAAGTGTTGCAGACATCCGTGGAACGTTTCAACAGCAGCTTGGCGGAACGGGTGTCCGATGCGCTCGGCAACGTGCCGGTGATCCAGAGTTTTACCCGCATCGAATCCGAGGCCTCCGCCATGCGCGGCCTCAGCCAAAACGTGCTGCGGGCACAATTGCCGGTGCTGACCTGGTGGGCGATGGCGGTCGTCGGCTCGAAAGCCGCCGCCACGGTGACGCTTTTGCTCATTTTCGTCTTCGGCACCTCGCTTTACCTGCGCGGCCTCGGCACGATTGGCGAGATCGTGATGTTCATGAATTTCGCGGCCATGCTGATCGGGCGTCTGGAACAACTCGCCAACCTCTTCAACGTGCTGTTCTTGCAAGCGCCCCGGCTAAGCGAATATTTCGACGTGCTGGACATGGTGCCGACCGTGGCGGAAATGCCCGGCGCGCGCGATCCCGGACGGTTGCTGGGCCGCGTGCGGTTCGAGGGCGTCGGTTTCACCTACCCCGGCTCGGCGCGCCCGGCCGTATCGGATCTCGATTTCACCGTCGAACCCGGCCAGACCGTAGCCTTGGTTGGTGCGACGGGGTCCGGGAAATCGACGACGCTCTCCTTGCTTCACCGCGTCTACGATCCCAGTTTTGGCCGGATCACTATCGATGGCGAGGATATCCGCGCCATGCCGCTCGACGCGCTGCGCCGGAACATCGGCGTGGTGTTTCAGGAGCCGATGTTGTTTGCCCGCTCGATCGAGGAGAATCTTGCGATCGGCAAGCCCGGCGCGAGCGAGGCGGATATTGCCCATGCGCTCGATCTCGCGCAAGCCAGCGATTTCGTTGTGCGTCAAACCGATGGCCTGCAAGCCAATGTCGGCGAGCGCGGGCGTCTCCTGTCTGGCGGCGAGCGCCAGCGTCTCGCGATTGCGCGGGCGCTTCTCAAGGATCCGCCGGTCATGATCTTCGACGAAGCCACCGCCGCGCTCGACGCCACCACCGAGCAAAAGCTGCAACTGGCGTTGTCCAAGGCGACGGAGGGCCGCACCACGTTCATTATCGCCCACCGGCTCGCCACGATCCGCCATGCCTCGAAAATTCTGGTCTTCGAGGCCGGCCGGATCGTGGAGGCCGGCGGCTTCGACGATCTCGTGGCCAGAAATGGGGTGTTCTGCGCGCTTGCTCGCGCGCAATTCATGACGGGCGGCGTGGAGGCGGAGGCAGCGGAGTAGGGGGAGTAATTCTCGTCTCGCCGAAGCTTTTTGTCATGGAAAGGGTCGATCCAAAATCAAAAGAGCGCGCCGCTCGACTGGTCCGCCGGCCAATCGGGAAACGCGCTCTAGAGATTTAGAGCATGTCCCGAAAAAGTTGCAGACTTTTCGATTGAGGACATGCTCTAACTTCTTAAGTAGAGAGCGAGTTCTTGTCGCTTTGGTGATTCCACCAAAGCGGAACGCACTCTAGGCCGCAGCTTTTCTTTCTTTCGATCGGCGCGTCCGCTAAAATTCGTCCCAGCCTTCGCCGGCGTTTCCGCCCGCGGCAGCGCGAGAGGTTCGCTGCGCGGGCTGTGGCGCCCGTGCTGGTTTTTTGCCGGCCGGGGCAGGGGCCTTGCCCCGGAAGGCGTGCGGCGCGGCATCTTTCAGGGCCCGGCGCATCGGATCGCCGCCGGCCTTGAACTGACCGACGAGGCCCGCGAGCTGCGTCGCTTCTTGCGA
>JBEKFQ010000029.1:0-40683 GCA_050013235.1 Beijerinckiaceae bacterium
CCGCTTGGCCAAGGATCTTGAAGCCAAGACCAGAAAGGCGCTCGCGTTCCTCAAACTGGCGTCGATACGACTCATGATGCGAAAGCTATGCAATCCTTGCTAAACTTTTCGAATGGACTCTTGAATCACAAACGATTCACCGGACTCAACAACTTTCGGAACGGACACTCAGGCATTGATTTTTAGCACAAGCCACCGGCCAAGACGCTGGCAAGCTCAGCCGATATGTGGCTTTGGTCACGCAAAAGGAACACCTAAAGGACACCGCTCCCGGGAGGGGAAGTTTGGCTCGTTTCCCTTGCCAAAAACACGACGCCCTCGTCGAATGGCCCCGCTCGATCTCTTGATTAAGAGAACGGAATACCTTATTTGTGTCATACACATAAGATATGTTTTTCAATACCTTTCTGTGCTTAAGGGGTGAGGGATGAGACAGCTTTTTTTGGTTCCCTGCGCGGTGCTTGCTCTCTCGGTATCGGCCTACGCTCAGCAAACTCCGCCATCTCCGGCGCCGATCCCGCAACCGCCCGCGGGCGGCACGCCGCCGAAAATCCCCTTCGATATTCCTTATGGAACACCCATCACGCTTGATCGCGCCAAACAGCTTGTCTCGGCTGTGCAAGACGAGGCGACGAAGCGCGGTTGGAAGTTTAATATTAGCGTCGTTGATCCGAACGGCGATTTGATCGCCTTTGTCCGAATGGACGGCGCCATGCTGGCATCAATTACAATTTCACAGAATAAGGCTAGGACAGCGGCGCGCTGGCGCCGTGAAACCCGCGTCTTGTATAATTTGTACGAGGCCGGCCATAGCTATGTTGGCACGCTCGATCCTCAATTAGCCGCTTCACCCGGTGGATATCCTCTTATCGAAGACGGGAAGATCATCGGCGCGATTGGCTGCAGCGGCGGCACAGGTGACCAGGACGCTCTGGTCTGCAAAGTTGGCGCCGATCTGGTTAAATGACGTTGCACCCGGTTTGGCCGGGTTGTCTCCCCGCCCGCGGGACAGACGGGATGAGCGACCTAGCTCCGCCACTCCGTCAAACGCGGTCAACCATGGCCGGTTATGCTGTGGTAAACTTTCGCCGGCCAAGCGAGTGCATTGGGCAGAGCCTGCCCGACGCTTGTGGCCAGCTCTGACGCTGAAGCGCTATTCCACTTGGCCTGAATCGTGGGAGCTAGCGCAACGCCAACGCCGACAAGATAGATAATCACCATCAAACCAATCAGTACGCGCATAACGATTTGTCCCTTTTCCCGCCGAAGGCAAGACTTACGATAACGACTCCGTTTCCGCTGAATAGGGCCGGAAAATACCTAATCGACAATGTCGCCACTTCGGCGACGGCGGAAACCGAAGCCTTGGCATGGCCGACGGCGGCGATAAGTTTAGGAAAGCTCCGATCGCGAACCCGGCGGCACGCTAAAGGCCACCAATTCGAATGAAAGAAGCACTCGTAAACCTTCGCTGTTGTTCTTTTCGCCTATTTGAACGACAGGGACGAAATATCCGATCGGACCAATAAATGGCGGAGCGCCCGCTCATGATGGAATAGGCGCTTCCAAGAGATCGAGCTTGGGCGAGCCGTTTCCTGCTTTCCCAACTGGCGGCTACCAATGGCTGCGCCTCAGGCGGCGACGTCACTTCTCCGCCGTCATCAGACCGGCGGCTTTGAAATAAGCGCGGGCTCGGCCAATACGGCCAGCGGCGCCAAGGCGAGGGCGGAAGTCAGGATGGTCGTAGCGAAAAACATCTTGGACATTTTGTTTCCCATTGAGAATCGTTCCGCCCGGTGCCGCGGGGACGTTCATAGTTACGGTTCGAAACGCATTCGAGCCGCAATGATTCGAGAAATGGTTTTCTATGCTGCCGACTTCTTTCGTCCGTAAACTTTTCATTCCGGCTTTGAAGCTGGCTTTTCCGTGATGGCGTTCAGCACCGATTGCGTGTCGGCGGCCTGGCCCATCGTTTCAGCTTCGGGATCGAGACGGTTGCGAAGATTGGGATTGTCCCGACGAGATTCCTCCAGAAGCTGAATCACTTTCGCAATCTTTTGCTCGCTGAGGATTGCGAGCTCCAAGATCAGCATTTCCCTATGATGCGCGAGCTGGTCTTCGCGCTCCTGCGAGGCGAGGATCAAGATGACCATGTATAACGAGGTCAACGAGACTGCCGCTCCCAGCCATGCGAAAGGCGGAGGATCGATCATGTGACCGCCCTGCATGGCGGAGATTAGATTGAGGCCAATCCAGCCGGCGATGACAATGGTGATCGCGCCGATGAACCAAGGCCGGCTGAGAAGTTTGGCCATGCGGTCGACGACGCGCTGCAGCGGCGTTGCATTTTCTTGATGTTCGGCGCGAAGCTTCGCAATCGACGAGATCGTCTCATCGATGTGAAAGGAAAAAGCCGGTACGCCGCCATTGGTGTCAGTCAAAGCTGCTCCTTGACAATAAGAGATCGCCCGAAGGTTCGTCCATGTTTTGGGGGGCGCCTATCGCGCCGCGATCCATGTGGCGATCGCTGGCCAATGTTCCTCTAACGTAGGTTGGCCCATGAACAATCCAATATGGCCGCCGGGCACAGTTTTTCGCGCAATGCGATCCTTCGGCGTCCCGATATATTTTGCGGCGTCGAACATCTGTTCCGCCGTAGTGATGCCGGCGCCGGCGCCAACACCGGAAACTGGTGGCAAGGCAAGCATGTCTTGATATCGTCCCATGCAGTGAAGGAAATCTTCTGGGTGGATCGTCAAATGGGCCTTGATGCCAGCCGCGAACAAGTCAAGGCCAGTCCGTCACGCCCCCCCTTGGGGACTTCGATCAAGACTATGAAAATGATCTTCACGATCATTATGACTGGCCCAGCCATCGCTGACAGCGATGACCGGCTTCAGTGTATGCCGCCAACGAGCCAGATCACGACGAGCACGACCAGAAGCGTGCCGAGGACGCCACCAAGTCCAGCGCTGCCGTAACGGCTGTGAGCGTAATACCCGCCGCCGCCGCCGAACAAAAAGATCAAGATGATGATAAGAAGGATCGAGCTCACTTGGTGGCCTCCTGGTGATTCTGGACGGCTGCTGAATCGCTGCCACTTGCGTCCAGATCGATGCTTGCCAGTGGTCTCGGATAACCACGAGACGCATCCTAGAACATCACATTGTCAAAAGTTTAGCGGATGGCGTTGCGGCGCGGTAGCGTCGGAAATCACCTATGCGAGATCGGATTCCAGTTGGCAGCGCAATCAAAGAAACTGCGGGCCATCAGTGTCAAGGTTTGATGTGACTTTCTCGAAGAACCAGAAACACCATGTAAATGTTTCATAAAAGTGCCCTGGCGCTGTGGGTGCCAAGCGTGCAGGTGTTCGGCGAGGTGGGGCGGATCGCCGATGAATGGATCATTGAAGCACAGTTCGAAATCGCCCAGAGCCGCAATCTTCAAGCGGAAATGGCGAGCGGCTGCCTCGGTCATGGCGCTAGCGTCAATGATACCACTCAAGTCGGCGACGCGGTCCACGAAGCATATTACCGCTTCATTCGCGACCACCGCTACGGCGTCATGCGGACGAGGATCGCGGGTCTCGTACACTCCAACTTTATACAGACCTACGCCATAGGTCTTCATAGCGCTTCTTCGAGTTCCAAGCCTCGCGGAGGGTTCCGCATGAACACGCAGGTCTCGTTCTCGAACACGCCGCATTCGTCGCCATGCGGACGAACCGAGATTGAGTCGATGGCCTCATCCATGCTGGCAAAAGACAATCCGGTGGGATATCCCTTGACCCTAATTGAAAACGCCGCAGGACACGTCCGGCTGTCCTTTTGTCTCGGCCGTGTCCAGACATATTGCCGCTCGATTGCGTCGTAGATCTCGAAACTCAAACCATCGACGCCCTTCGCCGGGATTGACCCCACCGCGTCATGCAAGGTCGGGAACAGTGCTCGATCGGCGAAACCATTCACCAGAACGCGAAATCGCGATGGCGTGGAAAATGTCATTTCCGAGGTGAATATTGTCATGCTTGTCCCCGAATAAGAATCTGCGGCAGGCTGCGATGCGCCGATGCGCTCAGCGCGGGCCGGAATTTTAACGCGGCATAATCGCCAAGCGTAATCTGGAGGACGACCGCGGCCTCGAGCATCCATGGAACGGCACCCAGAATTTTTCAAGTGCCCTTCGCAACGGATGCATCGGGGTGCCAGGCATGCCAAGGATCGCCAAAAGGCGGCGGGCCTCTTCGCTCGTCGAGCCATTGCGAGAGCGAAATTCAACGCGGTCCTGGCGTTTCTCAGGCGAACCGCTTTCGGCGGACTGCTCCAGACGCATGGTGTCCAACTCGCTATCCTTTCATGCCGGAAGGGCCGCTTTCGGAAATGCGGCCCCCACGATTCCGGTTAGGGCCGGCCCTTACTCGATCACATCGACGATGCGATGGCTGCTCGGATCGACCAGAACCGTCCGATTGTTGACGACCGCGTAGCGGTAGCCGCGCACGCCAAATTCGGAGGGCACGTCGTAGTAGGTTACGCCGCCATCGGGCAGGATCGCGCCGACAGCGACCGCATGGTCGTAGGAATAGGAATCGCGGTGTTCACGAATGACATATTCTCTGAAACGCGGGCGTTGATCGACGCCAAGCAGCCCGGCTACGCCGCCGCTAACTGCGCCGACAACGCCGCCGACGACTGCGCCAACCGGGCCAGCGGCGTGTTCGCCCTCATGTGCGCCTTCATCGGCGCCGCGCACGACCCCCTGGGCGCCGGCCGCGATCGGCAAAGCTAGAAATAAGGCGGCTGCGGCGACCGTAGTTTTAATATTCATGTTGTGCTCCAAAATGCTGTTTGTATTCACGCGCGCCGGTCCAGATCTGGCGGTTGGCGCATTGAATGATCGGGGGCCGCGGTCAGTGAGCTCCGGCAGGCGCCGGGGCGTGGCGCGCGGCCATTATGACATCGATGGATCGTAGCGAGCCGTTGTGCAGGCGGGCGGTGTCCCCGACCCATTCGGCGATGTCGCCGAGCGTCGAGCCGGCGGGCAGTCCCATCGCAATAGACGTATTCGCGAAGACAACTCGCAAGCGTGGTTCGCCCGCTCGCGCCGTATGATGTAATTGCATGTCGCTCTCCATCGCTTGCTTTTTGGCTTGCTGCCTGATCGATGACGCTCGTCCAGGAACACCAGCCTTTGCATTCATTTCACCTCTGCGCGAACCTTGGTCCACATCGCCGCCAGCTCGTCGGACGCAGTCCTGAACGAGGCTTTCGCGCTCTCCCAATCGGCCGCGCGGGCAGTCTCCAGCTTGGCTGACGCATCCTTGGCCTTGGTCCAGGCCTTGTTCAAATCGTCCGACGCGGTCTTTAGCGCCTCTTTGGAGCCAGCCTTCGCGTTCTCCCCGAATCGATCCAGCTTGACGCGCCATTCCTGCAACTCGGCTCGCGCCTTTTGCGCAAAAGCATCGCGGTCGGCCGTGGAAGGGCCGGCCTCGGCCATTTTGACCTGAGCAACAGGGTGAGGCGCGGAGGGCGCCAAATTCGCGGTGGCAGGCAATGCGCCTATCAAAACGAACGGCGCGATGACGACGGCGCGGATGAGAATGTTCATGACGAATTTCCTTGCGTTGGGAATCGATCGCATCGTGTGTTTCAATATCGCGTCATTCAGCCGTTGGCGGCGACACGCTGCTCCGCAGGCTTGGTCATTTCGACCCCAGGATGCACATCGAGCCGCGTGGGATTGATCGAACGAAGGATGTCTTTTGCGCGCGTGATTTCGTCCGGCGTCCCGCGCGCCATGACAAGAAAGCTGTCGGCCTTTACATCGGTTTCGTATTGCAGGACACTATCCTTGGGGATCCCGATGCTGTAGAGCGCGGCGCCGATCGCGCTGAGCCCGCCGACCAGCACCGCGTTTTCGATTCCGGCAATCAGAATGGTTGCGAGATAGCCAAGCACGACGACATGCCCGACAAGGGGGATGGTCAGGAACAATCCGCCGAAGAACAGGCCCCAAAAGCCCCCCCAGAACGCGCCGCGCGAACCCCAAAATTTCACCCGATCGCCGGCGTTGTAAAATCCGACGACCTTCTCATCGGTATGATATCCCTTGCCGACAAGGCTGAGATCCTTGATCTCGAAGCCGCTTGCCGCGAGTTTTTTCACTGCCAGTTCCGCTGTCTGATGTTCGGCGAAGATAGCGACGATGGTGTCAGATTTCAGCATGTCACGCCCTTTGATAAAAATTTGCCGCGCCTCACGAGACTGGGCGCTTGCAACTGTGATTGAAATAACAGGGTCTCGGTCTCGCCGATGAATCGAAAGGTAGCCTTGGCGCCCGGACGCGGACAGGATCGGAAACTACTCACCTCTGCGATGCCATTGCGGATCAGCGCGGCGGGGCTGGCATTACGGCCGCGAACATCCGGAGTGCGAGGCGTGAGTATTTTCCAAACCTTCCGCCACTGCCGCGCCGCCGCAATCTATTGGGAACAACGACCGCCTGCACCGCCGGTCGAACCAGCCGGCGCCGCTTCATTCACCCAGGCGGCGATTTACCTGGCCGCCTTCGGCGGCGCGTCCAGAAATCAGGTGCGCGCCGGACTGGAACTGGCGCGGGCTTGCCGTTTTAACCAAGCGGCTCGTGGAACTCCATGGCGGGCTCATGATGATCGAGAGCTTGCCTGGCCGTTGAGGCCCGGCCAAGGTTCCTTTCCGTTGTGGGATCCTATTTCGTGAGCTGCGCGCGGATAGCGAGTAACTCCGCCCGGCGCGCGGCGCTCGTCTCGGGATAGGACATTTTAAGGTCCTCGAATGTATCGAGGATAATCTGAGACACGATCAGCCGGGCAGTCTCTTTGTCGTCGGCGGGAACCACGTACCAGGGCGACTCGGCGGTGCTCGTCGCGCTGAGGCATTGTTCGTAGGCCTTCATGTAGTGTTTCCAGAATTTCCGCTCTTCAATGTCCGCAAGGCTGAACTTCCAATTCTTCTCCGGCTCGTCGATGCGCTGCAAAAACCGCTTCCGTTGCTCCTCCTCCGAGAGGTGGAGATAGAATTTGACGATGCGGGTACCGTTCTTGTGGAGGTGCTTCTCCAAATCCTTGATCGAACGATAACGGTCATGCCAGAGCGACTGATCATCGTGATCCGCGCCGGGGACCCCCTCGGTTTCGAGAATCTCCGGATGCACCCGGACGATGAGGACTTCCTCGTAATAGGACCGGTTGAAGATGCCGATCCGTCCGCGTTCCGGCAGGTCGCGCGTCGTGCGCCACAGAAAGTCGTGTTCCAATTCGGCGGCGCTAGGATGTTTGAAGCTGAAAACCTGGCAGCCCTGGGGGTTGACCCCGGACATCACGTGCCTGATGGCGCCATCTTTTCCCGCCGCATCCATGGCCTGAAAAATCAGCAGGACGGCATAGCGATTGGTCGCATAGAGCAGCTGCTGTTGCAAACTCAGTTGCACAACGTGTTCTTCCAGAAGCTTTTTGTATTGCTCCTTGGATTCGTACACGGCATCGACTTTAACCGGCCACTTTTTCAGGTCGACCTCGTCGCCCTCTCGCACCTGAAAATCCTTTGAATTGACCTTCATCGCTATCCTTTCGATTCCAGAGCGTGGTTACATTAGATTGAGCGGCAATCACGCTTAGAGTCTTTGTCTCGACGCATGATCTTATTTGAAAAGTCTACAACTTTCCGGGATCATGCTCTAGGCGATCCTAAGACGGCGAAATAGCGGAACCTTCACCAAATCCAAAATGACGGCGAAGGCGATAGCCGCGGCAAGCGTGCCGGCCACGATCCAGGCCGGCAAAGGCGTCATCGCAATTCCACCGATGGCTAAAATCGAAGCAATCGTAATATCGGCGATGGACGAAAAAACGAGCCACAAGCTTGGGCGAGAGGACCACAGATGACGCCGCTCACGATTGGTATAGGTCGTCGCTTGGTTGCCAAACACGATGACGACAAAAGCAAACGTCCTTAAGGCGTCAATGCCGAGGCCCATCCCGTAGGCGCCGAAAGCAAGGATGGATGTGCAAAAGACCAGCTCGCCAATTCCCATGCTGACGCCCGCGATCGTCAAATTGCCGATCTGCCACGCATTCGGCATCGGCGACGGCCGGACATTGTCTGTCGTCAACGCCATGCCGAGAAAGTCGCCGGTGATCATGATGAGGACCATGAGCAAAGGCGTCAGGATCGCATGCCCCGTCATGATCAAGCCAACTGCCAGGAAGAGGACTTGCACGGTCTTCTTGGTGATGGAGTTCAGCGCGTAACTTAGGATGCGTTGGAAGGTCACGCGACCTTCCTTGACGGCGGCGACGATGCCGGCGAGGCCGGGCTCGGTCAGCACCATGCCAGCGGCCGACTTGGCGACATCGGTCGCCGTCGAGACCGCGATACCGATCTGCGCCTGGCGCAGTGCAGGGGCGTCATTAGCCCCGTCGCCGCACATCCCGGTTGTATGACCGCTCGTCTGGAACGCCTTGACGAGCTTGTACTTATCCTCAGGCAGGACACCGGCGAAGACCGCGTACTCCTCGGGACGGACAACATCGGGGATTGGCCCCGGCGGACAGATGGCGCCCTCGAGCCCCACTGCCTTGGCGACGATGGCCGCGGTCGCCGGCGCGTCGCCCGTGACCATCACGGTGCGCACACCTAACCCATGCAGTTCGGAGACGAGCGCCGCCGAGTCCGCGCGAGGCGGATCACTGAGCGCGATGAGCCCTGCCAGCCTCATTGCCGCGGCCGGTCCGGCGGCGACAGCCAGCACTCTGAAACCCTTTTCCTCGAGCTGCTTCGCCGCCGCGTTCGCGGCTACCGATGATGGCGCTAAAGCGATGACCGCGCCAAAAGCCCCTTTTACAATACGTTGCGTCCCACCGCCCGGGTCCGTCGCCGTCGCCTCGGACATTTTATTCGCCGGATCGAAGGGGGTGAACGTGACCACGCTTGGGGCGCCGGAGAGAGCCTTGTTCGTCGCGGCTGCCGCGCGAATGGCTCCATCGACCGGGTCCTGCCCGCCATCCGAACTGGCTAGCGCGGCTAGCCCCAGAACATGCGCCTCGTCGAAACCAGGCATGGGATGAACCGACGTCACCGTGAGCTCATTGCGTGTCAACGTGCCTGTCTTGTCGGCGCACAAGACATCCATTGTTGCCACTTCATCCACTGCGGAAAGCCGGGTCGGAAGGACACCCAGCTTAGCCAATGCCCGCGCGCCAAGAGCCGACGCGAGAGTGAAGGTGGCCGGCAGCGCGACCGGTATCGATGCGAGGACAGCCGTCAGGACGAGGGGGATGATTTCGGCGAACGGCATCCTGAGAAAGACGGCATAGGCCACGAGACCCGCGATGACGACGCCGTTGAACGCGGCGAGATTGCGCACCACGTGCAGAACCGCCTTCTGCTGAGTACTTACAACATGGGCATTGCGCACAAGCTCCGCGGTGCGGCCGAACTTGGTGCGTGCGCCGGTCGCGGTGACTTCCGCCACTGCCTCGCCTCGCCGGACCAGGGCCCCTGCATAGGTCTGCACACCCGCGCCGGCTTCGATGGGGATCGATTCGCCGGTGAGCATGGACTGGTCGAGCAGGACTTCTCCTTCGGTGATGTGCACATCCGCGGCAACCACACTACCTAGGGAAAGTTTCACCACGTCGCCCGGCACTAGCTCAGCGGCGGGGACGGTTTTCCATGCGCCGTCGCGGCGGACCGAAGCGTTCAGCGCGAGCCGTGACCTCAGCGCGGCAAGGGTCGCCTGGGCACGGCTCTCTTGGAACAGCCCGAGTGCGGCATTGAACACCAGGAGCCCCGCGATAATCGCTGCCTCGATATATTTACCGAGTCCCAACTGAAGCACGATCGCGGCCTCGAGCATCCACGGAACCGGCGCCCAGAATTTTTCAACCGCCATGCGCAACGGATGCACGCTCGTATCCGGCACCGCGTTTGGGCCGAACTTCTCCAACCGGCCGTGGGCCTCGCCGCTCGTCAGGCCGTTCAGCGAACCAACATCGGCGGTACTTGCCGATTTCGGCGGTGAAGTACTTTCGGCGGATAGCTTCATGGCCATGGTGCTCATCTCCAGTCCTCTTTGGACACGTGCTGCGTGCCGTTCCGCGCCGTCAGACAGTACGTGTTCCTGCCGGCTGCCGAAATGCCGCCAGCCGGCATGCCGCCATTAGCCCACGACGTGATAGCCGCCGTCGACGTAGGCGATATTTCCAGTAATCGCCTTGGCGGCGTCGCTAACCAGGAAAGCGGCGTAGGCGCCAACGTCATCGAGCGTCACCAATCTGTGCTCGGGTGCCTCACGGACCGCGCGCTCCAGAAGCTCGTCGAAATGCTCAATTCCGGAAGCCGCGCGGGTTTTCACCGGACCCGGCGACAATGCGTTGACACGGATCCCCGCCGGCCCGAGTTCCACGGCCATATAGCGAACCACGGCTTCTAGCGCTGCCTTCACCGCACCCATGACGTTGTAATGTGCGATCGCTTTTTCAGCGCCATAATAACTCATGGCAAGCAAGCAGCCGCCCGTTGTCATCAGCGGTTCGCTAAGCTTCGCCATCCGCAGGAAGGATTGAACGGAGACCTCCATGGCGAGGGAAAATCCCTCGGCCGAGCAATCCGTGACCCGTCCTTGCAAATCTTCCTTGCGAGCATAAGCGATTGAGTGCTGCGCGAAGTCGAGACGGCCCCAGTGCTTGGCGATGCGCTCATAAACCGCCTCGAGTTGGCCAGGCACGGTGACATCGCACGGCATGAAGATCGCGCTCTGCAGCGCTTCCGCCAGCGGACGCACATAGGGCTCCGCCTTGGCGTTGATATAGGTAATCGCCAGTTCGGCGCCCGCCGCGCGGAAATGCCGGGCGCAACCATGGGCAAGGCTATGCTCATTGGCGATGCCGATAATAAGGCCTTTTTTGCCGCTCAGCATGGTCATGACATTCTCCTGAATTGGAACGGCTTCGGCCTAGTGCATTCTCTTTTCCGACCTTGATGAAATCGACGCCTTCTCCGGCGAGCCAAACCCGTCTCAGTGCAACACAGCATCCGGCTTTGCGGCCGCACTGGCGCCGGGACGGCGCCCGGAGGCCGGAGGCGTCACTAGCTGTTCAACCGGAATGGCCAGAACCTCCGATAACCGGGCCAGGCGCTCACCTTCCTCCGCTGTGAGCCTGTCGCCCGCGCTGGCGATCGCGCGCACCTGCTTCAGCAATTTCTTCCGTGCGTCCGCCTCCGGCACAAGGGACGGAAGCACCGTTACCGCGCGCTCGGGCTCTAACTGGAGTATGAAGAACTGGTTCCGCACCAGAACCTTGAATTCGGCGAGCGACAGCCCCATGACTTGTTGACGCGCGACATTCAACGCGAGGGCGCAGCGCTGGTCGAGCATCCGGCCGGCAGCGACGACGTACAACACCGCACGTGTCAGGGCCTCGTCGAACCCTCCTGTCCCCAGCATCGCAGCGTACGCGGCCGTCTGGGCCTGCCGTGCCGCCAGCTTTTCGGACGACGTGCCGAGGACCGGGCGAACGACGCTATCCGCATCGATGCCGAGGAATGCCTGGACGAACGGCGAGCTATAGAACCCGAAGAAGATCTTCTCTCCCCATTTGTCGCGCGCATCGCGGTACGCGTCCAGGGCCGTCGTGATCTCGCCGGAAATCTGCGTCTGCAGCGTGAGGAACGGATTATCCGCCGCCACCGGCTTACGCGCCGCTGCCGCCCCGGCCGCCAACTTCTGTATGCCCTTCATCCAGGGATTTCTGTCCGCGAACATGGTGTAGCTGAGTCTGAGCGGATTCAGGGCTCGCGCGAGATCCGCCGCCGGCTGGTTGGCGAGCGCACGCACCAAAGGCTGCATGAAGGTGCGATAAAGCGAGAGGTTCACTTCGGAGAGTCGAGCCACGGTGGCGAAGGCGCGGTCGTCCTCGGGGCGATTGCGCCCGAGTGCGCGAATGTCATCGAGCGAGCGAGCTTCGAAGCGGGCAATCCAGTCGCCGGTGATGAAGCCCGCCGCAGGCACATTGGCTGGCCGCGGCGAAATAACCATTTCATAGAGACCGGGAGCGAGACAATCGATGACGTCGATCAGCTGCACGAACTCCTCGTCCTCCTTCGCACCCACCTTGGCGGAGACGAAGATGGCGAGATGTCCAATTTCCTGGCTCACGCAATACACGATCGTTTGCCCCGTGGCGCGGATATCATCGGCGTCCCGATACAGATCGAGGATCCAGCCGAGCGTCTGCGGTGGCGGACTGATATTGTCGACCATCGAGGTGAACACGATGACCGGCGACGTGATGCTGCGAAGATCGTCCCATTGCGCGACTGGAGCTCATTGCGGGTCAACTTGTCGCCAATGAACAGGTTATCCACCAAGAACTGCAGTTCGCCGCCGTTCATCTGGATGAAGTCTCCCCACCATTTTTCGAACTTGAGATAGCGCGCCGCGTCCGTGTCGATGTGCGTGTAGACCTCGTATTGTTTACCCCACAACCAATTTGCCGGGTTCAGAATGCCGAAGTTCAGGATCAATCCCGTCCCGTCGATTTTTCCGTTGCCGAGATCGCTAGTCAATGCGGTAAGCCAGCTGCCGCCGAGGAGGCCACCGGCATAACGCATCGGGTTTTTTCCGTGCACGCCCTGCCAGAACGACATCGGCGAGCCCGCGACCAAGCAAGGCCCGAACAGGTCCGGTCTCAATATGGCCACCATAAGGGTCTGATAACCCGCCTGGCAGTTGCCGATGGCAAAGAGACGCGGCGCTTCTGGATGGAGTTCGGCCACGCGCTCGAAGAAACTCACCTGCCCTTCGACAACATCCAGGAACTGCTGGCCGGGGACAGGCGTCGCCCCAAAGCCGATGAAATAGACCGGATGGCCCGCATTGAGGGCATCGCCGATCTCGCTCTCCGCCTTGAAACCACCGACGCCCGGCCCCTGGCCGGCCCGCGGGTCAATCACCACGACAGGGCGCTTGCGCGGATCGATTACAATCCCTGCTGGCGGGACAATGCGCGAAAGCGTGTAGTTCATTGGCCGGGGCAGCGACCGGCCGTCCATCAGCGCCTCATGGCCGAAGCCCAACACCGTTGCCATCGGCCGCGATGTGATCTCGATTTCTTCGTTGCCACGTTGGCGCAGCAAATCCAGAAAGAGAACGCTGCGCTGGAATGCATCGATCGCGTATTCGGGCCAGGCCGTCATGACGCTCTTCGGCGAGAGTGCTACGTGATCCGGAAACGCTGACGAAGGATCCCCTGAATCCGGAATTTCCAATACCGGATTCGATACCAATTGAACTGACACCATCTCAATCTCCTAAGGGAGGTTCGTCTGCTTCGGCATGAGACGGCGTCCTTCGCGTCCCGCTCGACAAACCAAACACGAAGGCCGGGTGCGGCCATGAGATTGGCCGTACGCGCGTATCGGCTAGCGACGGGACTCTATCCGGAGGTCACTCCTCCGGACAGGCTCGGAAACTACTCAGCGTCTTCTCTGCAGGAAGACGTTCCCGGCACGAGTCGCGAGCGAACAAGATGCGCGGATTGCGGTCTCAAGAAAAATCATTGAACGGCAGGACCGCCGATGACAACTCAGTACCGGCAATGACGATGGCCGTAACTGTTGTAATAGCATCGGTGATGGTAGCCCGGCCGGATCCCAAGAGCGCCATTCACGGTCCCAACGCCCGCGCCAATCGCGCCGCCGACGACCGCGCCGACCGGCCCGGCATCGCGTTCACCTTCATGCGCCCCTTCCCTCGCTCCGTTGACGAGGCCCTGAGCTTGCGCGCCGAGCGGCAGACAAGCGATGGCAAAAAGACTGCCGGCGAGAACGAAGTTTAATTTCATCCAAATGTCTCCTCAGGAAAGCAGTCATCAATATATGACGCGCCAGACGCGCCCGGCAAGTGCCATCAAGACAATTATTTTCCAGAATTTTTGTTTACGAAACTTGGTGTTTATCAATTACAACCACGCGCGTTAGGTAGGTGCTCAGGTAAAACGGGCCATCTGCGGAACAAATTTGCCAAATTGGCATGGACATATCGAAATACTTCTTTCGGATTCACGGGGAAACGCCGGCGCGAAAGAAGTTTCTCGCAATAAGCCGCAACACAAGGAGATAATGACGTTTTTCGAGAAGTTCGCGCTGGTCCGTCCCCTGAAAAGGGGGCTTCCCTGAAATATGTTCTTTTTACCAAGATGCATCGCCGCTAGCAGCCCCCAGTGGGACGATGTCCGAACATGAGTATTTTCCGAGTCTAACATCGCAAGATAGATCCCGGATAACGTAACTGGAATCTGGAAACCCCGGTGTTTCTGGCTTCGCGGCCCAGTCCAGTTACGCTGGCCGTACGAGGCCAAGCGCTTCGAGCTGGCAATGAACTAACAAAGACCCCGGACCACCCGATGAGGGCTGGCCACCGGGGCCGTGACGAGACCTGTGAGAGAAAGAAGTTGCCATGCGCAAAACCGGTATTCGCATCGTCGCCATAGCGACCACGCTCGTCATCGCGCTCGCGGCACCCGCGGATGCAAAAAAGCAAAGCGGTGGCGGCCGTCATGGTGGTTATGGTGGCGGCCACCACGCCGCCGCGCATCGCGTCAGCGCGAGACCGGCGGTCTCCCATCCGGCTACGCGGGCGGTCACTCATGTCACGCCATCTTCAGCCGTCACGCGCACTACCGGCAATGCGGCTGTTACCACCGGCGGGAAAGTCACGGCCAACGCGAAGCTTCATGCGAATGTTGGGGCCAACACCGTGCGGAAATCGTTGAACTCCCGCTCCTTCACCCACTCCTTGCAGAATACCAAGGCATTTCACGACCCACACACCCGTGCCTCCATCACCGCCCGCGCCGCGATGGCGGGATCGCGCCATGGACGGGGCGGCGGAAACGGCTGGTGGCAACACGGTAACGGCGGATATGGATGGGTCGGCCCGCTGTTCTGGCCGTTCGCCTATTATGACATGTACGACTACGCGTTTTGGGGCGATGGCTACGACGACTCGTTCTGGGGCTATGGCTACGACGACCTCTACGCCGGCTTGTTTTCGCCCTACAGCTACGACGACCTGACCGGCTACCTGCCGCAATCCGCCGTCGCCAGCCCCGCCGTGACCGGGCAAGCGCCGCCTGCTTCCGCGACGCCGAGCCAGCTGACGGTCATGTGCGGCAGCGACAACCGCGACATCGCCGGCCTCGCCATCGATCAGTTCCAACAGGCGATCCAACCGAACGATGCGCAACGCGCCGCGCTCGACGATCTCGCCACCGCCTCGCTCAAGGCGGCCCAGGACATCAAGGCCGCCTGCCCCGCCGATATTGCGCTGACCGCGCCGGCCCGGCTCGCCGCCATGCAAACGCGCATCGAAGCGATGATCGCGGCGATCGCGTCGATCCAGCCGCCGTTGGAAAAATTCTACGCTCTCCTGAGCGACGATCAGAAGGCGAAGCTGACCGCGCTCGGCGAGGATAAGCGCAAGAGCCAAGCGGCGAAGACCGGCGGCTCGCTTGCCACGACCTGCGGTGCCGCGCAATCGCCCGCGACCGGTTGGCCCACCGATGAGATCGAGCAGACGGTGCACCCAACCGACGCGCAACGCGCGAGTCTCACCGCGCTCGAGGCCGCCACCGCCAAGGCGGCGGACATGCTCAAGGCCTCGTGCCCGGCGGGTAATCCGCTCACGCCGCCGGCGCGGCTCGCGGCGGCCGGCCAACGTCTTGACACCTTGCTGCAAGCGGTCAAGACGGTCCATTCGGCGCTCGGCGACTTCTACGGATCGCTGAACGACGAGCAGAAGGCGAAGTTCGACGCGATCGGTCCGCAGCTGACGAGCGAGCCCAATCAACCAACCGCCGCGCAAGCTCCTGTCCGCAGATACAGGCATGGTGGCGTGGGGCACGCCTTCCGGCGGTTCATCCGATCCTTCTGAAAAGCGGCGGGCGCGGCCTTTTGACTCGCCCGCTGTCGGTCCCTCAACTGGACGTGCATGAGATGAAGAAAGCGGCCTGACCATCGGGCCATACCGGTTGCAAATTTCCGGACAGGCGTCTTCAGGCTTTTGGAAGCCTGAAGACGGAAGCTGCGGCGGCTCGCCCAAACAGCCGATCAACCTAAAGGAACGTGCCATGGCAGGTCAAAGTCTTCTCGTTATCATCGTCGTCGGCATAATCGCGGGTTGGCTAGCCGGAGAATTAGTTGCCGGTGGCGGCTTTGGCCTTATCGGCGATTTGGTCATCGGTGTCATCGGCGCCTTTATCGGCGGCTGGGTGCTGCCACGTGCCGGCCTCCACCTTGGAGTGGGCATCGTCGCGTCGATCATCGACGCCACGATCGGCGCGGTGCTTCTTCTTCTGGCGATCCGAATTATCCGGGGTGGTAACCGGTGGGGCCGTCGCTGGTAAGTTCGTAGTCCCAAGCGTGCGTTTCTCGCTTAGGAGCTCCGGTCACTTGTGCATAGGACCTTGAAATACTGTTTGCCCGGCTCGGGAGCGGCCGGCACTCGAGCAAGAGCCGTTTGGCTCTCATGGACGCCTTGAAATAGCGTTCGCGCCGGCAGCCCATGAGGAACGGCAAGGGCATTGCCTGGCATGCACGAGGCGAACGGCTTTTACGAAAGCTTCAACTCCAAGATTCGAGATGAACTCCTCAACGGAGAGATTTTCCACATGCTCAAAGAAGCCCAAGTCCTCATCGAAAGACCGCGGCGCCATGACAACACCAACCATGACAACACCATCGGCCGCACTTGTCGCTCGATTACAGGCCTCCGGCTCCAGAACCCTTGGTGTGGCCGGCTGAGATCATCGGGCATAGGTAGTTTCCGATGCTACCGCGCTCGCATTTCTTTCGCTAACCTCCTTATCGTGATTAAGGAGAATAAAGATATGCTTCGCAAAACAACTGTCGCCCTCAGCGTTGCCCTACTAGTGAGCGGTGCTTTCGGTGCGAGTGACGCTTTCGCAGGTGGAAGCCACGGAAGTCATAGAAGTCATGGAAGCCACAGAGGCCATGTAGGCCACGGGTATGGTGGCCGCGGCGGATACGGTGGCGGATACGGTGGCGGATACGGTGTCTACTATGGTCCGGGTTACGGGTTCGGCGACTGTGTTCCGGTGCCATTTCCCATCGTTGGTTGCTGGTAAACCAGAGGCGTGAAGGCCAGGAAACCTGAAGACCGGTCCCGCGTTCGTTGCAGCCCAAGCAATCGATCAAGATTAACGACGATTGCTCTTGCACGCCGTAATTCTACAAAGTTCGCACGCCGCGATTCTACAAAAGCGTGAACTATACTGCGCCATAGCCCACCTCGCCCGCTTAGGGGCGTGGTGAAGTATCAATTAGAGGAAGACATGATGAACAAGGTTTGGAGGTCGCCCATGAGGTTGAAGACGTTGTTTGCCGGAACGGCTGCCTTGATGCTTGCCGGTTCGTGCCTCGCTCATGCGCAACAGCAACCCGCAGGTGACGCCGTTTCAGCTCCCGCCAACGCCAAACGGGCGCCGATGGAAGACCGGGCCGCATTTGTGGATGCGCGCATCGCGGAGCATAAAGCCGTTTTGAAACTGACCGCCGATCAGGAAAAGAACTGGCCGGCTTACGAAACTGCCTTGCGCAATCTTGCAAAGCTACGCGTCGAGCGGTACCAGGAACAAAAATCGCCGAACCCTGTCGAGCACTTGCGCCAACGCGCCGAGGATCTGTCCAGCGCCAGTGCGGCGTTGAAGCAGCTGGCGGACGCGGAGGAGCCGCTGTTCAATAGTCTCGATGACGCGCAAAAACGCCGGTTTACCACGTTCGGCCGCCGTGCCCATGAACGGCATGAGAGGTAAGGGGCTGACACCGGTGCGGCTACCATTCGCAGCCGCCTCCAGAACGTAGCCGTCTGTCAACAACGTGCTCGCCAAGGGCCTGCCATCAGTCATGGTGGCCGGAGAGATCCGCCTGTCAGCGGGGCTCATGGCGGCCACGGCTCTTTTCGTGAAACATGATGGCTCTTGGTGGCTGGACTCGATTGGACCTCAAAACCTCGATGTCCTGGCCAGCAGGAAGCTCGGCCGCTCCTTGATGCCGTGAAAGCAGCACTCGGCATCAAGTGAGTGGTTTCCATTTTCTCCTTCGGAGAGTCGATCTTGGGTAATAGAGCCGAAGGTTGCTCACTATTTTTCGATGCTTGATACCAAATTCTTGAAAAGCCGGCTCATCCGCCCATTTCCCAAAGTCGCGCCGATCTGATCCGGTCGTGTTAAACGCAAGTCCGCATGCGGCACCGGCATTGTTTCCCGGCGAGGTCGATGGTCCGGTGCTTTACGCCTTGGCCATGGCGGAGAAGACCGCGAGCGTGACCAGACGAAAATTTTTCTCGCTACCAATCAGAAGCTTGAATTGTGCTCCCGCGCCGGCGATGGGGCAGGCATGTCGGGCTCCGGCAATGCCCATTCCTCATCCGCCAGCCGTGTCTCAATTTGAGTTTCAGCTCCCGGCCCATGGCAATCAATTGCGCTGAAGCGTATCCGGCGGCGCTTTTGAACCGGAACCGGTATCCGGCTTTGGATGGGAACTTCTGGCTGGTTTTATCGTTAAGCTACCGTTGCTGCCGCTTGAAGCCCGCTCGCTGAGAATCCTTGCGAACCGGTCCTTTTTGCAAGGCCAGCTCTCTTGATATTCATCAAAGCCGGCCGGCGATCTTTGTGGCAAGCATCACTTGTTTCGCGTGGCTATGTGACAATGGCGGTTTCCATGAGTTTCGCAGATTTAAGCCCTAACAGCGAGCAAACCGGGCGCCTTCGGCTCGTGGCTAAGCGAAGGGACTTTGCCGTCATCGATGGAGGCGGCGCAGGCTCCGCCGAGATCCAGCTTCAGGAGGCTCTCGCGCGGGAACGGATCCTGCTTTGTCAGGTTGATGAGTTGATCCGGCAACAGGATGTTTGGCGCAAGCTCTTCGACTACCGGGAATATGCGGCGGGCCGGATCGCAAAGCTCACGGCGCGCCAGCGCGAAATCCTTAAATTGATCCTAGCGGGAAGGTCGAATAAAATCATCGCCGCGGATACTGGCATCGCCCGGCGCACTGTCGAGAACCATCGCGCCGCGATCATGAAAAAGGTAGGCGTCAACTGTCTTCCTGCCTTGGCCAGGTTGGCATTTGCTGCTGGTTGGAGCTGCGATGCCGACCTCGCTCAATGAATCTTTAACCGGAACGCCGCGGACATCGCGCCCGCGACGGCCTCTGCAAGCATGAGTACTTTCCGAGTCTTCTTGTCGCGATGGCCGGCGGTTAAAAATTGCTGGCGCGTTTAACCAAATAGGTTGGGAAAGCCCATGTCGACGAGCACCCTGACCGTGAGGTCTTCGCCGGCCACGCGAACCAGTTTCATCGCCGCTTGGGAATTTTGTATTCTATTCTATTTTGGTCAGTATCCGCTGCAATGCGCGTCCGGCGTCATGATTCCGGAACTGACGAGCAAGTTCAGTTTGACGGCAATCGGCGCGAGCGTACTCACCGGCGTCTATTACCGAACGTTTTCCACCTTCGCACCGGCAAAGGCGCTGTCATGACCGGCATCATTCGCGACATGAGCCCGCTGGTCGATATGACCCGCAGGCAAGAAACGGGACCCACGCGCAGCCACCGCCCAGTCTACGTCGATCGCCTGCCGCCCTGCAACAACGCATGCCCCGCCGGCGAGGACATCCAGGGTTGGCTCGGCTTGGCCCAGGCCGGAAAGTTCCACGCGGCTTGGCAAAGACTAATCCGCGACAACCCGTTTCCCGCCGTCCATGGTAGGGTCTGTTATCACCCCTGCGAGGACGCCTGCAATCGCGGCGATTTGGATACGTCCGTCGGCATCCACGCCGTCGAGCGCTTCCTCGGCGACAAAGCCACCGCCGAAAACTGGACTATCGCCGTGGAGGCAGAGCCGTCCGGCAAACGCGTCCTCGTCGTCGGCGCGGGGCCAAGCGGACTATCGGCCGCTTATCATCTAACGCGGCTTGGTCACCAGGTGGAGATCCGAGAGGCCGGGCCGCTCCCAGGAGGAATGCTGCACTTCGGCATTCCCTCCTACCGGCTTCCGCGCGACGTGCTGCTGAAGGAAATCGGCCGTATCGAGGCCATGGGCGTCAAGATCGCGTTGAACCACAAGGTGGAAGATCTCCTCGCCGAGCGCGATGCCGGCCAGTTCGATGCCGTCTTCGTCGCCATCGGCGCGCAACTCTCGCATCATGTGGAGATCCCGGCGCGCGACGCCGCGCACGTGCTCGACGCCGTGAGCCTGCTCCGCGACGTGAGCGCCGGAGAGCGCCCGCTGCTCGGCCGGCGCGTGGTGATCTATGGCGGCGGCAACACGGCAATGGACGCGGCCCGCACCGCTCGCCGCCTGGGCGCCGCGGAGACGCTGATCGTTTATCGCCGCGACCGGACGCACATGCCAGCGCACGAGTTCGAGGCCGACGAGGCGCTGGCCGAGGGCGTCAAGATCAAATGGCTGACGACGATCAAGGAAATTACCGGATCGGATCTAACGATCGAGCGCATGACGATTGATCAGAACGGCCACCCGCAGCCTACCGGAGAGATCGAGACCCTGACGGCCGATGCGGTGGTGCTGGCGCTTGGCCAGGATACTGACAGCCAGTTCCTCCGCCGCGTCCCCGGGATGGCGTTCCGGCCGGACAGCACGGTGATCGTCGGCCCCGATATGATGACCGGCGAGGCGGGGATATTCGCCGGCGGCGATATGGTACCGGGCACCCGCAGCGTCACCATCGCAACCGGCCTGGGGAAGAAGGCCGCGCGCCACATCGATGGATGGCTGCGCCAGCAGGCCTATGCGCCACCGCCGAAGCACCCCGTCGTCATGTTCGCCGATTTGCATTTGCCGATCTACAGCGATGCGATCCCCTCCAAACAGAGCGAAGTTCCGCCCGCGTTGCGCGCCGGTTTTGCGGAAGTCACCGGCGGCTTGAGCGAAGCGGCGGCCCTGCACGAAGCCCGCCGCTGCCTATCCTGCGGAAACTGCTTCGAATGCGACAATTGCTTAGCCGCCTGCCCCGAAACCGCGATCGTCAAACTTGGCCCAACCCGTGGCTACAAAATCGTCCTGGATCTTTGCACCGGCTGCGCCGTGTGCGTCGAGCAGTGCCCCTGCGACGCAATGGCGATGATCCCCGAACCGGCCCAAGCCGTGCAAGCAAACCCATGAGCACGCGAACCACGATGGACGGCAACACGGCCGTCGCGCATGTCGCCTACCGCATCAACGAGGTCTGCGCGATCTTCCCGATTACACCATCCTCACCCATGGCGGACATGGCCGATCAGTGGATGGCCGACGGCCTCACCAACATCTGGGGCAACATCCCGGTCGTGCAAGAGATGCAGGCCGAAGGCGGTGCCGCCGGGGCCGTGCACGGTGCCCTGCAATCGGGCGCGCTGACGACGACCTTCACGGCGTCGCAGGGCCTCATGCTGATGCTGCCGAACATGTTCAAGATCGCCGGCGAACTCAGCTCGACCGTCTTCCATGTCGCATCTCGCTCCCTGGCGACCTCCGCGCTGTCGATCTTCGGCGACCACGCGGATGTCATGACGGCGCGCCCCACGGGCTTCGCGCTGTTCTGCTCTGGCTCGGTCCAGGAAGCCCATGACTTTGCTTTGCTCGCGCAAGTGGCCACGCTCGAATCGCGGATCCCGTTCCTGCATTTCTTCGACGGATTTCGTACATCGCACGAGCTCAACACGCTGGACCTGCTGAGCGACGCCGACATCAGGTCGATGATCGACGACGATCTGGTGCGCGCCCACCGTGGGCGAGCCCTGAATCCCGAGCATCCCTTCATTCGCGGCACCGCGCAAAACCCGGACACATTTTTCCAGGCACGCGAGGCGGTGACCCCTTATTATGAAAAGGTGCCGGGCCTTCTCGAACAAGCGATGACGCGCTTCGCCGCGATGACCGGCCGCGCCTATCGCCTGTTCGACTATGAAGGCGATGCGGACGCGAGCCGCGTTTTGATTCTGATGGGCTCCGGCGCGGAGACCGCCCGCGCCGCTGCGGCTGCCCTGCGGACCGCCGGCGAAAAGGTTGGCGTCATTCAGGTGCGCCTGTATCGCCCCTTCTCGGTGTCCCATTTGCTGGCCGCATTGCCCGCCTCCGTCCAAGGAATTGCGGTTTTGGACAGGACGAAGGAGGCCGGCGCGACAGGCGAGCCTTTGTTCCAGGACGTGGTGACAGCCCTTGCCGGCGCGGTCTCTCGCGGCGAGCGCGCAACGATGCCTCGCGTGATCGGCGGCCGGTACGGCCTGTCTTCAAAGGATTTCACCCCGGCGATGGCCAAGGCCGCCTTCGACGAACTCAAAGCGAGCAAGCCACGGACGAGCTTCACGCTCGGAATCAACGACGACATCAGCCACTCGAGTTTAACGATCGACGAAAGCTTCATGATCGAGAAGGACGATGTCACCCGTGCCGTCTTCTACGGCCTCGGCGCGGACGGAACAGTCGGCGCCAACAAAAACAGCGTGAAGATCATCGCCGAGGACGCGGGTCTCTATGCCCAGGGCTATTTCGTTTACGACTCGCACAAATCCGGGGCCCAGACGATCTCGCATCTGCGCTTTGGTCCCGAACCAATCCGCGCGCCTTATCTTATCGCTCAGGCCAGCTTCGTCGCCTGTCACCAGTTCGTGGCCCTTGCACGCCAGGATCTGCTGCGCGTGGCGGCACCGGGCGCCACGGTGCTGCTGAACGCGCCCTATTCCGCGACGGAGGTATGGGATCGTCTGCTGCGCCCAGTTCAGCAGACGATTATCGACAAGAAACTCCGTTTGTTCGTCATCGACGCATCGGCGGTCGCCCGTGAGGTTGGCCTTGGAGAGCGGACCAACACCATCCTCCAAACATGCTTCTTCGCTATTTCGGGTGTTCTGCCCCATGACGCGGCGATCGCCCATATTAAGGGCGCCATCCGCAAGACGTACGGTAGTAAAGGTCAATCCGTCGTCGACAAGAATTTCGCCGCGGTCGACGGCACCCTGGCGCGGCTGTGCGAAATCAAGGTTCCGGTGGCCGTCGCCAGCCAGACCGCGATGCCGCCGCTGGTCCCGGCGAATGCGCCGGACTTCGTGCATGCCGTGACGGCCCGCATCTTCGCGGGCGCGGGCGACGACATCCCCGTCAGCCTGATACCGGCCGATGGCACCTTTCCTTCCGGCACGTCCGCGTTCGAAAAGCGCAACGTTTCCGATATTGTTCCGGCGTGGCGGGGAGATCTCTGCGTGCAATGCGGCCAATGCAGCTTCGTCTGCCCGCACAGCGTCATCCGCGCGAAATACTATCACGAAGAGAAATTGGCGGGCGCCCCGTCTGGCTTCCAATCCGCTCCGGTGAACGCGCGTGGTTATCCCGAGGCTCGCTTCACGTTGCAATTCTACGTCGAGGACTGCACCGGATGTGGCCTATGCGTCGAGGCTTGCCCGGCGATCAGTCCCCGCGAGGCCGGGGTAAAGGCCATCAACATGGCCGAAAAGTTCCCGATGCTCGAGGAACAGCGGGCCAATATCGCATTCTTCGAGACCCTCCCGGTGAACGATCGCGCCCGGGTGGACTTCGCGGACGTCCGCGGCGTGCAATTTCTGGAGCCCCTGTTCGAGTTCTCTGGCGCCTGCGGCGGCTGCGGCGAAACACCTTATCTCAAGCTGCTCAGCCAGTTGTTCGGCGACCGTCTGCAAATCGCCAATGCCACCGGCTGTTCTTCCATCTATGGCGGCAATCTGCCGGTCACCCCATGGACCAAGGACGCCGAAGGACGCGGGCCTGCCTGGTCGAATTCGCTGTTCGAGGACAATGCCGAGTTCGGCCTCGGCTTCCGGCTCGCCGCCGACAAGCACCTTTCGCTTGCCCTGACACTGCTGGCCGGCTTGGCGGACAAGGTGGGGCCAGATCTCGCCGAGGCGATCGCCAAGGCCCCCCAGATCAAGGAATCCGACATTCGCGCGCAACGGATCCGCGTCGCGCAATTGAAAACACGGCTGCTCGCCATCAAGGAACCGCTCGCGCTCGATCTGTTGTCGGTGGTCGACCATCTGGTCCGACGCAGCATCTGGATCGTAGGGGGTGACGGCTGGGCCTATGATATTGGCTACGGCGGCCTTGATCACGTGATCGCCACCGGTCGCGATGTCAACGTGCTGGTGCTCGACACAGAGGTCTATTCCAACACCGGGGGGCAGGCTTCGAAAGCGACGCCACTCGGGGCCGTGGCCAAGTTCGCCGCCTCGGGCAAACGGACCGCCCGCAAGGACATGGCCCTGCAGGCGATCGCCTACGGCAACGTCTATGTCGCGCAAGTCGCGATGGGCGCCAATCCGCAACATACGCTGCAAGCCTTCCGCGAGGCCGAGGCTTACGAGGGGCCCTCGCTTATTCTCGCCTACAGTCATTGCATCGCGCACGGCATCGACATGCGCTTCGGCATGAAGCAGCAAGACCTGGCGGCAGCCAGCGGATACTGGCCGCTGTTCCGGTTCAATCCCATGATGCGCACGGTCGGCGAGAACCCGTTCCGGCTCGACTCGCCGCGTCCGCGAATTCCGCTGAAGGCATACGCCTATAACGAACTCCGCTACAGCTCCCTTGCGCAAACGCGCCCCGCCGACGCGGAGACATTGTTGAAAATGGCGCAGGCGGCGGTGATCGAGAAATACCGCCAATACGAGGATCTCGCGAGTCGCGATGGCAGCCGCTTCCACCCTGGCGCGCCACAGTCCTAGGAGCTAATCATGCCGTTGGACACCAAATATCTCGGCCTTGCGTTGAAGAACCCGCTAGTTGCCTCGGCGTCGCCGTTGAACAGCAAAATCGACAATCTCCGCCGTCTCGAAGACGCTGGCGCCGCCGCGATCGTTCTGCCATCCTTGTTCGAGGAGCAGATCGAGGCCGACGCCGAAATGCATCATTCACGCATGCACGTATATGCCGAGAGTTCGCCCGAAGCATTGTCCTACTTTCCCGCCGCGGCAAGCGGCCCCTATGGTGTTGGCCCAGAGCGCTATCTCGACCTGGTCCGCCGCGGGTCGGAGGCCGTCGCCATCCCGGTCATCGCAAGTCTGAACGGATCCTCCAAGGCGGGCTGGATCGAATACGCGAAGCTGATCGAAGAGGCAGGCGCGGCGGCGCTGGAACTCAATATGTATCATATCCCAACCAGCCTGTCGGAATCCGGCCGCGACGTGGAGACCCGTTATATCGAGATCGTAAAAGCCGTCTGCGGCTCGGTCACCCTCCCCGTCTCGGTTAAATTGACCGCCTATCTCAGTTCCATCGGTCATTTCGCGGCGACACTCGTGGAGAACGGCGCCGCCGGTGTCGTGCTGTTCAATCGCCTCCTGGAGCCCGACATCGATCTGGACAGATTGAGTCTGACGAACATACTCGAACTCAGCGAGCCAGCGGAAATGCGCCTGCCGCTTCTTTGGATCGCGATCCTAGCCGGGCGCATTCCCGCATCGCTAGCCGCATCCACCGGCGTGGCGACGTCGAACGACGTCGTCAAATGCCTTCTTGCCGGCGCCGACGTGGTCATGACGACCTCCGCCTTGCTACGCCACGACATCGCCTATATGGCCAAGCTCGTCCAAGGCCTACGCACCTGGATGGACGAGCGCGAAATCGCGTCTCTCGCCGATATGCGCGGCATGTTGAGCTGGCAACGCAGCCGCGACCCAGGAGCATATACACGCGCGAATTATTTGCGGATCCTCGAACGATACGCAACGTAACCTCGCGAGTAAAAGCCATTTGTTTAAAAGCAAGACTCCCGCTTTGTCGCGATATTCTCCGTATCGTGCGGTTCCATGCGTCAATTCGTCCGCGCCGCGACCGGCCGGAAGCGCCAGAGAGCGAGCCTCGAGAACAAGCCCCCGGCAACCACGATTTCCGATGATGATGGCACGCCCGGCATAGGACTTTTGGCGCCATGTTTCGTAGCGGACGCTGACCGTCGTAAATGCGACGCAAGATAGTATGCGGCCGGGTGAGCCGCTACGTCGAACGAAGTTTCAAGCTTCAATGATGACCTTGAGGGCGCCGCTGTTCCCCGCATGCGCAAATGTCTCATAAGCATCCATGATGCGATCGAGCTTGAAGTGGTGTGTAATTAGAAGTTTTGCATCGATCTTTTTAGACTTGAGCACATTGAGCAGCATCGGCGTGCTGACGGTGTCGACGAGCCTCGTCGTGATCGTAATGTTCTTGTCCCATAGGAGTTCAAGGTGAAGTGGCGCTTGTTTGCCATGTACGCCAATGTTGGCGATCGTGCCTCCGGGCGCCACGAGCTTTTGACAAAGTTCAAATGTCGCGGGAAAGCCGACGGCCTCGATAGCGGTATCGACTCCGGCCCCGCCCGTCAGTTCCATCACAGCCTCGACCGCATCTCGCTTTACGCTGTTGATGCATGAAGTCGCACCGAATTTTTTCGCAATAGCGAGCCGCTTATCGTCGAGATCAATCATGATGATTTTGGCAGGTGCGTAGAATTGAGCGGTCAGAAGGGCGGCCAAACCAATCGGACCCGAGCCCACGATGGCCACGGTACTGCCGGGTTCGACCTTCCCGTTGAGGACACCACATTCGAAGCCCGTCGGCAGAATGTCGCTGAGCATCACCAACGCTTCTTCATCCATGCCTTCCGGTATGGGATAGAGGCTCGTGTCCGCATAGGGTATACGGACATATTCGGCTTGCGTGCCGTCGATCTTATTGCCGAGGATCCATCCGCCCGTCGTGCAATGGGAATACATACGCTTCCGGCAATAAGCGCATTTTCCGCAAGAGCTGATACAGGAAATCAAGACGTGATCGCCCGGCTTGAACGCCGTGACCGCCGGCCCTACCTGCTCGATGACGCCGACGCCTTCATGCCCGAGGATCCTCCCAGGCTGGCAGGTCGCGACATCGCCCTTCAAAATATGCAAATCAGTGCCGCAGATCGTCGTTTTGGAGACTTTAACGATGGCGTCGGACGGGGCCGTGATCTCCGGCTTTGCATGATCCTCGAATGATTTCTTTCCCGGGCCGTGATAAACGAGTGCTTTCATGAATGAATACTCCTTCTGTCAAAAATTTGTACGCAAAGCCAGCCGGCCAAACCTTGACGTTAGGGCGTAACCGGACCCCAGCGTTATGAGAATTCAATGTGGAACATACCGCAGGGATCATCTAGGTCTAGGCTCGGAATATACTCGACAGTGAAAATCCAGCTTGGCCATTGGCGCGGTTTCAAACGGCAGGATCTTGCATTCGAGATGCGCCTTGTAGCCCTAATGGATCGGGCATTTGCCGAGGCGAACATAATACATGGCGGTTGTAAAACGCTCGTGATAGAAGGATTATGCGCTATCCGCAGGACGGCCAATCTTTGAGGCTATTGCAATGACTGGAAGCCGTTCGCTCGAAGCTAAAACGGGCGGCCGCGCACTGGGGTACAAACGTGGATTCACGGCAACCAACGTGCCTCCGCTGGCCAGTAGCTATCCAATAATCGGGATTGGCGCCTCTTCTGGCGGTCTCGAAGCGTGTAAGAAGCTGTTGGATTCATGGCCTGCCGGAAGTGGCATAGCGCTGATCCTCGTCCTCCATTTGGACCCGGCGCATGAGAGTATGATGGCGAGTCTATTGGCGAGCCATACCGCCATGACCGTTCACGAAGCGGCCGATGGCATGGGGATCGAACCCGAGCATCTCTATGTAATTCCGCCGGGATCCTATCTGTCCGTCGATAATGATACTTTGCGTCTTTCGCAACCGCGAGAGCGTCACGGCGCGCGGATGCCCTTCGACTTTCTACTCAAGTCAATGGCGGAAGATTGCGGGTATCGCGCGGCTTGCATCGTCCTTTCAGGCGCTGGCGCCGATGGAAGCCTCGGTCTCAAAGCGCTCAAGGCCGCGGGCGGTTTCGTGATTGCGCAAGACCCTGTCGAGGCCGCGTTCGACGCCATGCCGCGAAATGCGATTCTGACAGGTATGGTCGATGCGATCCTTCAGACATCCGCCATGCAAGGCGCCCTCGTCGAGCGCTACCTGCACAATACGAACCGCCCGGCGAATCAGGGGTTGGGCTCGCAACTGCTCGAAGTTCCGCTGCTTGCACAGATCATCGAACTTCTCCGGCGCAAGACCGCCCATGACTTCATGCTTTACAAGCCAGGAACCCTACACAGGCGCGTTCAACGGCGCATGGCCATGCTTTCAATCGATAGCAACGACATCGGCCGCTATTTCGACATTCTTCAGGAGAATGCGGCTGAGCGTGATCGCCTCGCGACGGACCTCCTTATCAACGTGACCAGCTTCTTCCGGGACCAACTCGTCTTCGAGTATCTGGCGAATACGACCATTCCCAAACTCCTCCGCGATCACTCCCCCGGTCAAGCGCTACGCATCTGGATCGCCGGTTGCAGCATTGGGGAAGAGACTTACTCCCTCGTCATGCTCTTGCTGGAAGAAATCTCAATCACAAAGAGCAGCGTTAGGCTTCAAATTTTTGCATCCGATGCCGATCCAGAGGCCGTCGCACGCGCGCGGGAAGGCTTTTACCCCTGTTCGATCTCAGCGGAGGTTTCGCCCGCGCGTCTCGATCGCTTCTTCACAAGGGAGGAACACGGTTATCGCGTCCGGCCAGAGTTGCGCTCCTCTGTTGTCTTTACGGTTCAAGACGTGCTTTCGGATCCGCCTTTTGCGCGTCTCGATATGATCTCCTGCCGGAATCTTCTGATTTATTTCGGTTCGGAGGCGCAAGAAAAAGTGATTGCGCTGTTTCACTTTGCACTTCGCGAAGGAGGAATTCTCCTTCTTGGAAGCGCGGAAACAGCTAGTGTGATGGACGGACGATTTGAGGTCGTTGCCAAAGCAGAACGCATTTACCAGGCACTTGGATCCGCCCGCTCCGGCGATTTTCCATTTTCACTCAGCATCGGCGAAACGGCGCGAAATCAAGGACGGCCAGAGACGAGGCAGCCTCTCTCGCGTCAATCAATTCTCGCCGATCTATGCCGACGGCTTGTTTTGGACGCCTATGCTCCCGCCTCGGTTTTAATCAACAAGAAATACGAATGCCTCTATTTTCTTGGACCAACCGATAAATATCTCAAAGTGGCGCCTGGTATTCCCGTCAACGATCTTTTTGCCATGGCCCGCGATGGCGCGCGGACGAAGCTCCGCACAGTGATTCAGGAAGCCTGCCGTGCTAATATAAAAGTGGTTGTTCCCGGTGGACGGATGACCCGCGACGACGGGGCTGTACTGGCCTTCAGCATCAGCGTCCAACCCGTCCAGAGCGATGGAAAAGAGCTTTTTTTGGTTTGCTTTTCCGACGAACCGTTAAGTGAAAAAAATCCGGATACTTTCTTTGATCAAGCAGATGCTCCCCGGATCATCGAGTTGGAGCGGGAGCTCGACGTCACCCGGAACGAACTCCAAAGCGCGATCCGCAACCTCGAGATTTCAAACGAAGACCAAAAGGCCATCAACGAGGAAGCTCTATCGATCAACGAGGAATATCAGTCTGCCAACGAAGAGCTTCTGACGTCAAAGGAGGAATTGCAGTCGCTCAACGAAGAGCTGACAGCATTAAACAGCCAGCTTCAGGAGGCACTGGAGCGGCAGAGAACGACTTCGAACGATCTTCAGAACGTCTTGTATAGCACTGACGTCGCAACACTTTTCCTCGACAGAAACCTCAACATTCGTTTTTTCACACCCGCGACGAAGTCGCTCTTCAACGTGATTTCCAGCGATGTCGGCAGGCCATTGGCTGACCTCAATTCCCTTTCGGCGGATAAAGCCTTGCCAGCCGACGCCAGTTCGGTGCTTAAAAGTTTTAACCCAATCGATCGGGAAATCGAAACGGCGAGCGGCGTCTGGTTCTTGCGCCGGATCCTGCCTTATCGCGCGCATGACGGCAGCGTGGAAGGCGTTGTCATCACCTTTACCGATATCACCGAGCGCAAACAGATTTCGAAAGCCCTAGAGTCCGCTAAGCACGAGGCGGAGCTGGCGACGATTGCGAAATCCCGTTTTCTCGCCACTGCTAGCCATGATTTGCGTCAGCCTCTCCAAGCACTCGCCTTGTTGCAGGGGCTTTTGCTCAGAAACGTCGAGGGACAAAAGGCAAAGGACCTCGTGACGCGCCTGGACGAAACGTTGGGTGCCATGACAGGCATGCTAAACACGTTGCTCGATATCAATCAAATCGAAGCAGGCACCGTGCGCGCGAACCTGATCGATTTTCCCGTCGGCGCTTTGCTCGAACGTTTAAAGGACGAGTATAAGTATCTCGCTCTTGCTAAAAACCTGACTTTGCGCTCGGTGCCTTGTGGAGCGTCGGTTAACAGCGATCCAGCCCTTTTGGAGCAGATGATCCGCAATCTCCTGTCAAATGCATTGAAGTATACGAAGGACGGCAAAGTTCTTTTGGGCTGCCGGCGTCACGGCGACGTCTTAAGCATCGAAGTTTGGGACACTGGCATCGGAATTCCCGAGGGTGAATTTCAAACGATTTTCCAGGAGTACCATCAGCTCGACAATCCCGCGCGAGAACGTAGCCTCGGCCTCGGGCTTGGCCTTTCGATCGTGCAGCGCCTGGGAGCCCTTTTAGGTCACCGCGTGCGCGTCGGCTCTCGTGCTGGCAAGGGATCGGTCTTCTCGATCGACATCAAGCTTGCTCCCAACTATACATCACCACTCGAACAGCGCCAAACAATACTCGTCGAGGAAAATGGGCCTCGCCGCAGCGGCGTGATTTTGGTTGTCGAGGATGATCCCGAAATAAGTGAGCTCCTCGCGCTTCTGCTCAAGGAGGAGGGACATCATTTGATCAGTGTTCCCGATGGCATTGCGGCTTTGGACATTGTTGCGCGCGATGCCATCCGACCCGACCTCGTGCTTACTGATTTCAATCTTCCCAACGAAAGAAACGGCCTCGAGGTTGCGCTAGCACTTCGTGCCAAGCTTCACCGTGAGATCCCCGTCATCATCCTCACAGGTGATATTGGCACCGGAACCTTGCGCGCAATCGCCCAAGAGAACTGCATGCAGCTAAATAAGCCTATAAAATTGAGGGAACTGACGGACGCCATTCAGCGTCTCTTGCCAGACGGCCGGGCACCCATCGAATATAGCCCTGCGAACGCGATTGATTCCTCTAGTCAGCGCAATTCTCCAACCATATTCGTCGTCGACGACGACACATATGTTCGTGACGGCATTCGGGCCGTGCTCGAGGACGATGGACGCACCGTCGAGGATTATGCCGACTGCGAATCCTTTCTCAAAGCTTATTCCAATTCCTATTCTCTTGGGCGTGAAGCATGCCTTTTACTCGACGCTACTTTACCGGGAATGAGCGGGCTCGAGCTTCTCGGCAAACTTTCCGAGGCTGGACATGGTTTGCCGACCATCATGATTACCGGCAGCAGAGATGTGCCGATGGCGGTCCTTGCGATGAAGGCGGGGGCATCGGATTTCATCGAGAAGCCCGCCGGCCGTGATGATCTTCTCGCCAGTGTCGATCGAGCGCTCGACCAGGCGCGAGATAGAAGCAAGCTTCTGGCTTGGCGGGATAGCGCGGCTACTCAAGTGGCCGGTTTGACACAGCGCGAGCACGAAATCATGGACATGGTTCTCGCCGGTCATCCCAATAAAAATATCGCCGCGGATCTGGGAATCAGCCAGAGGACTGTCGAGAACCATCGCGCCTCGATCATGAAGAAGACAGGTTCAAAATCGCTTCCGGCGCTCGTACGGCTTGCCCTCGCCGCTGCATCGAAAGATGCGATCAAAGGCGCCGGAGTTGTCTTGGCTCCCCGGACCGACCCGCTTCCGGTTTCCGTTTAGGTATTTTCTGACTCGATCCAATTTTGCTGAAACAAGGCGACGGTCGCTGTAAGAGACGCCGTCGCTTTTCAAGAACGTGAATGAGCCCGGCTCGAGACGGGGTGGAAGCCCTTGAATCTCGAACGCCGTGCGAACCTACTCAGGTGGCTGCCCTTATGTACGAATGGTAGCGCGGAATAGACATAAGCGGGAACTAAGCCTTATCGATCCGTGTTTCCGTCGCGCTAGCCGGAACAATGAGGGATCACCGTGACATCGACCAAGACACGAAGCCGCGTTCTCGAAGGACGGCCTTTTCCGCTCGGGGCGACATGGGACGGCCGCGGCGTCAATTTCGCCTTATTTTCCGCAAACGCAACAAAAGTCGAACTCTGTCTTTTCGGCCGTTTTGGAGACAAGGAAGTGGAGCGGATCGAGCTGCCGGAATTCACGGATGAAATCTGGCACGGATACCTTCCCGCAGCGCGGCCAGGCACAATCTACGGCTACCGCGTCTACGGCCCTTACGAGCCGGAGGCCGGTCATCGTTTTAACCCACACAAACTCGTCCTCGACCCCTATGCCAAAGCAATCGAGGGCCGTTTAACCTGGAACCCCGCTGTTTTTGGCTATAATATGGAAAGCGGCGACGACAAAACCTATGACGAACGTGATAGCGCCGCCTTCGTGCCACGAGCCCGTGTTGTAGATCGCGCCTTCACCTGGGGTGAGGACCGCCATCCCCGGACCCCGTTCAATCAAAGCCTGATTTACGAAACCCATGTGCGAGGCTACACTAAGACAAACCCGCGTGTTCCAAGGGACCTACGCGGCACCTTTCGCGGGTTGGTCCAGCCGGACGTGATCAGACATCTCAAATCACTCGGCATCACCGCCGTCGAGCTGATGCCAGTGCACAGTTTTGTTAATGACTCTCATTTGCTCGATAAAGGTTTAACAAATTTTTGGGGCTACAATACGTTAGGATTTTTTGCGCCTGACCGGCGCTATGCCAGCGAGGCGGATTTCGCTTTTCTCGAGTTTAAGGAGATGGTTTCCCACTTCCATGCCAACCAAATCGAAGTGATTCTCGATGTGGTTTACAATCACACCGCCGAAGGTAACGAGCTTGGTCCGACCTTGTCGTTTAAAGGCATCGATAATAAATCCTATTACCGGCTACTGAATGACCAGCCACGCTATTTCATCAACGATACCGGAACCGGAAACACGCTGAATCTATCGCATCCCCGCGTGCTGCAAATGGTCACGGACAGCCTTCGCTATTGGGTGGAGGATATGCATGTCGATGGCTTTCGTTTCGATCTCGGCACGATCCTGGCTCGCGAGGATCATGGGTTTGACGAAGGCGGCGGCTTTTTGGATTCATGCCGGCAAGATCCGGTGCTATCCTCCGTCAAGCTGATTGCGGAACCTTGGGATTGCGGCCCCGGCGGCTACCAAGTCGGCCGCTTTCCCCCTAGCTGGGCGGAATGGAACGACCGCTTCCGCGACGATGTCCGCGCCTTCTGGCAGGGTGAGAAGAGCCTTTTACCAAATCTCGCCAAGCGCCTCACCGCCTCCGCGGAAAGTTTCAACCATCGCGGTCGGAGGCCCTGGGCGAGCGTCAACTTCGTGACTGCCCATGATGGTTTCACTTTGAACGACCTTGTGAGTTACAACGAGAAACACAATGAAGCCAATGGTGAGGACAATCGCGACGGCAGTTCGAACAACCGTTCCTGGAACTGCGGCGAAGAGGGTCCAACGGAAGATCCTAGCATCGGCGCGCTGCGCGAGCGTCAGAAGCGCAATATCCTAGCGACGCTATTTCTCTCGCAAGGCCTGCCAATGCTGCTAGCTGGCGATGAATTCGGCCGCACCCAGAAGGGCAATAACAATGCCTATTGCCAGGATAACGACATCAGTTGGGTCAATTGGGACATCAGTGAAGCGGGCGACAAACTTTATTCCTTCGTGTGCAAGCTGGCGAGATTGCGCCAGAATTATCCCGTGCTGCGCCGTGAACGCTTCCTCACGGGCCATTATAATGAAGAATTGGACGTGAAGGATGTCACCTGGCTGAAACCCGGCGGCAGCGAAATGGACGAAGAGGACTGGAAAGACGCCAATGCCATGAGCATGGGCGTCCTGCTCGACGGCCGTGCACAGCCGACGGGCATTCGCAAGCGCGGCAGTGACGTTACCCTTCTCCTGTTCTTCAACGCCTACCAGGACGTGGTGAAGTGTAAGCTCGTAGCTATTGCAGGCGGCAGGAGCTGGGCGCGGCTTTTAGATACCAACCAGCCCGAGGTGAGCGAGGCCGACACCTTCCCGTTCGACCATATTTATGAAGTGACCGGCCGGTCCGTGGTGCTATTTGAATTGAAGGGCTAGCGGACAAAACCTCATGCCAGCGATCGAAGCGCCAGAGCAATGTTTCTAACCAGGAGCAACCCGAGCCGGTTCACATGCCGGGCGCACCAGTCTCCCGGTCGTCTTCGGCGTCTCAGTCATTCTACCAGCCTTAGAACTGAAAATGGTATGATATTAAACAATTCGGCTAAGGGCACGCCGCCCGATATTTCGACGTGGCGATCGTCGAGGAGATCATGCCAAAGTCCGTCCGGAAGCCCGAGCGACGTCTCGCCCCAAGCGTCCTCGCCCAGTGGCAGGCCAGCCGGGTTCAAGTTCCGTCCTTGGAGCCGGGGCACGGCGACGGCGAGCTTTTCGCGGCGGAATGAGCGAGTGAAGCACAAAACACGGCCCGCGTCCTTGCCGGAAACCTCGATGGGATCGTAGCCCGCCTTCGCATAAAAGAGGGGCCTCGCACGCCGGTCAGCCAAAAGTTTGGTGATGATATGAAGTTTGATCGCACCATCATGCCAGGCATCGAGCAAGACCTCGACCGGGCACCCGTTCCCGGACAGGCCGGATGGCCTGCTATAATCGACGGGACGGCGGTTGTCTGGATCGACCAGCGAAAAATCCCAAAGTGCTGTACCTTGATAAAAATCGGGCACCCCCGGTAACGTGCATTTTAGGATCGTGCGGGCCAATGAGATCAACATCCCACGCCGGGCTATATCGCGTGCGAGTGGAAGGATGCGGGCCATGAAGGCGGATTCATCGCCCAAAAGCCTCAGAACAAGATCTTTCGCCGCAGTCTCGTATGTGTCGTTTGGCTCGATCCATTTACTTTTGCGTTTGCCTTCGCGTAAAGCCTTGGGAATATAAGTGACCAAGCGGTCTCGAAACGATTGCAGGGCCTCTTGATCCTCGCCATTCAAAAGCTCCAGCGGCCACGCGCCAACAATCGTCTGCAGCAACATGTATTGGTCGTTGGCGTCAGGATTGGCGAGAGCACCAGCTTCCTCTCGCCAAATCTCCACCATCTCTTGCCACCGGTCCGGGATTTCCGACAGTCCGAGAAGACGGGCACGCGCATCCTCACCGCGCTTGGTATCGTGCGTCGCGGTGGCCGTCATGGCCAGCGGCCAATGTCGCGCACGGCTAACGTTCGCGGCATGGAACGCAGCGGGAGCGACACCAAAACGCCGAGGCTCGCCACCAACCTCATTCAAGGCAAGGAAACGGACGTAACGGTAGAAAAGCGTGTCCTCGAGGCTCTTGGCCATAACAGGACCGGTCAATTGCTGAAACCGGCGGCGGAAGCGGCCGACGAGGGCCGCCGGCGCACGGCCTGGGCTGCCCATGGGCACCGTGCCGAGAAGCACGGAACCAATGAAGTCATGTACGCTGCGGTCGGGTAATGTGGTCGCGATCTTCGCCTCGCGCAATGCACCGGCGACCAAGGCACGGTCCTCGCTGACGATCGAAGCCGGCGTGATATAGGTGCGATAGACCGGAAAAGCAATAATGATGTCAGCTAGCGCGACACGGATCATATTGACGCTATAGTCGCGCGTCAAACGATTTGCATCGGCAATGCGCTTTATGTCCGAGACGAGGCTTTCAAGTTCGCTTGAAAAGCTCTCCAGCAAAACTTGCGCTTTCGCAGCCCGCAAGGCGACCTGGTAGCTTTGCCCTTTACCTGTGAGCCCCGCATAGATCTGATCAAAGGCCGCCTCGGCCGTAGCATCGACGAAGACACCGTCGATCATATTGAGCATTTCATAGCCCGTCGTTCCGGCCAGGGGCCAGTCCCGGAGTTCCTCTCCGGGCCCTAGGATTTTTTCCGCCACAATATAGAAATTGGGGCCTAATTCGCGCTGAAGATCTTCGACATAGGCCTTAGGATCGGCGAGACCATCGATATGATCGACGCGCAAACCTTGAACGAAGCCGCGGCGGACCAGATCGAACACAAGCCGGTGCATGCGCTGAAAAGCCGCTGGCTCCTCGATCCGTACACCTGCCAAACCATCGATATCGAAGAAGCGCCGGTAGTTGATGTCGCTGGCGGCAACACGCCAAAACGATAGCCGGTAGGCCTGCTGCTCTAGCAAGCGATGAAGCGCGCCAAAGCTTTCGGAAAGCCTCGGCGTGCCGTTAAAGACCGCCACGGCTTGTTCAAGCGCTTGCGCGGCTTTCGGCCGCCGGGCCAAATCCGCGATGCGTCCTTTTAGCTTCTCGCAGGTTCCGGGCATATCCCTGCGGCGATGGGCCGGCTCTTGCGCTAGGGCACGCAATTCTTCCGCGATGCGCAACAAACCGTCGACTCCATTGCCCTCCTCGCCGGAATCGGCCGCCACTGCGCGATCAAGAATATCGGGATAGGTCAGCGGACAAATTGGAAATTTGTGCTCGTAATACCAAACGCTGAAATTCCCCGCGGTCTCGTCAAAAGTAAGTTCGAGATCGCCCTGTTCTAGGACCACGCCATATTGATCGCCGAGAAAGGGCGCCACCAGCTTGCCATGCGCGCCAAGCCGCTCCCAATCGATATCGAATGTATCCGCGAAAGGGGAATCTTCTCCCCATTCCAAAACGGAAAGCCACCAAACGTTGCCGGAACCTCCGACCCCCATATGGTTTGGGACGATGTCCAAGAGCAGCCCGAGGCCCTCGACCTTGATCGCCTCGGAAAGCGCGCGAAAACCTTCCGGTCCGCCGAGCTCCGGGTTGATGGCGCCGGGATCGATCGTATCGTAGCCATGCATCGAGCCTGGCCGCGCCTTGAGAACCGGCGAAGCATAAACATGGCTGACGCCGAGTTGCTTGAGATAAGGAAGCACCGCGACCGCATCCGCGAAGGTGAAACCTTCGTGGAATTGCAGGCGATAAGTGGCGGTGGGTGGGGCCACCGCGAGAGTCGACGGCTTTTCGCTGGCATGTTGGCCCTCCCCAGTGAAAGCATTCGGCAAATTACGGCGTGGCGGCTCTGCGTCGCTATCCACGTCGTAGCCGAGACTTCTTAGTATGGCGCGGAGTCCTTCGGCCGGGATTTCCACCTCTCGGCCATGGACATCGCGATAATGCCGGGCAATGCCCGCCAGCTCAGCTAAGCGATAGAGATCATCGTTTCCGCTCATGCCCTGTCCCTTTCTCGCGAAGGGGTGAAGATCATACCAGTCCAAGCGTCAGGCGGGAACTCTCTGCCGCGCTCGAACTCGTTGCTTCGCCACAAAAGCCTGTCGCCCGGCTTGAAATTGTAATCGGCAAACGGCTCGCCGAAATTGGCGGCAAGGCAAATCGTCCCGTCATTGAAGCGCCATTCGACGGTGAGACCGGCGGAACCGTGACGCTCGAACGTCGCATCGATAAAGCCGCTTTTCATTAAAGGTATAATGGCCTCGCGGCGGAGCGACAGAAGTTCGCGGGTCTCCGTCAAGATGCTGGCATAGGGTTCTTGCTGGAGTTCCGTCCAATCTAGCTTGCTGGCCTGAAATGTCTCGATCGCGGCGGGATCGGGGAGGAGCGTATCGCCAGCCGTGAACGAGCTGAAATGGGTAAACTCCTTGACGCGTCCCTCGCGGACCGCCTGCTGCAATCCTTTGTCGCTTTCAAAATCGACGAAGAATTGAAAAGGTGTTATGGAACCCCATTCGTCCCCCATGAACAGCATCGGAATTTGCGGCGAGAGAAAGAGAACCGCGCGTGCAAGGCGCAAGCGACGAGGGTCGGCGAGAACACTCAACCTCTCGCCCTGCGCGCGGTTACCGATCTGATCATGATTTTGAAGAAAGGCAACAAAGGCTTCCGGCGGCAGTCCGGTTGTTTTTTCCCCCCGCATCCGTTTGAGGTTTGGCGAATAATCGCCTTGGTAGGCGAAACCCTCGGTGAGGCACCGGCCAAGACGTCCGACGGTGTCGCCGCCAAAATCCACGTAACAGCCTTCGCTTTCGCCAGTTAGCAAACGATGCCAGCAATGATGGATATCATCGTTCCATTGGGCATCGAAGGCAGGCGCCTCGCCATCTCTATTACCTGCAAGGCGGCTTGCCTCATTGTTTTCGTTCTCCAAAACGAGATGGATTTCACGGTTTGGAAAGCTGGAGCGTATTCGCCCCGCAAGGTCCTCCAGAAAATGCCGTTCGCTATCGTCGATGATGGCATGGACCGCATCGAAGCGCAGGCCATCGAGGTGGAACTCCTCCAGCCAATAGAGCGCGTTCTGAATGAAGAATTCTCGCACGGCTTCGCTCGCCGTACCGCCGTCGAAGTTGATGGCCGCGCCCCAAGGCGTCTGGTGGCGCTCCGTAAAAAAGCTCTCGGCGTAGCGATGTAAAAAATTTCCGGAGGGACCAAAATGGTTGTAGACTACATCAAGCAGGACCATCAGGCCGCGGGCATGGGCATTGTCAATCAAGGCTTTGAAGTCATCCGGCGTGCCATAAGCATTATTCGGCGCAAAGGGCAGCACGCCATCATAGCCCCAAGTCCGGCGCCCTGGCGTTTGCGCGACAGGCATCAGCTCGATCGCGGTGATCCCGGTATCGCGCAAGTGATCGAGTCTTTCGATCAGCGCGGCGAACGTCCCCGCCGGTGTCGCCGTCCCCACATGGGCTTCGTAGATCACGGCCTCGCGCCAGGGGCGCCCCGCCCAAGCGCCATCCATCCAGGGAAAGGCGAAGGGATCGATGACTTGCGAGCGGCGATCGTCATCGATTGGCTGATAGCGTGAAGCTGGATCAGGCACGAGGTCTTCCGCCTCGTTGATGGCGAAGCCGTAGAGATCGCCGGGCTTTGCCTCGGCGCAGGTCAGCGTGAACCAGCCGCGCCCGGCCGCGGACATGGGGAGGCCGCGCGATCTTCCGGCCGGAGCATATTCCGGAGCGCACGGACCTGCTTTTCCCGTTAGAGCTTGGTCCCCCGATGGAAAATGCTCGAGCGTGACCGTGTGTGCGCTGGGGGCCCAAAGCGCAAAGCGAACGCCGGCTTCTGCAAGTTCCGCTCCAAACGGCATCAGATGTCGGCGTCGCATGTCTGTTCTCAATCTTTAGGGTTGGCATTTCGGGAAACTAAAAAACGGGCAGAATGATTAAGGGTCTCGATTCCGATCGGCGTCAGGGTCACCATACAAGCTTCTGATTTGAGGCAAGAAAAATTTGCGTCTGGAAGTTAGCCAGGCGCGCTTTATCAGACGTTAGAGGCAGCGGCGAAGGCGCAAACGGCCACGCGAGGCCGCTGGCTCTCTGAATCGCCACAACATTTTGAATCGATAGCCTTTTCAAGCACGGCTCACGCGAGTTGGATCACCCCCGTGCTCCAACTTTCATCGCTACTCGGATCATAATCCAAAAAGCCTGCATTCCTGAACCATGCTTTCGCATTGGCCAGCGTACCGCATCGCTGCGAGCGCACCCGGTTCATCGCCGAATCCTCGTGATGGGCTGGATCATCGGCCTAATCCGGGTCCGCGGCATTCCGGCGGTGTTGGCGGTGGGCGCCCCGATTCTCACGGTCCCGCTCGACCGGAACCTTCGCGCCTTACCCCATTTCCGGGCGCGAATGCGATTTATATTTTGCGATGGTTCGCGTTTGCCGCGAAGCGATCATTGGGTTTTTTTAGTCCCGACATGACGGTCACCCTCTTTCATCGATAAAGAGACGTCGCCGGCAATCCGCTCTGAGTAGTTTCCGAGGGTGGCCGAATCCGTATTCGAGGCCCAACAATATGCGTGCTCACATTTTTATCCCTAATCGTAGCAACCGGGTTTTTAAGGAGTCACGTTCCAGATGAAGGCGCTCCAGGTTCTCGTATTGGAGGACGATGCGATGATCGGCATGCTGCTTGCCGCAATGTTAGAAGAGATGGGCCATACGGTTTGCGCCGTAGAGGCGAACGAAGCCGATGCCGTGAGTGCCGCCGCCCGGCACCGGCCTGATCTCGTAATTGTCGATGCGCGTTTGGGCAATGGAAGCGGCCTCGCGGCCATGGACGAAATCCTCCACGCCGGTTTCATTCCTCACTTTTTCATCAGTGGCAATATCGCCAAGGTGACAGCACTCCGGCCCGGCGCGGTCGTGCTCGAAAAGCCTTTCCGGGAAATGCAGCTGATGCGCACCATCCAGCTCGTGCTCGAATCTCAGGCCGGAGACCTCGCCACCCACATTAAAGAGCACGCCTTCGTGGAAAGCCCATGATCGCGTTCGAGCGGGCCGAAGAGACCGTGCTAGAGGCAGGGGCCTTGCAGCGTGCGATTTTCAACAGCGCTAATTTCTCGAGTATTGCCACCGACGCGCAGGGCGTGATTCAGATCTTCAATGTCGGCGCCGAGCGTATGCTCGGCTATACCGCCGCCGAGGTGATGAACAAGATCACACCGGCCGACATTTCCGATCCGCAGGAGGTCATCGCGCGCGCC
>JBEKFQ010000030.1:0-41170 GCA_050013235.1 Beijerinckiaceae bacterium
TTTATGATACCCTTCACATCGGTAATGGCGATGATGGCGTTTTCGTCGAGCACGCTGTAGCAAATATTCTGCGCGAATATCGTCTGGAACTGCTCGTCGGTCAGCTCGCCCCTGAAGGGGTTTTCGCGCAAGCTACTTGGGAGAAAGTTTGGCATCATGCTGGTGCTTCTTGTCCTGTTGCCAAGGCCCCGGCAGACAAATGACCTTTCGCTGGACGCGCTGGCCAAGCCGGCATTTTCCCGGTAGCCGCCAGTTTCAACCCTATCTTGCCCTAGTTTGGCTTACCAGCCAATCCTGAACCGTGGCCGCAATCAAGGGGCGGGTTTCCGTGCGCTTGCGCCTGCCGGCGCGCGGCTTCCGCCGCCTGCCGGAATTCGCCCGCGCCATGCCGGATTGGAGGGTATCGAGACCATGTCGAGCTTGCCTATGGCGCAAGCTCTATCCGGGCGCGCGAACTGGACCGGGCATCGGCACGCGGCCTGGTTTCAAGGCTCTCGTTGCTCGCGTTTTCGTTTTTGGGCTGGGCTGCCGTTTCGGGGCGAGCCGAAGACGAGAGACCGGCGGCCAGGCGCGAAAGCGCGAGACCGGCGGCCAAGTGCGAAAGCGCGAGCAACCCCATCGATGGCTTGGCTCGCCCTCGCTCCCGGCCGGCCTTGTGCTACGTGGAGAGGGGCGGGCCCCGCTCAGCCGTTACGACGGCGCGCCGATCACCGTGACCGCGCGGCGATTTTGCGACCAGCAGGAGATGTCGTTGCAGGTTGCGACGGGGTGTTCCTTGCCGTAGCTGATCGTGCGGATACGGCTGGCGGGAATGCCGCGCGCGATCAGATATTGCTTGGTCGATTCCGCGCGGCGGGCGCCGAGCGCGAAATTATATTCGCGCGTGCCACGCTCGTCGGCATGGCCTTCGATGGTGATTTCCCCGCGATTATATTGCTGCAACCAGCGCGCTTGGCCATCGAGCGTCGCTTGGGCCTTGGGCGTCAGATCGGTCTGGTCGCTTTCGAAAAACACGCGATCGCCGATGTTTTGCGCGAAATCCTCGGCGCTGCCGGGAATGGCGTGCCCGTGACCGCCAGCGCCCATGCCCGCCAAGCCTTCCTCACCCGGCGTCTTCGCGCAAGCGCCAATGGCCAGCGCCAAACAGACGACGGCTGCAATTTTCAGGCGTCCCGCATTTTCGTAAAGGCCCATGGCCTGTCCTCCAAAACCTATAAACTCGAACCTTGTGGTAACGCGCGATGGTTAAGCGAAGGTTCTGTCAACCTTGCTGGAGCGTTATCGAAGCGTGTTGTATTGTCGCAAATGCGGAGCATGGTTAATGCCCCGTTAATGGCCGTATTGCGGCATCCGTCACAGAAGAAGACGGCCGGAGACATTTTGAGGCGGAATCGGTCGTCAATCGCAGAAAGTCGCATTTAGCTCAAACGAACTAAACGTTAGGAAAAAACTAAACGTTAGGAAGAATCTGCGCCAAATCTATTTGATCCTCGAAATCGAGAATTCCCGGCATGCAAGCGGTCGAACAAGAGGTCGAAACGTTGGAGCCGGGCACGGGCGCGTCCGGCCGGGCGCTGCCGCCTTTGGCCTTTGGCTTGGAGCGGCTCGGCCTGGTCTCGCTCCGCGTCCCCTACTTGCTCCTGATTGTCTTTGTCATTTTAGGCGCGGGCGCGTTCCTCGGGATCAAGCGTCTCAAGGTCGACGATTCCCTCAGCCAGTTGTTCCGCTCCGATACGCCGCAATTCCGGCAATACGAGGCGGTGACACGGGATTTCCCGTCCAGCGAATATGACGTTCTGGTGGTGGTGCAAGGCAAGGGCCTGCTCGACCGCGAGCCGCTGGAAAAACTTCGCGATCTCGTCACCGATCTCCAACTGATCGATGACACGCGGGGGATTATCTCGCTGTTCTCGGCGCGCCAGCCACCGGACAATGGAACGATTCCGCCACCTCTTTTCCCGGAAACCCTTCCCGAGGGCCAAGCCTATCGGGACTTGATCGCCAAGGTCCGCGCCAACGAACTGATCAGCGGCAAGCTTCTCTCCAGCGACGGACAATTGGCGCTGATCGTCTTGGCCCTGAAACCCGATGCCGCGGGAAGAAAAAACGCAGGCCCCGTCGTCGCCGAAATCCGCAAAACCATGAACGAGGATCTCGCGGGCTCCGGGCTCACCGCCGAACTTGCCGGCGTGCCCGTGATGCAGCTCGAAATCCATAATTCGGTCGAGCGCGACCGGGTGATTTACAACGCGATCGGCTTTATCGCGGGCTGTCTCATCGCCATCGTCTTCTTCCGCCGCGTGTCCTTCATGATTGTCGCGGCCGGTCCCCCGCTTGCCGCGATCCTGCTCTCGGTCGGCGCGCTCGGCTGGCTCGATTTCCGGCTGAATATTTTTCTCAACGTGATGACGCCGCTGATCATGGTGATCAGTTTCTCGGATTCGATGCAATTGACCTTCGCGATCCGCGACCGGCTGGTCGGCGGCGCCTCCAAGCCGGAGGCGATCGGCGGCGCATTGGCCGTCGTGGGGCCCGCCTGCGTGCTGACCCACGCGACCGCCATGGTCTCTTTCGTGGCCTTGCTCTTCTCCGATTCCGATTTGATCCGGACTTTTGGCGAGGCGGGCTTGCTGACGACCGCCATTGCGCTTCTGACCGTGCTGATCTTTTTGCCTCTGCTCGCGATCCTGCTGGTGCGCGGCGAGGCCAAACTCGCGGCGGGCGCTCCGCGGGCGGATTTCGCGATCAATGCACTGCGGGCCTTTTGCGGCTGGATCGCGGTCCGCATGGTCTCGCGCCCCGGCCTCTACAGCCTGCTCGGCATCGCCGCCGTCGCCGCGTTGTCCCTTGTCTATGTCAACCTGGAACCGAAATATCGCCTGGCCGAGCAGGTGCCCAACAACGAACAGGCCGTGACGGCGAATGGGAGCCTGGATCAAAAGCTGACCGGCGCCAATCCCGTCGATATTCTCATCGAGATCCCCGAAGGCGAAGATCTTTATTCCCGCGCGACCCTGGCTACGATCGAGGCCGTTCAGCGCACGGCCGAGACGGAAAAGGGCATTGGCAATGTCTTTTCCCTCCAGACCTTGCGCGATTGGCTCGCGCAAAAGCTCGACAAGACCGATATTCAAACCTTGCGGGACTATGCGGGATATCTGCCGAAGCCGTTGGTCCGCCGTTACATTTCCGAGGATGGGCGGGCCGTGCTGGTCTCCGGCCGCATTCCCGATATCGATGCCAGCCGGCTTCTGCCCATCGTCGACCGGCTCGACGAACGGCTCGACGCCGTGCGCGCGGCCCATCCCGGCTACCGGATTTCGGTCACCGGCCTGGCCGTCATCGCGGCGCGCAACAGCGCCGCGATGATCGAGCGCTTGAGCCGGGGCCTGACGATCGAGATCGTCTTTGTCGCGGCCTTCATCGGCCTCGCCTTCCGCTCCTGGGTGGTGATGCTGTTGTCGATCCTTCCCGGCATTTTCCCCATCGTCGCCTCGGGTACGCTGCTCTATTTCATGGGCGAGGGCCTGCAATTCGCCAGCGTCGTGGCTTTGACCATCTCGTTCGGGCTGGGCCTCAGCGCGACGATCCACTTCCTCAACCGGTTGCGGCTGGAAGAGCGGCCGGGTGAAAACGGCGCGCTTTCGGTCGAGCGCGCCACCATCCTGGTCGGGCCGGCGCTGATCCTGACATCCGTGGTGCTGGCCTGCGGCCTGGCGGTCACGTCCTTTTCCAACCTGCCGATGCTGCGTCTGTTCGGCTGGCTCAGCGCCTTCGCCATGATCGCGGCCTTGGTGGCGGATCTTTTGATCCTGCGCCCGACGGCGATGTTCTTGAGAAGCCTGACGCAAGGCCGGCGGCGGGTGCTTTGAGCATTTTTCACAAAAGGTGCAGACTTTTGGGAGTGAAAAAATGCTCTAACTTCTTAGTAAAAGAGCGCTCATCGGCTTTAAGCGCTCGTCACTAGGGCGGATTCACCCAAGTGACGAGGAATCGCGGTTCTTTATTTATAGAGTAAGCCGCCTCAGGACTTCGACATCGTCACCACGACATCCGTGATATCCGTGCCGGTCGGCCGGATTTCGACGGATTGCCTGTTGCCGCGCGAGGCTATGCCGACGCCAGCGGTGAAGCCGACGCCCTCGACGGTGGCGGAAATCTGCTTGGGATCGATACGGCCGGTCACTTGGCCGCTGACGTTGCGCGTGCTTTCCGCCCAGGTGCCGCTCAGCGTGCCGCCTTGGGCGACGATGTTGCTGATGACATTGAACTTATAGCTATCGCTGGCGCAGGTCAGATCCTGCTGCAAGGCGGTGCCCCCCGCCGAAATTTGATACCGAGCCTTGCAGCGAAGCCGCTCCCGCGTGCCGTCCTTAACGGTGATCGTGCCCGATCCCGTCCAAGATCCCGCGAAAACGCCAAACGGCCCGTCCACCGCGGCAAAAGCCGGCGCGGCGGCCGCTCCCACGGCCAGAATGACGGTGGCGCGAATGATCCCGGACACCTTATGCATAGCTTTTCCCCCTTGAGCCGAATGGCCGATGATCCCGCGAGAACGCCGCCCGGCCTAGCTGGTTCCCCCCAATCGGTCTTGTAGCACTGTTATAGATAAAGACTTTTGACGATTTCAAGAACGTGGGGCGTGAGGCGAAGGGGAGAAGCAGCGTTATTCCGGGGTGCCGGGCATGGACGACGGAGCGCGGGCACTATGGCGCACACTATGAATGACGAGTTCGTCTCCGGTTGCCTGGTAGAAAATTAGATAGGGGTAGGGAGCAACACAAGCGCGCCGGAGGCGGCCTTTGCTAGTTAGCCGCCCTGCGCCGGGAAGCTCCAGCAAAAGCGTGATCGTTGCCTAAATTCGTGACTGCGCATTTCTTGCCCCCTGCGGGGAACGTGCAAAAATATAGCCCAAAACTCGCTCGAGTTTGGCAGCACCTCGCAGCGTATAGCGCAGCCTCACAGCCCGTATTTCGCCCAGATGGCCCGGACTTGTTGGTCCGTCGCAAATTCGCGCCGCTCTTCCTGCGCGAGAGACTCGTCTAAAGAGGCCTCTTCCTCGGCCGTCAATTGGAGCACAGGTTGATCCTCCCCGGCAAATTGCAGGAGCATGCGGGCAAGCTCGTCCTGCATGTCCGGCGGGAGCGCGCGCAACGTTTCCACGGCGTGTTCGAGAAGCTTGGTCATGGCATCCTCAACGAAGTCATTAGGTTAACATAAGACTTATATTATGTGGATTTTTGATCTTTAATTTTTTTCATAGGCTCGCCGTTTAGCAGGAATTCCATTCTCTACCGCTACCCGGCCCGGACAAACCCCAAAATATCCTTCACTTCGTTCATCGTCTTGCGGGCGATCGCATCCGCCCTCTGCGCCCCGTCGCACAGGATCGCGTCGATATGGGCGGGGTCGGCCACCAGGCGTTTCATCCCAGCGGTGACCGGGCCGAGCGAGGCGACGGCGAGATCGACCAATGCGCTTTTGAAGGTCGAGAAATTGGCATTGCCGAAATCCGCCAAGACTCCGGCCTTGGTGCTTCCTTGCAGGGCGGCGAAAATGCCGACGAGATTATCGGCCTCGGGCCGGCCGGCGAGTCCGGCGACTTCGGAGGGCAGCGGCTCGGGATCGGTCTTGGCCTTGCGGATTTTCGAGGCGATCGTATCGGCATCGTCGGACAGATTGATGCGGGAATTGTCCGATGGGTCCGACTTCGACATTTTCTTGGCGCCGTCGCGCAGGCTCATGACGCGCGTCGCCGGCCCCTGGATCAGCGGCTCCGGCTGCGGAAAGAAGGTCTCGCCGAGGCCCAGCGCCGCGATGCTCTCCGCGAAATCGAGATTGAACTTTTGCGCGATGTCGCGCGCTAGTTCGAGATGCTGCTTCTGGTCCTCGCCGACGGGCACATGGGTCGATTTGTAAGCCAGAATGTCCGCGGCCATCAGCACGGGATAGGCGTAGAGACCGACGGAGGCCGCCTCGCGGTCCTTGCCCGCCTTTTCCTTGAACTGCGTCATCCGGTTCATCCAGCCGATCCGCGCAACGCAATTCAGCACCCAGGCGAGTTCGGCATGCGCCGAAACCTGGCTCTGGTTGAAGACGATATGCTTCACCGGGTCGATCCCGGCGGCAATAAAGGCCGCCGTGACCTCCCTGATGCTAGATTTCAGCGCCTTGGGGTCCTGCGGGACGGTGATGGCGTGCAAATCCACCACGCAGAACACGCAGTCGTGCGTTTCCTGCAAATCAACGAATTTGGTGATGGCGCCGAGGTAGTTGCCGAGATGCAAGTTACCGGTCGGCTGAACGCCGGAAAAGACGCGTTGCGGAAAGTTGCTCATCGCGGAAAGACGGCCCCAGGATCAAAGAGAAGGCGCCGCTTATCCCGCGCGGGGCCGGGCTTGGCAAGTTTTTATACGCGAGGCGCGGAGCAAGCGGGATCGCTCACCAGTCGATCGGCTTGCCCCGATAGTCGAGATAGACACAACCGGGCTTTCCCGCGCGGCTGGCGATCACCTCCGCCATGCCCGCCACACTCTGGTCGATGTCGATGGCCGCGTTGGGTCCGCCCATATCGGTTCGGACCCAGCCAGGATGAAGAACGACGAGGGAATGTTCGCGGTTGCGGGCCGAAAAACTGCGGAGCAGCGAATTGAGCGCGGCCTTGCTCGCGCGGTAGACATCGTTGCCCCCGCCCGTATTGCCGCTGACGCTGCCGAGAATCGACGACATTGCCGCAATGACCCCGGACGCTGGGACGAGCGAGGCAAACGCCTCGATGATGCGTAGCGGCCCGAGCGCGTTGGTCACCATCTCCGACGCGAAAGCTTCCGTTGAAACATCGGCCGCCTTCGCGGTCTTGGCATTGGACACGCCGGCCGAGACGAAGAGAAGATCGAGCGTCTCGCTTTCCAAGCGCTGGCGTAAGGCCGCGATCCCGGCTTCGTCCGTGACATCGAGCGTCTCGATGACCAGTCGGCCACCGGCCGCCGTGCTCAGGGCCTCGAGCTCCTTCGTCGCCCCGCGCCGCGTCGCGATGACCCTCCAGCCCTGTGCGAGATAGGCGCGGACAAGTCCAAGCCCGAGGCCGCGCGACGCGCCGACGACGAGTGCTGTGCGTAGGTTTTTGGTCAAACCAGCCTCCCTCCTTTGATGCTCACGTAAACCCTACGGGGGCATGCGGGACGTAGAGTAATTCCAACGCCGTGATTTCGTCCGGCGTGAGTTTTACCGAAAGCGCCGCGACGGCATCGTCTAAATGGTGTGGCTTGGTGGCGCCGATGATCGGCGCGGTGATCGTGGATTTACTTAGCACCCAAGCGAGCGCGATCTGGGCGCGGGGCAGGTCGCGCGCCTTCGCGATCTCGCCCACCTTGTCCACGATCTTGCGATCGGAGTCCGCGGTCTTGTCGAAGAGCGTCTTGCCAAATTGATCCGTCTTCAAACGATCACTGGATTCGTCCCAATCCCGCGTCAGGCGGCCGCGAGCCATCGGGCTCCAGGGAATCACGCCGATGCCCTCGGCCTTGCATAGCGGCAGCATCTCGCGCTCTTCCTCGCGGTAGAGCAGATTGACATAGTTCTGCATCGTCGAAAACCGCGTCCATCCATGAAGATCGGCGACGTAGAGAGCCTTGGCGAATTGCCAGGCGTACATCGAAGAGGCCCCGATATAGCGCGCCTTGCCGGCCTTCACGACATCGTGCAGAGCCTCGAGCGTTTCCTCGACCGGCGTGGCATAATCCCAGCGGTGGATTTGGTAGAGATCGACGTAATCGGTGCCGAGACGGCGCAGACTATGATCGATCTCGGTCATGATCGCCTTGCGCGAGAGTCCCGCGCCATTCGGTCCCGGCCGCATCCGGTTGAACACCTTGGTGGCGATGACGACGTCGTCGCGCTTGGCAAAATCCTTCAACGCGCGGCCAATGATTTCCTCGCTGCTGCCCAAGGAATAGACATTGGCTGTATCGAAGAAATTGATGCCGCTTTCGAGCGCCTTTTTGATGAAAGGCCGGCTCTCATCCTCGCTCAGCGTCCATTCGTGCGCGCCTTGCTTCGCCTCGCCATAGCTCATGCAACCCAGGCAGAGCCGCGACACTTCGAGACCAGTTTTCCCCAGACGTATGGTTTCCATCGGTTTCACCCATGGTTGGTTTCAAACGATCCGTGCCGCCACTGGACTCCCTTCCCCTCGTGGGAGAGGAGCGGATCGCGGCTCTTCACAAAATGAACCGGCTCAAATCGACGTTCTTGGCGAGATCGCCGATGTTCTTTTCGACGAACGCGCCGTCGACCACGATGGTTTCGCCGGAGCGGTCGGAGGCCGTGAAGCTGATCTCGTCGAGCACCCGCTCCATCACGGTTTGCAACCGGCGGGCGCCGATATTCTCGACGCTGGAATTCACCTGCACCGCTACTTTCGCCAGCGCATTGACGGCATCGGGCGTGAATTGCAGCGTGACGCCTTCCGTCTGCAAAAGCGCCTCGTATTGCTTGAGCAGGCTGGCCTCGGTCTCGGTCAAGATACGGCGGAAATCGTCCTCGTCGAGCGGCAGCAGTTCCACCCGGATCGGCAGGCGGCCTTGCAATTCCGGCAGCAAGTCGGACGGTTTCGAGACATGGAACGCCCCCGACGCGATGAAGAGAATATGATCCGTCTTCACCGCGCCATGCTTGGTGTTGACGGTGGTGCCTTCGATCAGCGGCAGCAGATCGCGCTGCACGCCTTCGCGCGACACATCGGCGCCGCCGCGATTCTCGCGCGCGCAAATCTTGTCGATCTCGTCGAGAAAGACGATCCCGTTGTTCTCGACCTCATGGATCGCCTCTTGCACGATCTGGTCTTGATCCATCAGTTTGTCGCTCTCCTCCGCGATCAGCGGCGCATGCGCCTCGCGTACCAAGAGCCGCCTCGGCTTGCTTTGCTTGCCAAAGCTCTTTCCGAAAATATCGCCGATGGAAATGGCGCCGACGGTGGCGCCGGGCATGTTGGGCACTTCGAACATCGGCAGGCCGCCGCCGGCTTGCGCGAATTCGATCTCGACTTCTTTCTCGTCGAGTTCGCCGGCGCGCAGTTTCTTCCGGAAACTGTCGCGCGTGGCCGGCGACGAATTGGCGCCGACGAGCGCTGTCAGCATGCGTTCTTCCGCCGCCACTTCGGCGCGCGCGCGCAAGCCCTTGCGCTTGGCCTCCTTGACCATCGTGATCGCGGATTCCAACAGATCGCGGATGATCTGCTCGACATCGCGGCCGACGTAGCCGACTTCGGTGAATTTGGTCGCCTCGACCTTGAGGAATGGCGCGTTGGCGAGCTTGGCCAAGCGGCGCGAAATCTCCGTCTTGCCGCAGCCGGTCGGGCCGATCATGAGAATGTTTTTCGGCAAAACCTCGTCGCGCATCGAACCTTCGAGCTGAAGGCGGCGCCAACGGTTGCGCAAGGCAATGGCGACGGCGCGCTTGGCGTCCTTCTGGCCGACGATGAAACGGTCGAGTTCGCTGACGATTTCGCGAGGAGAAAAATCACTCATGTGGATGATACAGCCAGAGGATGGGGAAGCCGGCGGGCAAACGCGGCGGGAAGTAACTGAAGCAGAAAGCGGCGTAGCGGATGCCAGCCCGCGCTGATCAGAAGGATGAAAGCGCCGAGCACGAGCACGACGGTGGGAACCAGCAGGCTGGAGCCGCTGAAGCCGAGCGTCTCGATCAGTTTGCCGGAGGCGATCCCGGCATAGAGGAGGCCGGACACGAGCATCGCCCGCCGGTCGATGACGACGGCGACGATGCCGAGCAGAAAGAAAATGCTCAAGACGCTCAGCGCGCCGGAGACCGTCGGCGCCGCAAGCCCCAGCACAAAGCCCCGGATCAACGGATGGACGATGAGCGGCGCGGCGAGAAGATGGAGCCAAAAGGCAATATCCGTCCGCCGTGTTTCGCGCGCCGGGTCGGAGAGATCGAAGCGCATCGCCAAAGCGAAGGTGAGAAGGCCGCAGACCAAGAGCAAGGCGCTGAACATGGTGCCGGTGAGATTTGGCATCAAACTGAACGCGCCGCCCGTTATGGCGATGCAGAGAGCGCCTACGCCGGCCGCGATCGTCACGGGAACGCGGAAACGCAGGTAATGCAAGACGGCAAAGGCTACAGTTCCAAGGCCGGCAGCTACGGCGGCACGGCCTTCCAGAGTGGGTAACAACCACGATGCCGGCAAAGCGGTTGCCTCCGTGGGCGGAAAGGCGAAGAAGATCGTCTTGAGAACCCCTGCCAGGAACACGAAGAGAAGGACGATGCTGGGAAGCGCCATGCGGCGACGGCGGGTGAAAAATTCGGCGAGCAGCCAGGCGCCCGCCGCCAAAGCCGCATTGGCGATAACCACGTCACTATTCGACAAAGTCAGGAAATAAAGCGCGCCGAGAAAAAGTCCGCTACCGATGGTCACGAAAATATCGGCGAAGCAGGTGATGAATCGCAGGGCTTCGTCGTCGACGGTCACGGCGGGAACATCGGGCGGCGCGGCTTCGCGCGCGAGTGCCCGCAAGCCTTCGGCTTGGTCCGCCGAAATCAGCGCCCGCTTGACGGCGAGGCCGAGGACGTCCTCGGGGATCATGGCCCGACGCTTTCGATGATGACGTTATTATTCGTATAGACGCAGATTTCCGCCGCGATGGCGAGCGAACGCCGGACGATAGCCTCGCTGTCCATTTCGCTGGGCAGCAAGGCGCGTCCGGCGGCAAGCGCATAATTGCCGCCCGAGCCGATGGCCATGACGCTGCCGTCTTCGTTGGCTTCGGGTTCCAGCACATCGCCGGTGCCCGTGAGAACTAGACCGGTTTGCTTGTCCGCCACCAGCATCATGGCTTCGAGCCGGCGCAAATAGCGGTCGGTACGCCAATCCTTGGCGAGCTCGACGCAGGCGCGGGTGAGCTGTCCCGGATATTGTTCGAGTTTCGACTCGAGCCGTTCGAACAGGGTGAACGCATCGGCCGTCGCGCCGGCAAAGCCGCCGATCACTTCGCCCTTGCCGAGGCGTCGGACCTTGCGCGCGTTGCCTTTGATGATGGTCTGGCCGATGGAGACTTGGCCATCGCCGCCGATGACGGTCCAGCCTTGTTTGCGGACCATGATGATCGTGGTGCCGTGCCAGCCTGGATTGGCCGGCGCTTGTTCTGACATGGCGGAAATTCTCTTGGCTGGCGGAGCGCCGGACCATCCATCTAAGGAGAGACGGCCAGCCGCGCAAGGTCAGCGGCGCCCGCCAAAGCCTCCGAAGCCGCCGTTCTCGAATCGCCCGGGCAGACCGGGGCCCGGTCCGGCGGGACCGGGATTCGGCGAGTCCGGGCTGGGCTGGCCATAATAGCCGGACGGTGGCAGATTGCCATAAGGCAGTGTGCCCGTCTGTGGCGCTTGACCGGCATCCATCGGGGCATTCTGGCCAACGGGTGGCTTGGTCCCATCGGCGCGCTGCGCGTGAAATTGCTGGGAGCCCGAGCGCAAGCTCAAGGCCTTCAACCCGCCATCCGCTCCCTTGATTCCCGTGATGACCGCATGGATCGGCCGTCCCGCCGGAAGGGCCGGGGTGAATTGACCGCTGGCGGCCTGGCCGGACCCGAGCCGCAGCCCCGTGGCGCTTGGTTCGACATAAGCCTCGATCGAGAGTTTTTTAACGCTGGCGGGAAATAGGACGATGTCGCCGCTGCTTTTGGTCACGGCGAGGCCCTGTCCCTCGGGATGGCCTTCGACGATCAAGCGCTCGCCCGCCGTCGCGCCGGCCACGCCGGACAAGGTGAGATGGCCGATCCGTGCCACGCCGTCGGCCCCGCGCCGCAGCGGCCCGGCGGTCTTGTAGAGATCGCCGGGCGCCGGCTCGATCAGACTGGCCACGATCGTGCCATCGGGGCGGCGCAGGCCGCTGACGGCGACGTGATCGCCAATCTTCCAGCTCCGCCCGTCCTTGAGTTCCGCCGTCGAGACGGTTTGACCGAGAACGACGAGGGAGGCGGGCGTGACCGCCTCGACCGGCCCCACGGCCTCGCTCGTGACATCGATTACGCGCGTCGACAGGGCCCCTTTGGGTCCGCTGATCGCGGCGACCCGGACGACCTGCCCGATCTTCAAATCCGCCGCTGCCCCCGGGCGTCCATCGATATTAACCGTGACGTCCGCCGGGTAGGAAATCCGGAGATCGTTGACGATGATGCTGCCGAATTTCCGGATCGTGCCGATGACGCCGGTGCCGCCGATGCCGCGATCGCTTTCCTCATCCGCTGGGCGTAAGGAAAAGCCCGTGCCGCCAATGCCTTGATCGGAGCCTTGAGCGGACGGTCCGGCGATGCCGCGGCGCAGGGCCAGCGCGGGGCCCAGCGTGGACGCCATAAACCAAACCAGCCGCCGGCGGGAGAACAACGGCCCGCTCACGGCGCGTCCTTGACCGGGGTTTCGGGCGCGGGATCGCTTTTGGTCTCTTCGCGATAGACGTAAAGACCGAAATTCCACCGCCAGGGTCCGCCGGCATCCTTCTCGCAGGCGGCATTGGCCTCCTGGTTGAGGGTCCGCAGAGCCTCGGCCGCCAGTTCGCGCGAGCGCTTCTCCAGCGTTTCCGCCAATTCGCGCGAAAGGCAGTCGTAATGAACGGCGCGCTCCATGAAACGGGGGGCTTCGCCGAGAACATTGGCCACGGCGGCGGCTGCATGATCGTGCAGGTTGCGGCCGAAATAAAACAATTGCTGAGCGCTGCCGCCTGGCGGCACGAAGGCCGCCTCGGTCAACACGACACGGCCGTTTTCGTCGATGGCGACCAAGGCCCGGTTGAGCCATTCGTCCAGCACCGCGCGCGGGCGCACGTCGCGCGTCACGGAAGCCACCAGGCTCTCGAACGAGGCCTGCCCATCCTCGCTCGTCCGCGCCAGCGGCAGCGGATGCCCGTCAGGGCCGGTAAATTCAGGGGCGGAAAGCCAGCGCGCGAAAATCCGGCTGGCTTGCGAAATGCACGCCGGCACGGTGCTGACCGGAGCGCCCGCGCCGCGCAACCGCGCCACCTCCTTGCGGTGGATTCCCGTCAACAGGCTCACCCGGCTGTCCGTCTGCACCTTGCCTGGCAAGGCGCAGTCATATTCCGCGACATTCACATAGATCTCGCGCAGGAGGTCGCAAAGCGCGGGGAAGGGGATGCCGCAACGGATGAACAGGCGCACGAGGGGGCGCAGCAGGCGCGCCAAGGGCGGCTGAAGGCTGGCCGCGTTGGGCATTGCGCTAGCGGGACGGTCGATCATGAGGCGCACCATAGGGAATATGGCGTGGGACGCAATCCCACAATGCTCTTGACGTGGGTAATTTACCCACATAAAAGATGAGTGTGACATTTTCCCACGAAAGGCCGGTCATGCGCCTGAGCTTGCTTTCCCATGGCTATCTATCCGACAGCATCGATGATGCCGGGCCGATGACCGTCGCGCCCCGGCCGCCGGGCGATACGTCGCTCCATTTTGCCGCGCTATGCCGGGGCGTCGCCGTGTTGATCGTCCTGACCCTGACCGCCGGCCTCACGGTTTTGCAGGAATCCCGTGTCGATCCCGCTTACGACGCCAGCAGGGCCGCGGAGGTGACGTCGCGTTGATCCGCCCGGCCATGGCCCGCTGCTCGATAGGTCACCGCACCGCCGCCTTCTTGCGCGGCGCCGTCGCGGGCGCGCGGGCGGTTTCGCTGAACAATTCCGCGAGCTTTTCGGTCATGGCGCCGCCCAGTTCCTCGGCATCGACGATGGTCACGGCGCGGCGGTAGTAACGCGTCACGTCATGGCCGATCCCGATGGCGATCAGTTCGACAGGCGAGTGGTTTTCGATTTCGTCGATGACATAGCGCAGGTGACGTTCGAGATAATTGCCGGGATTGACCGACAGCGTGGAATCGTCGACCGGCGCGCCATCGGAGATCATCATCAAAATGCGCCGCTGTTCCGGGCGCGCCAGCAAGCGCTTATGCGCCCAGTCCAACGCCTCGCCGTCGATATTCTCCTTCAACAGGCCCTCGCGCATCATCAGTCCGAGGTTTTTGCGCGCGCGCCGCCACGGGGCATCGGCGGATTTGTAGATGATGTGGCGGAGATCGTTGAGGCGTCCGGGCGCGGCCGGCTTGCCGGCCTGAAGCCAGGCTTCCCGTGCCAGCCCGCCCTTCCAGGCCCGCGTGGTAAAGCCCAGAATCTCGACCTTGACCCCGCAGCGCTCCAGCGTCCGCGCCAAAATATCGGCGCAAGTCGCGGCGACCGTGATCGGGCGTCCGCGCATCGAGCCGGAATTGTCGAGCAGCAGCGTCACGACCGTATCGCGGAAATCCGTATCCTTTTCCTGCTTGAACGACAGCGGTTGCTGCGGATCGATAATGATGCGCGGCAGCCGCGACGGATCGAGCATCCCCTCTTCGAGATCGAACTCCCACGACCGGTTCTGCTGCGCCATCAAGCGGCGCTGCAAGCGGTTGGCGAGCCGGGCGACGACCGAGGAGAGATTCTGCAACTGCTTGTCGAGAAAGGCGCGCAGCCGCTCCAGCTCTTCCGGGTCGCAGAGATCCTCGGCCGCGATGATCTCGTCGGCCTTGCGGCTGAAGACCTTGTAATCCGGCCCGTGGTGATCGCTGCGGCCGGCCATGGGCGCGCGACTGGCGTCGGACGCGGTTTCGGCGTCGGAATAAGCGGCATCCTCGTCGACCTCGCCGCTCGGCGCCTCGGAGGCATCCATCGCGGTTTCGTCGAGTTCTTCGCTCGAGGCCTCGGCCTTGTCGGTCCGCATGCCGTCGTCCGAGCGCTGGGCATCGCCTTGGCGCTCCTCGTCCTGTTCGCCCGCATTGTCTTGATCGTCTTGGCCGTCGTCCTCGCCCTCTTCCGGCTCTTGGCCGGCATCCTCACCCATATCGAGCGCGGCCAGGAGCTTATGGACGAATTGAGCGAAGGCCTTTTGATTCTCGATCGTCGTTCCGAGCTTGTCGAGATCGGCGCCGATTCGCGCCTCGATCCAGGGGCGCCAGAGATTGGCGACCTGCTCGCCGCTTTTGGGCGTGGGCAGACCGGTCAAGCGCTCGCGCACGATCATGGCCAGCGCATCCTCGAGCGGCGCATCGGCGCGGGTGGTGATTTCCGGAAAGCGGGCGCGCGCGTAGCGGTCGTCCAGCATCGCGCTGAGATTGCCGGCCACGCCGCTCATCCGCCGCGCGCCGATCGCCTCGACCCGCGCCTGTTCCACCGCATCGAAACACGCCCGGCCGGTTGGCGTCTGCGGCATGTGGCGGCGGTGAATGTCGTTGTCGTGGCAGGTCAGCCGCAACGCCATGGCATCGGCATGGCCGCGGAGAATCGCCGCCTCGCGCCGGTCGAGCTTGCGCGCGGGCTCTGGCAGACGGGCCTTGGGCCCATCGGCGCCACGAATCAGGCTCGGCCGCTCCGGCGCGAAGGCGACTTCGAGCGTGGGCGATTTCGCCATGGCCCGCATGCAGCCGGCCAGCGCCCGCTTGAACGGCTCCTGCGGCGCTTCGATCTTGCCTGGCGGTCTCTGGTTGGTGCTCACGCGGGCTTGCTCTATTCCGTCCCGGAGGCAAAGGGGCGTTTGAGGCGCCCGCTCGTCCCCCTTAGCTCATCACGACATTCACGGCGCTTTCCGGCAGCTCTTGGCCGAAGCAGCGTTGGTAGAATTCGGCGACCAGTGTGCGCTCCAGCTCGTCGCATTTGTTCAGGAAGGTCAGCCGGAACGCAAAGCCGGTATCGCCGAAGATTTCGGTATTTTCCGCCCAGGTGATGACCGTGCGCGGGCTCATGACCGTCGAGAGATCCCCCGCCATGAAAGCATTGCGGGTGAGATCGGCCACGCGGACCATCTTCGAGATCGTATCGCGGCCGCCCTTCGCCTCGCGGAAGCTTTTCACCTTGGCGAGCACGATATCGACCTCGCGGTCGTGCGGGAGATAATTAAGCGTCGCGACGATCGACCAGCGGTCCATCTGGCCCTGGTTGATCTGCTGCGTGCCATGATAAAGGCCCGACGTGTCGCCCAGCCCGATCGTATTCGTCGTCGAGAACAGCCGGAAGGCCGGATGAGGCTTGATGACGCGGCTTTGATCGAGAAGGGTCAAGTGGCCCGACACTTCGAGCACCCGCTGGATCACGAACATCACATCGGGCCGGCCCGCGTCATATTCGTCGAAACAGAGCGCGACATTGCGCTGAAGCGCCCAGGGCAGGATGCCGTCCCTGAATTCGGTTACTTGCTTGCCGTCCTTGAGGACGATGGCATCCTTGCCGACGAGGTCGACACGGGACACGTGGCTATCGAGATTGATGCGGATACAGGGCCAGTTCAGCCGCGCCGCGACCTGCTCGATATGCGTCGATTTGCCCGTGCCGTGATAGCCCGTGACCATGACCCGCCGGTTCCAGGCGAAGCCCGCGAGAATCGCGAGGGTCGTGTCCCGGTCGAAGATGTAATCGGGATCGATGTCGGGGACATGCTGACTCGTCGCCGAATAAGCCGGGACTTCCATGTTGGTGTCGATGCCGAAAACCTGACGGACCGATAATTTCAAATCCGGCAATCCGCCCATGCGGCTCTCGTCGAGAATTACGCTTTGCATCAAGGATCCGTCTTCGTTTGGCCGTCGCGGCCGGCTGGTCTTGGCCTCTAATGGAAACAGATGGCCCACGGAACTGGCTGGCCCGGCCGGCCTGGCGCCGCTAGACCATCGCTTACAGCATGAGGCCGCCGTCAGGCGAGCTTTAAAGTCTTCAGATATTTATAGGCGCGAATGATTTCGCGTAACCGGTCTTCGTTCGATCGATCCCCGCCATTGGCATCGGGATGCAGCCGTTTGACAAGCTCCTTGTATCTCGCCTTCACGGCGCCCTGATCGGCGCTGTCGTCGAGGCCCAGCTGATCCAAGGCCTTGACGGCGGCGACCCCAACCTTGGGGCGCTTGACCTGTTCGCGGGCGTCGCCATGGGTTCTCGCACGAAACATGCCGAGCGGGTCCCTCACCGTGGCGGCATCGTCGCCATCCTCGCGGAACCCCTTGGCGGCCCGGTTCGCGCCCATGGTCCAGGTCGGGCGATGTCCGGTCAAGGCATCGCGCTGATAGACCGCGACATCCTCCGCGCTCATGCCGTTGAAATAATTGTAGGACGCATTGTATTCGCGAACGTGGTCGAGGCAAAAACAGAAGAACTGCCCTTCCCGGTCCCGGCCTTGGGGCGCACGAAATTCCCCGGTCGCGGCGCAGCCGGGATAGTCGCAACGCGCTTGCGCCGGGGTCGCGGCCGCCGTCTTTTGGGCCGGCTTGACCCTGATACTGTCGAAAAGGCGGGAGTTGAGATTCATGGCTCGGTCATTATGGGGGTGTTTTAACTAGCTGCAAGCGATTGAGACGCGTAAAGCTGACGCTGGTGGCAGAGTGCCTGGGAAAGGTTGACGGTTTTTTGCGGCAGCATCCTCCCGTGCCAAAATCAAACTGTGTTGACGTCCAAGTCTATCGTATTTTCCACAAAAGGCGAGAGGCCCGCGCGTGAAAAAACGAATTAAATTATTGAAAATCAACGTCTTTTTCAGTATGGACACATCCGCCCCGCCGGTAAGGCCCGCTTAGGGGACAGATCCGCTAAAGGAGAGATCGATGAGCGAACCAGGGCATGACGTGGCCGGACGGATCACGCAAGCACTTAAATCGGCGCTCTCGCCAGAGAGCCTCGAAGTGGTCGACGAATCTTATAAGCACGCCGGCCACGCCCATGTCATCTCCCGTCCGGGCACGGCCGCGGGCGTGGGCGGCACACATTTCAAAATCAATGTGGTGTCGGAAGCCTTCCGTGGAAAGAGCCGGATCGAAAGGCATCGCGCGATTAACGCGGCCTTGGCCCCGGAAATGGGACCGGGCGGGGTCCACGCCATCGCGATCAACGCCCGGGCGCCAGGTGAATAGGGTGCTTGGCGAACGGACAGCCTTGAAACAGCCATATCCGGCCGCGATAGGGGCTGGAGTGGCGGAATGAAAAGATTTTGGTTAAGATTACATGATCTCTAGCGATCACCCCGCCATCCCCTCGAGGCTGGCTCGAACATGGGACCGCTGCATGCATCGCATCCTTTGGTTGAGAGACCGCTCCATCGCTTTCGCGGTGGCGAGCCTGGTGGCGATCCCGGTTCAGGCCGGGCTTGTCCAATCCGCGCCGGCCCAAGCCGCGCCTGCCTTGGTCGTGGATGTCGCCTCCGGCGAGGTTCTGTATCAAGAGCAAGCGTCACGGCCGTGGTATCCGGCCTCGCTCACCAAATTGATGACGGTTTATGTCGCCTTGAGCGCGGTGCGCGATCACAAGATCACGCTGGACACGCCCTTGGTGATCTCGGCACGGGCCGTTTCCATGCCGCCGTCCAAGATGGGCTTTGCGCCGGGCACCCAGGTCACCCTGGATAATGCCTTGAAAATGCTGATGGTGAAGTCGGCCAACGACATTGCCATCACGGTCGCCGAAGGGGTTTCGGGCTCGGTCGAGGCCTTTGCCGAGGATATGAATCAGGCGGCGGCGCGGCTTGGCCTGCACGAGAGCCATTTCGTCAATCCCAACGGCCTGCCGGACCCCAACCATGTCTCCTCCGCGCGCGACATGGCACTCATCGGCCGGGCGCTTTATGTGACGTTTCCCGAACAGGCTGGGCTTTTCAATCTCGGCGCCCTGGCGTTCGGCACCGAAATTATCCCCAACCATAACAATATGCTGGGCCGCTATCCCGGTGCCGACGGCATGAAGACCGGCTTCACTTGTCCGGCCGGGTTCAACGTCGTGGTCAGCGCCAATCGCGGCGGTCGGCGGCTCCTGGTGGTGATTTTGGGCGCGCCGACGGTCGCCACGCGTAGCGCGAAAGCCGCCGCTCTGCTCGACCGGGGCTTCGCCGGCATCGACCGCCCATCCGCCTTGCTTACGGCTTTGCCGGATGCGCCAGAAGCCGGGCCGCCGGATTTGCGCGGCCAGGTCTGCAAAAAGACCCCTCGCGCGGCGCTCGTGGCGCGGTTCAATGCCGATGTCGAGCGGCTCGAGGCGCCGTTGGTGCCGCCGCAACCCCTGGCGGCGACGATCAACGATATTCCCAATCCGGCGTTCGATCCTGTCCCGGTCCATATCGGCGCCGAACCTGGCTATACCGGCCTGATCGCCCAGGCCCGCCCGCCGCATTCCGCCATCGGCACGGAGCCGGATTCCGTGGCGGCTATCGCTTATGCCCCGCCCCTGGCCGCCACCGGCCTCGCCGCGGGATCGCCGCTGCACCCCGACGCCAACGCCTTGCCGCTCAAAGGGCGCGAACCCGTCAAGAAAGCCGCGCACCGGAAGGAGCACAAGAAGAAAGACGCCGTTGCGGCCAAGGCGGAAGAACCAGCCCCCGCGAAGGGCGAAGAGACAGCCCCTGCGAAGGGGAAAGGGACAGCCCCCGCGAAGGGGAAAGAGACAGCTTCCGCGAAGGGGAAAGAGACAGCTTCCGCGAAGGGGAAAGAGATAGCTTCCGCGAAGGGGAAGGAAACTGCTTCCGCGAAGGGCAAGGAAACAGCTCCCGCGAAGGCTGAACCGGTTCCTCCGGCAAAACCGAAGAGCACTGCCGCCGCCGAGCCCAAGGCCAGCGGCGCGCAATGAGGAAGCTTGCATGAGCGAGGATGCGCGGCGCCCGCCGCCGCCGTTCGATCTTTCCGTCGTCACCGGCTTCCTCGGCGCGGGCAAGACCACGCTGCTGAACCGGCTGCTGCGCGATCCCGCGCTCGCGAACACGTTGGTTCTGATCAACGAATTCGGCGAAGTGGGGCTCGATCATCTCCTCGTCGAGCGGGTCGAGGGCGACATGCTCGTCATGACGTCGGGCTGCCTTTGCTGCACCATTCGCGGCGATCTGGTGTCGAGTTTGGAGGATGCTCTCCGCGCCCGCGACAATAACCGGATGGCGCCGTTCGAGCGTGTCGTGATCGAGACCACGGGCCTCGCCGATCCCGTGCCGGTGCTGCACACCATCATCAGCCACCCCTATCTGCGGCTGCGCTTCCGCTTGCGCTCCGTCGTGACCCTGGTGGATGCCTTGACCGGCATGGCCACGCTCGACACCCAGGACGAAGCTGTCAAACAAGCCGCCATGGCGGACCGGCTCGTGCTGACGAAAACGGATCTGGCGACGGACTCCGCGGCGCTCGAAGAGCTGAAGCAACGGCTTCAGGCTCTCAATCCCGGCGCGCCGGTTTTCGACGCGGCAAGCGGCGAGGCGACGGCGGCACGGTTGTTCGGCAGCGTCTCCTACGATCCCGCCGCGCGGGGCGAAAATGCCACGGCTTGGCTTGCGGCCGAGGCCATCGAGGCGCGGGATCATACGCATGGCCATCACCACCACGACCGCAACCGGCACGATGCAAGCATCCGCGCTTTCTGCCTGCGTCATCCCCGCCCGGTTGCGCCGATGGCCGTCTCGCTGTTCATGGAATTGCTGCGTTCCGCGCATGGCCCCCGGCTTCTGCGCTTCAAGGGCCTGATCGCGCTGTCGGACGATCCCGCCCGCCCGCTCGTGGCCCATGGCGTGCAACATGTGATGCACGAGCCGCAGCGTCTGGCTGCTTGGCCGGACGAGGATCACACGACCCGCATGGTCTTCATTCTCCGCGATTTGGACCCCGCCTTCGTCGAAGGCCTGTGGCGCGCCGCCATCGGCGAGCCGCAACTCGACCGCGCCGACGCCGCCGCGCTGACCGGCAATCCGCTCGCGCCGGGCTTGGGCGGGTTGTTGGGGTGATGGTCCTGGCCCGGGAATAGCTTTATGCGTGTTGCGAACAGTTGGAGCATTTCATGAAAAAGAACACGGTTCAGAGCCTCGCCGGCACCCTCGCGATCGCCGGCTTGGCAGGCGCCTTACTGGCCGGGAGCGTGCAAGACGCCTCGGCCAACTGCGTCCGCAATTCACAGGGCGGCTGCATGAGGCCGATGACGCCGCCGCCGCAGATCATCAAGAAAAAGCCCGAGCCGTTGGGCTGCGCGGCCACGCCGCAACACTGTCATCACCACTGACGTTTTTTTACTTCGGCTGCCGCATGGCTGGCGTGCGGGAAGGCGTTCTTGCCGCGCATGCCGGCGGACGCCGTATTGACTGACATCGACCATTATCATACTTATTCTATCGTATTGCAGTAAAATTAGCGGCTTGACGCCGCGCGCCGGGAGGGAGAGCCGGGAATGGCGAATTTCAGGATCGTACCCGTCAAGGGCGTTTTATTGGTTCTTTTGGCCGTGGTACCGGTCGCCGCCCAGACGGATAGCGGGTTCATCTATCTCGCGCCGGAGGCGGTTCCGTTCAAGAGCGCCCTAGGCGTTGGCCCCGAACAGGCGGTGCTATACGGCGATCCGTCGAAACCCGGCATTTATGTCGTTCGCGTCAAATTCCCGCCAGGCTTTCATTCCAACCCCCATTTTCATTCAAAAGATCGCCACGCGACCGTGATCAAGGGGGTCTGGTGGAATGGGACCGGTCTGGACCTTGATTTTCGCAAGGCTAAGCCAATCAAGGCAGGCTCCTACGTTTTTCATCCCGCCGGCGGCGTGCATTGGGATGGCGCGGGTGATGAGGAGACCATTGTCCAGATCATCGGCGAAGGCCCGGTGGAAACAACGGGCGTCGGCAAACCGGGCGCGCCGGAGGGTTATTGGCCGAAGCCGTAAACGGCCCCGGACTGGCGCTTGAAACAAAGTCCCCGCGCCAACGACGTGCTGGCGCGGGGATTTTTTTGCTGTTGAAGCCGGAGCGGATTATTTCAGGCGCGCTTGGATTTTCGCCAAACCTGCCTTGGCATATTGTTCGTCTTTGTTCGAACCGCGCGCGCCACCGACGCCGATTACGCCGATCACTTCGCCATTGACCTTGATCAGAACGGCGCCGGCGCGGGCGAGATAGGACGGATTGGCGGCGATCTTGCCGGCCAAGTCTTTATCCGTTTTGACTTTCTCGGCCAATTCGCCGGAATCTTCCTTGAACGCCAAGGCGGCCTGCGCCTTGAAATTGCTGTTCTGCACCGCGCGCGGGCCCGTGCCGTCGCCAGTGGCGACCGCTTTAAGGATGCCAGCCGAATCGATCACGGTCACGGCGACCTTTTGATCGCCGGCTTTCGCGGCTTCGAGCGCCGCCTGCGCGGCTTCCAGCGCAAGGTCGACGGCCGGTCCGCGCGCGGGCGGAACCGGTGGCGGGTTTTGCGCGGTCCCGGCGGGCGTTTGCGGCGCGGCGGCGGGCGCGCCCTGCGCCAAGGCAGTGCCGCTGGCGGCGAGGGTGAGCAGAAGGGAGGTAGCGATGGTGCGCGTGGCGATGGTCCGCATAATTCTCTCATTCCAGATGCGCTTCCGCCGGTTAACGGAAGCGGTTGAAGGATTGTCGATGCTCTCGCGGCAGACTTGCCCGGCCGGGGATGGATTCGGGAGGCGTGGGCAATGTCCGCCGAGAGCCATCAAAACAATACCATAATCCGATAGAATTAGTATTTTTATATTTTGCGAAAGGCGTGGACTTCGTCTCTCCGGGGCGGGTGGACTGGGAAATGATTTCGGGCCGCCAACTTAGGGGGGCTCCCCGGCGTTGCGGCCGCCTCCGGCATTGGATCCGCGATGTCCCGGCGTGGTTGACCCGGCCATGACCGCGGCGAAAAGACCTTACAGCACGATCGCCGAAATCAGCCGGCCGTAGTCCGGTTCGCCGCGATGCGTGGTCCGGCGGTAGGAGAAAAAGCGGGTCTCCTCCGCGTAAGTGTCGAGACTCAAATCGGTAAACGCTCTCACGCCCGCCGCGCGAAGGCGGTCGCCGATGAAGCGCGGCAGATCGAAGAGATTGTGGCCGTCACGGCTCGACGGCGTGAAAAAATCCGCGTAAGCCGCATCCGCCGCAAGAAACTTAGCCAGAAACTCCGGGCCGGTCTCGTAAGATTTGGCGCCGATGGTGGGGCCGAGCACGGCGCTCACATCCGCGCGGCGCGCGCCCAAGACTTCCATGCTGTGCAGCGTCGATTCGAGAACGCCGCCAAGGGCGCCTTGCCAGCCGGCATGGGCGGCGCCGATCACCCCGGCCTGCTTGTCGGCAAAGAGGATCATGCCGCAATCGGCGCCGGTGACGCCAAGGGCGAGGCCCGGCGTGGCCGTCGCCAGCGCATCGCATTTCGGCCGCTCGCCCTCCCACGGCTGGATCAGCGCAAGGCAGAACGGCGAGTGAACCTGATAGGGTACGAGCAGAGCCGTGGCGCCGAGGTGCTCCGTCATGCGGCGGCGGTTTTCCGCCACGGCCTCGGGGTCATCCTTCGAGCCGGTGCCGCCATTCAGCGAGGCATAGACGCCCTGCGACACGCCGCCCTCGCGGGTGAAAAAGGCATGGCGGACCCCGCTCAGAGCGGGGGAGGTGATGACGCTTCGATTAGGGATCATGGCCTAATCCTCGAAGCCCGGCGGCGGCTTCATGCCCTTTTGTACCACGGCCAACACTTTAAAAAGAGTTGCCATGCTCGAGCCGGGCGCCGTCAACCGCGCGAGGGCGCTGTCGATGTCCGCGATCTGGGCCGCGCTGGCCTTGGATTTCAAGCTTTGCGCGCGCGCAAAAATGCCGAGCCGCTCCAGCCAAAGGCCTTGCGCCACCGGCCCGTGAACGGCCGCGCCCGCCGCTTCCGCCGCCTGGCGCAGCCTCGCGAAATCCACATGGACGGTGAGATCCGCCTCGCCGGGATGGGCCAGGGGATCGGCGAAGGCATGACCGGCGATCGCCTGCAAGGTATCGCCCAACCCGCTTTCGGCATGGCCGTAATCCCAAACCAGCAACGCGCCGCCCTGGGTGGCGATCCTCGTGGCGAGCGAGGTCATGATCGCGCGGGCGACGTGGCCGATTTCCAGGATATCGCCGGGACGCCCGGCCGTGGCGGGGATACCGATCGTTTCCGCGGCCGCGCCAAAAACCAGATTGCCGTCCGGTCCAAGCCCGACGTGCCGCTCATGCCAGCCTTTTTCGCTCTTGATGTAATGGCGCACGGGCAAGGCATCGAAAAATTCATTGGCCAAGACGATGGCGGGGCCATCGGGCAAGGTTTCGATGGCCTCGTGCCAAACCGGGGTCAGCGGCGCGGCTTCGAGGGTCCGGCGCTGGGCCTCGCGCAGCACCGGGCTGGTTTCCACGAGATGCAGATCGATCGCCTGCAGAAAGCCCGGCACGGCGCGGCCCGCGCGCAAGACATCCGCCATCATCGTTCCACGCCCCGGCCCGATCTCGGCGAGATGAACGCCGCCGGGCGCGCCCATATCCAACCAGACCTGCGCCGCCCAGAGCCCCGCCAGTTCGCCGAACATCTGGCTGATCTCCGGCGCGGTGATGAAATCGCCGGCCCGGCCGAACGGCATTTTCGAGGTGTAATAGCCGTGGACCGGATGTTGCAGGCAGAGCTGCATATAGCGTTCGACCGAGAGCGGCCCCTCCGCCGCGATCATTCCGCACAAGTCCTGGAGAAGCGCGCTCATGCCGTCGCGGCGACCGCGACGGGTTTCCGGACGGCCCGGATCAGCAGAATCAGGCCGAAGAGAATCAGCGGGACCGAGAGCAGCATGCCCATGGTCGCGCCACCGAAGAGAAAACCAAGTTGCGGGTCCGGCTCCCTGAAAAATTCACAGGTGATTCGCGCGGCGCCATAGCCCGCGCAAAACAATCCCGTGATCAATCCCTCCCGCTTGAGGCCGCCGAGGCGTACCGCAAGGGCAAGCAGGATCAACAACACGACGCCTTCGAGCCCCGCCTCGTAAAGCTGGCTGGGGTGCCGGGGCACGCCATCGGAGCCGGGAAAGATCATCGCCCAGGGGACATCGGTGGGACGTCCCCAAAGCTCCGGCTTGATGAAATTGGCAACGCGGACAAGCACGATTCCGATGGGAACCACCGGCGAAACCAGATCGGACACGCTGAGCACCGGCAGCTTTTGGCTCCGCGCGAACAGGCTCATCGCGATGACGGAGCCGAGCAGCCCGCCGTGAAACGCCATGCCGCCTTTCCAAACCACCAGGGCTTCCAGGGGGTTGGCGAGATAGAACGGCAGATTGTAGAAAAGGATGTAGCCGATCCGGCCACCCAGAATGATGCCGCCGGCCATATAGACCACGAGATCGTCGATCGAGAGGACGCTGGCGTGCGCCCGCCCGCCCCACAAACGATCGCGGCCGGCGAGCGCACGGGCGCCCATCCAGCCAAACAACAGGGCGCCGATATAGCCGAGCGCATACCAGCGGATGGGCAGCGGCCCCAGGTTGACGAGAACCGGGTCGATGGCGGGATAGGCGATGAGAAGCGGCGGCACGGAAACTCGCTTTCGTTACGCGGCGCCGTGATGCGACGCCGGCACGGTCCGCGTCAAGTGTGGCAAGCCTGTCGAGCAATCACCTCTTGCGCTTTGCCGCGGCATCGACTTGAAAATGCGCTGACATGAGCATGCCTGTGCCAGAACCCGCGAAATTCTCTCTTGCCGCCCATGCGGAAGAGCGCTTTTTCGCGCCGTTGCGCAATACATCCCTTAATTCCCGCGAGGGATTCATCGCGGCTGTGGTGGTGGTTTTACTGCTTCACGCCGCGATCCTGGGCGCCCTTCTTTATCGCGATAGCCAGCTCTTGCCCCCGCCGCCGCCCGAGGAGACGCCGGTCGAGGTCGTCATGGAGCAGCCCAAACCGCCGGAGCCGCCGCCGCAGAAACAACCGCAACGACAGAAACAGGAAGAGGACGACGAAAGGCCGGCCTATAGCGCCCCGCGTGTCAGCAAGGAACCGGTCAACGATCCCGGCCAGGCCGAAAAGACGGAAGGCCCCAAGGCCGCCACGCCGCCGCGTGACGGCTTGCCCACGCTGGCCAAGCAGGCCTTGGCTCCGCCGCCAGCGGAAAAACCTGACGAGGCCGAGCAAAAGGCCGCGCTGGAAGACGATAAAAGCGAGGCCGAGGCGCTCGACAAAGCGACGCCCGAGCCTTCCAAAGACCCGGCGAAGGCGCAATCGAAGCCAAAGCCTAAACCGGCCGATCCCTCCACGGGCGACACCGATCCTGCCCTTGCCGGGCGCACTGATGATTCTCCACCTCGATTCGCCTCGGCGGATGTCCTGGATGTTCCGGCCGGCAACGAATCCAATCGCTATATCGCCCGGATTTTCGGCATGATCCTCGGCAAAAAGCACTATACGGGCAGCGTGTCGGAGCGGCGCGGCGAAGCCGGCGCGGTCACGGTTTCGTTCTATCTCGAATACGATGGCCATGTGCGCCACCAGGAAGTGGTGCGCAGCAGCGGGCTCGCCAGCCTCGATGCGCTCGCGATGGGCGCCATAAGATCCGCCGGCCCGTTTCCGCCGCCGCCGGGCGCGGGAGGGCAAGCCTATATCGCAACCATAACATTTCCCTGATCGCAACCGCCGCCGGGGCCGTCCTTCGTCGCTTGCCTTTGTCGCCGGCGCCTCTTTCGCTTGGCGCGGGACCGCCCTATAGAAACGCAATCGGAACCGGAGGGACTGACGTGACGGCTGACATGCGGCTCGTGGTTGTTGGCGCGGCCGGACGCATGGGCCGGACGCTCGTGCGCGTCGTCGAGGAGACCGCGGGCGCCGTGCTGAGCGGGGCGCTCGAACGGCAGGGCTCCGCCGCTCTCGGCGAGGACGCCGGTCTGCTGGCGGGCGTGAGCCGGGCGGATGTCCCCGTCACCAGCGAGGCCTTGTCCCTGATCGCGAGCGCCGATGGCATTCTCGACTTTTCGACACCGGAAACCAGCGTGGCGCTGGCCGGCCTCGCGGCCCAGGCTCGTATCGTCCATATTATCGGGACCACGGGCTTCACCCCGGCGGATCTCGCCAAAATTGCCGCGGCCGCGCGTCATGCCACGATCGTGCGCTCCGGCAATATGAGCCTTGGCGTCAATCTTCTTGCCGGGCTCGCCCGCCAAGCCGCCAAGGCCTTGGGCGAAAGCTTCGACATCGAGATCGTCGAAATGCATCATCGCATGAAGGTCGATGCGCCGTCGGGCACGGCTCTGCTGCTCGGCGAGGCGGTGGCGGAAGGCTTGGGCGTCTCGCTCGACACCCATTCCGTCCGTGGCCGCGACGGCGTGACCGGCGCGCGCCGGGCCGGCACGATCGGCTTCGCCTCCTTGCGCGGCGGCACGGTGGTCGGCGATCATTCCGTGATCTTGGCCGGGGAGGGCGAGCGAATCGAACTCAGCCACCGCGCCGAGGACCGCGCGATTTTTGCCCGCGGCGCGGTCAAGGCCGCGCTTTGGGCCAAGGGCCGCAAGTCCGGCCTCTATTCCATGGCCCATGTGCTGGGGCTCGAGCCGGTTGGTTGAAAACCGGGGCGTCGACGAGGGCCGGACTTGAATACATAGGCACGAAGGTTGCTGGCTAAACCTTCGTGATCCCAGCTTACGGGTTAAACAGGCGTGTCATCAAGATGTTAAACGCTAGGGGATTTTCCGCTTTGGTGGAACCGCCAAAGCGGCGGGACATCGCTCTCTTGCTGGGGAGTTGGAGCATGTTCCGAAATCGGTTGGTCTTTCCCGCCGCAAGCTTTACTGCCGTCCGGCAGATAGGCGTATCGCCGTTGAAAAGAGGTCTTTGATGGATCGCGTGCTCGTCCTATTGCGTCATGGCCAGAGCGAATGGAACCTGCAAAACCTATTCACGGGCTGGCGGGATCCGCCGTTGACGCAACGCGGCGTGGATGAAGCCCGCGCCGCCGGGGCCGCGCTCCGCAAGAGCGGTACCGTTTTTCAAAAAGTCTTCGTGTCGGAACTTCTTCGCGCGCAGGATACGGCGACCAAGGCGCTGGAGGTTTTGGGGCAAAGCGATTTGGTGCCCGAAAAAAACCTGGCCTTGAACGAGCGCAGCTATGGCGACCTCTCCGGCCTGAACAAGGACGAGGCGCGGGCCAAATGGGGCGCCGAGCAGGTCGCGATCTGGCGCCGCTCCTACGAAATTGCGCCTCCCGGCGGCGAAAGCCTGCGCGATACCGTCGCCAGAACCCTGCCTTACTATGTCCAATCCATCCTGCCCTGCGTGCTGCGCGGCGAAACGACCCTCGTCGCCGCTCATGGCAATAGCCTGCGCGCGCTCGTGATGGTGCTCGACGGGCTCACCCCCAAAACCATCCCCTCGATGGAAATCGCGACCGGTGTCCCACTGGTGTACCGCCTCGGCGCGGATTCGCTGGTGGTGTCGAAGGAGATTTTGACGACGGAGCTGTAGTTCTACTGCGTCAGTTTTTGTTTGAGGGCCGGGCTCTCGCCTCCGGCGACCCGGAATGACGGCGCGGGCCTTGGGAGACGTTCGTGACGCTGTAGAATTAGGGGGGATAAAAAAGCACTCTATAGCGCCAATCCGAGTTGCACCTTCACGGCCTTTTCGACGGTCCTAAGATCAGCCGGGGTCAGAACGCCGAGCTGTGTCTTCAAGCGAGTCTTCGAGGCCGTTGTGAGCTGATCGGCCATGGCTTTGCTCGTTTGCCCCGCCACGTTCACCACGGCTTCACTGGGATAAACCCTGCCGGTGTTGCTGGTCAGAGGCACAAGCTGGACCCGGTTGAGCGCGGCATTCGCCGCATCGTTGCTCAGAATGACGGCGGGCCGGGTCTTTCGGATTTCGCCGCCGCGCGAGGGATCGAAATCGACCCACCAAACCTCACCGCGCCGCATCGGTACCGCCGGCATCGGATAGATCGCCGATCAGGGTTTCGCTCCACGCAGTGGCTTCCTGCTCGCGATCCGCGTCGGCGGCCATCGCCCGGTAAGCGTCTTCCAGATTTTCGCCGGCGACAAGTGGACGCGCGAGATCCTCGAGGAAGCGGCTGATCTTCCGCCGCCCGACCACGCGGACCAAGCCGTCATAGACGCGTTCATCGATGCTGATCGTCATGCGCTTTTGCATGATGGGAACCTTTATGCATATACGTGTATGCATACTATATGGTTCGCCGCTAAGGGCCAAGGGAAATTCGGGTTTCTCAAACGCTCGCCAGCGACTCCGCCAAGCTTTCGAACATCTTGCGGCCGTCGGTGCCCCCCACCAGGGGATCGATGAGGTTTTCGGGATGCGGCATCAGGCCGAGCACCCGGAAGTTTGGGGAATAAATCCCCGCGATCCCGTTCATCGACCCGTTGGGGTTGGCCGCGCTCGTTACCGCGCCTTGCGCGTCGCAATAGCGGAAGGCGACCAATCCATCGCCCTCGATCCGGGCCAAGGTCTCGGCGTCGGCGGTATAATTGCCCTCGCCATGGGCGATCGCGACTTCGATCGCTTGTCCCGCGCGGTAGGCGTTGGTGAAGGGCGTATCGGCCCGCTCCACGCGCAAATGCTGGAATTGGCAGATGAAATGCAAATCCGCATTGCGCATGAGCACGCCCGGCAGCAGGCCGCTCTCGACGAGAATTTGAAAGCCGTTGCAAATGCCCAGCACCAAACCGCCCCGCGCGGCATGCGCGCGCACGGCGTCCATGATGGGCGAGCGGCCGGCAATGGCCCCGCAACGGAGATAATCGCCATAGGAGAATCCGCCAGGCAAAACCGCGAGATCGGTACCTTCGGGCAGGTCATGCTCGCCATGCCAGACCGTGGCGGCCTCGATGCCCGCCGCCCGAAGCGCGTTGAGGGCATCGCCCTCGCGATTCGAGCCAGGGAAGAGAACGACGGCGGCGCGCATTTACAAAAGCTCGATGCGGTAGTTTTCGACCACCGTATTGGCGAGAAGCTTCTCGCAGGCCTCTTTCAAGGTCTGCTCTGCTCCGGCGGCATCCGTACCCGACAGCTCGATATCGAAGACCTTGCCCTGGCGGACGCTTTCGACGCCGGGAATGGCAAGCGAGCGCAACGCCCCCTCGATCGCCTTACCCTGCGGATCGAGGATGCCTGTTTTCAACGTGACGGTAATACGGGCCTTCATCATGACTCTCAGCTAACACAAAGGAAAACGGAGGCCAAAGCCCCCGTTCCACATCCCCAGTAGAGCACCATCGCCCCGGAGAGCGAGAGCGCCCGGCATGCCGTTCTACTGAACCAGCTTCGGACCCGAGGCGCGGGGCGTCTCGTTTTCTTGCAAGATGCCGAGACGGCGGGCGACCTCGGTATAGGCCTCCACCAATCCGCCCATGTCGCGGCGGAACCGGTCCTTGTCGAGCTTGTCGTTGGACTTGATGTCCCATAGACGGCACGAGTCGGGCGAGATTTCGTCGGCGACGATGATGCGCATCATGTCGCCTTCCCAGAGACGTCCGCATTCCATCTTGAAATCGACGAGACGGATGCCGACGCCGAGGAACAGACCGGACAAGAAGTCGTTGACCCGGATGGCCAAAGCCATGATGTCGTCGATTTCCTGCGGGCTCGCCCAGCCGAAGGCCGTGACATGCTCTTCCGACACCATGGGGTCGTTGAGCGCGTCGTTCTTGTAATAAAATTCGATGATCGAGCGCGGCAGCTGCGTGCCTTCCTCGATCCCGAGGCGGGTGGAGAGCGAGCCAGCCGCGACATTGCGCACGACGACCTCGAGCGGGATGATCTCGACTTCGCGAATCAACTGCTCGCGCATGTTGAGCCGGCGAATGAAGTGAGTCGGCACGCCGATATCATTCAAGTTTTGGAAAATGAACTCGGAAATGCGGTTGTTCAACACGCCTTTTCCGTCGATCACCTCGTGTTTTTTGGCATTGAACGCGGTGGCGTCATCCTTGAAGTGCTGGATGAGCGTACCGGGCTCCGGGCCCTCGTAGAGGACTTTGGCCTTGCCTTCGTAAATGCGCCGTCGGCGATTCATGGGGATTAACCGTGGCTTGAGATGATCCATGGGTGGCCGTGGCTCCTTTGAAGACCCTAAGCCGGGCGCCCAGACGAACCTTGACACCCGGTCCGGGCGAGCAGCGCAGGATTAGCGCGAATGTTGCCGCGGTGAAACACTGCCTCGTAACCGGTTCTCACTTCAGACACAACCCGCCATCGGATCACGGCCGCCCTCGGAAATCATATCAGGAGATCTAGAAGCACGCGCTGTTTAAATGACGAAAAGCGAGGTGGGACATGATTTTCCTATAGGCTGGACGCGCGGTTGCGGAAAGATATCGCTTGAGGATTGGTTAACTCGTCTCTCGAACGAGACTCTGCCCGGCTTCACGAAGTCATAAGATCGCTGGTGCACGGTCTGAGGAATCATGACGAGCTTCGCCCCATGAACGACGACCCCGCCCTTGCCTTTCCCCCCGCCCAGGCGGATTTGGCGGCGGCAGCCCAGGCTTGGATGGCCCATATCGCGGGGGAGCGGCGCCTTTCCGCCCATAGCATCGACGCCTACCGGCGCGATGTCAGGCAGTTCATCGCCTTTTTGGCGGAGCATCAGGGAGCGCGGCCGGATCTTGCCGCGATCGAGGCGCTCACGCCGGGCGACGTCCGCGCCTTCATGGCGCGCCGCCGCCGGGAGGGAACCGGCAACCGCTCCTTGCTGCGGCAATTGGCGGGGCTGCGCTCCTTGGTCCGGTTCACGGAACGCGAAGGCCTGGCGAAAACCATGGCATTTTCCACGGTGCGCACCCCCAAATTGCCGCGCACCCTGCCCAAACCGCTCAGCCCCGGCCTCGCCTGCGAGACGGTCTCCGGCGAAGGTTTCGCCGGCGAGACGCGGGCCGCCTGGACCATTGCCCGCGATACCGCCGTGCTGGCTTTGCTCTACGGCGCGGGTCTGCGAATTTCCGAGGCCCTGGCGATCCAGCGCCGCGATGCGCCGGTCGGCGCTCTGGAGCATCTGACCATCACCGGCAAAGGCCAAAAGATGCGCCAGGTGCCGGTGATCGAGCCCGTCCGCCTCGCCATTGCGCATTATCTCGATCTCTGCCCCTTCCCCTTGGCCGCGGAGGGCCCTCTCTTCATCGGCTTGCGCCGCGGACCGCTGTCGCCGCGCATCATCCAGCTCGCGATCGAGCGGTTGCGTGGGGCGTTGGGCCTGCCCGCCAGCGCGACGCCGCATGCGTTGCGCCATTCCTTCGCCACTCATCTCTTGAGCCGGGGCGGGGATCTGCGCACCATCCAGGAGTTGCTCGGCCATGCCTCGCTGTCCACGACGCAGATTTATACCGCCGTCGATTCCAGCCGCCTGCTCGAGGCGTATCGCGCCAACCATCCCAGGGCCAAGGCGGTGCCTTGACCGGGCAATATTCGGTGGCGATAAACGGCTTTGTCGGCTTATCGCCCGGGCCGGTTGGAACCCTATCGGGAACAGCCGCGTTCAGGCTAAGCAAAAGGGGATTTCGCCCGGCTCCTCCGGCCATTCCCGTACAAAACCGGGGTCTTGGCCCGGAAGAGGTGCGTCATGCCCCGGCTTAGCGATGAGGATTACCATGACAGATAACAGGGAATTTCCCGATCCGGAGAAAACCGCGCAGGATTTCACCGCGGACCTCGCGACGCTGCGCGACGATATCGCGAAGCTGACGGGCACCATGGCTCAGCTGTTACGCACGCGCGCGAACACCGCGACCGGACAGGTTTACAATAGCTATGCCGAGACCCGCGATCATCTCGGGGACCGTGCGGCGGAAGCGCGGGAACATTTGGGTTCCCTCGGGCACGAGGTCGAGACCAAGATCGAACGCAATCCGCTGACCGCCATCCTGCTGGCGGCGCTGGCGGGTCTCCTGTTGGGGCTGTTCAGCCGCGCCCTGTGAGCATCCAGAGCCTGCTCACCGACGCTTTGAGCGATGCCTTGGCGCCGCTGATGGACCGCGCGGCGAAGGCCGGCACGCGCCTTTTAATAAAGGCGGCGTTGCTTTTGGCCGCTGCGCTGTTTTTCCTTGCCGCGCTGATCGCGTTGATCGTCGCTTTCTATCTCTGGATTGCCTCGCTCGCGGGACCCATCGTGGCCGCGTTGGCCGTTGCGGCCGTGCATCTTTTGGCCGGAACGCTCGCGCTGGTCTTGGCGCTCCGCGAGGAGCCCGAAGCGGCCGGGCCGGAGCAGGCCGCGCCCGCTCCCAAGGCCGGCGAGGAGACCCGTCAAGCCGCCGATCCGCTCCTCGATCTGTGGCAACGCTCCGGCGGGAATCCGGAGCAGATGGCGGTTCTCACGGCGGCTCTGATCGCCAAGCGGGCCGGCCCTGTTCGGCTCGCCGCTGTTTCCTTGACCGCGGGCTTCGTGATTGGCCGGTTTTGGAAAAGCTTGCGCAAGCTCGTGGAAAACAGCGGTCCAATTTTAGCGAGCGGCGTCGCGATCCTGCCGCTCTTGGCGGCGCTCCTCGAGCAACTCGCGGCGAATTCTCCCGATCCGCCCAAATCCTAAACCTTTGACTCCGATACCCGGCGGCCGAAGTCGGGCGCGGCGGTTTCCTGGCCTTGGGCGATAATTCCGCGCCGGATCGCCCGCGTGCGCGTGAAAAGATCGAATAGGCCGTCGCCATCGCCCGAGCGCACCATGCGTTGCAGCGAGGACAAGTCCTCGTTGAAGCGGCCGAGGACTTCGAGCACGGCATCGCGATTGTTCAGGAACACATCACGCCACATGGTCGGGTCCGACGAGGCGATCCGGGTGAAATCGCGGAACCCGCCGGCTGAAAATTTCATCACCTCGGATTGCGTGACGGTTTCGAGGTCCGCCGCCGTGCGCACGATATTATAGGCGATGAGATGCGGCACATGGCTGGTGATCGCGAGCACGATATCGTGGTGGCTGGCGCTCATCACCTCGACATTGGCCCCCGCGGCCGTCCAGAACGCGCTCAAAAGCCGGACGGCGGCCTCGTCGGTTCCCTCTGGCGGGGTCAAAATTGACCAGCGGTTGACGAACAAGGTGGCGAAGCCGGCGTCGGGGCCGGAATATTCCGTGCCGGCAACGGGATGGCCGGGAACGAGGTGAACATGGGCTGGCAGATGCGGCGCCACGGCCTCGATCACCGAGGCCTTGACCGAGCCGGTATCCGACACGATCGCGCCAGGCTTCAAATGCGGGCCAATGACGGCGGCGACGGAACGCATCGCGCCGACGGGCACGCAGAGGATGACGATATCGGCATTCGCGACGGCCTCGGCGAGATCGCCGGTAATCGTGTCGCCAAGTCCGATTTCGCGCGCGCGGTCACGGACAGCGGGATTGGCATCCGCGCCCACGATTTCGCGCGCCAAATTCTGCTGGCGCGCCACGCGCGCGATGGAAGCGCCGATGAGCCCCAGGCCAATGATGGCGAGCTTGGGGATCAAGGGCGTTTCGAGAGGTCGACCCAAGGATTCAGGCACGGGATGATGTCCGGTCCGCGGCAAAAGCAGCAAAGGCCTCGAGAATGAGTCCATTGGCGAGTGGGGTGCCAATACTCAACCGGAGGCATTGTGGCAAGCCGTAGGAGCCAACGGCACGCAGGATCAAGCCGCGCGCCGTAAAAAACACATCGGCGGCCTTGGCCTCGGCCGCGCTGGCGAAATGAACCAGGATGAAATTCGCCTGGCTCGGCGTCACGGGGAAGCCAAGCGCGGTGATCACCCGGCTCAACTCGCTCACCCAATGCCGGTTATGCGCCTGCGACCGCTCGATGTGCTCTTGGTCGCCAATGGCGGCGACACCGGCACGAATCGCGGGATCGTTGGTGTTGAACGGGCCGCGCACGCGGTTCAAGGCGTCGCAGATGGCGGCCGGGGCGAAACACCAGCCCAGACGCAAGGCGGCGAGCCCGTGGATCTTCGAAAAGGTGCGGGTGACCACGACATTCTCGCGGGCCTGCGGCAAGGCGAAGCTGGAGTCGAAATCCGGCGCGCCGGCATATTCGGCATAGGCGCCGTCGATCACCAGAAGCACATGCGGCGGCAGGCTCTTGGCCAGCCGCTCGATCTCGTGACCAGGAAGATAGGTGCCGGTCGGGTTGGCGGGATTGGCGAGATAGACGATTTTCGTCTTCGCCGTCACCGCCGCGAGGATCGCATCGGCATCCACGGTGAAATTGGATTCCGGCACGACGACGGGGACACCGCCGGCGCTCAGAATGGCGATCCGGTAAACCAGAAAGCCATGGGTGGTATAAATGCCCTCGTCGCCGGGCTCGCAATAAATCGAGGCGAGCAACATGAGCAGCTCGTCCGACCCCGCGCCGCACACGATATGGGCGGCATCGAGTCCATGCGCCCGCCCGATCGCCTCGCGGAGCAGGTGCGCCGTGCCCTCGGGATAGACGGAAAGCGTCTCGGCCGCCGTGTGAAAGGCCGCCTTGGCCAAGGGCGAGGGGCCAAGCGGGGTCTCGTTGGACGAGAGTTTGTGGATCGTGCCGGTAAAACCCAGAGCCTTGCTCTTGCCCGGCACATAGGCGTCGATCGCCAGCACGCCGGGATGGGGCTGGGGCCGCGCCAAGCGGGTTTCGGACGAAGTCATCGCAATCACTCTCCTCAAATAGCCCTCGACTGGAGGGGCGGAACTCTACGCTCCCGCTAGGCTCTTGTCCTCGATTTCGAATCGCCGGGCGTGCGAGCCGATCCACGTCACCGCGGACGAGGGCAAGCCAAAGGCCTCCGCCACGGCCCCGGCCGGCCAGGACCCCGGCACGGCGGCGATCCGTTTGCCGCCCGCGGCTTCGGCCAAGATCTCGATCCGCTCGTCCCGGGGCAGCGCGTCGCCGCCCTCGATCGCATAGATCGCGACATCGTCCGCCGCCGCATCCGCCAAAGGCTTGGCCACGACATAGAGCGGCAAATCCGCGGCATGGCCGGCCCGTTCGACAAAGGGAAGCCGCGCGATGATCTTGGGCGCGCCGGGCGGCACGAGATCCTGCCACCACGCGCCTTGCTCCGGCGCTTGCGCGCGCACAAGGCCGAGATCGCCGGCGGCTTCCGCCACGGCCGCGATCACCGCATGGGCGCCGTTTTGCGAGATCAGCGGCACGGTGAAGCCGAAATGAAACCGGCCGCTGTCGCGCATGGCGGGGTTCCCGGCGGCCTCGTCGGCATGCACGCTATAGGGGGCTTGGACATAGGTGAAGGTGGAAATGATGATCCGCCAGATGCTCTCGACCGTATCGAGCGGCAAGATCCCGGCGTGGCGGGTGACGAGCCGCCGCATCATCTCGGCCTCGCGTTCCGGCCGGAAGGCCGAGCCCCCGCCTTGACGCGCCTTGACCGCGATCAGCCGGTCGATGATGTCGCCACGCTCCATCAACAGGCCGTGAAGGGCGGTGTCGATCCGGTCGATCTCGACGCGCAGGGCCGCGAGGCTTTGCGCTGGACCGGCGGGGACGGACTCGGGAGAAGGCGTGTCGTTGGAAAGGGTCATGGTGGCGTCATCCTCGCGCCTTCTTAATCGGGCGAGCGAGCCATGGCAAAGGAAAGCGCATAACGGTTTTCCCGGTTGACGGGAGATTTATTCCCGCGCCAGCTCGAAGCCTCCCGTCTTGACTCCACGTTAACCCCGTTCCCATATGCGGAGAGCAATGCATTTTCTCTCCTACGGCCGGTGTGGCCGATGACTGTCGTTCCGGCCGGGGTCACCCCGACCAAGGCGGCTATTCGCCGTGAGGCGGAGGCCCCGCAGTCTCTTGTCGTCAGCTTCGGCGCCGATAAGCCGCTGATGATGGATGCCGGCGTGGCGCTCGCGCCCGTCACCATCGCCTATCAGACTTATGGCACGCTCAATGCGGATAAAAGCAACGCCATCCTGGTCTGTCATGCGCTGACCGGCGACCAGCATGTCGCCAATCCCAACCCGCTGACCGGTAAGCCGGGCTGGTGGTCGACCATGGTCGGACCCGGCAAACCGGTCGATACGGAACGCTATTTCGTCATTGCCTCCAATGTCATCGGCGGCTGCATGGGGACGACGGGGCCGGCCTCGATCAATCCGGCGACGGGCCGGGCCTATGCGCTCGATCTCCCCGTCGTGACGATCCGCGACATGGTGCGGGCGCAGGCCATGCTCGTCGATCACCTCGGCATCGACACTTTGTTCTGTGTCGCCGGCGGTTCGATGGGCGGCATGCAGGTTCTGCAATGGGCGGCGAGTTATCCCGCGCGGGTCTTTTCCGCCATGCCCATCGCGACGGCGGCGCGTCATTCCTCGCAAAATATCGCCTTTCACGAAGTTGGGCGCCAAGCCGTCATGGCCGATCCCGATTGGTGCGGCGGCCGTTATCTCGACGAAGGGAAATATCCCTCGAAGGGCCTCGCCGTCGCGCGCATGGCCGCGCATATCACCTATTTGTCGGACGAAGCCTTGCAGCGGAAGTTCGGCCGCAAACTGCAATCGCGTAGCGCGCCGACCTTTTCCTTCGACGCCGATTTTCAAATCGAGAACTATCTGCGTTACCAAGGCTTGAGTTTCGTCGACCGGTTCGACGCCAACTCCTATCTCTACGTCACCCGCGCTTGCGATTATTTCGATCTCGCGTCGGATTACGGTGGGTCGCTGGCGGCGGCGTTCAAAGGCAGTAAAACGCGATTTTGCGTGGTCTCGTTTTCGTCGGATTGGCTCTATCCGACCTCGGCCTCGCGCGCGATCGTCCATGCGTTGAACGCCGGCGGGGCCTCGGTCTCCTTCGTCGAAATCGCGACCGATCGCGGCCACGATGCGTTTTTGCTGGACGATCCCGAATTCAGCGCCACGGCGCGGGGCTTTTTGGACGGCGCCGCCCGCGCCCGCGGCCTGCCACCGCCGCCCGATCAAACCCCCACGGTTTCATGAGCGGCAAGCAACCGGCGCCGGAACCCAAGCTGCGGCCAGATCTTTACGCCGTCGCCATGATGCTCGAGCCGAAGAGCCGTGTGCTCGATGTCGGCTGCGGCGATGGCACCCTGCTGCGCCATTTGAGCGAGCGCCACGGCGTCGACGCGCGCGGAATCGAACTGTCGCAGCGCGGCGTGAACCATTGCGTGGCCCAAGGCCTGTCCGTGATTCAGGGCGATGCCGATACCGATCTCGCGGACTACCCCGACGATTCCTTCGATTTCGTGATTTTGTCCCAAACGTTGCAGGCGACCCGCCGGCCGCGCGACGTCCTCGACAATATGCTGCGCATCGGCAAGCATGCCATCGTCTCCTTTCCCAACTTCGGGCATTGGCGGGTGCGGGGACAATTGCTGGTGAAGGGGCGCATGCCCATCACCGATGCCCTCTCCTATGCCTGGTACGATACGCCGAACATTCACGCCTTCACGATTCGCGATTTCGTCGCCTTGGTGAAAATGCTCGGGGCCCGGATCGAGGAGGCCAAGGCGCTCGATGAATCCGGCCGGCCCATGCTGGTCAATGTGCCCTGGGGGGTCTGGAATCTTTTCGGCGTCCAAGCCGTGTTCAAGCTGACGCGCGATACTTAGAGCGCATTCCGCCTTGGTGGACTCACCAAAGCGACAGGAACTCGCTCTCTTCCTAAGAAGTGAGCGCATGTCCTCGATCGAAAAGTTTCCAATTTTTTCAGGACAGGCTCTCATTCCACTGCGTCAGGTCTCGTTTTAGGGCCGGGCTGTCATTCCGGGGCGAGCCGAAGGCGAGAGACCGGAACCCATGACAACGTGGCTGATCGAGGAACACAAAAGATCCGGCTGCGGCACGGTTCTGCTTCTTACGGGATCCGCGTTTTCCTGGGTTCCCGTATCTTGGCGTTGCTGCGTTATCGTAGCCTTTGCGAATACAGTCCGATGGGTTCCTGATCTCCCAAGTTCGTAGCCCGGCATGGGCGTGTTCGCTTTGTTGAACGATCGTCCCGGTTTGAGAAATTAGAGCATTTCCTCGACTGCGAAAGGCTGCAACTTTTGCGGGAAGCTCTCGAGGTTCTCCGCGAAAATTCGTTTGGGAAACCCAGGAGCCGCGCCGCTGTACTGCATGCAGGAAGGGTGCGCCGACCGTGAAACAGCATCAGCGGATTTTAGCAAGGAACTCGCAAGGCTTTCCGCTTGGGTTGCCGGCCAATCATGGGCGAAATTTCTAGTTTCGGAACGGAGCATGGCTTGTGCTGCACGGCGCGGCATGAATTCCCTAGGGTTGCTTCAATTTTGTTCGGCCTGAAACAGGCTCCGAAAGGTTCGCAAAGGTCGAAACGTGAAAAAGCGCTCTCTTCACCGCCTCCTTCTTTTTCTTGTGGATAGCGCCAAGCTGAAGACTATTCGTTTGGCGGCGGTCAATTTTGTTAATAAATTAAAATTATACGGTGTCGCGTGCCGCAAGATTGAACCCGGCCGGTTCGCCGTCGAGTGGCAAGTGGCGAAGGTTGCAACCGAAGATTTTGGGGTCATGCAACTCATGCTTCCGCGAGAAGCATAATAAGTGCTCGAGTGGCTGTGCTCCTGCTGCGCATTTGTGACCTGCAAAGGCTACAAGAGCCCTGCTGCCTATTAATGTAATTATAACATAAAGCGGACCATCTGGGCGAACTGCCCTTCGTTTGAGATCGGCTACCGGCAAAATAGATGCTTGTTATGTAGTTTGTTTGTGATAAAAGTTGCGTCGACGACTTTTATCTATTGCGAAAGCAGATTCCGGTCGGATCTTATGATAACTGATTCTATGGACGGAGGCTTCAAATGACAGAGGTAAACGGGCAAGCGGATTTTCTGGATATGGCGGCCAATATTGTTTCTGCGTTTGTCAGCAACAATGCGGTGCCCGCGAGCGAGTTGGCGACCCTCATCCAGTCGGTTTACGAATCAATTCAGAAAATCGCGGGCGTTGCCCCGGCCGCGCCGGTTGTCGAACCGCAGGAGCCCGCTGTTCCCGTGCGCAAATCGATTACGCCGGAATTCATCGTTTGCCTCGAAGACGGCAAAAAGTTCAAATCCTTGAAGCGGCATTTGCGCACGGCTTATAATCTTTCACCCGATCAATATCGCGCGAAATGGAACTTGCCGAGCGATTATCCCATGGTTGCGCCCGCTTATGCGGCGGCCCGCTCCGCGCTGGCAAAGCAATCCGGTCTCGGGCAGCCCCGCGGCTTGTCCGAATCGGCCAAGCCGAAGCCCGCCGCTGGCGGCCCAGGCGCTCCCGCCAAGCGGGGCCGTGGTCGTCCGAAGGCAAGCGCCGCGTAATTCGGCCGCCGGAAGGCTATCGACCGCTCGAGATACGATGTTTCATGGGACAGGCTTGCATTGCAGCCTGTCCCATTTTCGTTTGCGCGACGATTGCGGTCGTCGCGACCCCGCCGCACGAAAGACGAGGCACTTTCACCGCGCCTCTCCCGCTTGGCGCCGTTGACTTCAAACCATCGACCCCGGCCTTACTTTCCCCGCGACCGTTCATGCGGGCAGATCATTATTCCGGCGCGGCTCCGGTGACGAGGAGATGACGATGACAAAGGTTCGAATCGCTTTTACGCCGCGCTTCATTACCTTGACCCTGTCCGCGCTCGCGACAGCCTATTTGGCGTTTCTTCTCGTCTTTATCGCGCTCACCCCATTTCTCATGGCCTTGTTCTTCGTCTTTTTGGCTCTGACGGGGCTTGGCCTCCACGATCTCCATCAGACCAAACATGCGATCTTGCGCAACTATCCCATCGCCGCGCATCTGCGCTTCATCCTCGAGGAAATCCGCCCGGAAATGCGGCAATATTTCTTCGAGGACGCCCATGATGCCATGCCTTTTGGCCGCAACAAGCGCACGCTCGTCTATCAGCGCGCGAAAATGCAGTTGGATAAGCAGCCCTTCGGCACGGTCTACGACACCAATGCGGACGGCTATGAATGGATGACCCATTCCATGGTGCCGCAAACCGTGCCGGTTGGATCTCAGCGCGTGACCATCGGCGGGCCGGATTGCGCCCAGCCCTATTCCGCCTCCCTGTATAATATTTCGGCCATGAGCTTCGGCGCCTTGAGCCCCAATGCGATTCGCGCCTTGAACAAAGGCGCGGCGCTGGGTGGTTTCGCGCATGACACGGGCGAGGGCAGCTTTAGCGCCTACCACGCCGAGAATGGCGGCGACATTATTTGGGAGATCGGCTCCGGCTATTTCGGCGCACGGACACCGGAGGGCACGTTTTCCCCAGAAAAATTCGCGAAAGCCGCCGCCAATCCGCAGATCAAGATGGTGGAACTCAAACTGAGCCAGGGCGCTAAGCGCCCGTCAGGAAACAAACGCTTCACGTAATTGGGCTGAAGGAGCGATCGTATAGTTCCATTCGCCGTGGAAATCGGCGCGTTGGATGTTGAGGCTTTTCATTTCGTCGTTTGAG
>JBEKFQ010000031.1:0-38659 GCA_050013235.1 Beijerinckiaceae bacterium
TCTCGTGTTTCCAGACTGGCAATCGCTCATGCAAACCCTCATCAATTCAAAGCCACCTCCCCACGTCGAAGCGCAAAACAGGGCTTGATCAAATCATGGAGGGGGACGAGTTAGAATTGCTGGGCTTAAGGCAACATCCTTTGATTCTGGCGAAGAACGTGCCATGCTTCACCGTTACCATCACACTCTGGGGGATACGAGCCATGCGTAAGATTCTTATCGCTTTCGCCGTTTTGGTCACCGTGGCTGGTGGCACTGGTCTCAGCATCGGCGCTGCTACGCCTGCTCACGCCGACTATGTCAAAGCTGGGTCTCAACCGTAATCTGAAAGACAGCCCTCTCAATTTGCGGTCATCAAATTAAGCCCTTCGTCTGAAAACGGAGGGCCTAGCTTTTTAATAAACCTACCCCAGGCCGCCGCCTCCATCGGTCGAATGGCTGAATTGGGTCACTTCCGGCCATGACTCGATTGGTGCCCCCGCAAATTGCCGGGTACCATCCGTTTGATTTCGGCCACTAGCGCTCGCGCCTTTCATGCCCTACTTTCATAGGGCGGTGCTGCGGGGTGCGTGTTGGATTTGTATTCCCGGGGCCTTATCGATCTCAAGGGAGCTGTCCCTGTTCTTGCCCGTGGGCTTGAGCATATGGCGCCCACCTACGTTGTAGGTTCCCGGGATCGATGTCCCACGGCTTTTGTGGCCCGCACTTTTTGAGCGCTTTTGCCCATCTGCGGTCATAGCGAAAACGAGGGAAGCCTCGCGGTCCGGCGCAAGCCTGCCGGTGGGCTCTGAGAGCGATGATAACGACACGACTGGACAAACCGGCGGTGCGGGCGGCGGCTCTTGCGTTGCGCGACAAGATGCCGGCGGATGTGGCCGCGAAAATCGCCGGGCGGCTCGCCGATCATGGTCCGCGTCTCGCGCGCGAGCATGGCGCCAAGGTGGTGGCGGCCTATTGGTCCATCGGCGCGGAAATCCTGACGCTTCCTTTGCTCGAGGCCCTCGACGCGGCGGGCTTTGCCGTGGCGCTGCCGGTTACGGGCAAGCGCGGCCAGCCCTTGGTGTTCCGGCAATGGAAGCCGGGCGATCCGCTCGTGGCGGGCAAAATGGACATTCCCGAGCCTCGGGCCAGCGCCCCCGTGCTCGATCCCGATCTTCTTTTCGTGCCGCTGGCGGCCTTCGACCGGGCGGGGCAGCGGATCGGCTATGGCGCTGGCTTTTACGACGTCACGCTCGAGGCCTTGCGCGCCCGCAAGCCGATTGTCGCCGTCGGCGTGGCTTATGCCGCGCAAGAGGTCGAGGCCGTGCCGCGCGAGGATCACGACGAGAGGCTCGATTTCATCCTGACGGAGCGCGAGCTCATCGTCATACCGGCCGATGCCTGAATGCGGCTCCTTTTCATCGGCGATATCGTCGGCCGCGCGGGCCGAACCGTTCTGCTTTCCACCTTACCGGATCTGCGCCGGCGCTGGGCGCTCGATTGCGTCGTCGTCAATGGCGAGAATGCCGCCGGGGGCTTCGGGATTACCGAGGCGATCTGCACGGAAATTTTGGAGGCCGGCGCCGATTGCGTGACGCTCGGCAATCATTCCTTCGATCAGCGCGAGGCCTTGGTCTTCATCACCCGCCAGCCTCGTCTGATCCGGCCGATGAATTATCCCAAGGGCACGCCCGGCGCCGGGACGGCTCTGGTCGAGACGCCGGACGGGCGCCGTGTTCTCGTCGCCAATCTGCTCGGACGCACCTTCATGGATGCGATGGACGATCCGTTCGTCGCCATCGACGAGGCCTTGGAGGCCTGCCCGCTCGGCCAGGTGTGCGATGCCGTGATCGTGGATTTTCACGCCGAAGCGACCAGCGAAAAGCAGGCCTTTGGCCATTTCGTCGATGGCCGGGCCTCGCTGGTGGTGGGCACCCATACCCATGTGCCGACCGCCGATCACCAGATTTTTTCCGGCGGTACCGCCTATGTCTCCGACGCCGGCATGACCGGCGATTATGATTCCGTGATCGGCATGGACAAGGAAGAGCCGATCCGGCGCATGACCCGGAAGGTGCCGGGCAGCCGGTTCGAAGCCGCTACCGGTCCCGCGACGCTCTGCGGCATTGCCGTCGAGACGGATGCCACGGGCCATGCGATCAAGATCGCGCCGGTGCGGATCGGCGGCAGGCTGTCGCAAGCCCGGCCGGAGTTTTGGGAAATCTAGAGCGCGAGGCGCGATGAACAGCGTCATGAAAGCCTGGGGCGATCTCCCGCCGATTTTCGCCGACCGGCTGATGGCGCTGCTCTGCGCGCCCGGCCGGCCGGGCCACGGGCTGCATCGCGTCAATCAGCTTTTGATCGAGGCGGATCGCGCGTGCCATCCCCATTGGCTGCGCCCGCTGCGTTGGGCCGCGCTCTATCACACCGCCGTCCACGACCCGCTGGCGCCGCCGGGCGCGAACCAACGCGCCAGCGCCGAACTCTGGCTCGAACATTTCCCCGCGATTTTCGAGACCGTTCGCGGCGTCGCTGGATCCTGGGAGCAGGAGGTCGCGGCGGTGATCGAGGCCTCGCCCTTCGCGAGGCCGGAGAGCTTTTTGCCCTGGCAACATGCTTTCCTCGATCTCGGCTTGGGCTGGCTCGGCGAGGCGGAGGGGCTTTACGCCGCCCGGCGGGTTTTCCAAGCCGCCGCCCATGAGGCCGCGGGGGGCAATCCCGGCGATTGGCTCGGGTCGCGGCGAGACTTTTTGGAGAGGGCGCTGGCCTGCCCCCGGCTGTTCCACCGCGCCTACGCGGAGCGCGAGGCGCAAGCGCGGCAGAATGCGAGCCGCGAACTAGGGAGGTAAGAATCCTCCCCCGCTATGCGGGGGAGGATCACCTCAACGCGAGAACTTCTTGTATTTCATCCGGTGCGGGATCAGCTCGTCTTTACCCAGACGGCGCTTCTTGTCTTCTTCGTAATCCGCGAAATTGCCCTCGAACCATTCGACATGGCTGTCTCCTTCGAAGGCCAGCATATGCGTGGCGATGCGGTCGAGGAAGAAGCGGTCATGCGAGATGATCACGGCGCAGCCGGCGTAATCGGTCAAGGCGTCTTCGAGCGCGCGGAGCGTTTCGACGTCGAGATCGTTGGTCGGTTCGTCGAGCAGCAGCAGGTTGGCGCCCTTTTTCAGCATTTTGGCGAGATGCACGCGGTTGCGCTCGCCGCCCGAGAGCTGGCCGACCTTTTTCTGTTGGTCCGGGCCCTTGAAGTTGAAGGCCCCGGTGTAAGCGCGGGAATTGATCTCCCGCTTGCCGAGGTAGATGATCTCGTTGCCGTCGGAAATCTCTTCCCAGACATTCTTGTTCGGGGCGAGCGCGTCGCGCGACTGGTCGACATAGCCGATCTGGACGGATTCGCCGATCTTGATTTCGCCCTTGTCGGGCTTTTCCTGGCCGGTGATCATCCTGAACAGCGTGGTCTTGCCCGCGCCGTTTGGACCGATCACGCCGACGATGCCGCCGGGCGGCAGCTTGAAGGTGAGATTTTCGATCAGCAGCTTGTCGCCGAACGCTTTCGACACGCCGTTGAATTCGACGACATTATTGCCGAGCCGCTCCGCCACCGGAATGACGATCTGGGTGACCGAGGGGATCCGGTCGGCCTGTTTGGCGACGAGATCCTCGTAACGCTGGATACGCGCCTTGGACTTCGCCTGCCGCGCCCTGGGGGAAGAGCCCATCCATTCGGCCTCTTCCTCGATCTGGCGTTGGCGCGATTGGTCCTCGCTCTTCTCGAGCTTCATGCGCTTGGCTTTTTGCTTGAGGTAGGAGGTGTAATTCCCCTCGTGCGGAATGCCGCGCCCGCGGTCGAGCTCGAGAATCCAGCCGGTGACATTGTCCAGGAAGTACCGGTCATGGGTCACGATCAGGATCGCGCCGGGATAATTGCGCAAATGCCCTTCGAGCCAGTTCACCGTCTCGGCATCGAGATGGTTGGTCGGTTCGTCGAGCAGCAGCAAGTCGGGTTTTTCCAACAAGAGCTTGCACAGCGCGACGCGACGGCGCTCGCCGCCGGAGAGGGTGTCGACGGCCCAGTCGTCGGGCGGGCAGCCCAAAGCGTCCATGGCCTGCTCGACCTGCTGGTCGAGATCCCACAGATTTTGCGCCTCGATCTCATCCTGGAGGCGGGTCATCTCGTCCGCCGTCTCGTCGGAATAATTCATCGCGAGTTCGTTGTAGCGGTCGAGGATCGCCTGTTTGGCGGCCACGCCCAGCATGACATTGCCGCGGACGTCGAGCTCCGGATCGAGCGGCGGTTCCTGCGGGAGATAGCCGACGCGGGCGCCCTCGGCGACAAACCCCTCGCCCTGAAACTCGGTGTCGATGCCCGCCATAATGCGCAAGAGCGTCGATTTACCCGACCCGTTGATGCCGAGAACGCCGATTTTGGCGTCTGGGTAGAAGGACAGATGCACGTTGTCGAGCACCTTCTTGCCGGTCGGGTAGGTCTTGGTTAGACCTTCCATATGATAAATGAACTGCCGCGCCATGGGGCTTGCGTCTCGCCTGCGATGAGTGGATGTTGGGAATGTGGGGAACGTTCTAGCGAGGACAAGTGCGCCGGTCTAGCTCCGCGTGTGATTTGGCCAGCTCCGCGTGTGATTTAGAAGGCAATTCCGTCGCTCTTGCGAAAATCCGCTTGTGTACGCGAGCTCAACCGTATTGCGACGCGGTCTTGCCACTGTCACAATCCAATGACTAGGTGCCGCGCGCGCTTGATTTCCGGATGATGCGATATTGGCGCGGCGACCACGGGAGAGCTTTGCGTGACGGATTTGGGATTGCGCGATTTCGGGTCCTTTGGACCGGCAAACCGGGGTACGGAGCCGGCGCCGCCGCTGCCGTCTCAACCCGCGATGCCCGCCGCCTCCGGGCTCGAACTGCCGTCCGTCATCATCCCCCCGGCGCCCATACCGGCGAACCGGGCGGTTTTCGCCGGCGATGCGCCCTCCGGCGAGGATGCGCTGGGCCTCGACCCCGTTCTCGCGTTGTTGGCCGAAGTGGCGACCCATCGCGGCACCCGCACACCGCTCAGCATCGGCTTGTTCGGCGGCCCAGGCTCGGGCAAGAGCTTCGCTTTGGGGCACCTCGCCGCGCGGATTCGCGAAGTCGCGGCGGCGGCGTCGAAGGCGGCGCTTGGTCCGTTTTATCCGCGTATCCATGTGCAAGAGGTGGATGCCGGCGGGCTCGAAGGCGATCCCGCCTTGGCGCTCGCGGCGCAAATTCACGCCGGGCTGCGCCAGCCCTATCCCGAATTGGCCCGCGAAATCGCGCATGCCGTCCGCGATCCGCAAGCCGTGCTGCGGGACACCAATGAAAAGCTCGACGAGGCGCGGCGCCGCTTGGATGCCGAGCGCCGCACGTTGGAAGAATCGGGCTCGCGCCTGGCGCGGTTGACCGAAACCGTGCTTTACGAATCCGCGGGCTCGCAGATCGACAGCTATGCCCGCGCCAATCGCGCCCGGATCGAAAACCGGCTGGCCGCCTTTGGTTTTAAAGGCGACCCGGTTCGTAATTATAAGGATCTGGTCGCGGCGGCCGGCGAAAGCGGCGGGCTGCTGGGCCTGCTGCCGCGCGCGCTGTTCGAATTCAAGGGGCAGTTGCGGCTGATCGTATGGGCCGTTTTGCTCGCCCTCGTGGGCTTCGGGCTCAATGCCGCGATCGATACGAAAGAGACTTGGCTCGCGGCCCTGCGCAATGGGCCGCAATTCATTGTCGCCGCCGAGGCTTGGCTGACCGATCACATCGGGCTGCTCGCGCTCGGCCGCAAGGCCGCTTATTTCGCGGCGGCCTTCCTCATCGCGCTCAATCTGCTGCGCGCGGCGAGTTTTCTCCGCCCCGTTTTTGCCGGCGTGCGCTTGCTGCGGGCCGATCTCGAGAATCGCCGCCGCGATCTCGGCAGCCTTTATGCGCATCAGACCAAGCGCGTCGATATTTTGGCCGGCGATGTCGAGCGCTTGAGCCGTGCGGCGGCCGAGGCGGAACGGCGCGCGGGCGGGGCGGGGGCGCATGGCGGTTTGCTCGATCCGCCTCCGTTCGAGACCAGCGCCGCCGCGCACGCCCAGGGTTTTTTCACAAGTCTCGGCGGCTTGCTGCGCGAGGACAAGTTTCAAGCCAAGGGATTGGCGCCGCGCCGCATCGTGCTGGTGCTCGATCACCTCGAATCGGTTTCGCCGGAACGCGCCCGGCTGATTCTCGGAACGCTCCATCGCATCGCGGCTGCGAGCGGCCTGGTCGTCCTAACCGCCGCCGATCCTCAACAGCTCGCGGCCTCGCGCGCGGAACTCGAGCGCTGGGTTCAAGTGCCGGTGTCCCTTGATGCGCGGGCCGGCTTGTCCGATTACGAGGCTCTCGTCACGCAGGTGCTGGGCCAGGTACCGGCCGAGGCGCGGAAGCCGCGGGTCGATCCGGCGCATTCCCTGCTCGACGAGCCCTTGAGCGAGCGCGAGGCGGGGCTGCTCGCCGCGCTCGCGCCGCTCGCGGGGGCCTCGCCCAGGGCGGTCAAGCGCTTGATCAACCTTTATGCGCTGGCGCGAACGGAAAGCGTCGCGCCGAAGGGACTGCTCGCTCTGTTCCTCGCCGTGGATCTCGGGGGAACATGGGCCGAGCGGCAGGCCGCCGCCGCGCTGGGCGCCGGGGCTCCCTTCGAGGGAGAGGTCAGTCCGGGATTGACCCAAGCGATTTCGGCGGTCGAGGCTTTCGAGGGGCATTCCGCCGCGCCGGAGGCCGGCCGCGCCGCCGCCCGGGCCCGGCTTTTCTCGGTGCCGGTCTGACTCTAAACTCGACGTTTGGACGATGCTCGATTCGAAAAATCCCGTTTAATAGGCTGTGGCCGTCGCGTCGTCCCTGATGAAAGTTCTTCGATGTACAAGCATTCCGCTGCTCTCTTAGCCCTCATCCTTCTGCAAACGGAGGCGCTCCACGCGAAGGAGATCAAGCTTCCCCCAACCGGTCCCGTTTTGTCGTTGGACATCCCGGACGATTGGACCCTGGAGTCCTCCGATATCGGCTTGGAAGCCGCCTCGCCCGATAAAAATTCCTATCTGTTCATGAAGATTTTGAAGCGTCCGGGGGATGATCCCAACCAGTGGGTGCGGGGGGTCAAGGAACGGCTCCAGGCTCACGGCTTCTCCTTCGGGAAACCGGGTGCCGGGCCAGCCACGCAGGCGAAGGCGGAACCGGGTTCGCCGGCCACGCACGAGCCGATTGGAACTGGCGCGGCAAAACCGGCCACGCCGGGGCCTGCCGCCGTGGCCGCGCCCGAAGTTTCGCCGCCAGCCGCTCCACCTTCCGCCACCGCCGCGCCAACGCCGGTCCCGGCGTTTGTAGCGGGCGCCGCGCCCGTGGGCTCGCCGCCGGTTGCCGCATCCGCTCCGGCGCCTGCCGCGCCGGCTCCGTCTTCCAAGGCCGAAGCACAAGCCGCCGCGGGGCCGAAGCCGCCGGAAGCGCCATCCGTGCCGGTTCAAAAGGCGCAAGCCGTCACGCCGGGCGCAGCGCCGCTCGAAGCTGCGCCAGCGCCGGAAGACAAGAAGCCGGCCGGGATTCCGGTCTCGAGCACGGTCCCCTTTTTCGCGGAAGGAGCCGTCGCGACGGTGCCGCCGTCCGAGATCCAGCCGGACCCTCTCCGGCCAACTCAACCCGCTCGTTTTCCTAGGCACGTCCTGTCTTACAACGATGTTTCGTTCGATGGAAAACCAGTTGATGTCCAACTGGTGACGACGATCCTCCCCGATCAAGCCGTCCTATTCATCATTCAAGAATCCTCCGGCACCGACACGCGCGCCATCACGGCGATTAATTCGCTCCGGCCACTCCCATAGAACCGTTTGGGCCCAGAGGGACGAACCTTCCGGGCCCAAACGGTTTTCTTCAGCGGCGGCATTATTCTTCAGCGGACCCGGTACGGGGGACGCGACTGTGCCGGCTCGAGCGGCGTCACGCCGGGCACGAGGTGGGGCCTATCGACGAGGCCGACACCGCGCGAAGTCCTGTCACGGCAGGCTATGCGTCAATTCCGCATCCGCCGTCCCGCTTCCGGTAGCTTCATGCTTCGCGGGATCGTCGCCGTGGTCCAGGGCGGTGCTGACACCCCAAGCCGCCGCATTGCCCCACTCGCCGTCATCGTCAGCGGCTGCCGCGGCGCCGCTCGTGTCATCTCCGCCTTCCGCGGGCGAGCCGGAATCCGCGTGATGACCCGTAGCCGCGAGGAAAGACGTGACATCGAACGATTCGAGTTCGTCGAAGCTGTTCTTGCCCACTTTGCCGGCATAATCGCTGTAATCCTCGGTCACATGGGCGTTCCAGGGCCTGCGGGTCTGTTCGAACAGATCGGTTGACACCGCCTCGTAATCTTCGATCCGATAGGGCTCTATGGGGAAGTCCACGCCTTTGCCGCCGTTGGTGACCGGGGTCTGCGAATCTTGCCAGGTCTCGCGCGGGGGCTGCGCCGGCACTTTCGGAACGAAAATCCAATTGTCGCCGTCGTTGAATTTTGGGTTCAAGAGATAATCGAAGGGGATGTAACAATAGCCCTTGTCGCCGAATGCCTCGCCCCAGGAATTCCGGACGATGAAGACTCGTTCGGGCTCGCTATAGCCCACGGCGCACATCGCATGTTCGCGATGCGCCTTGTGTGGGACATCGTCGGGCGCGGGCATCGGCACGACGCCGCCGCTGCTCGCGCAACCGGCGAAGGAGTCGAACAGCGCGAGGCCGAAGATGACCGGCTTGCCTTCGGCCAGGGCCTGTTTCCAGGCTTCCAGTTTGAGCGGCACTTGCGCTATGTCATGGATCCGGTAGGGCGCGCCGTCGCGGTAGGCCTCGGCGCCAGGCCTTTTCGTGAGGAGTTGTGGATTGGAAGGCCAGGCGGATTCCGCGCAGGCGCCAAACTTTTGCAGTCCCTCCAAGGCGAGCTGAATGGCGCAGCCGCTGTCTGAATCCTGCGTTCCGGCACGCCAGCGGGCGTTGTAGTAGACGAACTGCCGGCTGATGTTTTGAGGCTTCTTGGTGGCTTTCCGGATCCAATATTCATAGGCGCTCGCGACCGCATTGGCGACGCTGGAATTGATTTGGCCTTGATCCTCGATGGGAGCCAACAAGGGGCGCAAATCGACCCGCCCCGGCAGTTTGCCGAACTTGACGGCGATGGATGGCGAATATTGCGGCGCGCCGGTCTTCGGCGCCATGGGGATATAGCCCGACGCTTTGCCCTCTGGAAATACGGCGGCGGCCGGTTCTTCCGGCTGTTCCCCGAAATCACGGGATACCGGTGCTTCCGCCTCTTCGCGCGCTTCGGCGCCGGCTTCGTCCGTCGCCGGCGCCGCATGAGCGGCCTCGTCATCGCCGGACAAAAGCGCGGCGGCCATCGCATTGGCTAAAGCCGTCTCGAAAGCGTGCTCTCCGGTTTCGCCGTGCGATGGTTCGCCGGGTGATTCTCCGGGAACTTCTGTCTCGGAAGTGCCCGATGCTCCGGCTGCCTCCGTCTCGAAATGCTGGCCGGCCTCGGCCTCCTCCGGAAAAAGCGCGGCGGCGATGGCATCGGCGACGATGGTCTCGAAAGCGAGTTCCGCGGCTTCCTCGGCGTCCTCGGCCTCTTGCAGCGCTTCCTCGATTGCGTCTTCCAAGGCCTCTTCCAGTGCTTCGGCCCTGGTCAGCGCGTGAGGAGCGGTTGATTCTCCGTCCGTTTCCGTTTCCAGATCCTCGCCCCGCGCGGGTAGAGTCTCTTCCGGGAAGAGCGCGGCGGCGATGGCGTCGGCGACGATGGATTCGAAGGCGGCCGTGGTCTCGAAAGCAGGTTCCGTAGCGTCAGCCAACGTTTCGCCCGCGGCCAGCGCGTGAGGAGCGCTCGGCTCTCCCGCGGCTTCGGCGCCGGACTGCTCGCCCCCTTCGAGCGCGGCGGCTTCCGCGGCCCATTCCTCGAGAGCCGCCTCGAGGTCGGCGGTCAAACTGTCTTTCGGAGCCGCTGGTTCAGCATCCGCCGCCCCGGCCAGGGCTTCGGAGGGCTCGTATCCGGCGTCCCCGGCCTCCGCGCCGGCTTCATCCTGCGCGCCGGACCCGGAATATTCCGCCGGCGCGGGACTGACTTCCTCCTGGAAAAGGGCGGCGGCCAAGGCGCTCAGCGCGCTGACGGTCGCGGAATCCGTCTCGTCCTCCTCAGGCCATTCATTCCGCGGCGCTTCTTCGATGGCATAGGATTGGGCAAGCGTTTCGGCCCGCGCTTCACCGGCGGGATGTCCGGCTGTTTCCTGCGCGGCTTCTTCTTCGAGGATCGCGGCCGCGACGGCGGCCGCCAAGGTCTCGCTAGCCAAGGCCTCGCCGATGCGGCGATCGAATGCGGACAAATCGTCCGGTGATTCTTCCCCCGCGGCCTCTTCCGTCTCATGCGCTTCCGCAGGGACTTCCGCTTCGGCATGAGGCTCGAGCGCGGCGGGATGCCAGGAGGCCTCTTCAGCCACCGGCTCGATCCCGGCTTCGTCGAAGGCGGCGTGGGCCTCGTGCGGTTCGAGTGTGGTCGCCTCCGCTTCGATCTCTTCCGGGGCTCCGGCCTGCGCCGGAGGTTCCGTACCGGCTTCGGCGAGGGCATAACCCGGCCCGGCTTCGACCGTTACATGTTCCGGTTCAAAGACGGGGGCTTCGAAATGGGCCTTGGCCTCGTGCCAAGGCTGTCCTTGGAAAACCCCGGCCGCATCCTCAGCCACGGCGCCCGCAACCTCCAATGCCGGCTCCGAAAACGGCGGCAAAGCATGATGCGGCACGGCCGGGTGCGGGAAGCCGGCCGTGCCGTCCTTAAAACCCGGCGTTGGTCTCGCTGGTGATTCGCCATGTTCCGGCGACGCGGCGCTTTGGCTCGCGGCATCGGCATCCGTGCCCAGGACGGCGGCGGGTTCGGCATAGGGGTTGGACTGCGGCGCCAATCCGCCGAGCCGTTGGCTAAGGGACGTCGCCGGCGCGCTCGCGGGCAACAGACCCGCGCCCGTCAGCATGGTCGAGATTTCCTCGATCGATTTATCCAACGCTTGCAGCGTGAGATAACGCGGGTCCTTGCGCAGGTCTTGCGCGACGCCGTCACGTAACGCCTTGAGCTGATTGAGAACGGAATTGGGCATCGGTTTCCCTCAACAGACGCGGGTTTGAAAAAACCGGGCGCATCAAGCGACCGGCTACCGGTCATGTGGGAACGACGTTGCGCAACAGATCTGTCAGGGTCAAGCGGTCAGGGCGGTTTAGTTAATAAATGGTTAACATCACTGTAGAAAATCGGGGATATTTCGTCCGTTCGGCAGAGGGCCGTGGTCTGGAATTGGATGTCCGCCGGGCACGGTGCTCCGCAACTCCGCCGCAATTTGCGCCACGGCGGCCAAAACCGGAGCAATACGGCTGCTCTGGCCGGCATTCGCCAATTCGGTTTGCAGGCGTTCGATATGATGAAGAATTTCTGGATACATGAGGGCTTCCCTCCCGTTATTGGACCGGACCCCTAAACTAAACCCAAAGTCATTTAACAAGAGTGGTTGTTGTTTTGAAGACTTTGGGGAAATTTGTTTACGCTTAAAATATATTATGAACGACTGGCTAACTTTGATCGTTAAAAATGAGTCTCACTTCATCTGGATCAAGCAGCCTTGTGGCCCCTGCGTCCAGCGCGGGGTCGAGGGTCAAGCCGCCGATGCGATCGCGGTGAAGGCTCAGCACGTGATTGCCGGCCGCCGCGAACATTCGCCGCGCCTGGTGGTAGCGGCCCTCGGTGATCGTCAGGGCCGCGCTTCGCGGCGAAAGAATTTCGATCTTGGCCGGTTCCAAGGGCTTGGTTTCGCCTTCCAGCATCAGCGTGCCCGAGGCAAACAGCGCCGCTTCGTCGCCGCGCAGCGGCCTGGCGAGCGTGGCGCGATAACGCTTGGCGATCCGCGCCTTGGGGGAAATGATCTTGTGCAGGAGATCGCCGTCGTCGGTCAGGAGCAGCAGGCCGGAGGTTTCCTTGTCGAGGCGGCCGATGCTGGAAACCGGGGGGTCGCGCAGCCGCCAACGCGGCGGCAGCAAATCATAAACGAGTGGCCCCGTTTCCTTATGCGAGCAGGTCATCCCCAAAGGCTTGTGCATCATCAGCACGAGGCCCGGCGGCGGATCGCAAGGGACGCCGCCGATCGAGAGGCGTTGCGGCAGTTGCGGGGATAAAGCGATTCGTTCGTCCGCGGCCGTGACCGGGGCGCCGTCGAGTACCACGCGGCTGGCCCGGACCAGCGCCTGGACCTCGCGGCGCGATCCATAGCCCAAATTGGCGAGAAGCTTATCGAGCCGGACCGGCGCCGCGGCCTTGCTCATTTCCGCGCCTCGAAAATCTTGTAGCCGGAAGCTTCGGCAACCACCGTGACGTGTTTGAACAACGGTTTGAGCACGGCTTCGTAAGGCAGGTGCCGGTTGGCAGTGAGCCAGAGCTGTCCGCCGTTGCGTAAGGACTCGGCGGCGCGGCGGATGAAGCTTTGGCCAAGCGTCTTGTCCTCCGCGCCGCCGTCGTGGAACGGCGGATTCATGACGACGAAATCGAGCTTGGCGAGGGTGGCGTCGGGTTGCCGAAGATCGGCCCAGCGCGGATCGATCCGGGCATCCTCGATGTTGCGCTTCGCGGCCTCGATGGCGCGGCGGTCGATTTCGTAAAGGCTGAGCTTGGTCACTTTGGGAGAGGCCAAAATCGCTTGCGATAAAACGCCGGTGCCGCCGCCGAAATCCGCGCCGCGCCCGGAAAGGGCGGGCAGATGCTGGATCAGAAGCGCGCTGCCGGGGTCGATCCGGTCCCAGCTGAACACGCCGGGCTGCGACCACAGGCCCAACGCCTCGATGAAGCGCGGCGCGCCTTCGCGCAGGGCGTCCTCGATCCCCACGGGACGGGCAGGGCGGAGCCCGGTGCAGATCCGGTGATGGCGGCGTGCTTCGTCGTGGACCGCGCAGCCGAAGGCTTCCAATTCGGCCGCCAGCCGCGCCCCGCCGCGATCTCTCGGCGCGAGGATGGTGAATGGCGCGCCGGGCGCCAACGCGCGCAGGCCGAGCGCGATCGCATACCGCCGTTCGATCGTGGCGGGCGGCGCGAGCATGACCAAGCTCGCCAGGGAGCCCGGAGCCTGCGCCTCCAACGCGCTGGAGCCGGGCAGCAGCGGCGAAAATTGGATCGCCTCCGGCGCCACGGCGCATAAAGCGTCCGGCGGCGTGCCGTAAACGCCATGTCGAAGACCTTCGTTCAATCCCTCGTCCCCCGCGTTCAATCCATCATCCCCCGCCATGCCTGTGCTTCTTTCGCGATAGCCGATGCCGGCGGCCTTGCCCAGCATCGTCTTCGCCTATCCTTTTTCAGACCCATGTTGGACGATCCGCCGGACTGGCCTATGATGGCGTCATGGCAGGCTTTTCTTTCCCCGTCCGTTTCCGCTTGGCTGTCACCGTTTGCGCTCTTCTGCTGAGCGGAGGGGCGTTGCTGATCGCCGGCGGTGGTGCCGCCCAAGCCCAAGGCTGGGGGATTTTCGATAATCTGTTCGGGGGACACGCGCGTCAGGTCCAGCCGCCGACGGTCCAGCTCCCGAAGCCGCAGCGGCGCGTGATTCCCCGCCCCGCGCCGCTCGACTCCGGCGACGTCGGCAGCAAGATTACGGCGCGCAAGCCCGGCGAGCCCGAGCCCGCCCATGGCGTCGTGGTCTTGGGCGACAATCTCGCGCAGCCCTTGGCCAATGGTCTCGACGAAGCTTTCAGCGACCGGACCGATGTCGCGATTCTCCATAAGGCGCGGGACTCGACCGGTCTGACGCGCGAGAGTCTTTTCGATTGGCCCAAGGCGATCCGGGAGTTTCTCGACGCCAAGCCCGCCGGGGCGGCCAAGATCGATGCCGCCGTGATCATGATCGGGATCAACGACGCGCGCAGCCTCAGCGAGGGCGGCAAGAGCTATGCCTTCGATTCCGATGAGTGGGCCGCCATCTATACGCGCCGGGTCGTCGCGATTTCCGAGGCTTTCGCGGCCAAGAAGATCCCCCTCGTTTGGGTCGGCATCCCCATTGCCAAGGACGATTCCGTCGCCGACGACATGGCCGCGTTGAACGATATTTTCCGGGATGCCGCCGCTAAGACCGGCACGGTTTTCGTCGATACCTGGGAGGCCTTCAGCGATGCCGATGGCGACTTCTCGGCGACAGGGCCCGACGTCAACGGCCAGATCGTCCGGTTGCGCTCGAACGATGGTCTGCGCTTCACCAAGGCGGGCGCCCGCAAGCTTGCCCATTTCGTCGAAGGGGATATCCGCCGGATTTTGGATCAGATCCCGGAGCCGGGCCAGCCTGCCGCCATAACGGCGCTTCCAGGGCCGGGGCTGGACAAGGAGACGCGCGGCCCCGCCGTCAAGACGGCGCCGGTCAAGCCGGAGGTTGGCCCCGTGATGGTTCTGACCGCGCCGCCGGTCGCCGGAAATGGCCGTCTCGATCCCCCCGGCGAGCCTCCTGTGGCCGGGCGTTCCGATCCGCTGATCGATGCCGCGCTGATCAAGGGGGAGCCGCAAGCCTCGCGCCCTGGCCGCGCGGACGACCCGTCTTGGCCCCCGAAATAGCCGGGACGAGGGAACGCAAGTCTGGCTGGCGCCGTGCCTCGAGGCGGCCGGGCTATGGCCAGGGAACGCGGCGGCTTCGGGCAAGCTTCCCCGTGTATATCCTTCAGTCTATCGCGTCCAAGCCGGGAAACCGGCGGATGGCGACTGTCTAGAGCGTTTTCCACTTGGGTGGAATCACCCAAGTGATAAGAAATCGCTCTCTTTTTAAGAGGTTGGAGCATGTCCTCGATCGAAAAAGTCTTCAACTTTTTCGGGACATGCTCTAAAGCGTGGGTGAATTCATGTCTCGAAAATTGGTTTGGTGCGCCACTTTTCTTCTGTGCGGCGCCCTTGGGGTGATCGCGGGGCCGGCTTTCGCGCAATATCCGGGATATGGTGCCTACGACACCGATCCCTATCGCACGCGCTTGCACGATTACGGTCCTGGCTATAGCGGCGGCTTGGGGTTCGAAACGCCGGAACATTCGATTTATATCGACGAATATGGCCGGCGGTATATGGGGCCAAACGGTTTCGAGGCGCCTCCGCCCGAGCCAGCCGAGGCACCGCCACCCGCCCCCACCTACGCGCCCGCTTACGCGCCGCCACCGCCCCCCGCCTATGCGCCGCGGCCGCAGCGGCAGGCGAACCGGGTCTTCGCCGACCCGCTGGGGACCGGCGCGCCGTCCCGGCATGTCGCGAGCGACGACGATCTCGGCGAGACGGCCAACCGCAAGACCGCCCAAATCGTTCCCAATCCGGTGCAACAGGCGCCGGGTACGGTCGTGATCGATACCGGATCGCGTCATCTCTATCTCGTGACCGGAGATGGCCAGGCGGTTGCCTATGGGATCGGTGTCGGACCCCAGTGTCTCGCCTGGAAGGGCACGGCGAACGTGCATCGCAAGGTGGCATGGCCAGCTTGGACGCCATCCCCCGATATGCGGAAACGCGACCCCAGTCTGCCCGCGCGCATGGCCGGAGGGATCGATAATCCGCTCGGCGCGAGGGAGCTTTATCTGTTCCAGGATAAACGCGACATCATGTTTCAGATCCACGGCACCAACGAGCCCGATACGATCGGCCAGGCGGTTTCGTCCGGCTGCATCCGCATGATGAATGCCGATGTGATCGACCTTTACCGGCGCGTGCCGGTTGGCGCGAAGGCCGTCGTGCTCTGACGTCCTTTTGCCGTGGCTAGTTCGCGCCGTCCGGGCGGGAAGGAACCGCGCGCAGGCTTTCGAGCTGCCGGGCGGCGAGCTTCCGCAGGCTGCCGGGAGGCATGCCGGTGGCTTCTTCCAATTCGCTCCCGAAGAGGCTCGCGGCGAAGGCATGGCCGAGCAGGCTCATGACGATCGGGCCCGCGCCATGGGTCTCTTGGTCCGGCTCGCCCGCGCGCAACGCCGCGACGGCTGACTTGATCGCATCGAAGAGCGGCGCGAGTTGGCCGCTCTCCCCTGTCGCCGTAATCCTGGCGATCAGCGGGCCATATCCGCCGGCCGCGAACCCGTCGAAGACCACATCGACGATCTTGCCGGCCGGGACGGCGCCGGCCCTCATGCCGCTCACCAAAAGGCTGGCCTGCCGCGTCAATTGCCCCGCCATTTCGAGGATCATCGCGGCATGCAAGGCGGCGCTGGTCCCGAAGTGATGGCTGAGATTCCCGTGCGTCATGTTCGCCGCCCGCGCGACCGCCTGCAATGTCACGGCGGCCGGGCCCTGTTCGGTCAGGAGCTGCCGCGCGGCTTGGATCGCCGCCGCGCGTGAGGCCTCGGGCGTGCGCCGGATGCGCTTTGGTTTGCCGGTCTTGCTGTTGTCATCCATGATAGTAGCGGCTATGTTGAATGGGCTTCGAAACGAACAAGAGTCTCCTGCTTACGCCCCGGCGCGGCGCAATGCCAATCCGGTCTGAGGTTACGAGAGGACGTCGACGATGCCTGCATCCGCTGGTCCGCCTGCCGAAAAGGTCTTGCTCGTCGGGGCCGGCGCCATCGGCGCCCCGGTCGCCGCCTGGCTTGCGGAAAATCAGGTGAACGTCTGGGTTTGCGATACCGGCGAGACGCTTGCGGCCTTGAAGGCCAAGGGAATCACCACCTATCTCATCGGCGCGCCGGACGAGACGCGGCGCCAGACGCGAGTCAACGTGGCCGGGCGATTCGCCGATGTTCCCGATGCCGATATCGTTTTGCTGGCGGTCAAGAACTACAATCTCCCTTTCGTCGCGGCGGATTTGCGCGCGCAGCTCGGGGACCGGCCGGTCATCGTCTCCCTGGCCAACGGCACCGACAACCAGTCGATCCTCCCGCCGCTTTTCTCGAAGGTGATTTACGGCATCGTCGGCTTCAACGCGCGGTGCGATCGCCCCGCCGTGGTGGGCTACCAGAAGCGCGGACCGCTGATCCTCGGCACCCTGGATACGTCCCTGGAACCGCAGCTCCGGCGCGTGCAGGCGCTGTTGTCGAAGGCGTGCCCAACCGAGACGGTCTCCAACCTCGGGGATGCGGTCCACACCAAGATCGTCATGAATCTGACCAATGCCCTCGATGCGCTGGTGGGACATGGCTACGTCCCGCTATCGAACTTCGACGCCTATCAGCATCTTCTCTCGCAGACGCTCTGGGAAGGCGTCCGGATCGTCCGCGCCGCGGGCTACAAGGAGCATGCCATCGCCGGCCTGCCTTCGTTTTCGATGCTGCGCCTGGCGACCCTGCTGCCGCGCTGGATCGCCCGTCCCATCTTCCGCCGCAAGCTGCGCGCCATGGTTATGTCGAGCATGACGCAGGATGTCGCGCTCCATGGTGCGCAAAGCACCGAACTCGAATCGCTGACCGGCTATATCGTGCGTCTCGCGCGCCGGTATAACGTTCCCGCGCCCTACAATACCACGATCTACCGGCTCGGCCGCGAACGGTTCCGGCCAGGCTTCAAGCCGATGCGCTGCGAAGATGTCCTTGCCGAGGTCGAACGCACGCGCAAAAACCTCCGGGAGGTCCCGTCATGAAACAGACTGGCGCGCAACTCGTCCGCTACGCCCTGGAACAGCTCGGGGTCCGCTACACCTTCGGTATTCCCGGTGTGCACAATACCGAAATCTACGATCAGCTCGCCAGCTCCGGGACGATCACGCCGATCCGCGTCACCCATGAAAGCTGTGCCGCGTTCATGGCGGACGCGGTCAGCCGCACCAATGATTTCAACGGGACGCTGTTGATCGTCCCGGCGGCCGGCACCGCGCTCGCCATGGCGGGGATCGGCGAAGCCTTTCTCGACGGCATTGCCATGCTCGTCATATCCGGCGGCACGCGCAGCGATACCGGCTTTTCCTACCAGCTTCACCAGGTCGATCAGCTCGCCATGGTCGCGCCTTTGACCAAGGGCGCCTGGCGGATCACGGAATACCGCGAGATCGTGCCGCGCATTTTCGAGGCGTGGCGCCTCGCCAACAGCGGCGAGCCTGGGCCGGTGTTCATCGACATTCCCCTCAATCTCCAGCTCTTCCCCGGCGAGGTGGATGAATTGCCGCCCTTCGTCCCGCTTCCCCCGGCGGTGCTTTCCGCATCGAGCGCGCAGGCCGTCGAAGAGGCGGCGACTTTGCTCGCCCAGGCGCGCAAGCCGGGAATATTTCTCGGCTGGGGGGCCGCGCGGGCAACCGATCTGAGTATTTTGCTGGCGGAAGCGCTCGAGGCTCCGGTTGCCACCACGCTTCAGGGCTTGAGTGTCTTTCCCGGTAACCATCCCTTGCATGTCGGCATGGGGATCGGTCCGGCGGCCGTGCCTGTCGCCGAACAGGCCTTCGCCGATTGCGACGTTCTGCTGGCGGTCGGCACGCGCTTCGGCGAAATCGCGACGGGGAGTTTCGGTCTCAAGCCGGATTGGACCTTGATCCACGCCGACATCGATCCGGAGGTGTTCAACGCGAATTATCCCGCTCGCGTCGCGATTGAAGGGGATGCGCGCGCGGTTCTGCGCGGCCTGATCGACGCCCTTGAAAAGACCGGCCCACGCCCCGTCAGGCCGGGGCTGCGCGAGCGCATCGCCGCGGGCAAACAACATTACAGGGAGGAGTGGCGCCGCCACGATAGCGGCACGCGCGTCAACCCGATCCGGTTCTTCGAGGCTTTGCGGGCCACCCTGAAAGACGACGACTATCTCGTCACCGACGACGGCAATCACACGTTTCTCGTGGCCGAACTTTTCGAATCCCGGGCGAGCCGTCACCTGATCATGCCGACGGATTTCAATTGCATGGGCTATTGCGTTCCGGCGTCGATCGGCGTGATGCTGACGCATCCGGATAAAACCGTTGCCGGCATCGTTGGCGACGGCGCTTTTCTGATGACCGGCATGGAACTCCTCACCGCGGCCGAACATGGTCTCGGCGTGGTGATTTACGTCTTTAACGACGGCGAGTTGTCGCAGATCTCCCAGGCCCAGCAACTGCCCTACAACCGCAAGACCTGCACCGTGCTTCCGGAAATCCGGATTCAGGGTTTCGCGCAGGCCACCGGGGCGCGGTATCTGCGGTTGGAAACGGATGCCGATATTTCCGCGATTATCGCGCAAGCCCATGCTTTGGCGGCGGAAAATCATCCGGTGATCGTCGATGTCAATATCGACTACAGCAAGCAGACCCGGTTCACCAAGGGCATCTTGCATAGCAATCTGTTGCGCATGGATTTGCGCAACAAACTTCGCATGATCGGCCGCGCCGGCTGGCGGCGCGTGGCGGTGCCGGGGCCGGTTTAAGCCGGCATCGAGAGGTTTGCGTCGCGCCTGAGGCCGCTCACCGCTTGAACATCGCGCTTTTCGCTCGCTCCACGCGTTCGTCGGTGTTGCCGGGGATGAAGGCATCGAAAGCGGCCCAGAATTGGCTGCGGATGGAGTCGCGCTCCTTCAAGATTTCATGCCTGGCGCCGGGAATGGTCAGGCAACAGCCGGTTTTGAGCCTTGCGGCGAAACGTTCCGTGGAGGCCGTATCGACGACCCGGTCGGCGCCCGCCGCGACGATGAGCGCCGGCGTCAGGGTCTCCATGGCGAAGCGGGGATCGCGAAAGCGCTTCATCAAACGAAAGGCGGCATGGGTCCAGGCAATCGTCGGCGCGCCCACCGTCAGGGCCGGATTTGCTTTGATGGCGGCCGAGGTCCGGGCATGACGGTTCCGGTCGGATGTCAGTTCATTGTCTTCGAAGGGCCGGTTGAAGACGGAATTCTCGCTGCCGCCCGGAACCATCAACTGGCCGAACCCCGTCCGGGCCGCCACGGCGATATAGGTTTCGAGCGCCGGGCGGAACCGCAAGGGGAGATCGATCATCGGCGCGGAGAGGACCAGCCGTTCGAAAGGGGACAGTCCGGAATGGGCTTGGTCCAAGAGGATCGCGCCCCCCATGGAATGGCCGAGCCCATACCAAGGTTTGGGCGCGAAAGGCCGGAGAATTTGCGATTCCAGCGCGGCGAGATCGAGATGAAACAGGTCGAAACTGGTGACATGGCCGCGCCGGGGACGGGAAATCTGCCGGTCCGATTGTCCCTGGCCCCGCCAATCCAGGACGACGGTATCGAAGCGGCGGGCTCGCAGGTCGTTGACGGTCTCGAAATAGCTCTCGATGAATTCGCCGCGTCCCGTCGCGATCACGACGGTCCCACGGCTGTCGCGCGGCGCCATCCATCGCGCGACGCGCAAGGTGAGGCCGTCCCTGGTGCGCACGGCCGATACGATCGGATCGAGCGGAATAGCGTTTCCCGGCGTGGCGAAAAGGTCGATTCGCATGATTTCCTTTTTCCAGTTTCGGCCTTCCTTGACCCTAAAGCATTTTCCCGGTCCCAGCAGCCATTGGCTTTTGCGACCGGGACACTGCGCGAGATCCCGGGAAGAGAGCGATTTCCGTCACTTCGGCAGAGTCCGGAAAGGTGCTCCCGGTTTTCCGGTGGAACTCTGCGTTCAAACCAAACTTAAGCAGATTCCCGCGTTGAAAACAGATCGCCATTTTCACTAAGCCATAATGACACGCAGCCGGCGCTGGCCGGCCGCGCGGGGCAAGCCGGCTCATAGGCATGCCGTCCCGGCGGAAAGCGCCGGGACGATCTCCGCGATCCGGTTTTTTGATTTGGGCACTTTGCCACACTCTTGCGAATGTTTTCCGGCGTTCCCACGTTTTTATGGCGCGGGCCCAACGGACGCGCGGACTCGAGCATCCTGGCTTCTGATCCGCAGCCGCGAAGAGCTGGGGCTTGGTTCAGGTTTGAGAGGGGGCTTGGCCCTACGGCAGGCGCTTTCTCTCATGTCGCTTCTTCAGGAGGATATGTCATGCGTCAATTCGATCTCTCGCCGCTTTACCGCTCCACCGTCGGCTTCGACCGGCTGTTTAGCCTGCTCGATCAGGTCTCCACGCCCGAGAGCCTGCCGGGCTATCCGCCCTATAATATCGAGCGGACGGGCGAGCTGAACTACCGGATCACCGTGGCTGTCGCGGGGTTCGCGGAAAACGAGCTGTCCATCGAATCGAAGGAAAATGCGCTGACCATTCGCGGCTCGAAAGAGGCGCGGCCCGCGGCGCCCCAAGAGGGCGAAAAAGCCGGGGCCGGCCACCGCGAGGTGCTCTATCAAGGCATTGCGGCGCGCGCCTTCGAGCGGCGGTTCCAGCTCGCCGATCATGTCCAGGTCACCGGCGCCACCTTGGAGCATGGCCTGTTGCACGTGGATCTCGTCCGCGAAATTCCCGAGGCCCAAAAACCCCGGCAAATTCAGATCCATACGCCCGGTCTCAAGGCCGTCGAGACCCAGCGCGCGGCGTAAAGCGTCCATCGCTTGGGTGATTTCACCCAAGCGATGGGAAACCCGCCTCTTGATAAGAGCTTGGAGAATGTCCCCGATCGCAAAAGTCCGCAACTTTTGCCGGGCATGCTCCAAGCGGGTTGCCCGGCAAACGTCCCGGCGTTTGCTCACCTGGTGAAACGGCAGCAGCCCGGCGTGGTTGACGTCACGCAGGGCTGCTCTGAATCGATGAAAATAGCGCGTTGCTGTGAGTCACGGCCGCGCTTGCGGGTCTCTCGGGTATGCCGCGGCGCGTCCGTTACGCCGCCTCGGGCAAATCCACGTCACTTCGCCTCGGGCAAATCCACTTTCGCGGCCAAGGCGAGATGTTTGCGAGCTGGCGCGGGCTTTTCGGCGGAAGCTACATGCAATTGGATCGGCTGCACCGCCGTCTTCGCTGCTGGCTTGGGCTTGGGAGAAGCTGGTTTCGCCACAACTGGGGTCGCCGCAACCGGCACGGCCTCGGCCGTTTCGACGGACGTGAGTGCGAAGCCGGTGGATGGCAGCGGCGCGACGGAGCCGGTCAGATTGCCGTAAGGGCTTGCCGGGGTGTTGGCCGCCGTTTCGGCCAGGGGAGCCGCGGGGGCCGGGGCGGGTGCCTCGGCCACAACGGGCTCAACCGGCGTGGCTTTGGCGGGGTCTGTTTTGGCCGGCGCTGTCTTGGTCAAGACGGGCTTTGCCGGGGCGGGTTTGGCTGCCGGCGCATCGCGCGTCCCGGCGGCGTCGACCGGTCCCCGGAGCTGGACGGCCGGTCGTGCCGACGTTTCGCGGGCGGGCGCTGCCGCGAGCGTGATCGCGGTTTGCGGAGCGCCGTTATCGCGCGGCTCCGGCGCGGCATAGGCCTGAAGGCCGGTAAAGACCTGTGTAAGGGAGGTCGCTGGGGCTTCGGCCTGCGGCGGGTCGAGCATCGCAAAAGCCGTGACTTTAACGGGCTTGCTAGGCTTGGCCGCGCTCTTCGCGTCCTTGGCGCCGGCGGTCCCGGCTCCATCGAGGCGGGAGGCCGCGATTTGTTCGATCCGCTGCTCGCCCCTGGCGATCACGGTGATGCCGCCGTCTTTCGTCCATTTTTTCGGCGGGCTGTAACCGCCCTTGACGAGCGTCATCATGACTGCGGGATCATGATCCGTCCCGCCGCCCGTTGCTCCCGGATGCGATTGTTCAGCTTGCGCCGGCCCAGCGCCGGCGGGATTCTGGGCCTGCGCGGCGGCTGGATCCGGCGCCTGCGCGGCAGCTGACGCAACTTGAATGGCGTTGGGCGTATTGGCGACGGCGGCCGCCAAATTCGAGATCGGCTGCGCCGTGGCCGCGAGCAGGCTGGGTTCGGGACTCACGGGCTCGGAATCGGCGGTGCGGAGTTCGCTCAGCAAGCCCCTGCTCTTCGCGGTCTGGTAGTAGCCGCTGGCATAAAGCCGCACCGCCGCATCCTCTTCCTTGCCGGCGATGATAAAAGCATTGGCGAGATAGGGAACGGCATAAGTCAGATTGACGAAGGGATCGAGCAGATCGCGCGGCTTGCCCTTGAAGCCCATGCTTTTCGCGGTGGGATAGCTGATTTGCATCAGGCCCCAGAAGGAGCGGTTGTGGGCCCGCGCGTTATATTTGCTCTCGCGCATCACGATGCGGCGGACGAGCTTTTCCGGCACCCCGTGCTTATGGGCCTGCCGGATGATCGCTTCATCGAGCGCGGCGGGATGGGGCGGTTCGGTTGCGGCTTGGGCGATCCCGCCAAGGGCGAGAACAGCGGCGGCGCACACGGATAAACGAAGCATCAAGTTATCCTTGATCCAAAAGCCTATCATATTCTAGGGCTTTTCGCCGGTTTGCGGGGGTGCGTCCTGGCCGGAAACTTCGTCCCAGGTGGGAGCCCAATAGGGCTCGGGCGGGCTATTTTTATTGGGCGCCCCCAGGGGGATCGATCCGGTGATCCTGGGCGAACCTGGCGCGGCGTCGGCCTCAGGCGCGGCTGCCGTCCCGGAGGAGTCCTTGCCGGAAACCTCGTCCCAGGTCGGCGCCGAATAGGGTCCGGAACTGTTGCTCGCCGTTGTCGTTTCGGCTTTGGATGGCTGGGCGGGCTCAGCCCCGGCTTGTTTCGAGGCCGCGGCGGCGGGGGTCATTTCGCAGGGCGAAACGGCGGCATAGGACGCCGGCGGGCCAGCGGGCGTCGAAACGGGCGGCGTTACCGCCACGGGGGCGGCGGCGGGCGCTGCTGCCGTTTCGGAAGGGCTTTTGCCGGAAACCTCGTCCCAGGTTGGCGCCGAATAGGGCCCGGAACTGTTGCTCGCCGTCGTGGTCCCGGTCTTCGAGGGCGCCGGAACGGGCGGTGTTGCCGCCACGGCCGCCGCCGGAGGAGCAGCGACGGTCGCTGCTGCCTTCACGGAAGGGCTTTTGCCGGAAACCTCGTCCCAGGTTGGGGCCGAATAGGGGCCGGAACCGTTGTTCGTCGCCGTCTTGACTTGCGAGGCATCCGGGCCAAGGTCCGTCCGTTCTACGAGCTGGCCGTTGAAGGCATTGAAGATCAACCGGAAATGGTGCCCCTTGCCGTCATCGGCGTTCACGATGAACGAGTGTCCGTTGCGATGGGGTTGGCCGGTTGTCTTGAAGCCATTGTCGCCGGCAATCCGGCGAATCGTCCGATAGGAGACATAGGCGGGACGAGAACGTGGGGGCTCTTTCGATTCGCCGCCAGGCTTCACATTCTCGCCGTCGCGATGCTTTTGTTGCGCGACCGGGGTGCCGTCTAGAGCGTATCCACGAAGCGGATCAAGCACTTCGGCGGACGCAAAACGAGGCGTGACGCTTAAAACCAAGGCAGCGGCCAGGGCGGTCCGCACCAAGAGAAAGGTCTTGCGATCGTCTGCCTGGCGCGCAACTAGCATCATGACTCCCCCGGCGACCTCCGCCACTGCTGTCCCAAACTCTGGACCAATTGGGGCAAAAGCTTGGTGACATCCGGGTCAGGAATGCGGGAAAATGCTGCTGTTGTAAACTAGCCGCGGATTTTCTTTGGTCCTCATGCCGCGGAACCGCCCCGGTTTTTTGTCATGAGTTCTTGATATTAAAGAGGTTTAACGATCGAGCGTCAGCTTGGCGCAAACCGCCCCATCCGCCCGGGCAGACCTCGTTAGCCGCTCGAAATCATTGTCTTTTCAAGCGTTAACCATATTCCGATGGAAAAGCCGGGCGGGATTTCCGGGAGGTGGCCCGGTCCGGCGATTCGGACGGACGATATTGACTCCGGCGCGGGCCGTCCCTCTCATCGGCATTAGCCTTGCAGGCAGGCTTTCGAGCGGCTTGCTCCATCAAGTCCGAATCTATAACGGTGACGGCGATAGGACAGGATTGCTGACTAATTCGCCTCGCGATAATCTTGTCTGGCGTGCGAAGGCGATATTGTACGCAGTGCCGGGCATGCTGCCGGGGAAGCCTGTTTGGCTTGCCCGCGGGCAGCGCCCGCCGCTCTTTCAACAAGGGCATACCCGTCATCTGGGCCGTCCGGCCCGGGTGGAAAACTCTTCGAGGCGTCTGGCGCGGGCGTTTTGAAACGAGAGTTGCTTAAAGAGACGTGCTTATAAAAAGACCTGCCATGGGGTTGATGATGAAGGCTCACGGAATTCAAGGGGATAGTCAGGGCTTCGAGGAGCCGCGTGGCAAGATTGCGTGCCCGCCGCTCGCGAAAGAGCCTCGCGATCCGAGCGTGCGCCGCGACATCGTGGGACGCGACCCCGGTCTCCCCGTGGCGCAAGGTCTCTACGATCCGTCCAAGGAGCACGATGCCTGCGGCGTCGGCTTCGTCGCCAACATGCACAACCGGAAATCGCATTCGATTGTCGCCATGGGCTTGGAGATCCTGCTCAACATCGACCATCGCGGCGCGACGGGGGCCGACCCCAAGGCCGGCGACGGCTGCGGCATGTTGCTGCAGATTCCCCATGCGTTCTTCGCCGCCAAGGCCAGGGAAGGTGGTTTCACGCTTCCCCCCGCCGGCGATTACGCCATTGGCGTCCTATTCATGCCAAGGGACGCCGAGGCCCGGCGAATCATCGAGAAAATCGTCGAGGACACCACGGTTGCCGAGGGGCAAGTGTTCCTGGGCTGGCGCGATGTGCCTGTCGATTCCAGCGTCTTGGGGGAAAGCGTCGTTGCCAGCGAGCCGGTGACTCGCCAGTGCTTCATCGGCAAGGGCGCCGGCGTGGCGGACCAGGATACGTTCGAGCGCCGCATCTATATTCTGCGCAAGGCGATCTCCGGGGTCATCTTCGGGCGCTCGGATCCGCGCTTTTCCGGCTATTATTCCGTCTCCATGTCGTCGCGCACGATCGTCTACAAAGGCTTGCTGCTGGCGGGCCAGCTTGGCGATTATTTCAAGGATTTGCGCGATCCCGGCCTGGAAACGGCGCTGGCCTTGGTCCATCAGCGCTTCTCCACCAACACGTTTCCGTCGTGGTCGCTGGCGCATCCCTACCGCTTCGTCGCCCATAACGGCGAGATCAACACGTTGCGCGGCAATGTGAATTGGATGGCCGCGCGGCAAGCCTCGGTGGCGTCGGATCTGTTCGGGGACGACATCCAAAAACTCTGGCCCATTTCCTACGAGGGCCAGTCGGATACCGCTTGTTTCGACAATGCGCTCGAATTTCTGGTGCGCGGCGGCTATTCGCTCGCCCATGCCATGATGATGCTGATCCCGGAAGCTTGGGCCGGCAATCCGCTGATGGACGAGCAACGCCGCTCCTTCTATGAATATCATGCCTCGATGATGGAGCCGTGGGACGGGCCGGCGGCGGTCGCCTTCACCGACGGCCGTCAGATCGGCGCGACGCTGGATCGCAATGGCTTGCGGCCCGCGCGCTACGTCGTGACGGACGACGGTCTCGTCGTCATGGCGTCCGAGGCCGGCGTCCTGCCGATCCCCGAGGAAAAGATCGTCCAGAAATGGCGCTTGCAGCCGGGCAAGATGCTGCTCGTCGATCTCGAACAGGGCCGCATCGTGTCCGATGCCGAGATCAAGCAGCAGATTTGCGGCCTGCATCCCTATGGCGCGTGGGTCGAAAAGACCCAGATCGTGCTGGAGGAAATGACCGATGTGCCCCCGCGCACGGCCCGCACCGACGTCTCGCTGCTCGATCGCCAACAGGCGTTCGGCTATACCCAGGAGGATATTTCGATCCTGCTGTCGCCGATGGCCTTGACCGGCATGGAAGCGACGGGGTCGATGGGCACGGACACGCCGATTTCCGCGCTATCGAACAAGCCCAAGCTGCTGTTCACCTATTTCCAGCAGAATTTCGCCCAGGTGACGAATCCGCCGATCGATCCGATCCGCGAGGAACTCGTCATGAGCCTGGTGTCGTTCATCGGGCCGCGGCCGAATATTCTCGATCACGACGGCAATGCCGAGCGCAAGCGCCTGGAAGTGCGCCAACCGATCCTCACCAATGCCGATCTCGAAAAGATCCGCTCGATCGGATCGTTCGAGGATTCCTTCGACACCAAGACGCTCGACATCACTTATCCCGCGCAGAGCGGCGCGGAAGGGATGGCCTCGGCTTTGGCGCGTCTCTGCTCGCGCTCGGATCAGGCGGTGCAGGGCGGCTATAATATCATCGTTCTCTCCGACCGTTTGGTTGGCGCGGACCGGATTCCGATTCCGGCGCTGTTGGCAACCGCGGCGGTGCATCACCACTTGATCCGCACGGGGTTGCGGACGTCGGTCGGTCTCGTGGTGGAGACCGGCGAGGCGCGCGAAGTCCATCATTTCGCGCTGCTGGCGGGCTATGGCGCCGAGGCGATCAACCCCTATCTCGCGTTCGAGACCTTGGCCCATATGGCGGAGACCTTCCCCGACGAGGTCGATGCCTACGAGGCGGTGAAGCGCTATATCAAATCGATCGGCAAGGGCCTGTTGAAGGTCATGTCGAAAATGGGCATTTCGACCTATCAATCCTATTGCGGCGCGCAGATTTTCGATGCCGTCGGCCTGTCCGAGAGTTTCGTGAAGCAATATTTCACGGGCACGGCGACACGGATCGGCGGCGTTGGGCTCGACGAGATCGCCGAGGAGAGCATGCGCCGTCACGCCGATGCCTTCGGCGATTCGCCGGTCTATCGCACGGCCTTGGCGGTTGGCGGCGATTATGCCTACCGGGTGCGCGGCGAGGCGCATTCCTGGTCGCCGCAATCGGTGTCGCTGCTCCAGCACGCCGTGCGCGGAAAAGGACTGGATTCCCAAGCGCAGGACGCTAAAGCGCTCGAGACCTATCGCGAATACGCCAAGCTCTTGAACGAGCAGGACGGCCAGCTCCTGACCATTCGCGGCCTGTTCCGCATCAAGAGCGCGGAGGAAGAATCCCGCGCGCCGGTGCCGCTCGCCGAGGTCGAGCCCGCCAAGGATATCGTCAAGCGGTTCGCCACCGGCGCCATGAGCTTCGGGTCGATCTCGCGCGAGGCGCATACGACGCTGGCTATTGCCATGAACCGGATCGGCGGCAAGTCGAACACCGGCGAAGGCGGCGAGGAGTCCGATCGCTATAAGCCGCTGCCCAACGGCGATTCCATGCGCTCGGCGATCAAGCAAGTGGCGTCCGGCCGGTTCGGCGTCACGGCGGAATATCTCGTCAACGCGGATATGCTGCAAATCAAGATGGCGCAGGGCGCGAAGCCCGGCGAAGGCGGCCAGCTCCCCGGCCACAAGGTCGATGCGGTCATCGCCAAGGTGCGGCATTCGACGCCCGGCGTCGGGCTGATCTCGCCGCCGCCGCACCACGATATCTACTCCATCGAGGATCTCGCGCAGCTCATCTACGATCTCAAGAACGTCAATCCCGAAGCCGCCGTCTCGGTGAAGCTCGTCTCCGAGGTCGGGGTCGGCACGGTGGCGGCCGGCGTTTCCAAGGGCCGCGCCGACCATGTGACGATTTCCGGCTTCGAGGGCGGCACGGGGGCTTCGCCGCTGACGTCGATAAAATACGCCGGTTCGCCCTGGGAGATCGGCCTCGCCGAAACCCATCAGACCTTGGTGCTGAACCGCTTGCGCTCGCGCATCGCGGTGCAGGTCGATGGCGGTCTGCGCACGGGGCGCGACGTGGTCGTCGGCGCGTTGCTCGGGGCCGACGAATTCGGGTTCGCCACGGCGCCGCTCATCGCGGCCGGCTGTATCATGATGCGCAAGTGTCACTTGAACACCTGCCCGGTCGGCGTCGCCACGCAAGACCCGGTCCTGCGCAAGAAGTTTGTCGGCCAACCCGAGCATGTCATCAATTTCTTCTTCTTCGTCGCCGAGGAAGTGCGCGAATTGATGGCCGCGATGGGTTACCGCCGCTTCGACGAGATGATCGGCCAAATGCAGATGCTCGACCGCGCCAAGGTGATCGAACATTGGAAGGCCAAGGGGCTCGATTTCAGCAAATTGTTTCACAAGCCGGTGGCCCGCCAAGGCGATGCGATCTTCCACACGACATCGCAAGATCACAAGCTCGAGAACGTGCTCGACCGCACCCTGATCGAAAAGGCCACGCACGCCATCGTGACGCAAACGCCGGTCAGGATCGAGACCGCGATCAACAATACCGATCGCACCACCGGCGCCATGTTGTCGGGCAAGATCGCGCGTCTTTACGGCGAGGAGGGCCTTCCCGAGGGCACGATCCATGTCAAGGCCAAGGGAACGGCGGGCCAGAGTTTCGGCGGATTCCTGGCCAAGGGCGTGACGCTCGAACTCGAGGGCCAGGCCAATGATTATGTCGGCAAGGGCCTGTCAGGCGGACGCATCGTGATCTATCCGCCCGCCAATTCCGCCATCGTGCCGGAGGAGTCGATCATCGTCGGCAATACCGCGCTTTATGGCGCGACAGACGGGGAAAGCTATTTCCGCGGTGTCGCGGGCGAGCGCTTCGCCGTGCGCAATTCCGGCGCGATTTCGGTCGTCGAAGGCACCGGCGATCACGGCTGCGAATATATGACCGGCGGGGTCGTGGTGGTGCTTGGGCAGACCGGCCGGAATTTCGCGGCCGGTATGTCCGGCGGCGTGGCTTATGTTTACGATGGCGATGGAACCTTCGCGCAGCGTTGCAATCTCACCATGGTCGATCTCGAGCCGCTCGCCGACGAAGAGGCGGAGAACGAGAAGCTCTATCATCAGACCCGCGATCTCCTTGCGCATGGCAAGGTCAAGATCGCCGCCGATCTCACCCGGTGCGACTCGGCGCGGTTGCGTCACTTGATCGAAAAACACGTCGCCTATACCGGTTCGGCGCTGGGACAGCGTTTTCTCGACGATTGGTCCACGGCGCTGCCGAAATTCCGTAAGGTGATCCCGGTGGAATACCGGGAGGCCATGCGCAAGCTGAGTGCGACGGATACGGCGGATCTCGAAACCGCTTGAGATCGTCGAACATAAAACGGCGTCTGGCCGCGCGGGCGCGCGAAAGGGCGGAACTCACACCCGTTTGGCACCGGCCGGACGTCTCATCTTGAGGATACCATGGGCAAGGTTACAGGCTTCCTTGAATTCGACCGGCGGGACCGGCGCTATGCACCGGCGTCGGACCGGATCCGTAATTACAAGGAATTCGTGATTCCGCTGCCGGAAGAAGCGACGAAGGAACAAGCGGCGCGCTGCATGGATTGCGGCATCCCCTATTGTCACAATGGTTGCCCCGTCAACAATCAGATCCCGGATTGGAACGATCTCGTCTACCGGGCGAACTGGGAAGAGGCCGCGCGCAACCTCCACTCCACCAATAATTTCCCGGAATTCACCGGCCGTGTCTGCCCCGCGCCTTGCGAGGCCGCCTGCACGCTGAATCTCAACGATGCGTCGGTCACGATCAAGACGATCGAATGCGCGATTGTCGATCGCGCTTTCGCCAATGGCTGGGTCGCTCCCGAAGTATTCGGCAAGCCCACCGGCAAAAAGGTCGCGATCATCGGCTCGGGCCCGGCGGGCTTGGCTTGCGCGCAGCAATTGGCCCGCGCCGGCCACGAGGTTCACGTCTACGAAAAGAACGCCAAGGCCGGCGGCCTGCTGCGCTATGGCATTCCCGATTTCAAGATGGAAAAGACGCTGATCGATCGGCGCTTGCGCCAGATGGAGGCCGAGGGCGTCGTTTTCCATTACAACATCGATGTCGGCGTGGACGCCGATCCCGCCGTTCTTGTCGCGGGCCATGATGCCGTGGTGTTGGCAGGCGGCGCGGAAAAGCCGCGCGATCTTCCCGTGCCCGGCCGCGAGCTGCGTGGCGTCCATTTCGCCATGGAGTTTCTGCCGCAGCAGAACCGGCGCGTCAGCCATGAACCGCTGACCAGCAACGATCCGATCCTGGCGTCGGGCAAGCATGTCGTCGTGATCGGCGGCGGCGACACCGGCTCGGATTGTATCGGCACCTCGGTGCGCCAGGGCGCGGTCTCGGTGACTCAGCTCGAAATCATGCCGGAGCCGCCCGTTCGGGAGAACAAGCTGCTGACCTGGCCGGATTGGCCGCTGAAGCTGCGCACCTCGTCCTCGCACGAGGAAGGCGCGGCCCGCGATTTCGCGGTCGTGACGCGGGAATTCATCGGCGATGCCGAGGGGAAAGTGACCAAGCTGCGCTGCGTGCGGGTCGACGCCAAAATGCAGGAAATCCCGGACAGTTCGTTCGAGTTGCGCGCCGATCTCGTGCTGTTTGCCATGGGCTTCGTCTCCCCCGTCGCCGAAGGCCTGTTGGAAAAGCTCGGCGTGAGCCTCGACAAGCGCGGCAATGTCACGGCGGATCAGCAGAGTTATCTCACGTCTCACCCCAAGGTTTACGCCTGCGGCGACATGCGGCGCGGTCAGTCGCTGGTCGTGTGGGCCATCCGCGAAGGCCGCCAGGCCGCGCATGCCGTGGACAAGGCGTTGATGGGGACGAGCGTTCTGCCGAGGTAGGAACAAAGGTACGTTCCAACGCGGCAGGGGTTCTTCCCGTTTCGCCCGTAACCCCCTATATCAATCGTGCACGAAATAAAGGGGATGCTTCCAATGCCGATGCCTGCCGCCGAGATTGAACGGCTGATTAAGGCCGCTCTTCCCGATGCGGAGGTCGAGATCATCGACCTCGCGGGGGATGACGACCATTTTTCGGCGACGGTGACGTCGGCCGCCTTTGCCGGCAAAACCAAGCTGAAACAGCATCAACTCGTCTATGCCGCTTTGGGCGGGCACATGGGCGGCACGTTGCACGCCTTGCAACTGCAAACTTTGACGCCCAAACTGGAAAGCTGAAGATTCTCATCGACGCGGGAGTATGCCGCGAAATTCAAGGGAAGGGCCGTGATGTTCGCGCAAGAAACCATCAAACAAGCCGTCGATTCCAACGATGTCGTGCTCTTCATGAAGGGCACGCCGAAATTCCCGCAATGCGGTTTCTCCAGCCAGGTCGCGCAAATCCTCGGCTATATCGAGGTGCCCTACCACAGCGTGAATGTCCTGGAATCCGACGAGATCCGCAACGGGATCAAGACCTTCTCGAACTGGCCGACAATTCCGCAGCTTTATGTCAAGGGCGAGTTCGTCGGCGGCTGCGACATCGTGCGCGAAATGTTCCAAAGCGGTGAGCTGACGGCGCTTCTGTCCGAGCAGAACATCCCGTTCAAGGAACCGTCCAAGGTTTGAGGCTCGAAGCCTGCGCTTGGCGGGGATCCTAGAGTTCCCCGCCAGAGCATGTCCCGAAAAAGTCGCAGGCTTTTTCGATCGAGGACATGCTCTAACTCCTTAGTAAGAGAGCGAGTTCTTGTCGCTTTGGTGATTCCACCAAAGCGGAACGCGCTTTAGAGCATGTCCCGAAAAAGTTGCAGACTTTTTCGATTGAGGACATGCTCTAACTCCTTAGTAAGAAAGCGAGTTCTTATCGCTTTGGTGATTCCACCAAAGCGGAACGCGCTTTAGCGCGGCTTTGACTATCCCTCCGCCTGCTTGATCAGGCTCAGCGCGTCGGGAGAATCCCATTTCGCCGGGCCTTCCATCATGCCGATTTCGCAGCCATCCCGGCCGATCAGGATCGTGGTGGGCAAGCCCTGGATTTTTTCGCTGCGCTTCAGTTGCTGTAGGATGTCCGCGGTCGGATCGGCATAGAAGGACAAAGCCGTCGCGTTGATTTCCTTCAGGAAAGCCTTGGGCTTGTCGAGGCGGGCGGTGTCGATGTTGACCGCCACGACGGAAAAATCCTTCGAGCCGAGATCGGTTTGCAGTTTGGCCAAAGCGGGCATTTCCTCGCGGCAGGGGATGCACCAGGTGGCCCACAGGTTCAGCAAAACGGTTTTGCCCTTGAAGGCCGCCACGGTGGTTGGCACGCCGTCCGGCCCGGTGAAGGCAATGTCCGAAAGCGGCGTGTCGCGGCTGGCCGCGCTGAAGGCGGCGACTTCGCCACGGGCGAGCGGGCCTGCCTTGGCCGCGGCGGCCTGCGAGAGCGGACAGGCGCCCGCGAACTGTGCCGTCTTGCCGCCGGGCCGCACGATCCCGTATAGACCGAGGGCGAGGACGACGGCGGCGAGGCCGCCGATCAATGCGAATTTTCGGGCTGGCCGATGGTTTGGCGTGGTGCCGGTCATCTCTAGGTTTCTTTTCACGGGCGCGAGAACATGAGCAATCAAATGTGGGGCGGCCGGTTCGCCAGCGGCCCCGGTGCGATCATGGAAGAAATCAATGCTTCCATTGGGTTCGACCAGAAGCTGGCGCACCAGGATATAGCGGGATCGCTCGCCCATGTCGCCATGCTCGCCAAGACCGGGATCGTCAGCGAGGCCGATGCCGCCGCCATTGCGGAGGGACTAAAGACCATCCGTGGCGAAATCGAGAGCGGCAGCTTCACCTTTTCGCGCGCGCTCGAGGACATCCACATGAATGTGGAATCGCGGCTTGCCACCTTGGTGGGGCCGGCCGCCGGGCGGCTGCATACGGCGCGCTCGCGCAACGATCAGGTGGCGGTGGATTTCCGGCTTTGGGTCCGCGACACCGTCGATCAAATCGACTCGCAGCTCCACGATTTGCAGAAGGCGCTCGCCACCAAGGCCTTGGCGCATGCCGGCGACGTCATGCCCGGCTTCACTCATTTGCAAAGCGCGCAGCCCGTCACCTTGGGTCATCATTTGCTCGCTTACGTCGAAATGTTCGCGCGCGACCGGGGCCGGTTTCAGGACGCGCGGCGCCGCCTCAACGAATGTCCGCTGGGCGCCGCGGCCTTGGCCGGCACGTCCTTCCCGATCGACCGGGATTTTACCGCCAAAACGCTTGGCTTCGACCGCCCCACCGCCAATTCGCTGGATAGCGTGTCGGATCGCGATTTCGCGCTGGAGGCTCTGGCGGCGGCGGCGATCACCGCGACGCATCTTTCCCGGTTCGCCGAGGAGATCGTGCTGTGGGCGACCTCGCAATTCGCTTTTGCCTCGCTGTCGGACAAGTTCTCGACGGGCTCCTCGATCATGCCGCAAAAGCGCAATCCCGACGCGGCGGAGCTGGTGCGCGGCAAGACCGGCCGGGTGATCGGGGCGCTGACCGGCCTGCTCGTCGTGATGAAGGGCCTGCCGCTCGCTTATTCCAAGGATATGCAGGAAGACAAGGAAGGCACGTTCGACGCGTTGCAGACGCTGTCGCTTTGCTTGGCCGCCATGACCGGCATGGTGGACGATTTGAAGCCGGACGTCGCGCGCCTGGAAGCCGCGGCGGGCGCCGGCTTTTCCACCGCGACCGATCTCGCGGATTGGCTGGTGCGCGCGCTCGGCGTGCCCTTCCGCCAAGCCCACCACGTCACCGGCCGCGTCGTCGCCTTGGCGGCGGAGCGCAATGTGGGGCTAGAGGATTTGTCCCTCGAGGATCTGCGCGCCATCGAGCCGGGGATCACCGCTGAAGTTTTCGCGGTCTTGGGCGTGCGCAATTCCGTCACCAGCCGCACGAGCTACGGCGGGACGGCGCCTGCGAATGTGAAGGCGCAGGCGGAGCGGTGGCTGGGGGTGCTGTAGAGGGTCAAGGAGTCGACTCGACCGCCTGCGCTCCCCTGACATCCCTCACGGCGAAAAGCGTCACCGCGAGCGCGACCGCGGCCACCGTCGCGCCGAGCCAGGGTAGCGTGGCGTAGCTCGCTCCGGCGCTGAGCGCCATGCCGCCGGCCCAGGCGCCGGTCGCATTGCCGAAGTTGAAGGCGCCTTGGTTGAGGGTGGCGGCGAGGTTGGGGGCATCGCTGGCCGCGATCACTACCCAGCTTTGCAAGGGCGAGACCAGCGCAAAGGCCAGCGCCCCCCAGATCGTCAGCGTCGCCACGGCGGGCAAGGGCCAGTGGCATGTGACGGTGAAAAGCACGAGCACCGCGATCACGGCCACGAACGTGCCGGTGATGGTCGTCAGCAGCCGCCAATCCGCGAGCCAACCCCCCGCGAGATTCCCCAAGGTCAGGCCGAGGCCGAAAAACAGCAATGCGATGGTGACGCCATGGGGCGTCAATCCGCTGACTTGCTCCAGCAGCGGAGTGATGGAGGTCACGACGCTGAACATGCTGATCGAGGCCAGCGCGCTGATCGCCATCGGCAACAGCACGCGGGGGTGACGGAGGGTCAAAAATTCCGCCGCGATCCCTTGTTTCGAGCCGGGCAGATGGGCCGGAATGAAGCGCGCGATGGCGCCTCCGGCCGCTAGGCCGATCAGAATGACCGCCCAAAACGGCGCCCGCCATCCCAAGGCTTGGCCCAGGGCGGTCCCGAAGGGCACGCCGAGCACATTGGCGAGAGTGAGCCCGGCGAACATGATCGCGACCGCCTGCGTGCGCTTGCCCGGCGCGGCCAGATCGCGCGCGGCGACGCTGCCAATCCCGAAAAAGGCGCCATGGGCGAAGGACGTCACGATGCGGGCCACGATCAAAAGCGCATAGGACGGAGCCAAGGCACAGCCTGCATTGCCCGCGATGAAAATGCCCATGAGCGCGAGCAGCGCGATTTTGCGCGGCAGCCGCGCCGTCGCGACCGCTACGGCCGGCGCGCCAAAGGCGACCCCAAACGCATAGGCCGAGACCAAAAGTCCGGCTTGCGGGATGCTCACGCGCAGACTCGCGGAAATCTCGGGCAACAGCCCCATGATGATGAATTCCGTCGTGCCGATCCCGAACGAGGCAATCGTGAGCGCGAGCAGGGGGAGAGACACGATGGCGGGATCCTTGGCGGCGGGAAGAGGCACTATCGCCCTGTCGAGGGGCCGATTAAAAGGGTTATCATTGCAGCTTCCTGGATCCCCAAGGTTTTCGATGCGCCTCCCTCTCGCTCTTTTCGCCAGCGCCGCGCTTTCCCTCGCGGCCGCCCATGCGGCGCAACCCGAGGCCACCAAGGTTTTCGGCAATTGGACGGCGAGCTGCAATAATCTCGGCGCTTGCGTGGTCATCGGGGCCGCGGCGGATGGCGAAGGTTTGGTCTATCTCCGGCTGGCGCGCGAGGCTGGCGCGCGCGCCGCTCCGGTGCTCAAGCTTGTGTTTGGGGTGCCCGATGGCGCGGAAAAGAAAGGCCCTTTCGATCAATTTCGTTTGACGGCGCTGACCGGCAAGGACAAGGCCGCGCTCGCGCCGGTTCCCGCCAAGGCGGCGGCGGACGACGCCAGCTATATTTCCGCCACCCTGGTGCCGGGCGCGGCCATGGCGCTGATCGGCGCGATCCGCAATGCGGACCACCTGGAGGCGGCCATCGGGCCGGAGAAAAGCACCATCGATCTCAAGGGCTTTTCGGCGGCGTTGCGCTTCATCGACGACCGGCAGGGCCGGGTTGGCGGTCCCACCGCGTTGATCGCCAAGGGCATGACGCCGCCGGGCAATATTCCGCCGCCGGCGCCTGCGCCAATCGTCACGCCGGCGCCGGCCGGTTCGGTCGAAGAGGTGACCAAGCCCGCGATCACCCCGGCTCTGCTCGCCGCGCCCGCCGCCGATTGCGATGCCGATACGCTCGCGGCCCACGAGGATCTCAAGGCTTGGAGCGTGGCGCCGGACCGGGTGCTCGTTTCCGTGCCATGCCAGAGCGGCGCCTATAATTTTACCGGCGTGCTCTATTTTACCAATGCCAAGGGTGAGCCGCTCGGCCCGGTTTCGCTGCCGCGGCCGGCCGGTCAAGATCTCGCTGGTCAAGACGCGGATACGCCCAAGAACGCGGTCGTGAACAGCGATTTCGACCCGAAGACGATGGTCTTGAGCGAATTTGCCAAGGGGCGCGGAATCGGCGATTGCGGCAGCGTGACCCAATGGGTTTGGACCGGCAAGGATTTCGCACTGCTCTCGGCCGATGCCATCGACGCCTGCCCCGGCGGTTTCTCGCAGGACTGGCCGAATCTCTACACGGCGGTGAAGAGGTAGGGCCTCAGCCCCCAGCCATTACACAAAGGTGTGCAAACCCCATCCTCCGGCGAATCATCTCACCAAGGGCTTTCCCTGATCGTCTAGACAGGGCGATCAATCCGATTTAGAACGGATCGTGAACAAAAGCGACGATCCCAATCACCCTTCCTCTCCGGATGATCTGTCCGGCTTAAGCTCGGAGAAATCTCCGGGAGGTAGACGTCGTCCGATTCCGCCTGTTTTTGAGCATATCCAAGTAAATGGGTGCAAAACGCCGGGCTGCGAAAACTTTGGGCTTCCACCTTGCGAGGGCGAGATGCCGCTGGGCCGGCATGTCGTTGGGGACGGCTACCAGATAAGGGGTCTCGGATCGGCGGACCTACGTTGTTCTCGCTGTATGAAGTTTAGCCGTCTTAAAAGCAATCGCGGGATATATGAGGAGCTAAGACGTCAGGGGTCTTATCTTTGGGTAAAGACTCCATTGCGATGTCCGGACGAGGCGTGCGCCAATCATCTTCCGGAGCGATCGAGTCCTAAGCGGTTGTTTTACAAGCGCGGTAAGACGCATTCGGGCTCGGATCGTTGGCAATGCTGTCTATGCGAGAAGACATTTTCGCTAGGCAAGCCGACGCGTGGTCACAAGAAGCCGCACGTCAACTTGTTGGCTTTCAAGTTGCTGATTAACAAGACGCCGATCAACCGGATGATGGAAATTTTGGAGATCGGGGCGCCCAGTCTGTATGGGAAGATCGACTTCATTTACGAGCAGTGCCGGCTATTCGCGGCCTCGCGGGAGATGGCGCTTCCGAGGATGGAATTTGACCGTCTGTATCTTTGTACCGACCGTCAGGATTATATGGTCAACTGGGGCGATCGATCGGCTCGGAAGACCATCCAATTGACGGCGGTTGCGACGAGTGAGTTGAGGAGCGGCTACATTTTTGGCCTGACGCCGAATTTTGATCCGTCGATTGATCCGGCTGGTCTTCAAGAGGCGGTTGAGCTGGCTGGCGATCCTGGGAAGCCTTACGCGCTTCGACAATTCGCGCGTCTATGGACGGACGGCGATTACAAGACGTCTGTTTTTCGATCGGCGACAGGTTCGAAAGAGACGGCGCGGGACGATTTGGACGCGCCGGAGCTTTTGACGATCAGGCAACAGCTTCCGTCTACAGGTGCGCAAGTTCATGCCGATTATCTGATGCATGGGCATTATTGGCTGCTTCGCTACCTATTGCCGGGCGCCAAGAAGCTTCGGTTCTTTTTAGACCGGGATGCTGGACTTTTGTCCGCGTGTTTTGGTGCATTTTCGGACCGGGTATCTGATCGGACGGCTGACATTGTGATCGTCGATATTGAGAAAGATCTGAAGACCACTGATCGGCAGAAGGGTCACGCGAAGGCGAAGGCGTGGTTTGACCAGCAGCGGATTCGTTTTACTGGAATGACGGACAGTCAGATTAAGACGGCTTTGATGGCGGATCGCGTTACTGCTGCTCGGGCCGCGCATGCGGTGCCTGCTCGCGCACTTCAGGACACTTGGCTGGAGCATCCTTTTCCGGATCTTGCCGAACCTGTGAAGCGGTATCGGTATGCGACCGATTACGGCGACTATGACGCCGAGCACACGGCTAATTTGTTGAACATGGGGACGCTTTGGCCGGTTGATACGGCGTTCAACCAGACTCGTCGGCGGCTGGCGTATTGCGAGCGGCCGATCCGGTCGAATCGTCGTGCGAATGGGTTGTGGCAGATTTATGCGCCGTATGATCCGGCAATGTTGGAGAAGCTGCTTACGATTTACCGGGTTTGGCACAACTTCGTGTGGGTAAGTGTAAAACAGCGTGCAAAACTTTCCAGATTCCGGGGGTAAACAGCGTCCAATAGTTTCCACCCTGGGTCATGCGATCATCCGGCGTTTAAGCTGGAGAATCTGGGGTGTTGCTCATGGAT